>CAZWCX010000263.1:0-1675 GCA_964632945.1 uncultured Planctomycetia bacterium | reverse complement strand
TCCCGTCGCGGTGGTTCCGCAGGAACGCCTTCCAACGCTCGATCTTGCCCGGATCCGGTCGTCGCCTGGGAAGATAGCGGGCAACCGTTCGCTCCGAAACCTCGAATCCCAGCTTCAACAACTCACCGTGGATCCGGGGTGCCCCCCACTTCGGATTCTCTTCGGCCAGTCTGCGAATGGCATCGCGAATCTCGCGCGACACCCTCGGCGCGCCAGGGCTCGTGCGGTGCGAAATCCAGCTCCAGAACGAGCGGAACATCTGCTTGTGCCACTTGACGACCGTCTCCGGTTCGACGACGATGAGCGCGTCGGTCCACCGTGCCCAGATCCGCGAGAGCAGCACCCAGAACGTTCGATCCAGCGTGGACGCGCGCGGCCTCGGGTGCCCGCGCTTCATCATCGCGACCTGTTGTCGCAACGCGAGGACCTCGAGGATCAGGTCCGACCTTTGACGTACCGCGTCCCGCAGCACCGCGGCGAGCGCTTGCAACCAGCCCATGGGATCTCCTCCACCGCTCGGCTTTCGGAGGGGTCTTTGACCGCAAGAGGGTACGGGCTCGGTGGTGAGGTGTCCAGCCCCGGGGCGAGGGGGAACGGGCGACTCGCACTGCCTCGATTTCGGCGATCCGCCGCGGTCGTCAACCGCGCAAAAACTCCAGGGGAAAGTTGATCGCTGCCAACGAGCAGCAACCGTTCGTCCGCAAGGACATCGGCGTGGGGCCCACATCCGAGGGTGTCATGCTGCACCGGCCGTCCGGCCCCGGTTGGTTCGTCCGTCATGCCCGCCCCCGGCTGGCGCCGGCGGCGCTCTTCCTCTTCAGCCTCTCGCTCGGGCTGCCCGCGTCCGGGGCGCCGCTCGCCCGACCGGCGCCCGCGCGGTACGCGCCGCGCCCGACCGCGCCCGTGCCCTTCCTCGCGGGCGGCGTGCGCGAGGTCGTCGAGGCCGCGGCCGGACGCACCCTCGCGGACGCGCCGGGAATCGACGCGCGCGTGGCCGAGGTCGCCCGCGCGGCGGCGATCCTGCGCGAACGCGGAGCCGCCGCCCCGGTCGCCGACCTCGTCCCCCTCGTCGGCGGCGACTACCGCGTCGAGTTCCGCGAGGGCGACGTGCGCGTGACCCTCACGGCCGAGACCGCGGCGATCGAAGCGGACGAGGACGGAGGGCCGCCTGCGGCCGGGCCGGCGATGCCGCTCGGCGGCGCAGGGGTCGCCCAGAACGGCTTCGGCGGCCCGGCGGCGCATGCGCCCGCCGGCTTCAGCGGCGCTGCGGGGTACGCACCCGCCGGCTTCGGCGGAGGAACCACACCACACGGCCCCGGAGGCGCAGGCACCGGCTTCTTCGCGAACCGCGCGACCGCGCATGCCGGGTCCTTCGACCTTGCCAACTCGGACCCCGGCTTCCCCTCCGACCCGGCCTTCGCGCGCTCCGGCTTCCTTGGAGATCCCGCGCCCACGTACGCCGGAGGCCCCGGCCGCGCAAGACGCTCCGACTTCTCCCGCGTCCCCGGCCCCTCCGGCCCACCCGCCGCCGGCCTCCCGGCCCAGCCCCCCGCCGGCCTCCCCGCGCCATTCGCCACCGCCGCCCCCGGCGCCCCGTCCCCCGCCCCACGCACCTTCCAAATCTCCCTCCAGCGCATCCGCTCCGGCGGACGCACGCTCTGGGACCGCGCCGAGT
>CAZWCX010000262.1:0-1871 GCA_964632945.1 uncultured Planctomycetia bacterium | reverse complement strand
CGGCGCGAACAGCGACCGGACCAACCTGGGAAATCAAGGTTGAAGCCCCACTAGGCTCTCGCTTCCACCGGCGACCCCGGATCGGCGACCTTGAGGACGTTGTAGCGCGTGTCGCGCTGCGCAGGCACGAATCCTTCGGCGCGGATGAAATCCTGGATCGTCCCCTCGGTCAGGCTGCTGTAGGTCTTTCCCGCCGCCGAGACGACGTTTTCCTCCATCATCGTGCTGCCGAAATCGTCGGCCCCGCAATGGAGGCTCTTGCGGGCCGTCTCCGGACCCATGGTCGGCCAGGACGCCTGAATGTGATCGAAGTTGTCGAGCAGGATTCGCGCGATGGAGAAGTGCCGGAGATACGGGTGCGCCCCCGCCCGGCGCACGTTCTTCCGCCGCAGCACTCGGCCGAGCGCAGGATGGTCGAGCACCATGGTCCAGGTGATGAACGCGGTGAAGCCGGACCCGTACTGCCCGCGCGCCCGGTCCTGCTGCTGCCGCAGCGCGAACAGGTGATTGAGCCGTTGCTCGTAGGTTTCGCCGAATCCGATGACCATGCTGGCGGACGTCGCCAGTCCGAGCCGCTGCGCGACATCCATGACCCCGAGCCAGCCGGCCGTCTTCTGCTTCTTGTGCGAGACGCGGCGTCGAACGTCGTCGTCCAGGATCTCGGCGCCGCCTCCGGGCAGCCCGGCCAAGCCGGCGTCCCGCAACCGAAGCAGCACCGCCTCGATCCCGAGTCCCTCGACCTGCGCAACGTGATCGATCTCCGACGGCGAAAACGCGTCGATTTCGATCGTCGGGAATTCGTTGCGCATCCACCGCAGCAGATCTTCGTACCAGGAGAGCCGCAGACCGGGGTGGTGCCCCCCCTGCATGAGGACACGGGTTCCGCCCGCCGTGACGAGTTCGGCCAGCTTCGCGGCCAGTTCGCCACGACTGCGCACGTACGATTCCGCGTGTCCGGGCGGACGGTAAAAGGAACAGAAGAGACAGTCGGTGATGCAGACGTTCGTGTAGTTGATGTTCCGGTCCACCAGGTAGGTGACCAGATTCCGCGGCACCCGCTTCATGCGCAACGAGTGGGCGGTCTGCATGAGGGGCCGCAGCGGAGCCTCGCGGTAGAGGCGCAGTCCCTCTTCGCGGGTGAGGCGCGCCCCCTCCCGGGCGCGCCCGAGCAGGTCCCGAATCGGCTCGACGGACACGGTTGCTCGCTCCCTGGAGAAAAACATGCGATAACGTCGCGGATGATTCTAGCAGGGGTCCCGGGGTGAATCCAGGCATTCGCAGGAGGTGAGGGATGGCCGCGAAGAAGAGCCGGCAACGGTCGCGGGCGGAAACGCCGGCGCGGACCGGGGAACCCTACCTCGCCATCCGAGTGATCATGCTCCCCCGCGACACCAATGAGCTCGGGACCATCTTCGGCGGGACGATCCTGTCCTACCTCGACCTTGCCGGCGCCGTGGAGGCGCGCCGGACGTCGATGCGGGAGCTCGTCACGGTGGCGATGAAGGAGGTCGTCTTCCACGCCCCGGTATTCGTGGGCGACATCGTCTCGTTCCGCACGAACACGCTTCGCGTGGGGCGAACTTCGATCACCGTCCACGTCGTGGTCGAGGCGGAGCGGGTCCACGAAGGGGGGCGGCGGGTAAAGGTCACGGAGGCGGAAGTGACCTACGTGGCGGTGGATGCCGACCGACGGCCGACGCCGATCCGACCCCGGCGGAATCGCGGCGAGCGGGCCGCTCGCCCGGATCATTCATGAAGCCGCGTCGCCGGTTTCGCGAAGATTCCGCCCGGGGGCTCCTGGCGTCGTCCGCAGCCGGGACCGCGGGGCGACCGGCGTGCGACACACGGTGTCGCACGCTGGGCGAGGCAGT
>CAZWCX010000261.1:0-2020 GCA_964632945.1 uncultured Planctomycetia bacterium | reverse complement strand
TCGAGAGTGCGCGGGGATTCCCCCACGCCGGTGGCGAGACTCCGCCTCGCGAGCCTTCCGGGACGTCCCTCTCCTTCGGAATTCGTCGAAGATTCGTTTCCGCAGCGGCCTCGACCGATCTTCAGGCGCCACCAAGAGTACGGCTCGTGCTCCTGGGCAGGGGACGGTTCCGGATCCGCGATCGGACAGGCCCCGATGGGTGGATCGTAGTAAGTGCTTGGGGGGGGGGCATCTTGTGTCTTAGTCACTCGCGATGGAGTGAGTTCGCCAAGGCATTACTTCGTGCTTGACCGGAGTCTCTGTTTGGATACCATGGCCCCTTGCCGTCGAACGCGCACGACGCGGACGAGCCCGATCGCGAAGGAGTTCGGAACCCACCCGCGCGCCGCAGCGCCCTTCCCCGCACGGAGGATCCCCCATGGCGTCGATCACCACGGCCCAGGCATCCCTCTTCTCCCGGCCCGATCCGATCAAGGGGATGTTCGAAACCTCTCCGACCGTGGACCAGTTCCTGCCGCAGATGACGTGGAAGCGGCTCTCCGGGCACCAGGCCCGCGTCGTGACCGTGACGGCGGGGAACTTCGGCGCCGCCGCCTGGATCGCGGCCGGCGGCGCGACCACGGATTCGTCCAGCGTCCCGACCGAGCCGGCGACGACGTACGACCTCAAGCGCGTCTACGTCGACCTGCTCCTGGACACGTTCAGCGAGGAGATCTACCGGGACGACAGCCCGGAGAACGTCAAGGTCCTGCAGGCCGAGCTCGACGCCAAGCTCGTGAACGTCCGCTACAAACTCGGGGATTCGCTCATGAACGGAACGGGCGGCGCCAACGACCCGCAGGGCGTCAAGACCCTGGCCGTGTCCGGTCAGACGGTGGGGGCCAACAACGACGCGGTGAACGGAGGCGCGTTGCTCTTCACCGACGTCGACCGGCTGCTCAACAAGGTCACCGCCGGGGGCGGCCGCGCGGATGCCCTGATCATGAACCTCGCCGTGCTGAACAAGTGGAAGGCGCTGCACTACCCCGGCAGCCTCCCCCGCGTCGGGGTCGACCCCGTCTCGGGCGATCGCTGCTTCTACCACGGGAACGTCAAGATCCTGGTCAGCGATTGGATCCCCAACAACGAGACCAAAGGGTCGGGGACCAACCTTTCGTCCATGTACGCGGTGGTGCTCGGGTACGGCAAGGGGATCGCCGGCGTCTTCAAGCCCGGCGGGTCGGGGAAGATGTTCGAGGTCGAGCGCGTCATGGTTGCCGGCAACGACCAACACCGCTACCGGGTGTCGTGCAACGTGACCTTCGTCAAGCACACCGACGCCGCCCTGGCGCGGCTGGACGGCATCGCGTAGCCGCTGGGGTTGGCTCGAGGAATCGTCGATGGCATCGGTCCCCTGCGGCTGCGCCGTTCCCGACCCTGCGGCGGAGGCGGGGACGGCCCTGCTCCCGGCCGCGCTCGCCCAGGCGCAGGCGGACCTCCTGCGGGCGCATGCGCCCGGATGGGTCGAGCAAGGAGCGTGCTGCGCCGATTGTGCGGGCGGCCGATCGTGCGCGCGCGCGGTCGCGGCGTCGGAGTCGCCGGAGACGGCTCGTGCGCTGGCGACGACGTATTTCGGCGCCCCCGACCTGGGTCTCCCGGTTGCCGTGGAAGACCTCCCGGATCTCCGCGTCCCCGCCGCCGACGAACCGCGGGCGACCGACCCGGACGACCCTTGGGACGCGAACGGCGACGAGCGGGTCGAGATCTTCCGCTGGGAGGACCTCGGCATCGGCTATCGGGGCATGATGCCGTTCACCCAGGCGATGCTTCGCGGCGGGATGAGCGGGTGGATGCCGGGAAGGCCCGGACGCCCGCACGGCGTGGAGCCCCCGCCGCCACCGAGCCGGGTTGCGGCGCCGGAGAGGACCGCGGCGGAACCGGACTCACTCCACGTCTCACGGGACGCGGCACACGGGCGGATCGCGAACGTCCCGCCGGCGGACCTCGCCTCGGAGCCCACGCCGAACCCCGCCGTCGGGGA
>CAZWCX010000260.1:0-2122 GCA_964632945.1 uncultured Planctomycetia bacterium | reverse complement strand
TTGGTTGGTTGCCACGTTCAGAGGAGGGTGGACATGCCGAAACAGGAGCTGCGGCCGCGCGACGGCGCCGACGGGTGGTACTGGCGCGACGAAGCCCATCGCGAACCCGACCTTGTGTTGTTCGTTCACGGCTACACCGGTGACCCGGAGGCGACCTGGGAACGGTTCCCATACCTGATCCGGGAAGCGGGACAGGGATTCGAGCGGTGTGAGGTCGCGTCGTTCGGTTATCAGACGGGGCTCATCCGGAACGACCGGGGGCTCGACACCATCGCCGGCAGCCTTCTGTCGTTCGTCGACGCGTTTTCCGAGCCTCAGCAGAACATCTTCGTGGTGGCGCACAGCCTTGGCGGCCTGGTGACGCGGCGCTTCCTGGTCGCGATCTTCGAGAACCAGAACGAACGGCGGTTCTTCGAGCAGATCCGACAAGTGCACTTCATCGGCGTGCCCCATCTCGGCGCCGGGATGACCGGGGACTGGCTGGAGTGGGTTCGCCGGCTCAACGTCCTGGCGGCGGAGGTCCGGGCCGACAGCCCTGCGCTGCAGGACACGCTGTATCGGTGGGGCCAGGTGGTGGAGCAGGCCAAGGGGATGGGGATGCCGCTCCCGAGCCTGCACAACTACGTGGGCGACCGGGATTGGCTGGCTCCGATGGAGCGGGTCCACGGCGCGTTGACCGCGACCGAGGAGTATCGGGTCGTGCCGGGCGGGCATGTGAGCATCTCCAAGCCGGGCGGCAGCACCGACATCTTGTTCACGTTGGTGCGCGAGCGCATCCTCGAAGGGATTCGGGATCGCGAGGGACACGCCGACACCGGGAGCGGACCGGCAAGCCACATGGTTGGCCGCGCATCCGGTGCGGCATCGACCGCGGGCAACCTCGCCGTCGACCCTGGGGGGGCGCGCGCCCCTGCCGCCCGCCCGGGTATCCGGGCGCGCCGCCTCGAGGCGGACACCGTCGTCGACGGAGTACACCTCGAGGGCACCGACGCGGGGATGGCGGCGGCGCTGGGGAGCCTGGCGGCGAACGTCCCGCGCTCGGGAATCGAAGCCGATGAGATCCAGGCCGGCCGGGTGGTCGTGGGCTTGCTCCACATCGCGAACCCGCACGCGCCGACGCTCGACGAGATCCGGCAAGCGATCGAGGCGCTGCGTGCCGAGCTGGACCGGGTCATCGCCGCCGGAGACCTGGCAGACCCGAAGGATGCCGAGGACGCTCGCGCAGCGATCGTGCAGGCGGCGACCGAGGCTTCCGAGCCGCAGCCGGCAGGCAGGCGCGTGCTGCGCGGAGTGAAGGCGTTTGCGGACATCGTGGCGCAAGGCGCCGCGGCGGGCGAGCGTGCCAGCGAGGTGGGTGCCGGTCTTGCCGGTCTGGCGCGCACGGCCGGGCAGGTGTACCAGGTGGTTCAAGCGTACTTCGGGGGATGAGCATGGCCAGCGGCGATGCGGGACGCTTGACGCGGAGCTTCGTGGAGGGGGCGCGGCCGAGGGTGCGGGAAGCGCTCGGCGATCCGGAGCTCATGCTCCGGATCGATCGCTGTCTGCAGGGCGCGGTGACGGCAATGATCGCGGCCGGCTTGACCGCCAAGGACGATCCGTCGGCCGCGGTGACGGGGCCGTTCGAGCGGTTCTTCGGCGAGCCGGAGGTGGGGCGCGAGCTCGGACAGGTGCTGCGCGGCGCGCGCGTGGATCGTGGGGCCATCGCGGATTGGCTGGAGCGCGCGAGCGGGACGGCGTTCGGGTTCGCGGTCGACGACGGGGTCACGGCGTTCGAGGCGGCGTTCTGGCGGCAGGTCGGCGACGAGCCGGGATTGAAGACGGTGCTGGCTGGGTTGACGGACGATCGGATGACCACACAGATGGCGTCGGCGCCGTGGGCAACGGTCGTCACGCAGGCGATCCAAGCAGTGCAAGGCGGCGTGGACGGCGGCGTGGCAGGGGGTATCGACGCGGAGGTCATCCGGGCACACAACGTGGTCAGCGGGCTGCAACAAAACCTCCTGTTTGCCCAACAGGTGGTGGTTCAAGTCACGACAACCGCGGATGCCGAGGCTCGGCGGGAGTCCGAGGCGCGGCGGCGTTACCTGACCGAGTTGCGGAAGGGGTGCTACAACCTTCCGTT
>CAZWCX010000259.1:0-2138 GCA_964632945.1 uncultured Planctomycetia bacterium | reverse complement strand
GCGTGCCGGTGGCCTCGATCCCGGGCGTCGGCTGCCCCTTCGAGTTCGTCGCCACCTACCGCAGCGGGGCCTCGGTCGACGGGCCGCTCGGGTTCGGCTGGGACCACTCCCTCAACCTCGGCTTGGACGGACCGCGTCTCTTCGTTCGTCACCGAGCCGCTCCAGCACACGTTGCTGGGCAAAGCGGACACCGGCCCATGTCTCATGAACGGTACAACCGCGGTTCGAGCGACCGAGGCTACGTAGGCGGTCCGCGCGCGGGGACCTGAGTGACGCCACCGGCGATCCTGGCCGAATTCGACGGCGACCGCACGGAGCACCGCGCCTCTGCCGAGGCCGGGAAGGGTGAGAAACTCGTCAGCCCGTTCGAGCGCGCGCTGGCCGGATGGGTCCGGGGTGGGGAGGCGCCCGGGTGCGCGGCCGTCCCGCGACTCCCGACGGTGGGGGGCGAGTCGGGGAAACAGGGGTCATCGAAAGGGCCCCCGGTCGAGGCCGTCTTCCGGATCGTGGTCGTCGCTCCCGCCCCGGTCCCGTGGGCGCGGGAGCCGGTGACGAATCGTTCTGGGTCTGTTCGGCGTGCCCGTGCGGCATGGATCGCGACGGAGCGATCCCGTCGGATGCGGCTCGTTGCGGCCCACCCACCGGTTGCGACCCCGCCGGCCGGACAGGCAGGAGGGCTCGCCCCCATGGAACCGGATCGGCGGCGGAGCGGGAGGTCGAGCAGGCCTCCGGTATCGGGGAGGCCGGGTGCCTGTGGATCCGGCAAGGACCGCCAATGGGCCATGGAATCCCACGGAATGCCCCGGTGCTCCCGACACGGTCTGCGGGCCATTTGGGCCTCTCTCTTGCCGCGCTTCCCGCACGGTGAGCGGAGGGCGCCGCGACGGGCGCTGCGCGATCACGCGGATTTGCCGGAAGGCCACCGTTTCCCCGCCCAGTGTCGGAACCATCCGACAGCTTCCCGGTGGCGGCGTCGGGCCCGCCCGACAAGGCCCCCGGCACGAATGCGGCGGCTGCCGCGCGCAACCGGCTGTGAATTCAAGGGATGCGAATATAAATGATTCGTCCCGGGCCGCGGCATGTTCCGTGCTTATCTCCTCTCTCGTGCAACGGAGTGTGAAACGGACGGGGACCGCAGGAGCCGATCAAGGAGAGAAGACGATGACGAACGCGCGCAAGAACGGTCGGAACGGGATGGCGGGGACCGAGGCGATCCTGGTGGTGGCCCTGGTGGCGGTGGCGGGGCTCCTGGTGACGACCGGGTTCGGCCGCCAGGTGAAGTGCGTGGTGAAGGGGGCGATCAAGGTCCTGGACGGGAAGCCCTTCTCCATGGACTGCTGCATGAAGGGGCAGCCCCAGCCCGAGGTCGAGCCGGTGATCACGGTCAATGAGCTGGGCCTGGAGAATGTGGACGTGTTGTCGCGGGAAGAAGTGACGGACGGCCCGACGTGGAGCGGTAATCCGGCGCCGGCGGCGAGCGGTTGCCCCACGGGCGGCGCGACCGGCGGGTGCGGCGAAGCGAGCGCCCCGGCGGATGCGGTCGAGTGGTTCGTCGAGTACGAAGGGACTTGCCCGAGGTAGGCGACGGGAGCGGGATCGGCACGCTGCACCCCACGAGACGCCCGGGACCGGCAGGACGGCCCCGGGCGTTTTCGTTTCCCGGGGGAAGGTTCTCCCGTGACCTTCCCCAGCGTGGCGCGGCGCGTCCGGGGAGCGCCGCTCTCAGTCGAGCTCCTCGATGACGAAGGGCGGCTGCAGTTTCGCATTCGCCTGTTCGAGGGTCTTGCGGGCGGCCAGCACCGCGCGCGGGGCCTGGGCCAGCGCCGACTCCATGGCGGCCAGCGCGTCCTTCTTCAGGCCCCCCATGGTCACGTCGAGCAGCCCGTCTCGGAAGGTGCGGCGGTCGCTGTCCGTGAGTCCGAGCAGGTGTCGCTTGAGGGCGACGAGTCCCTGTTCTCCGGGTCCGAGGATGCGATCGAATCCGCCCACCGCGCCGATCTTGGAGCGCTCGAGCAGGTCGGCGGAGATCGCGCCGGAGCGCACGAAGTCACCCGCCTTCCGATACACTTCGAGCGTCTCGATCAGATGCGGATCCCGATAGCTGATGAAACCGACGAGGGCTTCCTCCGGGCGATAGA
>CAZWCX010000258.1:0-2220 GCA_964632945.1 uncultured Planctomycetia bacterium | reverse complement strand
CCGGAACGCCCGGGCGGACATTCCGGATTTCCGTACCAACACCGTCGATCGATCCGCCATTCCCGTCTAGAGGAACTCCCGGATCGAAAACACGGACTCCAGCTTCACGCCCAGGGCGGCCAGCGCTTCCCGCCCCCCTTCCTCCCGATCCATCAGACAGTAGGCGCGATCGACGACGGCCCCCGCCTCGCGGGTTCGTTCGATGGCCGTGATCGTGGAACCGCCCGTGGTGATGACGTCATCGACCGCGGCGACGCGCACGCCGCTGCGCAGGGGCGGACCCTCGAGCCAGCGGGAGGTGCCGTGCTTCTTCGGCTCCTTGCGCACCAGAAAGGCGTGAATCGGCGCACGAGCCTTCCTCCCCGCCGGCGGGGGGAGGACGCTCAAGGCGGCCACGGCTGCGGCGATCGGATCGGCGCCCATCGACAGCCCGCCGATCGCCTCGATCGGATCGTCCCCGATGGCCTCCAGGAGGACGACCGCAAGATCGTGCAACCCCTGCGCGTGCAATGTGATCTGTTTGCCGTCCAGGTAGTAGCTGCTCTTCTTGCCGGACGCCAGGGTGAACTCGCCGCGCAACAGGGCTCCGGCCACCCGTTCCCGCAATCTGGTTTTCGCCTGAGAATCGGCCATCGACTCACCCCGTCTTGCGCGGATCCTTCTTCGTCACCGACGTTCCACGATTGTTCATCGGCGCAAGGAGTTCCTCGAAGAACTGGTGGAACTCCTCTTGATACCGGTCGAATACGTACAGCACACGCAACAACTGCCAATCGCGGAAGCGATGCCCGAACCGCTCGTTCCACTCGCGGGCGATCCGGTTCTCGTCCTCGCGGGTGCAGGCGCGCCTCTGCCGCTCCCCTTCGAGCCAGACCTCCCGTGCAATGTCCGCGAGCTGCAGTTTGATGTCGCGGGCGGGATTGATCGTTCGCGCCTGCTTGACCAGCAGCCGAACGGCGAGATTGAACCGTGCGTCGTCGTCGAAATTCTGTCGGCGCACGACCCGTGTGATGCCCCCCTGGAGTCCGGCGAGTTCCTGACTCAGGAGTTTCTGCAGGGTCTCGCGATGCTGGTCGAGGAAGCGCTTCAGGTCGTCCTTGATGTAATCCAGCTTCCCCAGGCGGAATTCCTCTTCCAGCGCCTCGCGGATCGTCGACATCGTCTTCGGCTCCAGCCCGCGGCGGAAGGGTTGTCTCGGCTTCATTTTGCGCGTCTCGACCCGAGGCTGCAAGAAGAATCGTTACGCGTCCCGCCCGGGCCGATCCCGCCGGGCTCGTTGGGTTGACTTGCCGTTTCGGCTGCCGTATCATGAACTTCCTGCCTGATCTCCTGCCGGAAGGAACTCGACATGTCGCAGCACGACGATATGCTGGGCCAGATCGCACTCGCGCGCGGTCAGGTCACGCCCTTGCAGCTGTTCGACGGTTACCTGGAACTGACCCGCCACGGGGGGCAAGCGACCCTGCTCCATGTGATGCAAGTCCAACGGGTGCTGACCCCTTCGGACGTGGCAAGCCTCAAGAGCATGGCCGGGTTCAAGCAGATGATGCTGGAAGAGTCGACCCGCCGGCGCATGGCCGACGTCTTTACCGCCCTGATCGCCCACAAGTCGCGCGCCGTCGGAGTCGAAGCGCTCCGCACCGCCCTCTACCACCTTCCGCGCGGCGGGGAGCATAGCCTGACCGACGTATTGGTCGGCATGGGATACTTGACGCCGCAGGCGGAACAGTCCGTGCGGGGGCTCCAAGTAATCAACCTGGTTACTTGTGAGACGTGCCGGTGGGTGCTGCGATCGAAGGAACGGGAGGCCCCGCCGCCGACCTGCCCGCGGTGCAAAGGACCGGTCATCCCGTGTCGTCCCCCGGAATCGGTCCCGTACACGCCGCCGGAAGGCACGCCCCTGCCGCAGTCCAGAACGACCGACACCGCGACGTCCGGTCCGGCCGGCCCCTTGGAGGCGACGCTGCCCGACATCCCGGTCGCGGATGCCTCGGAGGGGGCGCCTTCGCCCACGCTCCTGGACGTCGAACTCCGCCCGCCGGCCCTGGCCCCTGCGTCCGCGCCCGGAGACGCCGACTTCCAGGACTCCGCGACGATCTCGGACATGCCTACGCCGTCCTCGACCGGGGCCTCCGGGCACCGGCCCTCGACCCCGGGAGACCTGGAGTTTCAGGACTCCGCCACCATGGCGGAAATCCCCTCGACGGCGCCGGCCAGTCT
>CAZWCX010000257.1:0-2234 GCA_964632945.1 uncultured Planctomycetia bacterium | reverse complement strand
GCGGGCGGATTATTCACGAAGCCGCTGGCGCGGCTTCATGAATAATCCGGGCTAGTGGGGCGTCAACCTGGCACTCCCAGGCTGGTCCGGTCGCATTTCGCGCCGGGCCTGGTTGCTCGTCGTCGGCGAGCCACCGGGGCACCGCTGCTTCTGCGCGCCTCGCCGGGTGCGACGTTCGGCCTCGGCCGAACCCCGGATCTCACGATGGAAAACCGATCAGGCCCGGGCGCCCTACATCCGTCCTGGCGACGGTAGGGCCCGTGCCGTCAGGCGTCCGCCACGCGGCCCGCGAGCCTTGACGACGCTCCCCGGCCCTGCTACCGTTGCCGCTCCTCAAGCTCGGTGTTCCCATCAGTCAGGAGGGATCGACCATGACCGACATCGACAAGCGCGGATACGTGCGGCCCGACGTGCTCGTCTCCACCCAATGGGTGGCCGACCACCTCAAGGACCCGACGATCCGTATCATCGAATCGAACGAAGACCCGCTTCTCTATCCGTCGGGACACATTCCCGGCGCCGTGCAGGTCGACTGGACCAACGACCTCAACGACCAGATCCGGCGCGACTACCTCGATACCGAGGGATTCAGCCGGCTCATGTCCCGGATCGGCGCCACTCCCGACACGACCGTGGTCTTCTACGGGGACAAGAACAACTGGTGGGCCTGCTATGCCTTCTGGGTCTTCCAGCTCTTCGGCCACGCCAAGGCGAAGATCATGGACGGCGGCCGGCTCAAGTGGGAGAAGGAGGGGCGCACCGTCACCCGCGAGAAGCCGCAACCCGCGGCCACGCAGTACCAGGCCCCCCCGCGCGACGATACGCGCATTCGCGCCTTCCGGGACGAGGTGATGAAACACGTCCAGGCGAAGCTCCCGCTCGTCGATGTCCGCTCCCCCGACGAGTTCACCGGCAAGCGGCTGCACATGCCGGAGTACCCCAACGAGGGCGCCCTCCGGGGCGGCCACATTCCCGGCGCAAAGAGCATCCCGTGGGCCAAGGCGATCAACCCGGACGACGGTACGTTCCGTACGTCCGAGGAGTTGACCCGGCTTTACGTGCAGGAAAACGGCCTCCAGAAGAACGACAAGGTCGTCGCCTATTGCCGCATCGGCGAGCGCAGCAGCCACTCCTGGTTCGTCCTCACATACTTGCTTGGATTCCCGAACGTGAAAAACTACGACGGCTCCTGGACCGAGTGGGGCAACCTGGTCGGCGCCCCGATCGAGAAGTAGCCGCCGGGAGGAAACCGTGCCCGACCTACCCCCCAAGCTCCGGCAGGCGGTCGACTTTTTCGATTCCGCTCCCGACGAGGACCTGCGGGCGGAGATGCTGATCGAATACGCCGACCAATTCAAGCCCGTGCCGGAGCGCGTCGCCGCGCGGCCGTACCCGGAGTCCGCGCGCGTGCCGCACTGCGAGAGCGAGGCGTTCGTGTTCGCGGAGCCGAGGGAGGATGGGACGCTGAAGTTCTGGTTCGCGGTGGAGAACCCGCACGGGATTTCCGCCAAGGCCGTGGCGGCGATCGTCGACAAGACCTGTTCGGGCGCGCCGCTGGATCAGGTCGCCGCCGTCCCGCCCGACCTGCTCAACCGGGTCTTCGGACGCAACCTGGGCATGGGAAAAGGCCTGGGCCTGATGGGAATGATCGAAATGGTGCAGGCGCACGCGCGCCGGCAACAGAACAAATTGAGGGAGGGCAAACCCCATGTTTCGGCTCCATAACGCCCCCATGTACGATCCCGAGGCCGTCCGGCCGATGCGCGAAGAACTGACGAAGGCGGGGATCGAGGAGATCCTGACCCCCGAAGACGTCGACCGCGTCGTCGGCGGGACGAAGGGGACCGTGCTGGTCGTCGTCAATTCGGTCTGCGGTTGCGCCGCCGGAATCTTCCGCCCCGGCGTGGTGCGCGCTCTCGGCCACCGGGTGAAGCCGGACCGGAGCGTGACCGTCTTCGCGGGCATGGAGCGGGATGCGGTGGAGCGCGTGCGCGCCCTGGCCGCTTCGGTCCCGCCGTCCTCGCCGTGCGCCTACCTGTTCAAGGACGGTACGCTGGCGGCCGCGATTCCGCGGCGCGAGATCGAAGGACGCTCCCCGGACGTGATCGCGTCCGCGCTGACCGGACTCTTCGAGCGTCATTGCGCTTCGAGCGCCGCGCCCGCCGCGGATTCCGCCCGTCGCTAGCCCGGATTATTCATGAAGCCGCGCCAGCGGCTTCGTGAAAAATCCGCCC
>CAZWCX010000256.1:0-2342 GCA_964632945.1 uncultured Planctomycetia bacterium | reverse complement strand
ACTCCGTCCATGACGGCCTGCGGGACGAGGGGCACGAGGTACTGGAAGCACGATCCGAGAAAGAGGGCAACGAGGGCCAGCCCGTAGAGTGCGCGATGGCCTTCCATCTCCCGCCAGAGCATCCGGTGTTTCGAGTTCATGGGTTCCCTCTTGGCGAAACGTTACGAGGTGATCCGTATGAACCGGCGACGAGGGGAGGAAAGTCGGAGAAAGAAAAGAGCCCGCTCGTGCCGGCGAGCGGGCTCGAAGGGGTTCCTGTCGAAAGGGGTCCTACGCGCCCGCTGCCTCCATGTGCGACCAGCCGGTCGCGATGTTGGGGATTCGCTGGGCGATGTACATGAAACCGTGCCTCCGTTTCGACGAATTCAGATGGCAGACTAACTCCTGGACTCGGATCCCTCCAACCGGATTTTCACCTTTTTCCTCTTCGACCCTCAGGGGCGCGTCGGCCAGCGCCCGGGGGGACACCGGCGCACCCACTCCTCGCGGATGGGTGGCTCGCCGCCCTGTGCGCGGCCTGCACGACCCGATACAATCCCGCACATGGAGTGTCGCCGGTGCCAGTCCCCCCTGCCGCCCGCGGCGCTCTTCTGCCCGCGATGCGGCCTGGCCCTCGCGGAAGACCCGCTCGATTCCCCCACCGAACTCACGCCGCCCGATTCCGGTCGGGCCCGCACACCCTCGGGCGCACCGTCCCCCGGCGAAAGCGGGGCCACGTCGGGACGGCCGGAAGCGGCGGAGCGCAGCTCGAGGCCCGGGGGCCGTGGGCTCGGACGGATCGCTTCCGACACGGACCCCGACGCGCGCTTCGGATTCGGGGAGATCCTGGGACAGCGCTATCGGATCCTGGGGAAGATCGGCGGCGGCGGCATGGGGGAGGTGTATCGGGCCGACGACCTCAAGCTCGGCCAGCCGGTGGCGCTCAAGTTCCTCCCGGAAGCGCTGGCCCGCGATCCCGACCGGCTGAGCCGTCTCTTCGCGGAGGTGAGGCTGGCGCGCCAGGTGTCGCACCGGAACGTCTGTCGCGTCTACGACGTCGTCGAGCACGGCGCCGATTCCTTCCTCTCCATGGAGTTCATCGACGGAGAGGATCTGGGATCGCTCCTCAAGCGAGTAGGGAAGTTCTCCGAGGACAAGGCAACCGAGCTGGCCCGGCAGATCTGCGCCGGGCTCCAGGCCGCCCATGAGAAGGGCATCCTGCACCGGGACCTCAAGCCGGCCAACATCCTCGTCGATTCGGAGGGGGTCGCGCACATCGCGGACTTCGGGTTGGCCGGGCTGGGAGAGGAGATCGGCGCGCACGAGATCCGCGCCGGCACACCGAGCTACATGGCGCCCGAACAGGTGGAGGGCCGCCAGGTCACGGCGCAGAGCGACATCTATGCGCTGGGCCTCCTCCTCTTCGAGATGTACACGGGGCGGCGGGCACTCACGGGACGATCGCTGCGCGAGATCGAGAGCAAGCGGTCGGAGCTCTTCACGCACACGTCGACCGAGCTCGCCGGCCTGGATCCCGCGATCGAACGCGCGATTGCGCGCTGCCTCGACCCGGATCCGACGCAGCGACCGGCCAGCGCGCTTGCCGTGGCCGCCGCACTCCCGGGTGGTGACCCGTTGGCTGCGGCGCTGGCCGCGGGGGAGGTCCCCTCGCCGGAGATGATCGCCGCGTCCGGGTCGGCCGGGACCTTGCCATTGCCGATCGCGGTGGCGGCCCTGGCGCTCGTCGTGCTCGGCATCGCGGTCCAGATCTGGCTCGCGCCCCGCACGCGGGTCGAGGGGATCGTCGGGCTGCCCAAGTCCTCCTCGGTTCTGGCCGACCGCGCCGCCGAGCTGCGGCGCGGGTTCGGCTACCCCGATTCGCTGGTGCGCGACCAGGCGCATGGCTGGTGGTTCGATCCCGACGTGACCGCGTACGAAGAGCGCGTGCGCCCGGAGGCGCCCGCCTGGGACTCGCTCGCCACCGGCCGCCCCTCTCCCATCGGTTTCTGGTTCCGCGAGTCGCCGATGCACCTGGCCGCGCGGAACCTGGTCGGTCAGATCAGTCCCGGCGACCCTCCGCGCACCGAGCCGGGGATGGTCCTCGTCGTGCTCGACCCCCGCGGACGGCTCGAGTGGTTCCACGGTGTGCCCGGGGGAAGGCCGAGTCGGCCCACGACCGCGGACTCGCTCGGCCAGACGGAGGCGGGGCTCGTTGACGCGAGCGTCGCGCCGGTGCGGGGGCTCGACCTCGACGCGGCCTTCGCCGCCGCCGGTTTCGAGCGAGGCGACTTCGAGCCCGTGGCGCGCAACTGGACGCCGTCGCACTACGCGGACGAGATCCACACGTTCCGCGGCCGATACCC
>CAZWCX010000255.1:0-2381 GCA_964632945.1 uncultured Planctomycetia bacterium | reverse complement strand
GGCGGATTTTTCACGAAGCCGCTGGCGCGGCTTCATGAATAATCCGGGCTAGGCGTGGAGGCGCCCGGCCGATCGACCCGGGGCCCGCCGCCTGGTCCCAAGCGAGTCCTTCCCCGGTGCGGGGCGGTCCCGGTGCCGGACGCCCGGCGCACCGCCCGGGTCCCCGCCGGCGGGGAGACGCGGGGGTTCCGGGCGCGGCGTCGGTGGCGCGAGGGGGCAGCCGAGCCCAACTCGACGCCCAAGTCGCCGGACGAGACCGTCCGAAACATCTTCCCGGCCGGGTGCGCAGGGCCGCGACGGGATCGGTCTCACGCCCGGATCACGACGCCGACGACGTCGCCGGCTCCTCGACATAAAGCGTGTCGATCAAGTCGGCGTACTTGCGAACGATCTCCTTGCGCCGGAGCTTCATGGTCGGCGTCAATTCGCCCCCGGCGACGGTGAATTCGCCCGGCACGACGGCAATCTTCTTCACCGTCTCATACCGCGCCAGGACGGAATTCACGTCCTCCTCGACGCGACGCTCGAGCCATGCGCGGAAGCGCTCGTCCTTGGCCAGCGCCGCCGGATCGCGCTCCTGGATCCCCGCCTCCGCAGCCGCCTTCGGGGCGTTTTCCGGGTCGAGCGTGAGCAAGGCCGTAATGTACCGCCGGGCGTCGCCGACGGCGACCGCCTGTGCGACGCCCCGGATGGTTTTCAGCTTCGCCTCGATCGCTTGCGGGGCGACATACTTGCCGCCGCTGGTCTTGAACAGGTCCTTCTTCCGGTCGGTGATCCGCAGGTTGCCCTGAACGTCGAACTCGCCGACATCGCCGGTGTGGAGCCACCCGCCTTCCCAGAGTTCATGCGTCCGTTCCGGGTCGCGGAAGTATCCGCTCGTCAAGTTGGGCCCCCGCGCGAGGATCTCGCCGTCCTCCGCGAGCTTCAATTCGACCCCCTCGACGGGCCGTCCGACCGTGCCGAAGCGCGCCTGCCCCGGAACCGTCGTCGTCAGCAGGGCGGTCGTCTCGCTCAGGCCGTACGCCTCGTAGATGACGAGGCCCAGGGAGGCGAAGAACTCCTGCGTCTTGACCGGGATCGGCGCGGACCCGGTGCAGCACACGCGCACGCGATCGAGTCCGAGCCTGGCGCGGATCTTTCCCTGCACGAGGCGGTTTGCGATCGAGCGCCCGAGTCCACCGACGGGAGCACCCGTTTCGAGTTCGCGCCGAAACGCGTCGAGTTCCGTCCGCAGGGCCCAGCGGGCCAGCATCCCCTTCAGGCCCGAGGCCTCCGCGAGGCGCGCGCGGAGCGCGGACTCGAACTTTTCCCAGACGCGCGGGACGCCGAGGAACATCGTCGGACGCACCTCCGGAAGGTAGTCCTTCAGCTTCTGCAGATCGTCGCAAAGGTAGACTTCGCTGCCGGATGTAAGCGGGATGACATTGGTGAAGAACTGCTCGGCGATGTGGCAGAGCGGCAGGTAGGAGATGACGTGTTCGTGTCCGACCTGGAAGCGGGACACGACGGCGGCGCCCAGGCTGACGAGGTTCTGGTGCGACAGCATGACCCCCTTGGCGTCTCCCGTGGTGCCGGAGGTATAGCAGAGAAACGCCAAATCGTCCGGCGCGAGCGCGCCGAGGCGGTGCTCCAGTTCCGCGGGATCCCCCGGAGTCCCCGCGGCGAGGAACTCGGCCCAGGTCAGGGTCCATTTCGGATCGCGCCCGTCGACCGGGTCCCAGAGGATCACCCGTTCGACTCCCGGCAGGCTTTCGCGGTGCGCGAGGAACTTTTCATATTGGCCCTTGTCCTCCGCGATCACGAAGCGCGACTCGGAGTGACGGGCGACGAAGGCGGCCTGTTCCGGCGTGTTGGTGACGTAGATCGCGGCCGGGATTCCCCCGGCGGCCATCACGCCCATCTGGCTCAGGAGCCACTCGGGCCGGTTTCGTCCAACCAGCGCGACGCGGTCGCCGGGCTTGTGCCCGAGAGCGATCAGGGCCCGGGCGACGGTCATGACCTCGTCGTGGTACGCCCGCCACGACCTCGCCTGCCATCCGTTCGCTGTCCTCACATGCAGGGCAGGGCCCCCCGGGGTCGCCTCCGCCCATCGGCGCAGGGCATGGACCAGGGTGCGATCTTGCGGCATGGCACACCTCCTCCTTCAAGGGCTTGCACTTCCTGATCGTACCAGATCCGCGGCGGAGGGAAAGGTTCGCATGGCGGCGGCGGGGGCGCGGTGCGCACCCGCAGGGCGGTCGGCAGGGGGGATCCACGATGGGGGAGGGGCCGGGCCCGGGAAGCGAACGCCGATCGACGCGGCGGTCGGAGCCGGCGACGTCCGCCCAGTGGGTCTTCAATCTTGAGATCCTGGGTTCGGCCGAGGCGATTTTCGCGCCCGG
>CAZWCX010000254.1:0-2600 GCA_964632945.1 uncultured Planctomycetia bacterium | reverse complement strand
GCCGGGGGCGGAAGCGCGACCGGGTCCGGAGGCGGCCGGGGGGCCGGGCGCGTGAGCCTCGTCGCGGGGACGCGGGGCGGTCCCGTGGTCGGGAGACGGGGGTCCGAGCGGAACGCGAAGCCGGGGGAGACCATGAACGAGTCCTGGGATGGGATCGCGCGGGCGACGTCGGCGCCGGCGGCCTGCGGCTGCGGCGGCGAACCCGCAGCGGACCGGGCGGGCCTCGGCGACCCGGAGACGGTTGACGCGGCCGAGGCATGGAGCGGCGTGGACTGGCCCCCCATCCCGTGCGCGGACGCGGCGGAAGGCACCCAGGGCGACCTCGGTTGCCTGCAGGACGTCGCGGATCCGTCGAGCGGCCTCTTCGACCCGTTCGTGCTCGCGCCCTCGGACGAGGATCCCATCCACGCGCGCGAGGAGGAACGCATCTTCGACTCCGGCACTCCTCCGGAGGCGTTTGCCGGCATTGCGCACCCGCAATTCGATCGCTTCGCGGAGGACCTCGTGCGCCGGGTGGAGGAGCGACTCGGTGAGGTCCCCGCGGACTGGGTCTTCGCGGGCGCCGGGGGCCTCCCCCTCTCCGCCAAAGGCGACCTGCTGGTCTATAACGGCAACGCCGCGGTGCGTCTCCCGGTCGGCACGAACGGCAAGGTCTTGACCGCGGACTCGCTCGAGGGAACCGGCCTGAAATGGTCCCCCGGCGGCGACCTCTTCGGCCGGGGCGGCGACGGCGACGCCTCGTACGGGTCGGGGGCCACGCTCACGCGGGACATGGAGTTCCGCAACCTGACGATCCAGTCCGGCGGGGACCTCGACCCCGCGGGATACCGGATCTTCGTCACCGAAACCCTCACGATCGCTGCGACCGGCAAGATCCGCAGCAACGGCGGCGCGGGCGGGGCGGGCGCGTCGGGGACCGGGGGCGCCGCGGGCACCCCCGGCGGAGGCGCGACGGCGACGCCGCTCGCCCGGGGCGGCGCGGGCGCGGCCGGCGGCTCGGCTGGCGGGAGCGGGACGTTGAACGGAGCCCCGGTCGCGGCGACGGCGTCGATTGCGACGGCACGCGCCCCGGCCGAGATGCACGCGGGATGCGGCGGCTCCTCGGGAGGCGGCCACGGCGCCGGGCCTGGAGCCGGAACCCGCGGCGAGGCCTCGGTCGCGGGTCCGGGCACCGGCGGCGAGGGCGGGGGCGGGACCGGCACCGGCTCGGCCGCACTCGGCGGAGGCGGCGGAGGAGGCGGCGGCGGGGTGGTGCGGATCTACGCCCGGAAGATCGTGAACGGCGGCGCGATCGAGGCCAAGGGCGGCGCGGGCGGCGCCGGGGAGGCCTCGGGAGCCACCAAGGCCGGCAACGGCGGCGGGGGCGGCGGAGGGGCGGTCGTCCTGGTCTACAGCGACGCGACCAGCGCGCTGGGCAGCCGCGACGTCTCCGGCGGCGCCGCGGGAAGCGGCGGCCACGGCGGAACGGCGGCCAGCGCCGGGACCAGCGTGGCGATGCGGGTGACGGAGTGAGGGCGCGAACGGAGCAAGCGAATAGCGGGGAACCCGCGGCCCCGGGCGTTCGTCCCGGGATGGCCGGGTTCTCGCAGAAAGCCAAAGGCGCGGCGCTCGACGCAAGGGCGCGCGCCTGGACGAGCCAAGGAATCTGACCCGCGGTCTGCGCGGACCGCGGGATGGGGCGCACGCCGAGTGGTTCGGCGGCGCCGGAAGGAAACTCCGATCGGGAGAAGAGGAAGATGTGCGGAACCCAGTCGATGCTGGCGATCCCGGATGGATACGCCGGAACGGGAACGAACGAGGCCGACACGATTCAGTCTCGAGTGTTCCCGAACACGGGGAACACGGTGATGGCGTCGATCTTGATCCTGAACACTTCCGGCACGATCACGATCACGCTGAAGCTCCAGGGGAGCTACGATGGCGTGATGTGGGACGACATCGCGAGCACGACGTCGTCCGGCGGGCTGGATCGCAAGACCCTGACCGGGTCGGCAGTCAACACGCGGGCTACAGGCTTTCGTGTGGGTAGCTGTCCTTGTCCAACACTCCCACCACCAGAATTCCTGACACTTCCGGGCAGCGAGACACCCTGGTAGTCCCGCGACGTCACACCAACACGGATCCTCGCTCCCGCACTCGTCGCGGTCAATGTGCGTGAGCGGGACAACCTCGCATGTCTTCCGAGAGCGGTTTTTGGAGAGGGGCCCCCCTCTCCAAACCTCACCCCCCACAACCTCCCAATACCCGCCCCGCGCTGGCGCGCTCGATCATGGTCCCCCCGATTCCACGAGCCATCTCGGCGTGCGCGGGGCGTGGGAGTGCTCGCCTCACCCGAGTCCCTCCGCCACGGCGGCGATTTTGGCCAACAGGGCCAACCGGCGTTCCACGGGGGCCTCGTAGAGTCGCACGAGCGTGAGACGAGCGGTTTCGCGCGCCTCCGGGGCGCGGCGCAGTTCCGCGACGAGCGCCTCCTCCCAGAAGGCACCCTCCACCGGGATCCCCGCGTGGGCTGCCCGCTCCGCGATATGGGCAACCAGCTCGATCGATGTCACGGACACTGGTCCCTCTTGTCCCCGTCGGACACAGGTCCGGCTCTCCTT
>CAZWCX010000253.1:0-2753 GCA_964632945.1 uncultured Planctomycetia bacterium | reverse complement strand
GGACGGAGCCGGATTGTTCGCGAACAGCGAAGCTGCTCGCGAATAATCCGGGCTAAACCGCTGGCCTCCTCCCGGGGACTCCGGTAGACTGAGAAACCCGGACCGCGCGCCCCGCCGAACCCGCAGCACCAGGAGATCGCCATGCCCGGCACCCGACACGAAATCCCCGCCCCCACCCACCAGGCCGGCCAGGTCGTGCACGGCTTCCGCATCGACGCCGTCACGCCCCTCGAAGACATCAAGGCCCGCGCGTACGAGTGCACCCACGTGACGACCGGCGCGAAACTCCTCCACCTCCACTGCCACGACGAGGAAAACCTCTATTCGATCGCCTTCCGCACCCCGCCGCCCGACTCCACCGGCGTCCCGCACATCCTCGAGCATTCCGTCCTGGCCGGCTCGGCGAAGTTCCCGGTCAAGGACGCCTTCAACGAACTGGGGAAGGGGACCCTCAACACCTTCCTCAACGCCATGACCTGGCCCGACAAGACCGTGTATCCGGTCTGTTCCACCGTGCGCGCCGACTACTTCAATCTGGCGACGGTCTACACCGATCTCGTGCTCCATCCGCTCCTCACCGAGCAGACCTTCCGGCAGGAAGGACATCACCTGGAACTCGCCGACCTGAACGACCCGGCGAGCGACCTGATCGTGTCGGGGATCGTCTACAACGAAATGAAAGGCGCCTACTCCTCGCCCGATCGCGTCGTCTACAAGGCCGTGCAGGAGGCGATCTACCCCGACAACTGCTACGCGGTCGACTCCGGCGGCGATCCGGGGGTCATTCCCCGGCTCACCTATGAACAATTCAAATCCTTCCACCGCACCTACTACTCGCCCAGCAACGCGGCCTGGTACCTCTACGGCGACATCGCCCTGGCGGATCACCTGGCGTTCATCGGGGAGCGGCTGCAGGGATTCGGCGCCACACCCGTGGACTCCCGGATCCGGCCGCAACCGCGCTGGACCAGCCCGCGACGCGCCTCCGCCGCCTACCCGATCGCGCCCGGCGAAGATCCGGCGGCCAAGACCTACCTCCAGGTCGCCTGGATGCTGGCGCCGATGACCGATCCGGAGACGGTGCTTCTCCTCGACGTCCTGAAGGAGACGCTGCTCGGGACCGCCGCCTCGCCCTTGCGCAAGGCCCTGATCGACTCCGGACTGGGCGAAGACCTGAGTCCGGTGAGCGGTCTCGACACCGACTTCCTGCAGACCCTGTTCTCCGTCGGGTTGCGCGGCTGCGAGCCGGATCGCGCCGACGCGGTCGAGCGCCTGGTGTTGGAAACGCTCTCGCGACTGGAATTGGACGGCATCGACCCGGGCCTCGTGGAGGCCGCCCTGCACCAGATCGAGTTCCGCGGCAAGGAAGTCGTGCCGCCGTTCCCGGTCATGCTCCTCATTCGCGCCGTCACGCCGGCCAATTACGGCGCCGACCCGAAGAGCGGCCTGGAGTTCGGCCGGATCGTCGAGCGGGTGCGCGCCCGCTGCGCGGCCGACAGCCGACTCCTCTCGCGCGCGATCCGCGAGTGGCTGCTCGACAACCCCCACCGGTTGCTGGCGGTGGTGACCCCGAGCGCCACCGTCGCCGCCGAACGGGAAGAGGCGCAGCGCGCGGCCATGGCCGAACGCAAGGCGAAGATGTCCCCCGAGGAGGTCCGCCGCGTCGCCGACGAGGCGCGCATGCTCAAGGCGGCGCAGGAGAAGCCCGAATCCGCCGAGGCGCTGGCCTCACTGCCGCGGCTGAAGCCCGCGGACGTGCCGCGCCGACTCTTCACCGTACCCACGGAACGCCGCGAGACGGCGGGCGTCACCGTGTTCGAGCATCCCGTCTTCTCCAACGGCGTGGCCTATGTCCACGTCTCCTTCGACGTGGCGGACCTGGAAGACGGGACGGCGCCCTGGGTCCCGCTCCTGGGGCAGGCGACCACGGGGCTGGGCGCCGCGGGTCTCGATTACGCGGCGATGGCGACCCGCATCGCCCGGGCCACCGGCGGGGTCGGGACCACCCAGTTGACCGGCACGCCGCTGCGCGGCGGCTCCCCCTTCCTCCGTCTCGGCTTCCAGGGCAAAGCCCTCGGCCGAAATCTCCCGGAACTCTGCGCGATCCTGCGCGACCTCCTCACCGCCTCGAATCCCGGGGATCTCAAACGGGTGAAGGAGATCGTCCTCGAGGCGCGCAACGACATCAAATCGGCCATCGTCCCGCGCGGCAGCCAATTCGCCCTCACCCGGGCGACCGCTTCGTTCGGGCCGGCGCGCTGGCGGGCCGAGCAGTGGTCGGGGACCACCCAGGCCCGGTTCCTGGCGGGCCGCGCCCGGGAAGTGGAGAACGACGCCCAAGGCCTGGCCGATCGCCTTGCCGAACTCCAACGCCGCGTCTTCACGCGGGACCGCCTCCTCATCGACGTGACCGGCGACCCGGACCTGGTCCGCGCGCTGCGCGGCCCCATCGACCTTCTTGTCGCCGCACTCCCGACCGGTAAGCCGGGTCCCGCCGCCCCCGCCCAAATGCCCGATCCGACCCGACCGGCGGGCGTGGCCATCACCGCGGGCGTCAACTATGTCGCCCAGGCGTTCCCGGTGCCGAACTACCTGTCCCCGGTCGCCCCCGCCCTCGAAGTCCTCGCCGGCATCCTCGCGTCCGACTACCTCTACACCAAGCTCCGCGTCCAGGGCGGCGCCTACGGCGGCCACGCGATCTATCGCCCGGAGGAAGCCCTCGTCGGTTTCATCAGCTATCGGGATCCGCATCT
>CAZWCX010000252.1:0-2863 GCA_964632945.1 uncultured Planctomycetia bacterium | reverse complement strand
GCTGCATCGCCTGCCAGACCTGCACCATGGCGTGCAAGTCCACCTGGACCTTCTCGAAAGGCCAGGAGCACATGTGGTGGAACAACGTGGAGACGAAGCCGTACGGCGGCTACCCGCGCCATTGGGACATCAAGATCCTCGACCTGCTCCGCCAGTCGGATCCCGGATCGCGCGCATGGGTGGACGGTCCGGGCGAGGATCCGAAGCGCCCCTACGGAACGTTCGAAGGCAAGACCATCTTCGAGGCCGCGGAAAAGCACATCGGCCCCGCCGGCCCGCAGCGGGTACTCGGATACCTGCCGACGGACGAGGACTGGCGCACCCCGAACCTGTACGAGGACGTTGCGGTGGGGGATAAGGGCGAGCCGATGAAGCTCACCCGCAAGGCCGAGGGCCTGCCCACGCACTCGACCTGGTTCTTCTACCTCGCACGCATCTGCAACCACTGCACGTACCCCGCGTGTCTGGCGGCCTGTCCGCGCAACGCGCTCTACAAGCGACCCGAGGACGGCATCGTCCTGATCGACCAGGAACGCTGTCGCGGATACCGCAAGTGCGTGGAAGCGTGCCCCTACAAGAAGTCGATGTACCGGCCGACCACCCGCGTCTCGGAAAAGTGCATCGCCTGCTACCCGCGCATCGAGGGCCGGGATCCGGAGACCGAGGGTCATCCGATGGAGACCCGGTGCATGGCCGCCTGCATCGGCCAGATCCGCATGAACGGGCTGGTCAAGATCGACCCGAAGGGCGGGTGGGAGGAAGACCGGTACAATCCGATCTACTACCTCGTACACGTGGCCAAGGTGGCGCTGCCGCTCTATCCGCAGTTCGGGACCGAGCCCAACGGCTTCTACATCCCGCCCCGCTGGGTTCCGCGGGAGTACCTGCGGCAGATGTTCGGTCCGGGCGTCGACCAGGCGATCGAGCGATACAAGACGCCCGATCGCGAGTTGCTGGCCGTCCTTCAGCTGTTCCGTCGCTCCAACCGGATCGTGTTCCGCTACAAGATCGAGGACGGTCCGAAGGTGTTCGAGACGCAAATCCACGGGAAGAAGTTCGAACAGTACGACGACACCGTGATCGCCTACGGGAAAAACGGGGAAGAACTGTTCCGCACGAAGGTCAACGAACCGATCCACGTTCGTCCGGGTGTGCACGCGAATTCGATCTGATCGGGAGGATTGCCCATGGACCGCTCGAACCCCGCAACCGGGAATCCGGCATCGGAGGTGTCCGGGATCGACCGGTCCCTGGGTCGCGCCCTCGTGTACCGGTTCCTGTCGCTGGCCTATCGGCATCCCGATGGCGTCAATTCCGCCGCCTTGGTCGAGCTTCGCGACACCGTCCGCGATGTCCTCGCCCGGCTCGCGGAATTCGGTCCGGAGACCCGGGAGGCCTTCGACGCCCTGGCCTCGCGACCGACGGCATGGGAACGGGAAGCGCGCGAGATCTCCCACGTGACCCTGTTCGGGCACGCCCCGAGCGGACCGTGTCCGCCGTACGAGGCCCAATACGGGGAGAGCGACGGGCCGGTCCAGATGCCGCACGAATTGAGCGACATCGGGGCGTTCTACCGGGCCTTCGGCCTCGAGCCGAGTCCGCGTTCCGGCGAACGCGTGGATTTCATCGCCGTCGAGAGCGAATTCCTCTCGTTCCTGTGCCAGAAACAGGCCTACGCCGAGGAGTCCGGCGACTCCGCGCTGGCCGGCGCGGCGGTGGACGGACAACGGCGCTTCTTCCGTGACCACCTGGGGCGCTGGGCCCCCGCCTTCGGCCGCCGCGTGCTGCGCGAAATCAACGCGGGATTCCATCACGACCTGGCCCGATTCACGATCGCCTGGATCGCGGATGAGGGGAAGCGCTTCGGAGTCGCCACGGGCGCGGAAGGACTGCCGCTCCGGGCGGCGATCGAGGAGCGTGACGCGTGCTTTGATTGCCCGCACGCGCAGACCAGTCCGTACGCGCCCGCTCAGGGGGCGCCCTTCGAGGTGTGATCGCCATGGATGTCGAGATCGATGCCGCCCTCGTGGAAGAAACCGTCTTCCTGGAAGTCCACCGCCGCGAGGGCGCCGGCGATCGCGACCTGGTCGCCCGCTACCGGGGGCGCCTGGAACCCCTGTACGGGCGGGCCTGGGATCACGACACCGATCGCGACCTCGCCTTCCGCGACGTCCACGCCCACTTCTTCAAGGAGCTGGGGCTGGATCGCTTCCTTCATGAGATCCTGGCGGAGTTCCCCCTCCTTTCGCGCGGCGTGGACCGGGTTTCCTTCCACAAGGCCCCCTCCCGAAAGGCGGAAGTCGCCGATCTGTTCGCCCGCCCCGATGAACGGTCCCCGGGAACCACCCTGCGCTCGGCCGTCGTCCGCGTCCGCGCACTGGCCCTGCTCGATCGCCCGTCGTTCGCCGCGTGGCTGCGGCGGGAAGTCTACCATGTGCAGGACATGGTGGACCCCACGTTCGGATACGTACCGGACCTTGGCGAGTCCGACGCGACGTTGGGCCGTCTCCATCTCATCCGCGACCGCTATGCAGTCCTGTGGGATGCGTGGATCGAGGAGCGTCTGCGCCGACTCGGGCGAGGAGACGAGACCTCCCCGCAGCGATTGCTCGAACGGCTGGCGCGAACGTATCGGGGTCATTCCCCGGACGAGCTTCAGGAGCTGCTGGCCCGAGTCCGCGGGGGGATCGCATTGCGCCACGCGGATCTGGTGGAGTGGGCCCGGGAGGACGGGGGCGCCCAGGCTGTCGTCGCAGCCCCGTCTGCGCAGGTTCCCGGCCAGGCGGATCCCGCGAGCCCGGACGCGGCCTAGTGGGGCTTCAACCTTGATTTCCCAGGTTGGTCCGGTCGCGTTTCGCGCCGG
>CAZWCX010000251.1:0-2881 GCA_964632945.1 uncultured Planctomycetia bacterium | reverse complement strand
CCCGCGGCGGCGGGGCGCGGGGGGGCCCCCCCCCCCCCGCCCCCCCCCCCCGCCCGCCCCGGCGATTCGGCCCACGGAGTTGCCGGGAGACCGCGGGTGGATGCTTCCGGCAGCCGCCGGCGTGCCTTCCTGCATCATCCGGGCGATGGCACTTGGCCGAGGGGAGCGGCGTCCGTTCCCCCGGATTCCCCCGCGCCACGGAGTTTCGATCCCCTCACCACCCCCGGGGTGTCCCGACCGGGACGTTCATCACGTTCCATTGATTTCGCTTGATCATGGACTGGCTTTGGGTTATATACGATCCGCTGGAATTCGAGGGCCTGTGGCCGTCCGTTCCGCTGCAGGGAACGGCGGCACAGGGCGACTTCGATCGCGGGGATCCGGCGGACGGTCCGACGAGCGTTTCGCGGCGACCGGCCGGGTGCTCGCACTCCGGTCGCCGGAGAGTTTCGGCGACGGACCCGGACGCAAGCGAAGGGCTGCCGAACATGCGCTGTCCTTACTGCAAGAGAGACAAGGATCACGTGGTCGACTCCCGCAGTTCGGGAGACGGTTCGGTCGTCCGGCGCCGCCGGCACTGCGTGGCCTGCGACCGTCGCTTCACGACGTACGAGCGCGTGGAAGAGAGCCCCTTGCGGGTGATCAAGAAGAACGGCTCCCGGGAGCCCTTCAGTCGCGCCAAACTGATGGAGGGATTGTTGAAGGCGTGTGAGAAGCGCCCCGTCACCCAAGCCCAGTTGGAGGAAGTGGTCAACCGCATCGAACTCGATCTCTACGGGGCCTTCGACAAGGAGGTGCCCACGATCCACATCGGCGAGCGCGTGATGGGGGAGTTGCGCGGTCTCGATCAGGTGGCCTACGTCCGCTTCGCATCGGTCTACCGGGACTTCCAGGATGTCATGGAATTCATGGCCGAACTCCAGCCGATGTTGCCGGGACGGGACTCCGGCGACTCCGGGGCGGCCGACGAAAACCCCGCCCCGTCGCCCGCGTGCGAGAGTCTGTCGCCCCTGATGGGGGGGCGCGCCTGAGCCCCGACCACGCCGGCGGGGGACCGCAGAGCGCGCTTGACTTTCGACGGCCGTTTCCCGAGTTTGGACGCTGGACCTTGGACCCTGGAACCGATCTTCTCCCGCCGCGGGCTCTCCGGTCGCGCGCCCCGCGGCGCCACGCGCCCGGGGGATTTCCGATGGACATGCCGGCCCGCTATGTCGAGGATTCGGGCCGCGGCGGGGTGCTCTGCACCCTGTGTCCGCACCGTTGCCGGATCGGTCCCGAAGAGTCCGGACAGTGTCGGGAACGGGTCAATCGCGGCGGTCGCCTGCTGGCCGCCGGATACGGGAAAGTCAGTTTCGCCGCCGTCGACGCGCTCCAACGACGTGGGCTCTTCCACTTCCTTCCGGGGCGCAACGCCTTGTCGATCGGCGCCGCCGGCTGCAACATGACCTGCGCCTACTGCCTGAATTGGCGGGTTTCCCAGGAGTCCCCGCCCCACGAGGAGATGACGCCGGACGAGGTCGTCGAACGCGCCCTCGCCGCAGAAGTGCCGGCGATCGCGTTCACCTACAACGAGCCGGTCATCGGCATCGAGTTCGTTCTCGACGTGGCCCGTGCCGCCCGCGCGGCGGGTTTGGCCGTCGTCCTCAAGACCAACGGCTACATCGAGCCGGAGCCCCTGGAGGATCTGCTCGGCGCGGTCGATGCGCTGAACGTGGATCTGAAAGGTGGCGACGAGGGATTCTACCGGGCCGTCTGCGGCGCGCGGATGGACCCGGTGCTTCGGACCCTCGAGCGGAGCGCCCGCCGCGTCCACCTCGAGGTCACGTACCTGGTGATTCCCGGCCGCAATGACGGGGACGAGGCCCTGGTGGGGACGGCGGACTGGCTGGCCGGGTCGCTCGGTCGCGGGGTTCCGGTACACCTCTTGGCCTACTTCCCGCGCTGGCGCATGTCGGAACCTCCGACCCCGGTGTCGACCCTGGTGCGCGCGCGCGAAATCTTCCAGGTCCGCCTGGATCACGTCTACCTGGGCAACGACTATATTCCCGGTGCCCGCGACACGCGCTGCACCGGCTGCGGTCAAACGCTCATCCGCCGCGGCCCCGGAGACGGGGTTGTGGCATCCGGCCTTGGCGACGCGGGGGCATGCCGCGTCTGCGGGGCCCCATCCGGGGTGGTGGTGGATGCGACCCGCAGGACTCCTGCGGGTCCCGGCGTCCGCCGGCGGTATCGGTAGCGGGTGGGGGGAGACTCCGCCACAAGCGGCGGTGTAGTTTCCCCGTCCAACGGCCGATAACACTAGGGCGGGAGATCCCCCGCCCGATTCCGCTTGGAGTGCCCTCGATGCAACTGAAGAAGATGGAGATGCAAGGCTTCAAGTCGTTTGCGGATCGCACGGAGATCCTCTTCGACCCGGGGATCACCGGGATCGTGGGCCCCAACGGCTGCGGCAAGAGCAACGTCGTCGATTCCATCAAGTGGTGCCTCGGCACGATGAGCGCGAAGGCGCTGCGCGGAACCGAGATGCTCGATGTCATTTTCAGCGGCACCGAGAAACGCCCGGCCCTCGGGATGGCGGAGGTTTCGATCACCTTCACCAACGAGCGGCGCCTGCTGCCGATCGACTACGAGGAGGTCACGATTTCCCGCCGGCTGTATCGATCCGGGGAGAGCGAGTACCTGCTGAACAAGCAGCCCTGCCGGCTGCGCGACATTCGCGAGCTCTTCATGGACACGGGCGTCGGCGTCGACTCGTACTCGATCATCGAGCAGGGGAAGATCGATCAGCTCCTGCAGGCGGGACCGAAGGACCGCCGCACGGTGTTCGAGGAGGCGGCCGGGATCAGCAAATTCCGCGCGCGGAAGAAGGAAGCGGAAAGCA
>CAZWCX010000250.1:0-2902 GCA_964632945.1 uncultured Planctomycetia bacterium | reverse complement strand
GTACGACGGTGAAGGCGCTGGTGCGCGCCTGGCTGGCGATCTCGTGCCAGTGATGGCGCGATCGCGAGCGCTCCGCCGGCGTCCGCGCCGCCGGCGGGGTGGCCGGGTCGAGATGGGCTGAGCGGGAGGCCCGGCGGCAATCGGAAGGGCGATGGGTCGACCCGAACCCGAAGAGGCTCGGGGCCGGCGGCGGCGATAGCCGCCGGCGAATCGAAGTGCTCGCGGAGTGAGCGAGGGAGGTTCCAATGGCCAGGCTATACCGGCAGATCGAGGACACGGGAGTGAGGCCGCTTCGTTCGGGCGGAGGCGGGGGTGGACCCGCGCTCCCCTTGGGTCCGCTCAACCTGGCGCCGCAGCTACCGCAGCGGCCGCCGTCGCCGCCGCCGGAAGCGCCACCGCCGTCTGACCCGTGGATGGCGCCTGGGGGCGTATTCCCGGGGGCGATGATCGCGGAGCCCGTTCAAGGCGTGATGCGCACGCAGACCCAGCCGGGAATCGACATGTTGGAGCCGCTCGGGATACCACTGCAACCCACGCGGGTGGTCGATCCGGGCGCGCCCGTGCGGATTCTCGGTGAGGCCATGATGGGGACTCCACGAGTCCCCAGCATTCGGTTGGGCGAGGGTATCGAATCACCCGCCATGCACGGCGCCGCAGCTCGCGCGGGATCATTCGAGACGCGTGCGTTCAGGGACGACGAACGTCAGCAACGACGAGCCGCTCGCGGCGCACCACCCCAGTCGTCATCTGGGCCGACCATCGTCGGAACTCCGCCGTGCACGAAACAGGTCCTCGAGGATTGCTTGAAAATCGCGGTGGCGTTCTACGGGAACGCGATCGACTGGAGCCAAGTTCGTATTGACTACGAGTCGGGTTTGGCGCCAGTCGGTCGCGCGTATGTGACCGGGAGCACGATCCACGTCGACCCGAGGACGAGATGTGAGGATCTCTGCGCGTTCCTCATCCACGAGCTGGCGCACGTCATGGGCAATCAGCGAGGCGAACACGTGTCGGCCGGTGCCGGGATCACGCACCTCCTTGGCGGAGGAACCGGGCTCTATCAGATTCCCGAGCAGGATCTCATCGACGAAGCGAACAGCGACCGTCCATGTGCGTTCGAATTCGGAAAGGAAAAGCAAGCCCAGATTCTCCAACTGTACCACGATTGCATGAAAAACCCGGCGCCGCCATACACGATCTTCGACTCCCAAACGGGCGTTCCGACTCGATCGAAGGGGGCAAGGCATGATTGTCCGCAGTTGAAGGCGGCGCAGGACGCACTCGAGAAGTTCGCCTTGCAACTCCTCGACCCGGTAAAGAATCCATGCCCTCCGCTTCGGCGACGTGCTACGGGAAGGTAGACTGAAATGCCAAAGCGCTACGCGCAAACGGCGCTACTCGGGGCAGTGCTACTTACGGTTACGGGTTGCCCGCTCCTGAACGCCCATGGTCACCGATGGTACGACTTGCCCCAGACAGAGTATCGGCTAGGCATCGAAGACCCGCGACTTCCCCATCCCGTCTTCGGACATGCGTCGCAGGAGGACGAAGTGGCCTCGCTCGCGTTCCTGGATGTCTCGACGGGAGGAACCTGCACACTGTGGAATGTGTGGGTCGCAGAGTACACAGGCTGGGGGAAGGCAGGTCCACTGGCTCTCCGCCGCCTCACCTACGGCCGAATACCGGAAGGGTTCGCGACGAGATCGTTGAACTTGCGGCCGGACTTGGAGCGGAGCGGAACTGCAGCCCCGCTGCGTGAGGGAATGGTCATTTGGACCCTACAGTTTCGGCGCCCGTATGAGGACGCCCATCCCTCTCCGAAGAAGACGCTCGAACTGCACCCCGAGGCACAGCAATTCCGGGTACGATTGGATCCAGCGACCCAGTCACTTTTTCTGGTCGAGGAACCCGTAGGGAGCGGACTGACTCTGGGTCCCGACGACGTCAAACCTGCTTCCAATAGCACCGGTGCCCGGTGAGGTCGGGTGGTATCGTTCCTGTCGATGGGCGTTGCCTGCGCGCGGGCCCCGACCACTACCCCAGGGGCGCGTGCAGCGCCTCGAGACCTGAATAGGACCTTGGTCCCCTCCAGGATCTCCAGGTTCTTGACGGGGGCGGGATTCGTGCGTACACGCTTCGTAGCAGGGATACCCATTTCCCTCTCCGTATCCGTCTGGCATCGCCCAGCAGCTGCGCAAGCACGATCCCGCCGTCGCGGTCGACGGGACCGCGCCGCCCCACTACCGCGACACCGAGGCCTTCCGTCCCTTCCAGGCCGAGATCGAACGACTGCGCCCCCTGCTGGCCGCGCAGCGCCGCACCCGCTGGGAGGCCGACTCTGCCGAGGCGGACCGCCTCGCCGCGGCGAAGGACTGGTCCGCGGCGATCTCTGCGTTCGAACGCGCGACCGCCTACGGCGACGAGGAACAGGCCGCCGTCGCCCGGCGCCGGATGAAGGAGATCTGCGCCGAGCGGGCCGCCGTCCCCGGCCTCGGCCCGGTCATCGCCGCCCTCACGTGGCTGGCCCGACACCAGTCGGAGGACGGCGCGTGGGAGCCGGCCCTCTTCCACCTGGAGTGCCAGGGCGGCCGGTGCGGCGGAGCCGGGAACGCGAAGTACGCGGTCGGCGTGACCGCCCTCGGCGCGCTCGCCTTCCTGGGCGGCGGGTACGGCGGGGCCGCCGACGAGGCGTACGCCGATCCGTTGACCCGGAAGCCGCGCAGCTTCGCCCAGGCGGCCGAGCGCGCGCTCGACTGGCTCCGGCGCGCGCAGGACGCGAACGGGGCGTTCGTCGCCCCCGGGGCGCTGCGGCCGATGTTCGGCCACGTCGTCGCCACGCTCGCGCAGGCCGAGGCGGCGCGCTGGCTCGGCGATCCGGCGGCCGCCGAGTCCGCGCGCAAGC
>CAZWCX010000249.1:0-3561 GCA_964632945.1 uncultured Planctomycetia bacterium | reverse complement strand
GCGGTCGCGCTCGCCGGCTTCGACGTCACCGACGCCGACCGGCTGCGGCGGATCCTGTCCAAGAAGGATCACCAGAAGAAGCTCGAGGACTACCGCGCGCGGTTCTTCGCCGGTGCGCGGGAGCGCGGGGTGGCGCGCGAGGTGGTGGAGAAGATCTGGGCGATGATCGAGTCGTTCCGCGGCTACTCGTTCTGCAAGCCGCATTCGGCCTCGTACGCGCTGGTCTCGTTCCAGTCCGCGTGGTTGCGGGCGCACTGGCCGGCGGAGTTCGTCGCCGCGGTGATCTCGAACCAGGGGGGGTACTACACGACGTTCGCGTACGTCTCGGAGGCGCGCCGGATGGGGCTGGCGGTCGAGCCGCCGGACGTGAACGAGAGCCGGCGGGAGTGGACGGGGAAGGGGCGGGCGATCCGGGTGGGGCTGATGCAGGTGAAGGGCTTGAAGGCGGGGGCGACGGCGGCGCTGCTGGCCGAGCGGTCGGCGCGGGGGCCGTTCCGTTCGCTCGACGATTTCCTCGCGCGCACGGCGCTCGACCCGGCGGACGTGCGGCGGCTGATCGCGGCGGGTGCGTTCGACCGGGCGGGGTCGCCGCCGCTCTCGCGTCCGGCCATGCTCTGGCGGCTGCGGCTGTGCGAGGCGCACCGCGGCGGCGGGTCGGGCGCGCGCGCGGGCCGGCGCCGTGCCCCGGTCGGCCCCTCCGCGCGCCCCCCGCGCGGCGGCGCGGGGCCGATCGTGCCCGGGCCGACGATCGCCGGCGAGACGCTCCCCCTCTTCGGGCCCCAGCCGACGGACGTCGTCCCCGCCGACGTGCCGGCGTACGACGAAGAGCGGATGCTGATCCAGGAGGTCGACACGCTCGGCTTCCTGGTCTCGCGCCATCCGCTCACGCTGTACGAGCGTGCGCTCGCGCGCATCCCGACCGTGCGCGCCTGCGATCTGCACCGCCACGTCGGCCGCCGCGTCACCACGGTCGGTTGGTGGGTCACCGGCAAGGTCGTGCAGACGCGCAAGGGGGAGCCGATGGAGTTCGTCTCGTTCGAGGACACGACCGCGATCTACGAAACCACCTTCTTCCCCGAACCGTACGCGCGCTTCTGCCGGATGTTGAGCCATGCCCGGCCGTACCTGCTCACCGGGAAGGTGGAGGAAGACTTCGGCGCGGTGGCGATGACGGTGGACGAGCTGCGGTTTCTCGCGTAGGCGCGCGAGGCAACGGGGAGCGGGAGAACCCGCGGCCCGAAGAAACAGGGATCGCCGCATGGAGGGACGGGACCGGACAGACCGGCGGAGGAAAAGAAGCGGGTGCCGGAGTCCCGACCCGGAAGCCGATTCACGGGCGTCGCGGCGCCGGCATGCGTTGCCGGCACGCCCGGAACGACCCGTCGGACCCGGTCCGGGCGTTCCGGAGAAGGCCCGCGGCGTCCCGGGCGCGTCATCGCGGTCGGTTCAGCCAGTCCTCGACGAACTTCTTGCGCCGGGTCCACGCGGCGCTCTTTTCATACTGTTCGCGCAGGACGCGGAAGGCCCGGGCCGCATGATCGGGCGCCGATTTCATGCGCGCCTCGCCCCAGCGGAACACACGCTCGGCTTCCTCTTCGAACAGCTTCTGCGGTTGGCCCACGTGCAGCGACGCCGCCGCGTACTCCTTCTCGTCCGAAGTCTTGATTTTCTTGTGGGCCTGGCTCGCCGGATCGAGGTGGCCCCGGCGCAGCGCGAACAAGACGACCCCGGTGAGTTCCGCGCCGCTGGCGGGCCACGCGGAGCCGAGGAAGAACGCCAGGGCGTCGGTGGGGATGTCCTTGAGCGGCCGGCCGACGAACGCCGGGCCGCTGGGCAGCTTGATTTCGACTTCGATCGACTCCGGCGAGGCCGAGGTCACCTTGAGGCGCTCGTTGTTGAGGACGATGATCGCGTTCTGAAACTTCTTCGCGGTCGGGGCCTTGCGGTCGCCCCGTTCGAGGAAGGCGAGCCACATCGTGCGCTCGTACCGGAAGCGTTCGAGGATTTCGTCGCCCGCGGCCTTGACGTCGGGCCGCGTGAGCTGCGCGAGCGCCGCCTCGAGCAACTGGACCGCGCGCGGATAGTCGTAGTCGGGGCGGTGGACGACCAGGATCGCCTCCACGTGGGCGTCGTCGAGGATCTTCTGCTCGCGGGCCCGATGGGCCGCCTCCTCGGCGACGGCGGCTTCGCGGCGGGCCTCGGCGACCTCCTTGCGCTTGCGGGCGGAGACCTGCAGCAGGTCGGACGTGTGCAGGGCCTTTTCGAGTCCGTCGAGCCGCCGCTCGGCCGCGTCGAACTCGCGACGCCCCAGCTCCCTGTCCACTTCGAGCATCTGATCGCGAACAAACCCCTTTTCGGCGGTGAGGATCCGGTCTGCATGTCGTTTCCGCGCGTCCTCGATTTCCGGCGGGAGCCGGCCGCCTTTCTCCAGCTCGGCCAGGATCCGGTAGGCGTCGCGAAAGCGGCTCTCCCGGACTGCCGCGATCACCTGCTCGCCCGCTTCATGAGCCTTGCGGATCAGCGGGACGGTCTTTTCCTTCCATTCCTCGGCCGCCTCGACGGCTTCTTTCAGGCGGGCGGCCCAGAGGGTGTCGCCGTACTGCGTGAGGGCCGAGCGGACGGCTTCCAGGGCCTGGTCGACCGGCGCGATCTGAAGATCGTCCCGGAACCCGCGCCGGGCGTCCAGGAGCGTTTGGATGGCCGCGGGCGCCACGCGCTCGGCCGCCTGTTCGTGCCGCGCCTTCTGTTCCCGCGCGCGCAAGTCGACCTGGCGCTTCTTCAGCCGCTCGATATCCTTGGCCGCGAGCTGCGCCTGCGGGCTGCGATCGCGCTTGTCGATCACTTCCTGATACTTGGCGATCGCGTCCTTGAGGGACTTCTCGGTTTCGTTGGCCCCCGTCGGCTCCGCCGCCTTGGCCGCGTTGTACAGGTACTGCGCGAGTTCGTTGTAATCGCGGCTCGGCTCATTGGCGACGTTGGACGGGGGGACCGCCATCCAGCTCTGCACGCCGAAGTACCCGCCCACCGAGAAGGCCAGCACCAGCAGCAGCCCCGCGATCGCCACGCCCATCCGCGGTCGGGGCTGCAGATCGAGCGGGACGTTGACGGAGACGGACGTATCCCGGCTGGTCGGGTAGGTGGTGGTCCGCCCCTCGAACTCGTCGCGAAGGGCCTCGAGTTCGGGCAGGATCTGGGAGGCGGACTGGGGCCGCTCTTCCGGGTTTTTCGCCATCAGTTTCTCGATCAGCCCGCAGAGCGCGTCGGGAAGCTCGGGGTCGATCGTTTTCAGCGGGGGCGGCTCTTCCTTCACCTTGCGGATCAGAATCTCTTTGACCGTGTTCCCCTGGTAGGGGGTCACCCCCGCCACGATCCGGTACAGGGTCGCGCCCAGCGCGTAGATGTCCACGCGGGCGTCCACCGGCTTTCCCAGCGCCTGCTCGGGAGCGACATAGTGGGGCGTGCCGAGGATGGTGCCTTCTTCCTGCGCCGCGGGGCCCTCGCGCATGCTTTTGGCCAGGCCGAGGTCGCCGATCTTGATGACCTCGTCCTCGCCCAGCATCA
>CAZWCX010000248.1:0-3675 GCA_964632945.1 uncultured Planctomycetia bacterium | reverse complement strand
CGCCGAACCGCTTCACCTGAACCGCATCCCCGGGGGCGTAGGCGGACGGCGGTCGCGGCGGCTGCGCCTGGAAGGGCCGCACGAGGTTGGGGGCATAGTAGCTGCGAAAACACTTCGACTCATCATAGGTGCCGTCCGTGAGGGGCAGCATGACCAGGACGCCGCTTCCGTCCTGCCGAACGACCCTTCCTTCGACCCACTCCCCGAACCGGTGCACCTGAACGGCGTCGCCGGCCTTGTATTCTCCCGACTGGGCGACCGCGGCCGCCGCGAGGGCGACTCCGAGGACGACGGCAAGGATGGGAAGATGGATGCGAGGCATGAAGGACCCTCCTGGAAGCGCGAGTGTCGGGGCTCGGCGCCGGCGGAACGGGTCCACCGTCCGCGGGAGCGCCCCCTCGTGGAAACGCAGGAGGAATGATACGGCCGGGGCGAATCCGCGGCAATCGGATTGTGGCACTCAGGCTCCTCCCCTGGGTCCGGTTTCCGCCGACCGTCGGACTCGGGATCCGGATTTCGGCTTCCCCGCGCGGCCGTTTCGGGCATGATGCAGAGGGGCCCGGGACGGGGACGGCACCGCGCAAGGCGCCTACCGGCCGCGTTCCGGGTCCGGGCCCCGCGCGCGTGGATGCCGCCGGATCGCCCAACCCCGGGGCGAAGGTTCCTCAGGGGTCGCTCGTCGGGTCGCAGGAACATGTCCCGTCGCACCATCGCGCTGCTCTTTTCCATGGGCCTCGGGCTGCTCCTCGTGGCCGCCGTAGCCTCCTGGGCGGGACTGCGCGATTCCTGGTCGCTCCTCGAGCGGATCGGCCTCGGCGGCTGCCTGCTCTACGCGGCCTACTGCGCGCTCATCCTGTTCCTCCAGGGCCTCGGCTGGTGGATCCTGCTGCGCGGCGACGAGCCGCGCGCAAACCTGCCGCTGGCGATGGAAGGGATGCTGGTCGGCCACGCCTTCTCCTTCGTCACGCCTTCCGCCTACCTCGGCGGCGAACCGGTGCGCGCCTGGCTGGTCTCGCGCCGCCTGGGGCTCCCGCTGCGCCGCACCTTCGCCACCGTGCTTCTGCACAAGTTCCAGGAATTCTCGGGGTTCCTGTTCTTCCTCCTGCTGGGGACGTGGATCGTGCTGGCGGAATGGCGCTCGGCGATCCCGCCCGTGCTTCAGATCGGCCTGGTGGCCTTCACCGCGACCGCGACGGCCTGCTTCGCCGCCTTCTTCCGCTCCTTTCTGCGCGGGACCCGGCTCCTCTCGAGCCTGCTGGAGCGGGTTGCCCGGCGCCGGCCGGAGGGTTCCCGCTGGCGCCGGGGCGTCGACATCGCCCGCGAAATCGAAGACCGGGTGCATGCTTCCCTCCACACGCGTCGAACCGCTACAATGATCGCGCATGGCCTGACCGCCTCGTCCCTGGGGCTGGTCTGGTTCAAGCCGGCGATCCTGCTGTCCCTGGCCGGGATCCGCGCGCCGTTCTCCGCCGGGGAGCTGGCCCTGTTTTTCGTATCGACGCAGGTCCTCATGGGCTTTCAACCCACCCCGGGCGGTCTGGGAGTCCAGGAAGGCGGCTTCACCGGCGTCTACTCCCTGCTCGGAGTCGCCCCCCACGAGGCGATGGCCTTCATGGCGGCCGTGCGAATGGCCGATATCCTTCTCGTCGGCGCCGGTCTGGCGCTGGGCGCCCGGGCAGGCTGGCGCACCCTGGCCGGGGCCGACGTCGCGCCGCAGGGAGCGGAGTCCGCATGAAGGTGCGCATGGTCGTCGTGGAAGGCACCCGCAAGGGCATGACCTTCGACTATCAGACCCACGATACCCTCCTGATCGGCCGGGGCGAAGGCTGTGCGCTCCAGCTCGTCTCCGACCCCGCCATCTCCCGCCACCACTTGATCATGGAATTCAAACCGCCCCGCTGCTTCGTCAAGAACCTCGGCCGCAACGGCACCAAGGTGAATGGCGTGGCCCTCCAGGAAGGCCTCGTCCGCAACGGCGACTTCGTCGAACTCGGCCGCACCCGCATGCAGGTCACCATCGAGGGGGAGGACGAGGAAGCCCCGGCCGCCGACGCCGAACAGATCCTCGCCTGCACCAAGTGCGGCAAGGAGGTGAAACTCAAGGGCGCCATCCAGGCCGGATCCACCCTGACGGGATTTCTCTGCGAAGACTGCCGGTCGCAGACCCGCGTCGGCGTGCTCATGTTCGAACGCTATCGCATGGGCAGGGAACTCGGCCGGGGCGGCAATGCGCGCGTACACCTCGCCCTCGACCGGAAGGAAAACGACCGCCGCGTCGTGATCAAGGTGCTCGCCCCCCAGTTCGGCTCCGGCATGCTCTCGCAGCAGCAGATCGTCGAACGCTTCAAGCGCGAAGGCAACATCGGTCTTGCGCTCAAACACCCCAACATCGTCGAAACCTATGAGATGGGCACGGAGGGAGCCTCCATCGTCATGGTCATGGAGTTCATGGGCGGCGGGGACCTGGCCGGCCTCGTGCGCAAGCAGGGAAAGCCCCTCCCCCTCGAGGTCGCGTGCCGCTGGGTGATCCAGGCCATGCGCGGCCTCGCCTTCGCTCACCAGAGAAACGTCGTCCACCGGGACGTCAAGCCCGGCAACATCCTCATCACCGAGGAGGGACCGGGGGCGATCGCAAAGATCGGCGACCTCGGCCTCGCCAAGGACCTGGATGACGCCGGAGTCGGTGAACTCACGCTGCCGGGACTCCCGCTGGGTTCCGCCGCCTTCATGCCGCCCGAGCAGATCCAGAGCATGGCGATGGTCGGCCCGGCGGGCGATGTCTACTCCGCGGCCGCCACCCTGTATTGGCTGCTCGCCAATGACATCATCTACACCCCCGAGACGCGACGCATGGGACCCATTCCCATGGTGCTCGACGGCGAGATCCGCCCGCTCCCGGAACTCGTTCCGGACGTCCCCAAGAAGGTGTGGCAGGTGATCGAAAAGGCGCTGTCACGCCCCGTCGGGGAACGATACGCCGACGCCGGCAAGTTCGCAGACGCCCTTGAAAAGGTCGCGCCCAAGTAGCCGCCCGCCCCGTCCGTCACGGCTCGAGCCGCCGTTCCGTCCCCGCACCCGCACGGCGCCATGGTTCGGGGTGCCGGAACCCGGCCGCCCTCCCCCCCCGGATGCCGATCCCGCGAGACAGCCCCCCGGACCGGCCGAGTCGCCGCCGCGGGAAAACTCGAAACCTGCAGCCGACGCGGCCGGGCTCCGGGTCGCAAGCCGGGAGTCCCGTCCTCGGACGCGGATCCACACCTGCGAGCGGAACGCCGTGGACCCGTTCGCGTACCGGACCGAGCTCCGGCGCCTTGCCGACGAAGCGCGCGGGGAACCCGCGAAGTGGCTGCCGTGGAATCACCGCCGCGCCATTCCGGGCCGCCCGCGACCGCCCGGCGCCACCGGCGACGCGCGCTTGCCGGATGGACACAGTTCACCCGCGGTGGGACGGGGACGGACGGGGGGACCTCCGAATGGGAGTTGGACTCGTGCGGCCGGCCCGACTCGGGTAGGTCGGACATGGCCTCCTCCTTTCCGGCGGGGATTCCGCCAAGGGGGAGGGGCCGATTCCTCTACCGGTTTCCGGGCCATTTTGCGCAGGAATTCCGGGGAGTTGGACATCGGTGATGGTCAGGAGGTTGTGGTTCTGCCAGGACAGGGTCTGGTACGAGGCGT
>CAZWCX010000247.1:0-3717 GCA_964632945.1 uncultured Planctomycetia bacterium | reverse complement strand
GGCCGGACGGAGCCGGATTGTTCGCGAACAGCGAAGCGGTTCGCGAATCATCCGGACTAACGGGTCTTCGCGGTATATCTCCTGGGTGGGTCCGGTCGCCTTTCGCACCGGGCTTCGTTGCTCGGCATCGGCGATGTACCGGGGCGTCGCCTCCTCCTCGCGCCGCTCCGGGCGAGAGGTTCGCCTCGGCAGAACCCAGGATCTCAGGAGGATAGACCCCCGAGCGAGGAACGGAGAAGCGACGGGCCCCGGTGCGCGCGTGCGCCCGGGGCCCGTGACCGTTCTCCGCCGCGATGGGGCTTACATTCCGCCCTCGTCGCCGCTCCCGCCTTCTTCGGGCGCGTCCCCGCCCTTGTCCTTGGGGTGATCGCCCTTCGGATGCTCGCCCTTGGGATGATCCCCGCGCTTGCCCTTGCGGCCGCCCTTGTTCATGCGGTCGCCCGGTCCGCCGGCGCGGCCCTTGCGCTTCATGAACGCTTCGCGAAGCGCTTGCTTCTCGCCGTTGTCGAGCGATCCGTCGGCATTCGCATCGAAGCGGGCCTTGATCTTGCCGCGAACCTCTTCGGCCCGCGCTTTCGCCTTGGCGACGTGATCCTCGAGCGCAGCCTTCTCCGCGTCGGTCAGTTGGCCGTCCCCGTCGGCGTCGGCCTTGCGGGTGAGCCGCTTTTTGAGGAAGGCCACGCGCGCTTCCTTCATTCCTTCCAACGCCGACTGCTTCTCCGTGTCGGACAGCTTGCCGTCGCCGTCGGCGTCGTGCTTCTTGATCAGCTCCCCGATCTTCTTCCCGCGCTCTTCGCTGCCGGCGTTCGCGATCGGGTCGCCTTCGAGCGCGCCGTCATCCAGCGTCTCGATCACCGCGAAATCCACCGCCTCGTCCGTCTCGCCGCCCGGATCGCCCTCGTACAACAGGCCCTCCGGCGCCGCCTCGTCCGCGGCCAGGGGCAGCGCCCCCACCATCAGGATCGCGGCCACCGCCACCACCGACCATGCCGTCCATGTGCGCAGCATACATCCTCCAAGAAAGAAGCCTGGACCTTACCCCGAAATGGGGATCCTGGGATGGTAACCCCCCTCTTCGTTCGGTGTATCGATAATTCTGCGCGGCCCGATCGCAGAGCCCGATCGGGTATCCGCCGGGGTTCGGGGCCCGCCGTGCTCCGGCCACGTTCGCTCGGGGGGTGAGGCGAGCGGTTGCTTCCGAGCCTCCGAACCGCGAGGGGATCCCGGGGGGACGGAGGCACGGGCGATGACGCCGCCCTCCTGCCTTCCTGAGGCCATCGCAATCGGGGCGGGCATGGAATCGACAGTCCACCGGCGCTTTGGTACGATCTTGGCCATCGTGCGGGAACGGCGATTCATGGAGCCCAGCATGCCGACCGAAATCCGGGATCGAGGTCGCTATCCCCCTGGATGCCTGGCGCGGTGTGGCCGGGTGGGGAGGAAGTTGCCGCGGGCGGGAACGACCGCCGGTGGCCCGTCGATCGCCTGGGGAGTGGTGCTCATCCTGGCTTTGTGCGGATGGGGCGGCGGGGGCGCGGCTGGGGAGCCCTGGAGCGATCGGGAAGGGGGGGACCACGGTGGGGCGGACTGGCAACCGCCCGATGGCGCGATCGTCGGCGGGGTCCACCTGCGCGTGGCGACCTTCCGGATTGCCGCGGGGGCGACGGTGACGGTGGTGCCGTTCGACGGGGCGGAGGGCGGTCGATTCGTCGTGCATGCAGATGCGGTGGAAATCCTCGGCACCCTCTCGGCGGACGGCGCCGGGTATCGGGGAGGACGCGGCGGCGGGGAGCCGGGAGGCGGGCCGGGAGGGGGCGGCGCCGGGGGGACGCCCGGCGATGTGGTGGGCGGGAGCGGAGCGGGGGGCGGGCACGGGGGGGCCGGAGGACTCGGGTACACCGCGGGTGCGGTGTGCACGGAGCGCCGGCCCGGACCCGGGGACGGCGCGGGATACCCGGGCGGAACCTACGGTGCCGACGACGAGACGGTGACGTGGATGGGGTCCGGGGGCGGGGCGGCCGGGCTTTCGGAAGGGTGCGCCAACCTGCGCGGGCCGGGCGCGGCCGGGGGCGGGGCGATTCGATTGCGGGCGCGGAGGACGCTTCGCATCGACGGTCTCGTCTCCGCCGACGGCGCCCGCGCGCTCCTGGGGGATACGCGCTGCGGGTACCGCGGCGGTGGCGGCGGCGGGGCCGGCGGCGGGGTGTTCCTGCAGGCCGCGTCGGTCGAGTTGACCGGGCGCGTTCGCGCGGCGGGCGGCGCCGGCGGGAGCGGGGACGGGTTGCCGCTGACCCACGGCTGCAACGGATTCGGCGGCGGGGGCGGGGGCGGCGGGCGGATCCTCGTTCGCCATGGCGACGGCCTCGCCCCGGGAGGCAGCCTGGAGGCCCCGGGAGGCGCGGGCGGCCGCGGGACGGGTTGCGGGGGAGGCCACGGGCTGGAGGGCGAGCCCGGCCGCATCTCGGTCCGGCCGGGGGGCGGCACGGCAGGACCGGAAGTCATCCCGGAGTCGCCGCGCGGAACCCCGACCGACCGTCCCGTCGGCGACCCTGCGATCGTCGTCCCGCCCGCCGCGTCCGAGGACGACGAGGATGGACGCCCGCTCGAGGTGCCCGCCATCCTCGCCGAGGACCTCAAGCGCCGCCTCGATCGCGGCGACGACCTGCTCGTCGTCTTCGTCGGCTTCCGCTCCGTGTACGAGCAGGCGCGCATCCCGGGCGCGCAGTTCGCGGAGTGGTCCACGTTCGACGCCGTTTTCGCGGACGTGGACCGGAACCGCGAGATCGTGCTTTATTGCGACTGCTGTTCGACCCGGGGTGCCGGCGTGAGCGGGATGTTCGTGCACCGGTTGCGCGCGCGGGGGTTCCTGCGGGCCATGCACCTGGACGGCCACTTCGCGGCCTGGAAGGATCGCGGCTTACCGGTCGAATCGGACCGGTAGGCGGCCGACCCGGGATGCGGCGGCGGGGGAAGACGCCGACCCGGCGGCCCCCGCCCCCCGGCGCGCGCTAGAACTTGAATCCGCGATTGATTCGCGTCTTGGTGTCCGACTTGTTCTCCGGCATGTCCGATTCCGCAGGCTTGGGCTGGGCCGGAGCCGCGGCGGCCGGGGCCTGGGGCATCGGCGTCGTCGTGGTTCCGCCCGAGACCCCGCGCAGGAGGAGCTTGAGGTCGCCGGGATTGGTGGAGGCGGAGATCGCGTCCTCCTCCTTCACCTTGCCGTCCTTCACCAGCGCAGCGAGCGCCTGGTTGAAACTCTGCATGCCGTAGAAACCGCCCGACTTCATCGCCTTGTCGAGGTCGCCGGTCTTCCCCTCATGAATCAGTTCCTTGACCTGGGGCGAGTTGACCAGGATCTCGATGCACGCGACCCGGCCGACATCGTCGGCCCGGCGGATCAGGCGCTGGCTGATCACGGCGTGGAGCGTCAGCGCCAGTACGCTGCGCATCTGCTTCAGGGATTCGTGCGGGAAGGCATCGAGGACCCGGTCGATGGTCTGCTTGGCGTCGTTCGTGTGCAGGGTGCTGAAGACGAGGTGGCCGGTCTCGGCCGCGTGCATGCCGAACTCGATCGTCTCGCGGTCGCGCATCTCGCCCATGAGGATCACGTCCGGGTCCTGCCGCAGCGCGCGCTTCAACGCTTCGTGAAGCGAGGGCGTGTCCGCCCCGAGTTGCCGTTGGGTGATGGTGCACTTGCGGTCTTCGTACACGAACTCG
>CAZWCX010000246.1:0-3890 GCA_964632945.1 uncultured Planctomycetia bacterium | reverse complement strand
CGCGCAAGGAGGAACTCCTGCTCGCCGCGGACGAACTCCGCCGCGCCTGGCTGCTGCGCAAGGTGCTGAACGAGATGAACCCGATCGAGGCGATGGAGCAGCTGATCAGCAAGATCTCGAAGTACAAGACGAACGCCGAGTTCCTGATGAGCCTCAACGTCGGGTGACGGATGGGAACGGGCGCCGCGTTCCGGCCGCCCGGCGTGAGAAACGGGACACGGCCCGAGGCGGGAAGCCGCTTCGGGCCGCGTTCGTTTCGGGGTTCCGGCGGGCGCGTCCGCCCGCTCCGGAACCGCGGCTATTTGAAGGTCTTGTCGATCTGCTTCGACGCGTCGTCGAGCCCCTTTTTCACCTGGTCGCGCGCGTCGTCGTAGGCCTCCTTGGCGGCATCTTTCGCGCGCTGCAGATCGTCGGCGCGGAGGGCCTTGGCGGCGGGATGGCTGAGATGGTCGAGGGGGCCCCACTCCCGGCTGTCCACGTAGATGTGCTCGAAGGTGTTGTCCGTCTTCTTGACGATTCGCGTGCCGTCTTCGGTGCGGACGATGTGGCGCGTGTAGGCGAAGTACCCGACGGCGAAGGCGGCGACGACCAGGCCGAGGGCGAACCATTTGACGGTCTTCAGCATCGCGATCTCCTTTCGTGCGCGGCGCGCGCATCCGGGCATTCTATCCCGTTCCGGATTCCATGCCAAGGACGGCGCGCTCGGGCGGGCGCGGCATCCCCCGTCGCTCCTCCCGCGCCCCAGCGCTAGACGACCGGGCGCGTCGGGAGCCACACCGTGAACCGCGCCCCCGAGGCCGGGAGCGATTCCGCGTTGATTTGGCCGTGGTGGGTGAGGACGATCTTGCTCGCCACCGCCAGCCCCATGCCGGTGCCGCGCGGTTTGGTGGTGAAGAACGGGTCGAAGATGTTGGGCAGCACCGGGGGAGGGATGCCCGGACCCTGGTCCGAGATTTCCACCTGCACTCCTTCCACCTTTCGGAGCATCTCGAACCGTTCGAAACGCCCGGCGGAGGAGGATTGCCGGATCGACGCCTCCCGGCCGCGTACGATCACCCGCCCTTGCGGCGGGCTCGCCTCCGCGGCGTTGATCAGCAGATTGAGGAATACCTGCTTGAGCAGGTCCGGGTCGCCGGTGACGCGCAGATGTTCGGGCAAGTAGGGCTCGTAGACGAGCCGCTTGTCCTGGTCCCGGCGCTCCATGAGAACGAGCGCTTCGCGCAGGATCGGGGCGAGGTCGACTTCGACGAACTCCGTCTGCCGGGTGCGCGAGTAGTCGAGGAACCGGGTGATGATGCCGTCGAGTCGGTCCGATTCGCGCAGGATGATGTCCATCAGCTTGCGGTCGTCTTCCCGGAGATCGAGGCCCTCCGAGAGTTCCTGGATGGCGCCGCGCACCGAAGCGAGCGGGTTGCGGATCTCGTGGGCGATCGCCGCCGCCATTTCGGTGGACGCCTCGAGTCGCGCGGACTTGCGTTCCGCGTCCTCGACCAGCCGGCGATCACCGACGTCGGTCACGAAGAGGATGACCCCGCGCAAGAGGGCCCCCTGCCCGCGCAGCAGGGTGCTGGCGACTTCGACGGCGCGGAACTTTCCGTCGCGCGGCGGCAGGACGAGTTCGAGGTGGACCTCCCGCGGGTCGGACAGCAGCTGCGCCAGCGGGCCGAGTTCGGGCCGTTCCCGCAGGACCTGCAGGGCGTCCGTCCCCGGCCGTCCGACGGCGGGGATGTCGAGGAGATCGCGGGCGTTGTCGTTGAGGAACGCGATCTGCCCGTCGGGGCTGGCCGCGATCACGCCTCCGCTCAGGCTCTCGAGAATCTCCTCACCCAGGATCCGCACCTTCTGCAATTCCGCCGCGAGGCGTCCCGCGAGGATGGCGATGGTGTGGAGGGAGAGCGAGAAGAAGACCAGGTAGGGGAGGACGAATCCGAGGTCGCTGGCGACCAGGTGCATGGTACCGCGCTTGAGCAGGGGCAGGTCGAAACGGTAGTAGTCGGCGAGGAAGTAGAAGACGGTGATGCCGGAGAGGAGGACGGTGGCAAGGGATGCGTGGACGAGGGCGACGCGGGCGGACAGGAGGATGGCGTCGGCGAAGACGATGCCGAAGTAGAGGTAGCTGAACACGCTCTGGACGCCGCCGGTGGCGTAGGCCATGAGCGCGACGAGAAACACGTCGACGGTGAGCTGGACGACCGCCTGGAACCGGTATTCGCGGGCGAAGCGAACCGCGACCAGGTAGACGAGGTTGGCGACGCAGAGGAGGGCGAGGGCGGAGTAGGCGGTCAGGTAGGGTCCGGGGAACTCGACCGGCCCCTCCTCGCGCACGAGGACGGTGACCATCCCGAGCACGGCGACGGCGAGGCGGATGGCGAACATCCACTCCAGGCCGCGGAGGAGGCGGGCATCCGCCGGCGTCGGGGCGGGGAGGGTCCGCGCTTCGGGGGTCATGGGGCGGCCCCGGTCCGCGCGCGCGCGGACCGGGTTCCTACTTCTTCCGCACGGCCTCCTGGATCTTCAGGATCGGGAGGAAGATGGCCAGCACGATGCCGCCCACCAGGCCGCCCATGAGCCCGATGAGGAGCGGTTCGATGAGGCTGGTCAGGGCCTCGACGGTGGCCTTGACCTGCTGATCGTAGAACTCGGCGATCTTCTCGAGCAACTGTTCGAGGGCGCCCGACCGTTCTCCGATGCTGATCATGCGGGTGACCATGGGCGGGAAGACGTCGCACTTGGACAGCGGTTCGCCCAGCGTTTCGCCCTTGCGGACGCTTTCGCGGGCCACCATGATCGCGTCCTCGATGATCCGGTTGCCGGTCGTATTGGCGACGATTTCGAGGGCGCCGAGGATCGGCACGCCGCTCTGGATGAGCGTGGAGAAGGTGCGCGAGAATCGCGACAGGGCCACCTTGCGGAACAGGGTGCCGAAGACCGGGAGGCGGAGGACCACCCAGTGCCACTGGCGTTCCCCCTTGTTCGTGCTTTTCCAGAACAGGAAGGCGCCGATGATCAGGCCGATGCCGAGGATCCAGAGGTACCAGTAGTTCTTCATGGCATCGGAGAGGGCGAGCAGAACCTGGGTGATGACCGGGAGCTCGACGCCCAGCGATTCGAAGATCGACTTGAACTTCGGGACGATGCCGACCATGAGGCCGACGGTGATGAGGATGACCATGCACAAGGACACGACCGGGTAGGTCATGGCCGACTTGATTTCGCGCTTCAAGGCCTCGCTGGATTCCATGTATTCGGCGAGGCGCGAGAGGATGCCGTCGAGCTGGCCCGACGCCTCGCCCGCCTTGACCATGCTGATGTAGATCTTGGAGAAGATTTTGGGGTAGGTCGACAGGGCCTCCGAGAAGTCGGTGCCCGAGCGGACGCGTTCGACGACCTTGGTGGCGACCACGCTGTACTGGGGGTCTTCCGAGAGGATTTCGAGGCTTTCCAGGAGCGGGATGCCGGCCGACACCATGGTGGAGAGCTGCCGGGTGAAGATGGCGAGGGCTTCCGCGTCGATCTTCGCCCGGGGTCCGCCGCCGAAGAACGATTTCGACGGGGCGCCGCCCTCGGCCTTGAGCATGACGATGGAGAGGTTCTGTTTGCCGAGGTTGGCCTTTGCCTCGCCTTCGTCCTTGGCGGTCAGGACCCCTTCCTTCATCTTGCCGTCCGCGCTCTTGGCGGCATACTTGAACGTGGGCATCGGGTGCGTCTCCTCCCCCCGTGGGTCGCGACCGCCCGGGCCGCGCTGCGGGTCTACGTATCTAGCGCCGTGGCCGGTGTCCGGTCAAGGTTAACCGCCCGCGATCCCGGGCGTCGGGCCTTCCCGAGTGGGGCTTCCACCTTGATTTCCCAGGTTGGTCCGGTCGCTGTTCGCGCCGGGCTTCGTTGCTCGT
>CAZWCX010000245.1:0-3939 GCA_964632945.1 uncultured Planctomycetia bacterium | reverse complement strand
ATTCCTCTACAGGTTTCCGGGCCATTTTGCGCAGGAATTCCGGGGAGTTGGACAGCGGCAAGCCGCCCGCCGCGCCAGATCTCGTAGGTGGGCCGGAGGCGTAGGAGCTTTTCCTTGATGAAGGCGAGCTCGTTGCCCCGGGTGTCCTGGAAGGAGAGCTTGTCGCCAATGCTGAAGGCGCGTCCGTCGACGAAGAAGACCGGGCGTCCCGAGCCGTCCTCGATTTTGTAGTCGTCGCCGAAGGAGAAGAGCTTCTGTCGCATCCGGTAGCGCATGTCCGTGGTTCCCTCCGATGGGGGGCGGATCGCATGGGCTCGGCGGAATCCGGCCCACTCCTCCCGCCGAGGATTCCATCCGTCCTGGGTGCTTCAGCGGCGGGTGGGTCGACGCACGACACCGATCGACCGGTCGGCGGAGCCTCGCGCGATCGGGGATCGAATCCCGCGCGGAGAAGCGTGCCGGTCGGAAAGGTCCTACTTGACCGCTCCGCGTATGCGCTCCAACAATTCCCGCACCCCCAGGTCCGCTGCGGAACGGGTCAGGTAGTCCTCATCCAGACCGCCCGATTGCACGGCGTAGACATCCCGCGCATCCTCGATCTGGCGCTCCGAGACCTCGCCGCCGTTTCGATACCAGACCAGCTTGGACAGGATCACGTCTTCCGGACTCGGCATCCAGATCGTTCGCCCGAGCGCCTGCACCGGGCGGCGACGGTCGAACTCTTCTCGAGCGAATCGCGAGGCGCGACGCGGGATCATGTCCACCTTGAACAACCCGCTGCTGGGGATGAGGTTGAACATCTCCCCGGCCTGCAGCGACCGGCGGACCGCCTCGGGCTCGAGGGGGAAATCGTCCTGAAATGCCGTCAAAAAGTCGTCGATGCGGTGCGGCGGCACATCAATGACGATGTCGGCGTCGTACGAGCCGCGAGGTCGCCCGTACGCGTTCGAGGCGTAGGACCCCACCAGCATGTACGGAATCGCCAAGGCGTCAAGGCGATCCAGCACCCGAACCACCCATTCGTCTTCGTTCACGGAATCCCCGCCAGACCTCGGCGCCGAAGAGGATCTCCCCCATTCGGTCTTCCAGTTCCGCGTCGGAGAGGTGGGGGAAGCGGGCGCGCAGCCCGCCGCGAAGAAGTTCCAGGCCGATCCGTCGCTGCGCGGCGGCTGCCTGCAGGCGTTCGTCCGGCGTGGCCGCACGGAGTCGGGCCCAGTGTCGCTCCATGCCCCGCTGCTTTGCCTCGTCCATGGGGAAAATCCTCTCGCGGGTATTCTATCCCCCTTGCGGGCGAAGATCAATCGGCCCGCTCCGCACCCTGCTTTCACCGGCGGGGGAAGGAGCAACCGCCCTCCCCGGTGTCACCCCCGGAACGTCCCGACCTCGGCGCGGCTCGACCTGCCGCGCCATGCCGATTCGCGGTAGAATGCCCGGCGACCCGACCCGCGCCGCTGCGGCGGGGGGGAGGCGCCTTTCCGGGGACCGCCATGCTCGTCCGTTCCTTTCCCGGCTCCGGTCCCTCGGCCGTCGCGGAAGTCGGCGGCAAGGGGGCGTCGCTGGTGCGCCTGGCCGCGCTCGGCCTGCCGGTCCCGCCCGGGTTCGTGCTGACGGCGGGGGTATTCGCGCCGTGGGTGGAGCGGGTGCGCGCGACCGCGGCGTGGGCTGCGCTGCGGGAGGCCTGCGACGGCCGGCCCGCCGCGGACGCGGCGCCCGGGTTGACGGAGGCGGTCGCGCGCCTGCGCCTCGATGCGGAACGCGCGGCCGCGTTGGAATACGCGCTCGCGGCGTTCCCGGCGGGGACGCTTTTCGCGGTGCGGTCTTCCTCCCCCGAGGAGGACCTCGAGGGGGCCTCGTTCGCGGGGCTGTACCGCACGCTCCTGGGGGTGCGGCGCGACGACCTGCCGGCGGCGATTCGCGACGCCTTCGCGTCCTGCTTCGAGCCGCGGGTGACGGCGTACAAGCGGGCGCGGGGATTTCCGGTCGACGCGCCGCGGATCGCGGTGGTGGTGCAGCGGCAGCTCGATGCGGACGCCGCGGGGGTAGCCTTCTCCCTCCACCCGGTGACGAATGCGTACGACGAAGCGGTGATCCACGCCAACCGCGGGCTCGGCGAGTCGGTGGTGTCTGGCGAAGCCTCGCCGGACGAGATCGTGGTCGACAAGGTCGCTCGGCGGGTGGTCGCGCGCCGGACCGGCCGCAAGGAAGTGTCGATCCGGCTCGGTCCCGCGGGCGGGACGATTCGCGAGGAGCACCCCGACGGCGGCGACCGGGTGCTCGACGACGCGGCGGCGCTCGAAATCGCCGGGCTGGTCGAGCGAATCGAGGCCGAATACGGCGTGCCGATCGACGTGGAGTGGGCGCGGGAAGGCGGGCGGACGTACGTGCTGCAGGCGCGGCCGATCACCACCTGGTTTCCGCTCCCGGCAGGACTCGAGACGCCGCCGGGGGCGCCGAAGCGGCTCTACTGGGACGTCACCACGGGGGTGCAGGGGATCCTGCGGCCGATGTCGCCGATGGGGACGTCGATCCTGCGCCGGCTGTTCGGGGCGGTGACCCGGCGCGGATTCGGCCGCAATCTCGCCGACCGGCCGGAGGACTCCGTGCCGCTGTTCGTGTGCGGGCGGATCTACGCGAACGTCTCGAACCTGCTCGCGCTGCGGTCGCTGGAGGCGATCACCGGGGCGCTCGAGATCATCGATCCGTCCGGGGCCGGAGCGATCCGCGCGGCGGGTGAGGCGCCGTATCGGGCGACGCGGTCGTTCCTGCCGAAGGTCGCGGGCGCGCTTCGGCGGCTGCCGCGCGGGCTGATGACGGTGGTCGGGGCGCTCGCCGATCCGGACGCGGCCCGGCGGCGCTGCGTGGAGCGGTTCGGCCCGTACCGGACGGCGATCGCCGCGGCGGCGGCGGGGGACGCGCCGTCCTCGCGGATGCTCGAGGATCTGCTGCCGGCGATCGTCCGCTACGTCCTCGGCACGGTGGCCCCGTGCGTGCTCGCGTCGCGGATCGCGCTCGCGGCGTTGCACCGTTCGCTCGCCGGGCTCGAGGGGGAAGACCGCGCGCGGGTCGGGCGCCTGGACCAGTCGTTGCCGGGGAACGTGACCGTGGAGATGGGGCTGGACCTCGCCCGGCTGGCGGGCTCCCTGCCTGCCGGGATCGACGCCTCCGGAGTCGCCGCGGGCCTGGCCGGGGGGACGCTCCCGGAGGAGTTTCGCGCCGGGTGGGAGGCCTTCCTCGTCCGGTACGGCCATCGCGGGCCGGGGGAGCTGGACGTGGCCGAGCCGCGCTTCCGCGAACGTCCGCAGGCGCTCTTCGAGACGATGGCGGGGCTGGCGGGGGCGCCGGCGGACGAGACGCACCCGCTGACGGTGCATGGCCGGAGCGCGCGGGCGCGCGAGGAGGCGACGCGGGCGCTGGCGCAGCGGACGGCCGCGCGGGGATGGTGGGCGGGCGCGCTCTTCCGGCGGCTGGCCCGCGCCCTGACCGCGCTGGGGGGATTGCGCGAGGCGCCGAAGTACGCGATCATCCTCGCCCTGGACGCCGTGCGCGCGCGGCTGCGCGCGGAGGGAGAGTCGCTGGCGCGGCGCGGGCGGCTGGACGATCCGGCGCACGTGTTCGACCTGACGCTCGAGGACCTGGAGCGGGCCGCCGAGCCGGGGACCGATCTGCGCGCGGCGGCGGCTCGGCATCGCGCGGCGCATGCCCGGCTGGCGCGGGTGCCCGAGCTGCCGCGGGTGGTGGACTCGCGCGGCCGGATCTTCCGGCCGGCGCCCCGCCCGGCGGGGCCGGGGGAGATCGCGGGGCACCCGGTTTCCGCGGGGGTGGCGCGCGGACCGGCGCGCGTGCTCGCGCGCGCCGACGAGAAGCCGGTCCGCCCCGGGGACATCCTGGTCGCGCGCGCCACCGATCCGCGGAGCGGCACCCCGTCGCCCGGGACCGGGC
>CAZWCX010000244.1:0-4060 GCA_964632945.1 uncultured Planctomycetia bacterium | reverse complement strand
CCGTCCGGCCTGGAAGGCCGGCCGGAGCAGGACTGCCTCGCCCAGCGTGCGACACAGTGTGTCGCACGCCGGTCGCCCCGCGGTCCTGGCTGCTGACGCAGCCAGGAGCCCGCGGGCGGATTTTTCACGAAGCCGCTGGCGCGGCTTCATGAATAATCCGGGCTAGGGGCGGCGTCCCGGCTTGATCAGCTCCAGGAACTCGGCGCGCGTTCGCGGGTCCTTGCGAAACCGTCCGACCAGGGACGATGTGATCGCGTAGGCGTTCTGCTTTTGCACACCCCGCATCATCATACAGAGGTGTTGGGCCTCGATGATGACGCCGACCCCCTTGGGCTTGATCTTTTCCTGGATCGTGTCGGCGATCTGGCGCGTGAGCCGCTCCTGGACCTGCAAGCGCCGACTGTAGACCTCGACGATCCGGGGCAGTTTGCTCAGGCCGATGATCTCCTTGTTCGGCAGGTAGGCAACGTGAACCTTGCCGAAGAAGGGCAAGAGATGGTGTTCGCACAGGCTGTAGAAGTCGATGTCCTTCACGATCACCATTTCGTCGTATTCGATCGGGAAGAGGGCGCCCCGCAGAATCTCGTCGATGTCCTCCTGATACCCGCGGGTCATGAATTCGAGGGCGCGCGCTACGCGCATGGGTGTACGTTCGAGGCCGACGCGGTCGGGGGTCTCGCCGACGCGCTCGAGGATGCGGGTGACGGCTTCCGCCAGCCCCTTATCGAAGGGGCCGCGCAGATCCTCGTCGGACGCGCAGGCGGCGGAATCGTTCCGGGCTTGTTGGTTCATCGGTCGGGCTCCGGAAGGGGATCGGGTCATTCTAGCGTTCCGCCACGGCTTGCGCCAGCGCCCGCCACGCCAGGCGGACGCATTCCTCGCGGGCCGGGTAGGCCCGCACGCCCGCGAGCGCGGCGACCGATTCCGGCGGGGGAGGTGGCGTGTCCTCCCCGGCCATCATGCGTTCGAACCGGGCGAGCGCGGTGCGGACGTCCTCCTTCTCCCGGCCGCACACCCACTCGGCCATGATCGAGCCGCTGGCGAGACAGAGGGTGCAGCCGCGGCCGAAGAAGGCGACTGCCTCGAGCCGGTCGCCGCTCCAGCGCACCTGCAGGACGATGGCGTCGCCGCAGACCGGGTTCTGACCGGAGTACTCGGCGTCGGGGGCGGCGAGGGGCTCCCGCCGGCGCGGGCGCCGGTAGTGGTCGAGGACGACCTGCTTGTAAAGGTCTTCGAGGCGGCGCCTCTCGTCCACGGCGGATTCAGCTCCCGTGCGCGCAGGACCGGGCGGCGCCCGGCGGGGACGATTCCGGCGCGACGGCGCCCTTCACCTCGCGGAGCGGCCGGCCGGTCCCGCCCCGGTGGGTGGCCACGATCTCGCTGACGATGGACAGGGCGATCTCCTCGGGGGTCTCGCACCCCAGGTCGAGGCCGGCCGGGGCCCGGACGGCCGCCAGCGAGGATTCCGGTACGCCGTCCTCGCGCAGCCAGCCGAGGATGATCCCCGCGCGCTTCCGGCTTGCCACCAGGCAGATGAACCGCGCGCCGCGGGCGAGCGCGGCCTTGATCGCGAGGTCGTCGGCCTTGTGCTGCGTCGTGACGACCACGTACGTCAACGGCCCGGCGGCCAGGCGCTCGAAGCGGGCGTCTTCGGCGATCGTCTCGTCGGCGTCCGGGTACGCCGCCGAGGACGCGCCCGGGCCGTTCACGGTGACGCGGAAGCCGACGATCCGGGCGAGCCGGCACACGGTTTCGGCGATCCGGCCGTGCCCGAGAATCACGACCTGCGGCCGCGCGATCACCGGCTCGACATAAACGGTCATGCGGCCTCCGCACGGCATGCCCGCGCCCGTCACCTCGTCCGTGAGGTCGACCGGCACCATGCGCGGTCGGCCGTCGGCCAGGGCCTCTTGCGCCGCGCGGGCGACCAGGGCGTCGACGCAGCCCCCGCCGAGCCATCCGAACGTCGCGCTCCCGTCCGGGTGGAGGATCGCCTTGGCCCCCGCGCGCGCAGACGCCGACCCTTCGGAGGACACGACCGTGGCGACCGCGAACGGTTTCCCCTCCGAGGTCAGGCGGTGGGCCAGCGCGTAGAATTCTTCCGGCGTCATGGGCGGATCTTAGCAGATCCCGGGGGGGGTCGGGAAGCATCGCCCGCTCCTGCGGCGTTGCTTGACACCCGCGCCCCCTCTCCCTAGAATGTCCGCTCGACCCGCTGGCGCGGCCCCCACGGGAGGTTTCGCCGGCGGGAACCGGGCCCCGATCGTCTAGGCCGGTCTAGGACACAAGCTTTTCAAGCTTGCGACACGGGTTCAAATCCCGTTCGGGGCACTTCCTCGCCGCCGTCGCCGCGATCCCCGCCTGCCCGGCCCGCGGCATCCTCCGGGAAATCGTCGCCCCGGATCCCCGCCGGGCCTGCTATAATCCCCCGGTGACCGGGGCGCCACCCCGGCGCCCCGCGAGTCTCCAGAGCCTTTCCGTGAAACGATCCGAGCTGCACCTTCCTCCGCTGCCCCGACCCGTCTGGGTCGACGACGAGGACACCCTCCTCCACCTCGAAGACCACTTGCGCGCCTCCAATGCGCTCATCGGGATCGACATCGAAACCACGCTCGCCGGTCAGCACCACTGCGTCGTCGCTCTCGTGCAACTGTCCGACGGGGAGTCGGTGTGGCTGCTCGACCCGCTCGTCCTGGACCTGGGACCGATCCTTCGACTGCTCTTTTCCGCGCCCTGGATCCCGCCCATCTTCCACGACGCGAGCGGCGATCTCATGGTGTTGAAACGCCTCTACGGAACCCTGCCCGAGGGCGTCATCGACACCCTGATCGCCGCCCAGGTACTCGGACTCACGACCCCGAACCTTCGCTACCTGACCGAGTTCCTGCTCGGCTGGAAGATGAGCAAGCAGCCGCAGCAGTCCAATTGGCTGCGCCGTCCGTTGAGCGACGCGCAGATCGAATATGCGGCACTCGACGTCTTCGCGCTCCCGTACATCGAGCGGGATCTACGCGGCCACCTGGCGGATTTCGGGCTCGAAGAGGAGTTCCAGCAGGCCTGCGCCGCGCTGATGCGGCGGATGGACGAATACCGGCCGCCCCGGAACCATCCCTTCGAGGACCGGTTCTTCCGGCGCACGCGGGACGAGGCGGCGCGCCGCTGCCTGCGCCGACTGCTGGACTGGCGGACCGCAGAGGCGAACCGGGGCCGGATCGACGTGTTGATGGCGTTCGGCAACGAGCAGTTGGCGGACATTGCCCTGGCCCGGCCGCGAACCCTGCGCGAGCTCGACGAGTGCGCGCGGATTCCCGCCCGCATGCTCGAGCGCTACGGCAAGCAGGTGCTCCGCGAGATCCACGGGTAGTCCGGGTCGCGCGCAACGGTTCGCGGCTTGACCGGCGCGGACGAATGTGCGTAGATGCCCGGGATTCCGTATGGAGGACGACTCATGGACCGCCGCGCCGCCGCCGACCGTGTCATCCGATCCCACGTTCTCTGGGCCCTGGGGGCCGGCCTGGTGCCGATCCCGTTCGTCGACATCGCGGCGGTCACGATGATCCAATTGGACATGATGCAACAGCTCGCGACGATATACGGCATCCCCTACAACGAGACGCAGGGAAAGTCGTTCGTCACCGCGATCACCGGCAGTGTGGCCGCGCGCATCGGCGCCAGCGCCATCAAGACCTTGCCGGGCATCGGCAGCCTGATCGGGGGCGTGTCGATGTCGATCCTCTCCGGAGCGTCCACCTACGCCGTGGGGCAGGTCGTGAAGGGCCGGTTCGAGGCCGGGAAGGACTTCTCCGGAATCGACATGGACGACGCGCGCCGGGCCTACGAGCAAGAGTACGAGAAGGGCAAGAAGGTCGCCGAAGACCTCTCGAAGGAGAAGGATGCCTCCAAAGAGGTGTTCGAGAAGCTCGAGAAACTGGGTGAACTCCGCGACAAGGGCGTGATCAGCGCCGAGGAGTTCGAGGCGAAGAAGAAAGAACTGCTCGGACGACTCTAGCCCGGATTATTCATGAAGCCGCGCCAGCGGCTTCGTGAAGAATCCGCCCGC
>CAZWCX010000243.1:0-4601 GCA_964632945.1 uncultured Planctomycetia bacterium | reverse complement strand
GGGCGGATTTTTCACGAAGCCGCTGGCGCGGCTTCATGAATAATCCGGGCTAGGGAGTCGGCCGGAGAGACTCCCGAGGCGCGCCCGCCGCGGGAGGGTCAGGGACCGAAGTCGAACACGGCCACTCCCCTGCCGGTCCCCCAGTCGAACCGGAGGGAGAGTCCCGGATGTCCGCCGGCGTCGACGGACTCGTACCACGGCATCAGGGCCGGTTCGGTCGGGGGAAAACGCTCCGAAAACACCAGGTAGCGTGCGCCGTGCGCCCGAAAGAGCCCGGGCAGTTCAGCGACGGGCGTCGGCTTGGCGAGCAGGCCGGACGGAATCGGCCGCAGTCGCCGTTCGGCCACGAATACCAGCGAGGAGCGGCCGTATCCGACCACGGACCCGGGCGGCGTCGACGACCGAAACCAGTCCGCGGCACGAAGGTATTCGGAGGGCCAGTCCATGCCGAAGCTACCCTGGGATCGGGCGAGGCGGACGTATGGAATCGCAACGGCCGTCGCCAGGGCGATGGCCGCGCCGGCCCGCAGAAAGGGCCGCACCCCCGGCCTCGCCGCAAGCAACTTCGCGGAGCGGCATCCTGCCCAGAACCACTCCGCTCCGCGCCCCACCCAGGGGAGCAGGAGTGGGAGGATCACGATCAAGTAGCGATAGCTGGGTACCAGGGTGACCGGGAAGGTGAGCAGGAACGTTCCGGCCATGAGAAGAAGACGCCGCTCCGCATTTCGTCGTTCGGCCGTTCGGGGCGGCTCGAAGCCGGCGGCCCCGAGGGCAAGGAGGAGCAGGAATGGGGGAATCGCGGCCGGCAAGTAGCCGATACCATAGGCCCGCACGCTGAGGATCGTGGACCGCATCGCCCCCGTGGCTGCGGCCCCTCCGGCGGCGGGAATCCCCCGGTTCGCGAGGCCTTCCTCGAGTACCACCTGCTTGGGCGAGACCAGCCATCGACCGTGCTCGAGGCGAAGATGAACCAGATACGGCGCCGCAAACAGAAGAAACCCGACGGTGAGACCGACCAGCTCCCGCGCGCAACCCGCGAGCCGACCGCGGCGGGGATTGTTGCCCCGTCCCCCGTGCTCCCAAATCGCCGCGATGGCGAGACCGATTCCGAAAAGAGCGCACTCCGGCCGGGTCAGGTACGCCAGTCCCACCAGACCACCCTGGGTCAGGCCGCGGAGGAAGGGAGCCGGCCATCCCCCGGCCCAGGCGGCCACCACGAGCAGCAAGGCGGCGAGATTGACGTCGAACACCTCGAGCGAGGCCGACGCCAAACCCGGCAGGAAGGCTCCCAGGACCGCCGTCCACCAGGCAGCCCGAACTCCGAGATACCGACGGGTCCACAAGAACAGCGGCACGAGGAGGATCAGGAGCGGCGTGAACGATGCCGCGCGGGCGACCGTCACGGTGTCTCCGAACAGGGCGAAGAAACCGGCGAGCGCGAGCGGGAACACCGGATGAAAGTACTCCGGGATCTCCACGAGCGAGGTCCCGAGATGCATCCGCGCCATCCAGATCAGCTTGGCGGAGTCGGAGTACGGGACGTAACTCCCCTCCGTGGCGACGATCCCGAGCATCCGCACGATCGCGGCCGCCAGGAGCAGCGCCGCCAGGAGGCCCCATTCCCCGGCTCCCGGAGCCGGTGTCGCCGGCGGCATGGCCGGGGCGGCGCCGTCGGCGGACGCCGCCCTCACTCCCGCTTCGTCCAAGCCGTTTCCCGTCATCCGGCGCGCGCTCCTTGCCCTCTCCCCCCCGGGTCCGTAAGATCCGGTCATTCTAGGGCCGACCACCCAGGGGGGCAAGCGCATGAGACCGACACGGGCGGGATTCGCGCTGCTCGCCGTCCTCCTCGTCTCCACCGTCGCGCGCTTTGCCTGGCTCGGGACTTCCTCGATCTGGGCCGACGAACTGTTCACCCTGGACTACACCCGCAGCGTGCTCCGGGATCTCGACTCCCTGAAGTTCATTCTCACGACCGGTCGCCCCGTCTATTTCCTGCTCTCCGCCCCGCTGCTCGCCTGGGCCGAGGATCCCGTTTGGGCGATCCGAGTCGTCTCCGCCGCCACCGGCGTGGCCGGCATCGCGCTGCTCTGGCGGCTGGGGATGGATCACGCGGGGTTCGGTCCCGCTCCGGCCGTGATCGACTCCACCGATCGGGTCTTCGGGAGCGACCGTCCGGACGGGAATCGAGCCGACGAGGGGTCTCCACCCGGCGGGAAAACGGTTCTCCCGGAGCTGAGCATCCCTGCGGTGGCCGCCCTTTGCGCGGCTGGGCTTGCAGCGGTTCACCCGTACCATCTGTTCCTGTCGCGCGAGGCCCGCTACTACCCGTTGCTGTTTGCGCTTTCGGCCGCATCCGTGCTGGCCCACCGGCGACTGACCGACCGCCCCACCCTTCCCCGCGCAGCGTGGCTCGTCTTCCTCCTTGCGGTCGGCTGCCATACCCACCTGTTTTTCGGCGGGGTGGTCCTGGCGCTGGCTTTCCTCGACGGTATCCGCGTGTTGACCCGGCCAGCCACGCGACGATCGCAACTGCACTGCAGCGCCTGCGTTTTCGGCGTTCTGGCTCTCCTCAACCTCCCCCTCAATCGCTTCTGGGCGCTTTCGCTTCTGCGGGGGCCATCCGGTTCGACGGGCCCGGCAAGCGACACCACCCTGTTCACGACGCTCGGCACGGCGCCGCAGGCGCACCTGGTGCGCCCCTGGACGGCCACATCACCGGATCTCTGGGTGGAAACGGGTCGACTGTTCCTGGGCGACCATTCCCTGGCGGTCGTCGGCGGGGCGCTGTTGCTCGTGCTGGGTCTCGCTTGCGCGCGGGAGCGGACGCGGCCGTGGCGAACGTACGGCGCCGCAATTCTCCTCTCGACCTGGCTCCCGCTGCATCTGTTCCAACCTTCGCATGTGATCATGACCCGCTACTTCATCGCCGCCCTCCCGTTCCTGATTCTGCTGCAGGGACTGGGCGCCGCACGGGCCTTCGACCGGCGCGACCGGCCGGCCATGCGGCTGCTCGGACTGTTGGGACTCGTGTTGACCGCCGTCGGCCAGTGCCTCGCCCTTCCCCACCTCGCACGCACGGACTCCCAGGGATGGCGCGAGGCCGTGCGCAGGTTCGAGCGCGAAGCCGCGCCGGAAGACGAAGTGTGGTTTTTCCGCGAGTGGCAGCAGCGCCTGTTCCTCTTCTATGCGGCGACTCCCCCACGCCGCCTGAACATCATGCCCCACCGGGTCGGAGAAGCCGGTCTGCGCGAAACCGGTGCGCTCCTCCTGGACTCCGCGACACGGGCAAGGACGTGGTTCTTCCAGGTCAGTTATCGATTCCCGCCCGACGCATTGCCCCGTTTCGAGAAGGTGGAACGCTATCCTGCATCCTGCGATCTCGAGCCGCTGACTCTATACCGTTCACGGGACCCGTAGGCCCGCCGGCCCCGACGCTCCGGTGGCCGCCGCGCCGCCCGCGGGCTTCCCCCGGGCAGGGTCGGAGGGTAGAATGGACCCCAGGCCTGGAGACGTTGATCCGTGGATTTGAACCGAATCGCCCGGCGCTTCGCCATGGCGCCGAGACCCTACTTCCGAATGTTCGCCGGAACCGTCGGCGGCGTATTCCTGCTCCTGCTCGCCCTCCGCAACACGGTCCTGCCGGAGATCAGCGTCCGCGCTCTCTCGGTCGTCGTGCTGGCCACGGCCGGGGTCCTGATGTCGTACCGTTTCGTGCTGCCGTTCGCCTATGCGTGGCGACTGCGCTCCCGCCGCAATTTCTGGGTCCTGCTCGCGGTCTGGCTCTACCTGACCGCTGCCCTGGGACTGGCCGCCGGGAGCGGGCTGGACGCCCGCGTGCTCCTCCCCGTCCTGTTCACGATACCGTTGTTCCTGCTCCTCGTCATCGGCCTGATCATCACGGCCGTGCCGGGAGACGTCGTCCGCGCACAGTGGTCGATTCGGGGCGGGAACTTCGCTCTCGGCCGCGCCTATCTCGACCGCGCCCTCGCACGCAACCCGGAGTGCACCGAGGCCTACCTGCTGCGCGCCTCGCTCGAGTATCAGTTCGGGCGTCCGGAGCAGGCGCTCGAGAACTATCGCATCGCGATGGGGCTGGATCCGTTCAACGCCGCGGTCTACCACGGGATCGGGTCGCTGCACTATTCGGAAGGGGATTTCGCCGCGGCAGTGGACGCGTTCGAGCGGACGGTGGATCTGCAGCCGGGGGTGGCGGTGCATCTGTATCACCTGGGCCTCGCCTGCCGCCGGACCCGTCGCCTCGGCGAAGCAATCGACTATCTCCGCCACGCCATCGAGTTCGGACTTCGCCCCGAGCTGGCCAGCTTCGCCTACTACGCTTCGGGACAGGCGGTGGAAGAGCTCAACGCCCGGGCGGACGTCGAGCGGTACTACCGCCGCGCGACCGAACTGGCCTCCCGAGACGTGCTTGAATTCTGGCGGGGCGTGGTGGCCAAGTCGAAGTTGATCCACCGCGTAGACGTGCGGCGCTACCTGAGCATCGTGGCGCAGGAACCCAAGGAGCCGCCGGCGGAGGAGGAGGACCTCTACTAGTGGGTCTTCAATCTTGAGATCCTAGGTTCGGCCGAGGCGATTTTCGCGCC
>CAZWCX010000242.1:0-4609 GCA_964632945.1 uncultured Planctomycetia bacterium | reverse complement strand
ATCTGGTCAAGGTCTACGGCTGCGGACACCACGGTCGCCACTTTTACAACCTGCTGGAGTTCGTCCCCTCCGTTTCCGTGCTCGACCTGTTGAGCGCGTATGGCGCCATCGACGAACGCCTCGCGCTCCCCATCATCACCGATGTCGCCACGGCGCTCGACTACCTCGAAACCAACGCCGTCATCCACGGCGACGTCAAGCCGGGCAACATCCTCGTGCGGGAAAACGGCCGGGCCAAGTTGTGCGACTTCGGGCAGGCCGTGAAGATCGAGCTCGACCCCGACCTGCTGGAGGCGAGCGGCACCTTCGGGACCCCGGGGTACACGGCTCCGGAACGGCAGCACACCACCAAGACCTCGGACCCCCGCGGCGAGATCTACTCGCTCGGGATCACCCTCTACCGAATGGTTGCCGGCATCAAGCCGGGGTTGTCCGGCAAGGTCCCGCTCGTGCCCTTGCATCCCCAATTCCTCTCCGACAACACCATTTCCCCGACCGTTCGCTACTTCATCGCCCGCATGACGGTGCTCGACGTCAACCTGCGCTACTCGGGGGCGCGCGAGGCGCTGAAGGAGATCAAGAAACACCTGGTCGGCGGGCGTGAATTCAAGCGCGACATGTCGGTCTTCGGCGAGGAGTACGTCAACGCCTACCGGAAGTACGCCCAGACCCACGGGACGCGTTCCGGCAAGAAAGATCCGCGCAAGGAGCCGAAGGCGTGACCCCATACCGGTCCCTGACGCTCGAGGAATTCTGCGCGCGGATCCAGGCCCGTGAACCGACCCCGGGCGGGGGATCGGTCAGCGCGGTGGCCGCGGCGCTGGGCGCGTCCCTCGGAGTGATGGCGGCGGCCTTCTCGGCGGGCCGGAATCCGGACCACACCGCGGAAGTGGAAGCGCTCTCGGCCCGGATGCTCGACCTCGCCGGGGGTTTTCTCCGCCTGGCGGACGAGGACTCCCGCGCCTACGAAGGATTCGGGGCCGCGCAGAAACTGCCGAAGAGCAGCGAGCCGGAAAAAAAGGTCCGGAAGGCCGCGATGCAGGAAGCCCTGCGCAAGGCCGCGGAGGTCCCTCTGGACGGCATGCGCCACGCCCATGGCCTGCTCGACCTGCTGCAACGCCTTCGGCCGCTGTGCAGTCCGCACCTTTCCTCGGACGTCGCCGTCGGCGCGTGGATGGCGCGCGCCGCGCTGCACGGCTGTCGCCTGAACGTGCAGGTCAACCTGGCCTCGATCCAGGACGCCGGATTCGTCGACGGCGCCGGTAAGGAGGCGGCGCGACTGGCCGCACAAGGGGAGGCGATCGCCGTCGATTTGCTCGCCGACGCGGCGGCTCCTCACTGACGGGTCGCCCATGCCTACCAACGAGGACGCCACTCGCGGTCCCGAAGAACCGCAATCCTCGCCTGGCGGCCGGCCGTTTCTGAGCCTCCTGTTCGATTGTTGCCGCGTGTACCAGCGGATCTATCTGAATCGGGATCGGACCGCCTTCGTCGGCTGGTGCCCGCGCTGCTGCGCGCGCGTGGAGATCCCCGTCGATCCGAACGGAACCGAGGAACGGTTCTTCATCGCACGCTGAACGGATTTGCCATGATCGAACCGATTTCCCCGCCGCCTCTGCGGCTGGCCGTCCTGCTCAGCGGCGGCGGGCGCACGCTGCAAAACCTCCAGGATCGCATCTCCTCCGGCACTCTGCCCGCGACGATCGTCGGCGTCGTGTCGAGTCGCGCCGACGCCTATGGCGTCACGCGCGCACGCAATCTGGGCCTGCCGGTCGTCGTTCTGCCGCGCCGGGACTTCTCCGACGTCGCCGCTTTCAGCCGCGCGATCTGGGCGGCGGTCGGGGATTGGCGCCCCGACTATGTGGTGCTGGCCGGATTCCTGTCCCTCCTGCACATCCCGCCCGACTACGAGCGCAAGGTCATCAACATCCACCCCGCCCTGCTCCCCGACTTCGGCGGAAAGGGTTTCTACGGCGAGCGTGTCCACCGCGCCGTGCTTCGCGCCGGCGCGCGAGAATCCGGCTGCACGGTTCATTTCGTCGACCATCAGTACGATCACGGTCCCGTCCTCCTGCAGAAACGGGTCGAGGTGCTCCCGGATGATACGCCGGAAACTCTTGCGGAAAGAGTCTTTCGGGCGGAGTGTGAAGCCTATCCGGAGGCCCTTTGCCTGCTGGCCCAGCGGCGCGTCGAATGGGCCGACGGGCGTGTGCGTATCCTTCCCTCCGAACAGAGGTGATTCTGCTTGCAATCGAGAGCCGGGGAGATATACTCGACCCATACATAATCGTTGACCACATCAAGGGTTAATCTTCCGTCCGCAGATCCGCCCGGGTCGGCGGATGGCCGCCCGCGCGGGAATGGGGAGTGTCGGGGACCGAAGGAGGAGAAGAGGGATGAGTCTGTTGAGCAACCTGGGGAAGGGCGATATGTCGGCCGCCCTGCACATCGGCGGCGTGGCGGTGCTGGGTGTCGGGTCCGTGGGCGCATTCCTGTATCTGCCCCCGACCAACACGACCGATCTGGTGGATTTCCTGACCACGCTCACCTTCGCGGTGGGCATCTCCCTCCTCATGTTCGGATTGAGTTCCTACACCAGCGCCCTCCGGCAGATGCGCCAGGATCTGCTCAAGGCGATGGACACGCTGGCGCAGGCTTCGTTGAGCCCCGAGCAGCGCGAAGCGATGGCGCGACAGGATGCGCAGCAGATGATCTCGAGCATCACGACCTACATCGAGATGGAGATGTGGGGCCAGGCGTTCGAGAAGGCCAACGAGTTGATCAACAAGTATCCGAAGAGCGAGGAAGCCAAGAAGGTCAAGCCCAACCTGGAGCACATCAAGAAGAAGGCGACGGAGAAGCCGGCCGCGGGCAAGCCGGCTCCGGCTGCCAAGCCTGCGGCTCCGGCGGCGCAGAAGTAGCCGGGGCGTACCGTCGCATCGCGTGCAAGTCGCTTCCTCCGGGAGGCGGTCGCGCGGCGATCGGGAGTGTCCGGGCCGTGATCCGCGAGGATCGCGGCCCGCGCTCGTTTCTCGTCCGGTGCCCGACGCGCGTCGAGGCTCCGGGATGATCCCGCCGAAGGCGGGCCGGGCGGCAGAAGCGACGCCGAGTCGGCCTCGGGCCCCGGGGCGGCGGCGCCGCGCGCTTCTCCGGCGGATCGTTCGGCGGCCGGAGCAGGCGCGGGTGCGCGGTAACCGTCCGGAAAACCACACCGCAATTCACCCTACACGGTGGCATCGCCTGTGCGCGATCGCGTTGCCGATGCGGGATGTGGGGATCGGAGGCGCGGAAGCTCGAACGGAGCAGCGGCCGCACCTGCTCGTGAGCGCCTGCCGTGCGTGGGTCGGCGCAGCGCTGCTCCCGACGCTCCGGGAGCAAGTCCCCGAAGCGGCTCTCCGGCGTGGTGCTCACGCGATCGAGGATGTCGGTGAGGTAGGCCAGGGGATCGTGCCGGGTTCCTTGCCGGTCGCCCGGAGGCGGTAAGTCTCGGCGGCTCGTTCGCCACCGCGGTCGCCGCGGGCCTTCCGCCCCGAATGCCCCCGTCCCCCCCCCCACGTGGCCGCCGTTCGTTCGCCTCCCCGCTCCGGGCGCGCGAGCCAAAAACGGGAACGGTCCGCTTTCCGAACACGGAAAACGAGTAGATTCGTTACAATCGTGCCATCAGCCGTTCCCCGAGGAGTAGCAGTCACTCTACGTAAGTATCTATAGGGGGGGCTTGCGTAGCAACCGTTCACGCCCGGAGGGCCGCTTGAGGGTGTTGCGCTGCGCCCAACACGTCCGGCAGGAGCGATGGCGAACGGTTACCGTGGAGTGCCGCTTCACAAGCTGCGGTCACGAACTCGAGGACATTGCGATGCTGTTGCTTGAGCGTCGTCGCCGTCGTCAGAATTCGCTCCACGAAGCGGCTACCCTGTTCGCTTTGCGTGCCGAAACTGCCCTTCCGCCACAGGACTGCCGGGCGCAGCGCCCGCTCGGCCGCATTGTTCGTCGGCTCAACGCCCTCGACGTCGACAAAGGTCCAAAGGGTCGGGAAAACCGCCAGGATCTCCCGACAGGTGCCCTCGGTCTTCGTATGGCCGCACGTCGTTCCTTTTCGCAGCAATCGCTTCATCGTGCTACGGAGCGGTCCCATCCTGCGCTGGAGGTTTTTGCGGCTCAACGGTCCGTCCCGGAAGCGGTGCCACAAATCGAACATGATACCCGTGGTCTCCAGCAGCGCGTTGCCCAAGTCGACCGCACGCGCGCCCGCCTGATCAACGACAGTTAGAATTCCGGGCCGCCGACTCGAGATTCCGAGGAAGGCCACCACCGGCCTTGACACCGGCGCAATCGCGGATCCGACAAACAGGGCGAAGAGACACCGTCCAAGCTGGGGAGAAACCGTGCTCCTCTGGTCTCCGTCGCCCGGCTAACGACTCGGAGGAGGATTCTGACCCTACGCGGCACATACGGGCGAACCCTCGGGTTCGGATCCGAGCCGGATTGCGCGGTCGCAGCCGATCATTTGCGCTCCGGAGACGTGTCGAGTGTGAATCCCCACAACTGCTCGTCGCCGAGGACGATCAGCAAGTCGTCCAAGTAAACATCCGCGATACGGTCTGGGAGATGG
>CAZWCX010000241.1:0-4854 GCA_964632945.1 uncultured Planctomycetia bacterium | reverse complement strand
GCATCGCCGACGACGAGCAACGAAGCCCGGCGCGAAAAGCGACCGGACCAACCTGCGAAATCAAGGTTGAAGCCCCACTAGGTCCGACCGGAGGGGCGGGCCGGGCCCGGGATCGATTGGCCACGACCCCCGTACTCGACTTTCTGAGTTCCCTCTCAACCCCGGCGGGACCGGCGCCGAAAGAAGCAATGGAACCTGGTCCCCGCCGGTGGGGGAGGAGGAACTCATGAATGCGGCTTCGCGTGTCGTCCCGCTCACCCTGGAAGATGAACTCTGCGTCACCCTGCGAGACCAATTGTTCGGCGGGTCCTGGGAGCGGATGGAACAGGACCTCCGCGATCGCCAGATCTGGTGTCATCCGAGTCACGAAGTAGACCGGCAGGTGGAGTCGGACCTGCGTCGCATCGCTCGATTGAAAGTGTTGGAACTCCATTACGGAAAATAGCTTGCGATGATCCGTTCGCTCGAGGTCGGATCCCGGTAGCCGGGATTCGCCCTTGCATCGCCGGCCGGATTCTGGTAGTGTACCGCGCTAACGTTTGGACCGACCGGAACCCCGGCGGACCTGGAAGAAGGGACGACCGGCCCCCCCTCGAGGGTGGAGCCCCGGCCGAGCGACCTGAAGGCGCGCGGCGCCTCTCCGGAGGCGCGTCCTGGGATCGTATTGGAGGGTCTCTGGATGTCCTCATCGGCTGCCTCATTCCTGGCGTTGAACCGCGAAGAAGCCCTGTTGACCCAGTTCCGCGACCAGCTCTTCGGGGGCTCCTGGGGCCGGTTCGAGTTCGAGTTGCGCCGCCTCCTCGAGACCAGCGGTGCCGAAACGCGGGACCGGGACGAGCGGATTCTCGCCGATCTCAAGTTGGTCGATGAACTGCGCCGGAGGCAGATGGCGCTGCATGTGAACCCGGAGACCCGCGGAACCCGACGGAGAGCAATGGCCTGAACCGCCGCGGACTTTGGATCGACTTCACCCCGCCGGGCGAGACCCGGCGGGGTTTTTCTTTGTCCGGTCCGAAATGCCCAGACGACTCCACGACCCTCTGTTGCTCGCCGGCGTGATTGGACTTGGGGTCCTGTTCCTGGCCCTGGACGGGGACCTGTCCGCCGCAGCGGTTGCGATTTGGACCGCGCTGGCTCAGGGATTTCCGGTCGCGCTCCTCTGGATGGCGGCCTTCGGATTCGGCGCGCCCATCGCGCGGGCGGTCTTTCCGGCAACACGTGCGGCGGGCTCCGCGGCGACGCCGGATCCAACTCCCGCGGACCCGCCGGCCGCGCGACTCGCGGCCGTCCGCTGGGCTGCGACCCTCGGGGCCGGGATGGCCGTGCTGATGACCGGTCTGCACCTCGTCGGTTGGGCGGGGTGGTTTTCGCGGCCCGTCATCCTGGTGTTCCTTCTCCTCGGCATCGCCGGCGCCGCTCGCGCGGCGCCGCTTCGCGCATGGGTCGATGCCGTGCGGATCGGCGGGGGGTGTCGGCACCCGGCCCTCGCCCTCGCCGCCGTGCCGATCGTGCTGCTCGCGCTCGCGGCAAGCCTTCCGCCCGGCCTCCTCTGGCCGGCGGAGGCTCACGGATACGACGTCCTCGAGTATCACCTCCAGGTTCCCCGCGAGTGGGTGGAGGCCCGTGGCATCGCCCCGCTGCCGCACAATACCTACTCCTATCTGCCCCTGAACCTGGAAGTCCTGTACGCCGCGCTGATGTCCATGCTCGGCGGGCCGTACGAAGGGATGCTGGCCGCTCAGTGGCTGCACGCTTCCTTTGCGGTGGTAACCGCCGCCCTGCTCGGGCGCTGGATTACGGCCCGGACGACATCCGTGACCGCCGGGTGGTGGACGGCCCTCGGCCTCCTGCTCACGCCCGCGGTCCTGATCGTCGGCAGTCTCGCGTACAATGAGATGGCCGTGCTTTTCCTGCTCGCCTGCGCGTGGATGGTCGCCGCGGAGTCGGGCGGCACGCTTGCGGCCGGATTGGCCGGCGCGGTGTCCGGAACCGCGCTCGGAACCAAGCTCACCGCGATCGGGTTCGTGGTCGCTCCCGTGGCCGTTGCCGCCGTTCTGCCCCTCGCCGCGGATGCCGGGTTCCTTCGCGATCGGGAGGGGGGTGCCGACCCGCCCCTCACCCGCCGGCCGATGCAACGCGCGTGGCGACTCGCGGCCTTTCTTCTCGCGGCGGTCGCGGCCTTTTCCCCCTACCTGGTGCGGAATGCCGCCTGGACCGGCAACCCGCTGTTTCCCATGGCCTCGAGAGTGCTCGGCCGGGCTCACTGGTCGGGGGAGTCCGAGACGCGATGGGTCGACGCCCACGCCCCCCGAGGAACCTGGACGACGCGTGTGGCAAGCCTATGGACCCAGGGAATCGGCCACGACTTCTACCATCCGCTGGCCTGGCTCCTGGCCCTGGCCGGCGCGGCCCTCTGCGGGATGCGTGGTCGCCAACGAGCCCTGGCCGCGCAGGCCATGATGATGCTGCTGCTCCAAATGATTTTTTGGTCGGGCTATACGCACACGGCAGCGCGCTTCCTCCTGCCCGTGGCGATTCCCCTGGCCGTGGCGATCGGGCTGGGGTGGGCGGCCGCCGTCGGTTCCGCCGTCCGTTTCGGGCCGGCGGCGGTCGCGGGCGCGCTTCTGCTCGCGTGGTCGCTCCACGCGGCCTCCGGGCTGATCAGCCGATTCCGTGAGGCCGCCGCGGCCTTTCCCCCGTTCGTTGCTGCGGACTTCCTGATCGCTCCGGAGCTCCTCCGGAAGGCGCGGGTCCCGGACGGCCTGCCACCGGGGCGCATCCTCCTCGTCGGGGAGGCGCGGGCTTTCCACTTTCCCGCCTCCACGCTCTATGTCACCCCGTTCGAGCGCTCGGTGTTGGCCGAATTGTGGGTGGAGGAGGCGGGCAATGCCCCGGCCGTTCTCGCGCAACTGCGCCGCCGGGGGATCTCGGTCCTCCTGGTGGCCTGGTCGGAGGTCGATCGCCTGCGCGAGACCTACGGCCTTGATCCCGAGTTGAACCGCGAAACGCTGGCGGCGCTGACCGCGGCGGGCCTGAGCCCGATCGCGGAGCTGTCGACCCCACAAGCTGCCTGGTACCGGGTTCCGAACCGGTGATGCGCCGCCGGCGGCTGCCTTTTTCTTTGACAAGCCTTATGCCCGTGCTAGAATGCGCGCCTTCCCCGTAGCCGCTCCCTGTCGGCAACCCGGCGGGGGTCAAAGACTTAGCAACGCCCCGAGTGTTTGCATGTCCCGCGTCGTGCGCATCGCCCTGGTCCTGCTGGTCCTTGCCGTCGCCGCCCCCGTGGGTGCGCAGCAGGTGAAAGACCGGCCGGTCAAGTGCCCCCTCTGCGCGACGGAGTTCATCGCGTACGAGGTCATCGAGGGCAGCTATGCCGGCGGCATGGACCCCGATTTCTTCCTGCGCTCGATTCCGATTCCGGTCGAGACGTTCCAGGTCTGGATGTGCCCGACCTGCTATTACAGCGGCCTGCCCGCGGACTACGAGCGCCCCCTGCCGGAAGAGAAGCGCAAGATCCTGCTGACGATGCTGGCGGAGGTCAAACGCACGCGGCCGGCGTCGATCGTCGAGAAGCCGGAATCGCAGATCAAGATTCCCGGCTGGTTCAAGTGGAAGACCGCCTACGCCTGCTACCTGGAAATGAAGCGCCCGGAGTCGTACCTGGGGGACGTTGCGCTTCGGGGGAGCTGGGTGACGCGCGTGACGGGCAATCCGATCGAGAGCTCCCGCAAGCTCGCGGCCGTGCACAAGGAGGTCCGCGAGGACTTCATGGCACGGAACGAGAAGCAGCTGAAGGAAAAACACGAGGGGGGCGCGCTCCACGCCTGGTATCGGGCGATGGGCGACCTGATGGCGACCGAAATCGAGACCGTGCAGTGGACCGCGGACGAACGTCCGGTGACGATGCTGATGGCCGCCGGGTTCTACCGCGAGGCCGGCGAGCCCGTGAAGGCGCGGAAGTACCTCGAGCAGGTGATTGCCACGGCCAAGAGTGAAGAGGCCAAGGAGATCGCACACCGGGAAGTGAACCTGCTCGACTTGGAACGGGACTTTCAGCGACACGCCCTGAAGCACTTCCTCGCCGCGTACGAGTCCGGGGAGTTGAAGGGGTCGAATCGCGAAGCGCCGTGCGTCTACCTGATCGGCGAGCTGAATCGCCGCCTCGACAATGCCGCGGAGGCGCGCAAGTGGTTCGATCGGGTGCTCGCGCTGGATGGGGTCAACGAGGACCTGCGCAAGCTTGCCCGCGAGCAAAAGGCCCACTGACCTCAGCCCCCGGGCACCTCCCGGTGCTTGGGCTTCCGGGCCTCTCCGGTCGGCCGGTCGCTCGGACCCGCCGTGGGCGGACCTCCGGACCGGACTCACCCACGGCGGGCGACGTCCGGGGATCCGCTCGAGCCTGCCTTCCCCCGGACCCCGGGCGGTTCTGCATCGGCTCCGGCGTCGGATCCGCCCGAATCAGGACTTCCGGTTGCGCAACAGCAGGGTCACCTTCTCGACCAATTGCTCGCGCTTGTAGGGCTTGAACAGGTAGTCGCTCGCGCCCGCCGTCAGCATTTGCGCGATCGCGTCGGAGCGCGTTCGGGCCGTCAGCATGAGGATGGGCAGCGCCTGCAGCGCGGACCGGTGGCGGATCTCGCGACAAACCTGCAGGCCGTCCATTCCGGGCATCATGAGGTCGAGGATGACTGCGTCGACTTGAAGATTCTCCAGCAGGTCCAGCCCTTCCTTTCCGCCGGAGGCTTCGTAGACCTGAAGGCCGGCGCGGTCGAGTTCAAACGCGATGATGCGCCGGATGTGGGCCAGGTCTTCGATCACGAGGACGGAGGGTCTGCGACCCTGCTCGTCCGCCTT
>CAZWCX010000240.1:0-4868 GCA_964632945.1 uncultured Planctomycetia bacterium | reverse complement strand
TGCAGGAGCGGCAATTCTACAGCGTGGGCGGGTCGAAGCCGATCCAGGTGGACGTTCGCATCATCGCGGCGACGAACCGAAAACTGCTCCAGCACGTGCGCGAGCAGAAATTCCGCGAGGATCTCTACTACCGGCTGAGCGTCGTGGTGGTGCCGATCCCGCCCCTGCGCGATCGTCCCGAAGACGTCCCACAACTGGTCTATCACTTTCTGGAGCGCGCGGTGCGCGACGTCAAGAAGCCGGTCAAGGGGGTCACGAACGAGGCGATGGAGATTCTGCAGAGATATGCCTGGCCGGGCAACGTGCGGGAACTCCAGAACGTGATCGAGCGGTGCGTCGTGCTGGCGGACGGGCCTCAGATCGAGCCGGCGCTTCTGCCGCCGGACGTTCGCACGGAGGTCGCCCTGGGGACGCGCGAGGCCGTGAAGACCGACGCGGCCGGCGGCGGGTTCAGCCTGCGCGAAGCCGAGCGGCAGGCGATCGTGCGCGCATTGGCCGAGTCGGGGGGGAAGAAGGGCGAGACCGCCCGGTTGCTGGGGATCTCGTGGCCGACGCTCAATCGGAAGATCGAGGAATACGGCATCCCGTTGCCGGGGAGCGCCCCGTGAGCGAAGAGGCGAGTCCCCTCCTGGGCGCGATGCTCGACGACTACCGGATCGTCGAGCAGGTGGGACGGGGCGGCATCGGCGGGGTCTTTCGCGCGGTCAGGATGGGCGATGACCGGATGGTCGCGGTCAAGACGCTGGCGGAGCGGTACGCCGACGATTCGGAAGTGGTGCACCGGTTTCTCCGCGGCGCGCGCGAGATCCGCCCGCTCCGTCACCCGAACATCGTGCAGGTCCTCGACGTCGGCCAGTGCCGGGGCATTCACTACATGGTCATGGAGTATGTCGACGGTCCCAGCGTGAAGATCGTGATGGACAACGCCGGGATGTGGCGCTCGCTCAACCCGAGTCGGGTCTGTTCGGTCGCCACGCAGATTGCGTCCGCCCTGGTGTTCTGCGAGGAACACAGGATCGTGCATCGGGACATCAAGCCCGCGAACATCCTGCTCGAGAACAACGGGCTCGCCAAGCTGGCCGACCTGGAACTGGCGCGGCGGGTGGACGATCCCGAGCCGAGCTTCGGCGACGATCGGGAGGGGTTCCTCGGCACGCTGGCCTTCATGCCGCTGGAGCAGGTATTGGATCCCGATACCGTCGATCATCGCTGCGACATCTATTCGCTGGGGGCCTCGATGTACGGCATGTTGACGGGTCGACCGCCGTATCTCGGATCGGGGGAGGATCTGGTGGACCTGATCAGCCGCGGGGAGTTCCCCTCCGTGCGGGAGCTGCGGCCGATGGTGCCGGAGTCGTTCGCCGCGGTGATCGACAAGACGCTTGCCGTCTATCCGGAGGACCGCTACCAGGCGCCGACCGACCTGGTCCAGGCGTTGAAGGCGGTGAGCCGGAAGGAACGGTGGAACTGACGGGACGTCCGAACGCGGGACGGGCGGCCGGATTCCCGCGCGCCCGGGAGATGCGCATGGGGTACTCCTGTCCATTCTGCGGCCTGGATGTGCCGATGTCCGGGACGACGCCTCCGGAACGGTGTCCCCGTTGCGAGCGCGAGCTTCCGTTCACGGGCATTCCCGCGGGCGCCGCGCCCGCGACGCGCGGGCCTGCGTCCCCCCCGGAGCTGACGGGCCGCGTGATCGGGGGGTGCCGCGTCCTCGGTCTGATCGGCGCGGGCGGCATGGGTTCGGTGTACCGCGCGCGCCAGTTGCGGCTCGAGCGAACCGTCGCCCTCAAGGTGCTGCTGCCCGAACTGGCCGCGGCGACCGAGTTCCGGAGGCGGTTCGAGCGCGAGGGGCAGGCGCTGGCCGCGCTGCGTCACCCGGGGATCGTCACCGTGTTCGACGCGGGCGCCGACGGCGACCTGCTCTACCTGGTCATGGAACTCGTCTCCGGCAGCAGCCTCCGGCGCGCGCTGTGCGATGCGCGGGGACTGCCGCAGCGGCTGCCGGCCGGTCGGACCGCGCCGATCCTCCGACAGCTCGGAGAGGCGCTGGCCTACGTCCACCAGGCGGGGATCGTCCATCGGGATCTGAAGCCGGAGAACATCCTCGTCGACGAGCACGGGCGCGTGCGACTGACCGATTTCGGACTCGCGCGCGTCCCCGCCCCGGCCGGCGCCACGAGGTTGACGGCGGCCTCGGCGGTGATGGGGACGTTCGACTACATGTCGCCGGAACAGCGGGACTCCACCCGCGGCGTCGATCATCGCACCGATCTCTACGCGCTCGGCGTGATGGCGTACGAGATGCTCACCGCGCGGACTCCGGTGGGGCGCTGGGATCCGCCGAGCGTGCTGGCCGGGTCGCCCGCATCGCTGGACACGCTGGTGACCCGGTGCCTGGAATCGGATCCGGATCGCCGCTACGCCGATGCGGAGGCGTTCCTCGGCGACCTGGGGCGGGTCGAGCAGGAGATCGCGGGGTCGCTCGGAACGGCGGGGGCGGGGATCCCGGTGGGAGCCGCGCCGGCCGATTCCCCGGTCGGTGGGGGATCGACGGGGCAGGGAAGGTCGCAAGATTTCGGCTCGCCGGGCACGGCCGGGTCCGGGGGATCGGCTCGCGTTGCCGGCACCGGGACCGGCGGCGGGTCGGGCGGCGGCGCGTCCCCGCCGACGATCCACGCCGACACGGGGGCGACGAACGTTCCCGGGGGCGACGCCGTTCCCGCATCGGCGACCCCGGGGAACGTCGCCGAACCGCCCGCAGGCGGACCGACGGTCGCGCGGGAGGCCGGCCGCGCGCTCGGATTCGGCGTCGGCACGTTCGCCTGGTTCCTCGCCGTCACCGGTCTTGCCCATTGGGAATTTCCGGGCTGGTTGTGGACCCTGACGGGCCTGGCCGGGATGGGGATCACGCTCGAACAGGCGGCGATCGGCCTGGTGCGCGGACGCGAGAGCGGCGGCCGACTCGTCGGTCTGGACCGCTGCGTCCTCGGCACCCTTCTGGCTCTCGGCTTTCCCACCGCGTTCCTGGTGACCGAGGTGAGCGGATTGCCCGCGCGCACGACCGCCGGCTTCTGCGTGGGCGGACTGGCAACGCTGACCTGGGGTTGGTATTTCGTCCTGTGCCTGTTGCGGCCGGCGGAACGTTTCCCCCGTCTCCTGGCCCGCTACCGGAACCTGGAGCGGTTGGTCTGGATCTTCCTGTTCCTCCTGTTCGGGGCGGTGGGGGCGGTGCTGGGATTCGAAGGCCTGCGCGGGGGGAGCGCGCGTCCCCTGCGGTTCCTGATCGGCCTGGCCGTGCCGTTCTTCTACCACCTCCTGGTGGTGCGCCGCGGTCCCGGGCCCGAAGGGCTGACGCTGGAAGAGGACGCCGCGAGCGGCCGGCGGCGCGTGTTGCACCCCGAGTTGGGCGCGGTGGACGAGTTCGCGCTGCCGGCCGGGGTGGTCCTGCGCCTGGATGCCGGCCCGCGCAACGTGGAGGTGTGGCGCTCTGCGGACGCGCGCCTGCGCCTGCGCGGCCTGGAACCGGCCACCCTCGTCCCGGAAGAGGGCGGCCTGCGCCTGGGGGGCGGCGCGGGCGAAGGTCCCGTGCGGTTGTGGCTGCCCGCGGGCGCGTCCCTGGCCGGGCGCGGAAATGGGACCTGGGAAATGCAGATGGGGCACGAGTGGACCGGCTCTCTCGAGGTCAAGGGGGACGCTCCCATCGTCCTGGTACACCGGGCCGCGGGCCGACTGTCGTTCGAGACGGGCGCAGGAGACGTCACCCTCCACGGGGTGAAGGGGGAGATCCACGTCGGAACGACCCGGGGCAACGTGCTGCTGCAGGAAGTTCGCCCGGAACGGCTCGACGTTTGGACGGGGGCCGGCGACGTCGTCGTCGAAGGGTTCGATCCCCGCCACGGCAGCCATCGGATCGTCACCTCCGAGGGACAGGTGCGCGTGTTCGGCATCGCGCCGGAGGCGAGCCTGCGCTGGCGGGTGACCGGCGGCAGCGGAGAGGCGACCTGGGACGGTTCGCCGTTGTTCACCGGCGGAGGCGCGCAGGAGGGACGCCTGGGCGGAGGGGAGGGCTCGCTCGATCTCGAATCCGGGTCGGGATCCGTGGCCGTGCTGACCCGCCCCCCCCAGGTCGCCACGCCGACCGGGTCCGTCGGCGGGCGCATGCGGCCGGCCCGCCTCGATGACCTCGGCCGGCGCGTCTGGCTCGACCTCGGGGAACACGGCGTGACGCTGGTGGGCGTGACGGTCGTCGCCGCCGTGCTCAATCACCTGACGTCGCCCCGCTACGCCTGGTGGGCCTGGTGGCTGGCCGCATGGCTGGTTCTGTTCGCGGGCCACGTCGGCCTGTCGATCCACCGCTGGCTTCGCTACCGGCGTCTGGCGGCGCTGCAGACCTCGAAGGCGACGGAGGCGGGCGGGCGAATGGCGCCGACGCTGATCCTGGAGCCCAAGACGTCCTGGACGGCGATCTTCAGCTTTCTGCTCGGAGTCGCCGGGACCGGCACGGCGATCGTCGTCGGCACGCTGACGGCCGTTCTGCTGGTCGGCGGCGACCGCCTGGGGATCGCGGTCAGTCCGCGCAATGCAGGGGCGTGGCTCGAAATCTGGAGCGGGATCGCGCTCTCCTTCGCGGCGCTGCCTCTCTCCCTCGGCTTCCTTGCGCTGCGCAAGACCTCGCTCTCCGAGGGGCTCCTGCGCGGCCGCATCCTGGCCACCGTCGGGATCGTCTGCGGGACGATCCAGGCGTTCGCCGGCTTCGCCGGCATCCTCGTGGCGTGGGCCGATTGATGCGCCGCTCCCTGCCCGCGCGGCGCGAGTGGGGCTTCAACCTTGATTTCCCAGGTTGGTCCGGTCGCTTTTCGCGCCGG
>CAZWCX010000239.1:0-5041 GCA_964632945.1 uncultured Planctomycetia bacterium | reverse complement strand
CCCGAGGCGGGAAAGGAAGGTCCATGAATGCCAGCCTCGACCAGAGCGCCTGCGATGATACCGGATCGCACGGCACGGCAAGCAACGGAAATCCCCTCCCCGGTCAAGTCCGCGCCCGGAGGCGGACTTGCTTGAATCTCGGCCGCGCATCGCGTACCACGGGGGCAGAAACGACCCCGGGGTTGGATCCGAAGGCGAGGTTGCCGGGCAGGGACGCCATGCGCCGCGTGTGGATTGTCGTGCTGGTCATGCTGGGGTCGGCTCTGTCGCGCCCCGCCGCGCAGGAAACGACCGTCACGAGAATGGCGGTGCAACGGGATTCGGGCGTCGCGCAGCCTGTCCTTGCCGATCCCGGCTTCGAGGATCCCGCGCCGAGCGGCACCCTGGGATGGCGGCTTCATCCGTACGGTACGGGACCCGACGATACCGTGCGACGGGGCGGTCTGCGCAGTCTGCGCATCGACTCCCAGAATCCCTGGGCAGACAGCGGCGCCAGCCAGACGGTGGCGCTGAACCGGACCGAAGCCCGACCGCTCCGCCTGCGCGCCTTCTGCCGGGCCGGGACGATGCCGGAAACCCCGCAGGAGTGGTGCGCGGCCTCCATGACGGTCACCTACATGGACGGACGCCAGGCCTCCCAGGTCACCTTGACCTTCCCGCAGGGCCCGCACGACTGGCTCGAACGGGAGACCGTGTTCGTCCCCGCCGCCCCGGTGCAGAACATCCAGGTTTGGGTGGGCCTGCGCCGCACCCCCGGTACCGTCTGGTTCGACGACGTTTCCGTCGAGGAACTCGAGCTCGATTGGGACGCGGAAAGCTTCGATGGCACCGGGATGCTGTCGATCGGTCCGCCGCCGGCCGCCACCGAGCGGTCCCCGGCCCATCGAATGGAAGCCAAAGACGGATCGATCGCCGTCGCCCTCGGCGAGGCCGCCGGACACGTCACGGGGCTGGAGTTGGCGCGGACCAACTATGCGGATCCGGAGGGGGCGGCGACGGCCGGCTTCTCCGTGCGCGACTGGTCCCGCCCGGAGCTGCACCGCGTGCGCCTGCCGGTCCACGCGCAGCCGTCCCACCTGAAGCAACAGGGGCTTCTGTCCGCCCTGGGGATCCAGTTTACCGGCACGGTGTGGTCGCGCAAGGACCGACTCGAGGTCCGCATCGCCGTCGACAACCGCCGCCCCGAAGAGCGGGCCCTGACGGTCTATTTCGCGCTCCCGGTCGACGCCCGGGGCTGGACCTGGTGGGACGGCCTGCGGGCGTCGCGGAAGATCGGTCCGGCCGGCGAGTACTCCTCGGCCTTTTCGCTGGGCACCGGCGGAAATGGGACGATCTCGCGCCTTCCGGTGGCGGCGGTCACGGGGGCGGCGGGCCTCGCCGCCTGGTGCGCCCCCGACCGAGCCCAGCAGGCGCGCTTCGTCTACAACGCCGAAGCGCGGGAATTCGTCGTCGCGTTCGACGTCGCGCTCACCCCCAAGGGGGGACGGCCGCCGAACCAGGCGGAGTTCGTCTTCAACCTGGCCGGAATTCCCCGCGCGGATGGCCTCCGGGAGGCGGTCGCCCGCTGGCATGCGGACTCGCCCGCTGTGTTCGCCGCGCGCAAGGTCCCCGAGGGGGGCGTGCTGCTCCGCTTCCCGGTCGCGGACGTGCCGGGCGCGCGGGATTTTTCGTTCGCCTACAATCTGATCCCCTGGTGGATCGCCAATGAAGACTACGCGGCCGACGACCGCGCCGGGGTGGCCACGCTGCTGGGACTCGATCCGGCGTTTGCGGCGGTCGTCACCCGACCGGCGCCCCAATCCCACGCCGAGGCGGCCGCCTCGCTGGAGGGCGTCGCGAGCAACGCGGATCCGGCCGGGGTGACGGCCGACCAACGGACCGCGCTCAAGGAACTGCGCGAGACCGCTCGCATGATCCAGGCAACCGCCCTGCACGGGATGAGCGGTGAAATGCAGTGGGAGTACTTTCCGCCCTGGTCGGGACTCCGGTTCACCGTGAACCCCGATCCGAGCCTGAAAGTCTCCGGCGGCGTTCCCAACAAGGCCGACCACGCATTTCGCGTCCGCGACCTGACGCCGCAGTGGTCGGGGGGGAAACGCGGGACACTGGACGGGGCCTGGGTGGCGGGCCTGGAAACCGCCGCGGATCGCCTCGACTTCCGCCCCACCGCGCTGGCGGCCTTGGACGGACCGCTGACCTTCGAGACCGCCACCCGCCGGCCCTGCGTGCCTCTCGGCTGGGCCCAGGCCGAGTTCCTCCATCAGGCGGCCGCCGAGCTGCGGAAACGCAAGAAAGTCCTGCTCGGCCACAACGGCCCCCACTGGTGCTTCCCCCTCGCCGCCCCCTTCGACGCCTTCTATCATGACTACCAGACGACGGCGACGGACGATCCGGGCTCGGCCGCCTGGGATGCGATCTTCCTTCACCGGGCGGCCCTGGCCGGGGATCGGCCCGTGATGATCATGTTCTCCGGCGATTTCAACCAGGTGAAGGCCCCGCAGGTGCGCGCCTTCACGGCCCAGTGCGCAGCCTACGGCTTCTACCCCGGCTGGATCGAACATCGACCCGGCAGCGGAAGCAATGAGGCGGTGTGGCGGACTCCGGCCTGGGCGGAGACCGTCCGCGCCGAAACGCGGCGAGCGATCGAACTGGTCCGCGAGCTCCGCTCCGCCGGCTGGCGTCCGTCGACGGGCGCTGCCGCCGATCCGGAACTCCTGCGCGTCGAGCGCTGGGGCGATCACAAATCCGGAACGCTCGCGTTTTCGATCTACAATCCCACCGATGGGGCGGTGTCGGGGACCCTTCGGCTCCGGACCACCGCGCTCGAGCTCCCCGTCTCCGGGATTCGCGTGCGCGATCGGGCGGGCGGGGACCCGCTCTCCCTCCGCACGGTCGACAGCCCCGACGGACCGGTCCTGGAAGTCCCCGCCGCCATCGGACCCCGAGAGGTCCGCGTCCTCTTCGTCCGGCGCGGCTGAGCGGGCCTGGACACGGGTCCGCGCCCGCGGGGCCGGTTGATTGACACCCCGACCGCGCGAGACGTACAGTGAAGCGTCGGCAGGGGGCCGTCGAATTCTCTCACCGGGAGGAACCATGACTCGCTCGCTCGTCCGGGGTTGGGTTGCGTCCCTCGCTCTCCTGTTGCTGGCGTCGGTGACCTGGGCCCAGGAGCGGACCTGTCCGAAGTGCAACAAGCCGTACGCCGCGTCCGCCAAGTTCTGCACCGACGACGGGTCGATCCTGGTCGTGCCGGAGAAGTGCCCGAAGTGCAGCGCCCTCCGCGTGGGCAAGTCGAAGTTCTGCGCCTCCTGCCGGTACGATTTCGACAAACCGCCCGTCCCCACGTGCTCGAAGTGCGGCCGCACCGCGCCGCTGGGGACGAAGTACTGCACCGACTGCGGTACCCTCCTGACGGCGGGTCCGTCCGGCGGAGGGGAGACGCCCGCACCGCCGGCCGATCCCGCCGCGGCGGGTCAGGAAATCCGGCAGTGGGTCGAGAGTGTTCCGCAGGCGAGCAGCCAGTACGGAATCCGACTTTTCTCCAAGGACCAGATCATCGGCCCGCCCGACGTGCAGCGGCCCGGGCAGGATGGCCGCGCGTGGTGCCCGTCGCTGGCGAAGCGCGGGGTGGAATCGATCGTGGTCCAGTTCGCCCGCCCGGTCGTACCGCGCGCGGTGCGCATCCACGAAACCGCGTCCCAGGGGTTCGTCACGCGGGTCGACGCCGTCCTGGACGGCCGCGAGGCGGTGATCTGGGAAGGGAACGACCCGGCGAACAAGAACACGCCGATCCTGGAGGTCGTGCCCGCCGACCCGCCGCCCGCCACCAACCGGATCAAGATCACGATCGATACCAACAAGGTCCGCAACGCATGGACGGAGATCGACGCGGTCGAATTGATCGGCACCGCCTCCGCCGGTGGGGCGACCGCCCCCGCGGGAGCCCTCGGGGGCGACGTGTCGTCCGGCCTCCTGGGCGTCCGACCGGGCAGCGAATTCAAGTACCAGGTCACCCGCGGACTGCGGACCGAGGTCCTGACCGTCCGCGTCCACCATCTCTCCGACAAGTCCGTCGGCCTCGCGTGGACCACGACCGGCGACCGCGCCAGCGCGGGGTACGTTCAGATTCTTCAGTCCAACTTCGCCGGGGGCACCACGTATGACGACCGCTTCCCGGAAGAGCAGGCGGAAACCCTGGCTACCGCCACCGCCCTTTGGTTCCCCCGACGCGTGCACCTGGGCCTGCTGGAGGACCAGAAAGCGCGCATCGAACTCGCGGGCGTAGGCGCGGCATCCCTCAGCGGCGCGAACGCGCTGGCCCACAGCTTGCTCGTCAACGGCAAGGCCACGAGAATCCAGGTGGTCAGTTCGTATCTGACGGGCGGCGGGAAGGTGACCGTCCTCGACGACCCGAGCACGCCGCTGGTAATCGACATGGAACGGAGCGGCTTCCGCATGACCCTGCAGTCCGCCGATCAGGTCGGCGGCGCCCCCGCGTCCGGTACGACGCCGTCCGGAACGGGAACGCCCGGCACCTCGGGGACCACGCCGGCCGGAACCGGCACGCCGGGCACCACGCCGGCCGGGACTTCCGGGACCCCAACCCCGGAACTGCCCGCGTTCGCCACGGCCGATGCCTGCTTCGAGGCGTGGAAAAAGGCGATCGCGGCCAAGGACTCCAAGGGGCTTGCCGACTGCTACGTCTCGGCCGAACGAAAGGCGATGACCTCCGACGGCGACGCCGCCCGATCCATCTTCGACCGATACGGCGAATCCGTCGAGAAGGGACGCTACACGATCGAGAGCAAGAAGGAGTCGGGCAGCCTGATCGTGTGGGTCGTCGAGATTCGCGTGCGCGAAGTCTTCTGGACCCGCAAGGCGAAAGAGACGTTCAAGTTCGTCAAGGAGTCGGACGGATACCGCCTGCAGATCGAGAAGGACGGGTTTTAGGGTCTTCAATCTTGCGACGGTGGGTCCGGCCGCAGTGATTTTCGCGCCCGGCGAGGCGCGCGGAGGAGGCGATGCCCCAGTGCATCGCCGA
>CAZWCX010000238.1:0-5062 GCA_964632945.1 uncultured Planctomycetia bacterium | reverse complement strand
GTTAGCGCCAGGAGGGATATCGGCATTTATTCGATTTTGGGATAGGCTCTAAGGGCGATGCGGCGATGGGGTTCGGCTGCCGGGTGCGCGGAATTCGGCCTGCGCGCTCGGGCGCCCGTCGTGGTTGGTTCGCGCGCCGGCTCCACGATCTGCCGCACAGCCACCTGCACCGCCGGCCGACCCGGTGCCGCCTGGTCCAACCGCCACGCGCCCTCCCCGGGTTTCAAGTACGCCGGCCACCGACTGCGTGGTTCCGCCACCGATCCAAGGACCCCGGCGTGCGCCTCCTCGGCTCGCAGGCGGACCCGGCTGGACCGCGGATCGTTACTTCGGTTCCTTCTCGAGCTCGTTCTTGCGCCGTTCCAACTCCTCGACCCACCGTTCGGCCTCCGATCGCCGCGCCGCGAGGGTCTCCAGGGTTGCCGTGAGATTTCCCTTGCGCCGGGCGCGCAGCGCGGCAATGACCAGCGAGACCAGGGTCAAGAGCAAGAGCAGCAGCGCCGCGAGCTTGGCGAGCAGCGCGAGCAGCGCCGCGGTGGCCTTGGTGACGACGGGCTCCGGCAGGAGCGCGAGCACGAGAGCCACCGCGTAGGATACGGCACTGAACGCGAGGAGAAGTCCCGCGAGGATGAGCCAGAACTTCAACGACGGCTGGCCACGCTGGACCTGCTGGGATACCTCCCAGACTTCGTCCTCCCATTCGCTGATCTCCGCCGTGAGGGCATCGATCTTCTCCTGGATCTCCGCGAGTTCTTCTTCATCTTCCGCCATCGCGACCTTCCCATCGTCTGTGGCGCAGGACCCTAAGCGCAGCCCGGTCGCAACGCGCCGCGACGAACGCGAGGTAGGACGCGCACGCGAGAAAGACCGGCGCCAGCACGATGGGAGCGAAATCCCATGCCCCGAGGTGGATGTCGACGCTGGCCGCGATGAGAACCGCGGCGAGGCAGCCCCCGGCAGCCCCGAACAGAATACCGGTGCCGAAGTCGAACAGATCGCATAGGCGTTCGAACGTCTCGGCCATGGTCGCAAGCGACGCGCGCAGGGCGTCGACGTCGCGGGGGGAGGCAGGCCGAGGTCCGGAAGCGCCGGTCGGGCTGGGCTGAACCGGCATGAGAGCAGTCCTCTCGCAAGGATCGAGCCGTGATGCTAGCAGCCACGTTGTTCCGGGGTCAATTGCCCTGTCACCCGCCCTGTTCGTTGGCCGCGTCCACCCTGCCGCGCGTCCGGGAAGCCGAAGGACCTGCGTGGCGAGGCTTCGATCCCCCCGGCCCGCCAGGGCCCCAGGGGCATCATCGGCGCGTCCGAGGTCCTGGAGGGTGAGTGCGCGGAGCAGATCCGGGACGACCGAATCCTGCTCACCGCCGCCCCCCGGAACTCGTACCCTCTTCTTGCAGTCCAGGATTCCAGTCCCGGTTTCCCTCGACCATTCAACTGCCGTCGCGGAAGCCGGAACGCATATCTGATCTTCCCGCGATCCTCCGTGCCCCCGCTGCGGCCCTCCAGGCAGGAGATCGCCCGCAGCCTGGGGCGGGAGGCGGGGCTGCGGGGGTTGTAGGGGGCGTGCGGGGCGAAGGGAATCCGGCTACCCCACGCCCTGTCGCCCTCCCACGGGTCATTCCCCCGGATGACCGGCTCGGGCCAAGCGGCGGGACAAGTGGTCTAGGCAGGTCCGCAATTCCGCCGTCGTCACCCCCGCGGGCAGGGGCGCATCCGATCCGAGGGCGGATCGACGGGGATCCGACCGATCCTCGGCTTCTCCGCACTCCCCTGCGGCGATGCGTCATGCACGAGATCGACCACGAGCGTCTCCGCGCACGCGCGACGATGCGCTGGCGAAAGTCTCGAAGTGTCGGAATCCGCTGCACGGACGCGCCGAGCTCCGCGGCGGCTTCCACGAGGATCCGGTCTCCCTCGTCCAGCATCGGGAGCGTGACGAAGAGGTCGAGATCCTTGGTCGCGCGATGCCCCAGGTGAAACCCTGCCAGAGCGGCTCCGCCCGTGAGAAGGAAGGGATTGGGCCCGCGAAAGAACGCCTCGAGCAGTTCTCGCTGCAGGCGGTGAAGGCGGTCAGCCGGCAAGCAGGCCTTCCTCTCGCCAAGCGTTGAGGAGGAACTCCCCGAAGGCTCGCCGTCGACCCAATTGGCGCGAAACCGCCGTCCAAGACGAGGCAACCGTCTACGGAGTCGTGAAGCGCCAGACCTCGACATCGCGGGCTTCCCGCAGGATCTTTCCGAGCAGCCGGGCCCTCTCCGGCGGGGAGGCCGCAGCCAGGCGCGTTTTCAATTCGGCAACCGTCATCGGCTCGTCCCAGAGGAAGCACGGCACGGCGGCGGGATCGTCCAGGTCGGTCGTCAGGCGAACGCTCATGCTGCGGCCTCGAAGCGCGACGAACCCTCGATAGCACTTCGGCTGTGGAGGGTCAAGCCCGTGCGAGGACGACGTGCGGATCCGACCGCGACCGAGGGGGCGGGGGAATCGGGACACGGGGAAGGGGGCTCACCATTGCGCCGGAACTCCGCCACCGGTCCAAGATCCCCGAGCGGCGCTCGCTCCCATGTTCGTTCCGGAACGGAAAGACGCCTTTGACCTGCGGCACCGGTCCGCGTCTCATCCCATGCCGACGGTCCGGATCCCGCCCCCGTCCATCGAAAGCGGACCCTGATGCGACTCGGTATCCTTTTGCTCTTGATCCTGGCGGGCGCGACGCGTCCCTCCGCACAGGAGCCCAACGTCCGCCCGCTTCCCGACCAGGCGCGGCTGGTGGTGGTGGGGAGAGAGCATCCGGCGGAGCGCGTCATGCCGGCCGGCAAGCGATGGTCCGCCGGCCCCGTGACGCTCTACGCGACCGAACCGGGGGACCTGGTCTGCGAGAATCCGGAGGATGGGTCGATCGCGTGGCGCGTCCCTTCGACGCCGGGAACCCGGTTCGAGATCCTCGCCGTCGGAAAGACGCGTGCGTGCATCCGCACGTGGCGACGCGAGTACATGGGTTCGTTCGATCGCGTCTGGCCCGCCGAGCCCATGCACCTCGATATCGTCGACCTTTCCGCGGGCGATCCGACGACCCCCGTCGAGATCTCTCCGCCCCATGGAACGGTCCCGGCCGGCAGGCGTGGGGTGGTGGAACTCTGGGACGTGACGGCCGATGGAGACGTCTTTTTCTGCCTCTCGGTCCATCGCACGGAGGTCCTGCCCATCAGCGAACGGCGGTTGCTCGGCGTTCGGGTAACCGCGCTGGACGGGGTCGGCCCCACGGTGCTCTGGGAGAAAGACCTCGTTCCGTCCGCCCTGGCGCCGGCGGCAGATCATTTTCTGAGAAACACGCTCCCGGGGCGCTACGGTTCGACGTTCATCCGGCCGCTGACCGTCGCCGGTCCGGTCCTCCTGGTCTGCTCCGGATCCCAGCAGCCGCTCATCGCCCTCGACCTGCGGACCGGCGAGGAACGCTGGCGCCTCGACGCCCTCTGGGAGTTCGAGCGAGGCTACGACAGCGACGCCCCCGCCTCCATCATCCTCACGCGGTTTGGACGGGACCCCGACAACTTCCGCCGGGACATGCTGCGGGGTGACGAGAGACGAAAGGAGCGGGCGGAGGCCGACGAACGACGTCGGCAAGAGCTGTTGCGCACGTCGAGCCTCCTGGCCGGCCCCGTATGGGTCCCCGGCGAGACGGGAAAGCGGATTTTCGTCGCCGTCGCGCGCGGCGACCGGAACTGGTATCCGTGGACCGCCGCGTGCGACGTCTACGAGATCGACGACGCGGGCAATCCCGTGGGTCTCCTCCGCCTGCCGCGGCCGGTCCGCCAGGACGCCTGTCGGGTCCACGACGGCGGCATCACCTGGGGCCTCTGCGGAGGCGGCCTCGCGCGCATCCTTCCCACGCAACGTCTCCCGTTCGTCGGTCGCGATCCGGCAAGGGACCATGCGGGCCGGCTGGCCTGGTACCGGGAGACGCGCACCGCCGAGGAGTTCGCGGAGCGATCCGGACGGGAGGGCCCGTGGCTCTCCGCGGGAATCTCGCTGGAGGACCCGATCGCGCTCGACGAGAGGATCGCCCTGTTCGTCGCCGGCCGCGGCTGGATCGAGACCGAAGGCGACCTGCTCTATCATTTCCCGCTCGACGCCCTCGATATCATCAGCGGCGAACGGATTCCGCTGCGGCTCGATGTCCCCCTCCAGGCGCCCCTGACTCCCCCCACCGACAACGGAACGACGTGGCGAGACGCGGGTGGCGCGCGGTATCGCACCCACGGGGCGTATGGCCTTCGGGTCTCGGGACTCGAGCGGATGGGGCGTCGCATCGATGTCGAGATCTCCGATGCACTGCGGAACGCCTGGCGGATCCGATTTGCCTCGGTGCTCGAAGCTCGGTGAAACAATCGGCGACGGATCACCGTCGCCGCATCTTCTTCGCCGTCCTCACGCGCCGTCCCTTCGTGCGGATCGCGCGGGAGAACGCAGCATCGCGCGCGGCGTTCATGGATGGACTCGAACCATGCGAGCACGGGCATGGCGTACCCTCCTGATACAATGGGTCCCACAGGAGCTACGTCATGGTGGACGTCGAGTCCGAGAGTTCCTCGGCCGTCATCCGGTCGACGATGCCATGGGGAACGCGGAAGCGCTCCTGCACAGGAAGTCGACCATGGGGTTGACGATCGAGCACGAATGAACGACGGTCCGGTCGCTCCGGGATTCTCCCACGAAACCCGGCCTCGGCGGCATCAAGAGGGTAGAGCGCGGCGACACCTCCGCGCGGACCGAACCGGAGGACCATCCGACCATGATCGACGAACGCACCTTGCAGGCGACCCTCGGGCGCGGCGCGGGCCGCACGGGTCTCGCCGAGTTTTTCGAGCGCCACCAGGCGGCGATCTATCGCACCTGCTACGGGGTCTTGCGGCGGGCGGACCTGGCGGAAGACGCGGTCCAGGAGACGTTCCTCGCCGTCGCGCGCCGCGGCCACACGCAAAGGATAGGAGACTGTATCCCGCCCTCGGTTGCGGTTCCAGCCCAAACCGGAACTTGTGGACGCCAAGGGGAGCCAGCACACACCATC
>CAZWCX010000237.1:0-5075 GCA_964632945.1 uncultured Planctomycetia bacterium | reverse complement strand
GGCGGATTTTTCACGAAGCCGCTGGCGCGGCTTCATGAATAATCCGGGCTAGGCGGTATTGCACTTCGCGGGCAAAGGCCTTACCATGATGGGTGGTGGAAGGAAACTCGAAGAGCGGGAGATCTCGCCATGACCCAGCCCGACCGCAACGACCTGGTGGACCCTCATGCCCGGGAGAAGGCGATCCCGCCCCTCCCCGGCTGCTTCCCGCCTCAACCGCGCCGGAAGGGCTGCTTCGACAAGCCCGGGATCCCCGATCTCGGCACGCTCGGGAGCATCATTCTCCACGGAATCGGCGGGCCGGCCCCGCGCAGGATCGACCCGCGCTGACAGCCCCCTCGCTAGACGCGGCCGCGCCTGCCACCCTCCCCCAATTCCGTTGCCCGCCCTCCGTCCGCCCGGGTAGAATCGATCTTCTCTCGATCGCCGGCCCTGTTGGCCGCGCGCCCTTCCCGTCCCTCGAGCCGCGAGGATCCCCATGGCCAACCCGTTCGGCACCCTCACCCCCTTGAAGGTCGGTTCCCGGAACTACGATATGTACCGCCTCGGCGCCCTCGACGCCGCCGGCGTATCGACGCGTCATCTCCCTTTCTCACTTCGCATCCTGTTGGAAAATCTGTTGCGCCACGAGGACGGCGCGGTCGTCACCGAGGACGACATCCGCGCCCTGGCGGCGTGGAGCCCGAAGGAGACCCCGACGCGCGAGATCGCGTACACCCCGAGCCGTGTGCTGCTGCAGGACTTCACCGGCGTTCCCTGCGTGGTCGACCTGGCCGCCATGCGCGACGCCATGGCCCGGATGGGCGGCGACCCCGGAAAGATCAATCCGCTGCAGCCGGTCGACCTCGTGATCGACCATTCCGTGCAGGTGGACGAGGCAGGCACGCCGCGGGCCATGCAAACCAACACCGAGCTCGAGTACCGGCGCAATCGGGAGCGATACGTGTTCCTCCGCTGGGGACAGCGGGCCCTGCGCAACTTCACCGTGGTGCCGCCCGAGACCGGGATCGTGCACCAGGTGAATCTGGAGTACATCGCCCGGGTGGTGGCGTCGGTCAAGGGGGCGAGCGGCCGCGAGACCGCCTTCCCCGACACGCTCGTCGGCACCGACTCCCATACGACCATGATCAACGGGCTCGGCGTGCTCGGCTGGGGCGTGGGCGGCATCGAGGCCGAGGCGGCGATGCTCGGCCAGCCGGTTTCGATGGTCATCCCGGAGGTGATCGGCGTGCGCCTGGTCGGGAAACTCGCCGAGGGGGCGACGGCGACCGACCTCGTCCTCACGGTGACCGAAATGTTGCGCAAGCGGGGCGTAGTGGACAAGTTCGTCGAGTTCTTCGGACCGAGTCTGGGATCCCTGCCCCTTGCGGACCGCGCCACCGTCGCCAACATGGCGCCGGAGTACGGGGCGACCTGCGGCATCTTCCCGGTCGACGCGGAAACCTTGCGCTACCTCCGCATCAGCGGCCGCAATGAGGAGCAGATCGCTCTGGTCGAAGCGTACTGTCGCGCCCAGGGGATGTTCCACGAGCCCAACACGCCGGAGGCGCAGTACACGGACGTGCTCGAGCTCGACCTGCGCACCGTGGAACCGAGCATCGCAGGTCCCAAGCGCCCGCAGGACCGGGTTCGCCTCTCCCACGCGGGGCGCGGATTCACCGATGCGCTGCCGACCCTGGTCAAGAGCGGCAAGGGGAAGCCCGCCCCGGCCGGGGGCGCGGCGACCGCGGTCGCGGAGGCCCCGCCGCGGGTGAAGGTCCAGATGGACGGCAACGAGTTCGAGTTGACGCACGGATCGGTGGTGATCGCCGCGATCACCTCCTGCACGAATACCTCCAACCCCTCGGTCATGCTCGCCGCCGGACTCCTGGCCCGCAAGGCGGTGGAGCGCGGGCTCAACACCCGACCCTGGGTGAAAACGTCGCTGGCGCCGGGATCGAAGGTCGTCACGGAGTATCTCCAGAACGCAGGATTGACCGCCTCGCTGGAGGCCTTGCGGTTCCACACCGTCGGCTACGGCTGCACCACGTGCATCGGCAACTCGGGGCCGCTGAATCCGGCGATCTCCAAGGGGATCGAGCAGGGCGGCCTGGTGGTCGCGTCGGTGCTTTCCGGCAACCGCAATTTCGAAGGCCGCGTGCACCCGGAGGTGCGGGCGAACTACCTGATGTCCCCCCCGCTCGTCGTCGCCTTCGCCCTTGCCGGCCGGGTCGACCTCGACCTGTCCCGCGATCCCCTCGGAACCGGCAAGGACGGCAAACCGGTCTACCTAAAGGATATCTGGCCCAGCCAGCAGGAGATCGCGCGCACGATCGAGACCGCGGTCAACGCCGGTCTCTTCGCCAAGACCTATCTCACGGTCTATCAGGGGAACGACGCCTGGGCGAAGCTCCCGGTTCCCGAAGGGCAGACCTTCGCGTGGGACGCGGCGTCGACCTACATCAAGCATCCGCCCTACTTCGTGGACATGCCGAAGACTCCAGGAGAGGTCGAGGACCTGCGCGGGTTGCGCGTGCTCGCGCTGCTCGGGGACAGCGTCACCACGGACCACATCTCCCCCGCCGGCTCGATCAAGAAGGACAGCCCGGCCGGGAGATACCTGATCGAACGCGGCGTGACCCCGGAAGACTTCAATTCGTACGGCGCGCGGCGCGGCAACCACGAAGTGATGATGCGCGGCACGTTCGCCAACGTGCAGCTCAAGAACCGCCTCGCCCCCGGGACCGAGGGCGGCGTTACGGTCCACCTTCCGGATGGCGCGCCGATGACCATCTTCGACGCGTCCGAGGCGTATCGCGCGGCGGGAGTCCCCCTGCTCGTGATCGCAGGCCGGGAATACGGCACCGGCTCGTCGCGCGACTGGGCGGCCAAGGGCCCACGCCTCCTCGGCGTACGCGCGGTGATCGCCAAATCGTACGAGCGGATCCACCGGTCGAATCTGGTCGGGATGGGGGTTCTGCCGCTCACCTTCCCGGAGGGCCAGGACGAGTCGACGCTCGGGCTGACCGGAAAGGAAACGTTCGACATCCTCGGGCTCCGGGACGCGCTGTCCAAATCGACGGCCGCCGACCGGGTCGTGCAGGTCGTCGCGACGGCGGACGACGGAAGCCGGAAGGAATTCCCGGCCCGCGTCCGCATCCACACGCCGGCCGAGGTCCACTACTACCGCCACGGCGGGATTCTGCCGTATGTACTGCGGCGATTGCTCGGCTAGCCTTCGAACACGCCCGGTTCCATTCCGCAACCGGCGGCGCGGGACCGGGGGGACGTCGCCACTCGGCTCGACGGGGGCGCTCCCCGGGGGGCCCACGCGCCGGCGCCAATCGGGAGTCTCGTCCCCCCGAGCGTCCCTCGGGCGTCCTGCCCCCGTCCGCCTCCCCACCCCGGCCCGCGGACCGCACGCGCCTCGGGTTCCTTCCCCGACGACCGGGCCGTCGATTTCACCGGCAGGCCTCTCGACCGCAGAGATTTCGCGCCTTCTCCAAACGGCCTGCTTCCCGGTCGGGTCCGAATCCCTGCGGGATCCCGGGCAGGCTAACCCAATCCCATGAAAACACATGACTTATGTCGACGATACCGATCAACGCCCCGCCTTGAATACAGTACCGATCCGGTCCTCTTTCCCCTTGCGCGGGCTGGCGCCCGGCGTTACAATCAGCACTGGATTGGTACTGTATTGATCCCGAGAGGAAACGACATGTTGCGGATCAGTCGACTGTCCGACTACGGGATCCTGACGCTGACCTATCTGGCGCAGGATTCCGGTGAGCGGACGCACAACGCGCGGGATGTGGCGGAGTCCCTGCACCTGCCGCTGCCGACCGTGAGCAAGATTTTGAAGTTGCTGGCGAAGAGCGGGCTCCTGACGGCGCACCGGGGGGTGCGCGGGGGGTTCCGGCTGACCCGCGAGGCGCGCAAGATCAACATCGCCGAGGTGATTTCCGCCCTGGACGGGCCGATTTCGCTGACGGTGTGCAACGACCACGGCGGGGACCATGACTGTCGGATCGAGCAGTCCTGTCCGTGCCGGGAGAACTGGCAGAAGATCAACGATGCGGTGCGCGGCGCGCTCGAGAAGATCACGCTGGCCGACATGACGCAGCCGCTTCCGGAGGCCGCCCGGTATGTCCGGTTGAACGCGAGCCCGGGCTGGAACGTGTAGAAGACTTTCACGGGAGACGCCATGACCACGCCGGAAACCCAGATCCAGGAACTGGCGAACCAGGTCTACAAGTACGGATTCGTCACCGAGATCGAGGCGGACACGGTTCCCAAGGGGCTCAACGAGGACGTGATCCGGTTGATTTCGGAGAAGAAGGGGGAGCCTGCCTTCATGCTGGAGTGGCGCCTGAAGGCCTACCGGCACTGGCTCACGATGAAGGAGCCGCGCTGGTCGAACGTGCACTACCCGGCGATCGACTTTCAGGCGATTCGCTACTATTCCGCGCCGAAGTCGAAGCCGTCGCTCACGAGCATGGACGAAGTCGATCCCGAGTTGCGGAAGACGTTCGAGAAACTGGGGATTCCCCTGGACGAGCAGAAGCTGCTCGCCGGGGTGGCGGTGGACGCCGTGTTCGACAGCGTTTCCGTGGCCACGACCTACAAGGGCAAGCTCGCGGAGTTGGGGATCATCTTCTGTTCCTTCTCGGAGGCAGTGAAGAACCACCCCGATCTGGTGCAGAAGTACCTCGGCTCGGTGGTCCCGTACAGCGACAATTTCTATGCCACGCTGAACTCGGCGGTCTTCAGCGACGGTTCGTTCGTTTACGTGCCCAAGGGTGTGCGTTGCCCGATGGAGCTGTCGACCTACTTCCGGATCAACGCGAAGGACACCGGACAGTTCGAGCGCACGCTGATCATCGCCGACGAGGGCGCGCACGTGTCGTACCTGGAGGGGTGCACGGCGCCGATGCGGGACGAAAACCAGCTGCACGCGGCCGTAGTGGAACTGGTGACGCTCGACAACGCCACGATCAAATACTCGACCGTGCAGAACTGGTACCCGGGCGACAGCGAGGGCAAGGGCGGGATTTACAATTTCGTGACCAAGCGCGGCAAGTGCAAAGGGGTGAACT
>CAZWCX010000236.1:0-5110 GCA_964632945.1 uncultured Planctomycetia bacterium | reverse complement strand
GCCAGAGGACCCCATTGAGCAGAACTCGTGGGTCTCGCCTCGGGCGACCCTTCGTGGTCGGCTCGGTCCGCAGCAAGGGTTGCAGGAGTTCCCATTGATCATCCGTGACTTCGTGACGATGCGGCATGCGCTGACCTCCCTCCATACTGGAGAGATATCGGCACAATTCGAGATTTAGGACTGAGCCTAGTCTCATCTCGCCACCCCCCGATCCTGGTTGTACTTCTCCACCGCCCGCAGGGAGCTGCGAAGCACCTTCAACCGCTGGGGGTCGGCCTCGCCGGACCGCTCGGCCAGTTGCCCCAGCCAGGCCAGAACCGCCCCGTCGTCGGCGAAGTGCCAGACATGCGGCGCAAGGTCGCATACGAGCAGATTCCGCTCCCCCGGGCTCGGGTCCTCGACGAGCCCGCGCAGGACCTCCAACGCGGCGGCGCGGACGCGCTGGAATCGGTCGCGGAGCAAACGCGCGGCTTCGAGCAGGCGGTACGTGCGCGTGTGCTCCTCCAGGTTGCGGAGTCCGTGAATCCTCATCTCCGGCGAACTGGAACGCAGGAAGAAGGCCATGTCGAATCCTTGGTACAAGATCCCCCTGCCCTCCCCTTTCGAGCCGGCGCCGGTCTGGATGCCGGCCAGGTGCGCGCGCGAGGCGGCCTTCAGGCCGGCCACGGCGGGATCCGCCGCGACGTCCAGGACCACGATTTCGAGCACGGACTTGGCGGTGGTGCGCCCGTCGTACGCCTCCACGCCAATGTTGTAGCGCCCCGACTGGCTGGGTCCCGGCGTCCAGCGGAACACCCCCTCATGCGCGTCCAGCGAGGCGCCGTCCGGAAGGTTCGCGGCGGTGTAGAGGAGGTGGTCCCCGTCTTCATCCGACGCGGAGCCGTCGATCTCGATCGGCTCCCCTTCCGCGCCCGTGTGGGCGGGGAGCACCGAGAAGGTGGGGGCGAGATTCGCCGCACCGTCCACGACCGAGATCGTCACGGCCGCCTCCACCGAGCGGGAACCGTCGGTCACGACGAATCGAGGCCGCCAAGCTCCCCGATCGGCGGACGTGGGAGTCCACACGAAGCGATCCCCGCTCGTGCTCGCCCCGTCCGGCATGTCGTGAATCTCGAGACGGTAGCGCCTCGGGTCGGGATTCACGCACCGGATCCCGAATTCCACCGGGCTGTCGGGGGTGCCCTTGGCGCTCCCGGGAGCCTCCAGCGGCGGGCGCGGATGCGGACCCACGTCGATCCGCCAGGCGCGCGTGTCGGAGAGCCAACCCTCGTCCCGGCGGATGCGCCGGTTCCAGAAATCGAAGCGCAGGCCGACCTCGTGCGCGCCCGGGTCGAGCGTTGCGGCGTCCAGGCGCATCGAGGTCACCAGCCCCTTGCTCTTGCCGGCCGGGACCCCGCGCCCGTCCACGGTCCAGAAGGCCGCGAACCTCCCGATCGCTTCCCCCTTGCCGCTCGTTTGCAGCACCTCGGCGCTGAACTCGACCGAGTCGTTCCGCCACACCGCGAGGTCCAGCCGGCCGGGCGTGGCTTGCTGGATCGGATTGACCAGGCGATAGACTTGACGTTCCACCTGTTCGAAGCAGACGAGGCAGAATTCGCCCTCGCACTGATTCATCAGGCATTTCACCTCGGGACGCCAGACTCCCTTCTCCCGGTAGTAGCCGCCTTCAAAACACCCGACGGTGTGCTTCCCCGGCCGCGCGTGGTCGAAGTGCGGCGTCTGCCAGGTCGCGGGGAGCCAGTAGTGCCACTTCGCCTTGCGCGCGTCCGGCTCGCGGGTCACGTTGCCCACGTGTTCATCCTCCTCGTCGGGGAAGAACTCGCGCTCGTCCACTTGGCTCACGTACTCGTCGGCGAGCCGTCCAAAGGCGTGTCCCATCTCGTGCCGGAACGTGTCGCTCATGTCGCCGCTGGCGTCGATTGTGATCACGGGGGCGGCGCCCGTCGCGCGCACGCCCGTGACGTTGGTCAAGACCGCCACCAGGTCGCAATCCGGAGCGATCGCGCCGTACGCGAGGGACTTGCTCCATTCGGCGGTGACCATGTTGTTGGCCGTGTGCACGGTGATCGGGATTCGCGCGCGGGCGAGGTCGGGGTCGTCCACGAGCACCCGATGGAAGTTGATGTATTCCGGATAGTTGCGGAACGGCTCGATCCCCAGGATCGAGTCGCGCAGGCGATCGGCCATGCGGCGCAGTTTGGCGGCGTCGGACTTCGGGAATCCGGCGGTCACGATGACCACGTCGATCCGGCGCGCGGAGTCCCCCTTGTCGGTCAGCGTGGCGACCTCGTAGACCCCCAGCTCGCGTTCGAGCCGCTGGAGACGCGCGAGATCCGCCTGCTGCTTCGCGCGCTCCGCCTCCTCCCGGGCCTGCTTGGCGGCGCGAAGCCGCTGCGTGTGGCGCCGCTTCCGCTCGGCCACGGAGTCGGCCGGGGAGACCGAGGAGGGCGAGCGCCTCGAGACGATCGTCCACACCACGTCGGTGCGGGTCGGGACGGGCGCCGCGTCGCCGCCTGGTCGCGGCCCGGACTCGCCGAAGGGCGCTTCCCCGGGCGTTTCCGACACCCCGTGCGCCGGGGCCTCCCCGGAGCCCGCCTCCGCCACCGACGTCGGACCCTGGCGTGCGGTCCGCGCGAGTTCCTCCGCCACCCGCCGCGCGGCGCCGGCGATCTCCTCCAGGCCGAAGTCCAGTCCCTTCTCCGCCGTCCGTCTCGCCTCGTCGTGCCTTCCGTCGCGCGCGAGCGACCGCGCCTTCTCTTCCAGGAACTTCCACTCTTGCGCGGCACGGGCCCGAACGACCTCGCGTTCTCGCTCCAGCCTCCGGTTCCATCGTCCCGTCGGGTCTTCGTCGTCCGACCACGCGGACAGTTCCCGCAGCGCGGCGCCGAACTGCAACGACCGTTCCCATTCCCGGGCGAGCGTCTCGCATTCCTCGAACCGAGCCGAGCCGCGGGAGACCACGCGCTCTTCCCAATGCTCCCGCAACGCGACGACGCGGTCCTGCCACTCCGAGCCGGCGAAGCCCTCGGACACGCGACGCACCTCTCGCCAGCAGGCGACCTCGTCGGCTCGATGCGCGGTCACGAAGACTTGCAGGCGGTCGTAGGCTTCCGCCCGCGGGTCGCGCTCGGCCGCTTTTTCCACCCCGGAAGTCCCGCCCGCGTCGACCGCCCCGCCTGCCGCGGTTTGCGAATCGGCGGACCGTGCGGGCCGGGTTGCGAGCCACCCGAGGCCGAGGCAGACCAATGCCGCCCCCGCGGTCGCGGCGACGGCGAGGTTTCGCTTCCGGCGTGCCTCCGCCAGGCGTTCCCGGTGACTTCGGAAGCGAAGCGACCTCGCGGGGGTGCCTTCCGTCGGCCGAGCGGCTCCCTCCACGGAGGCCGCGGGCGGCGGATCTACCGCAGGCGACACGGGAAGCCGGGGCGGCGAGCTCGAGTCCGCGACGGAGCGCGCGCGCGGCCGGTCCTCCTCGATCCAGGAGCCGCACGCCTCCAGCGAACCGTCCGCTCCGACCGGGGCGAGCTTGCACCCGCAGTGCGCACACGGGATTTGCCCCTCCGTCCCTCGGGGCGCGTTGACCTTGCGCAGGCACCCGGTACATTGCAGAAGCACCTTCCCCTGGTCGCGCAACAATTCGTGGACCTGGGCGTGCGTGAGAAACCCGCGTTCGACCAGCAGAACCGCCAATCGCATCTCTTCGCCGCGCCGCAGGGCGGCCTTCTGCGCCTTGACGCATTCGTCCAGCTGGGCGCGCGTGATCCAGCTCCGTTCCAGGGCCGCCTGCCCGATCCGGCCGGGCTGCGGTGGATTCGAGGGATTTGCACGGGCAGAGGAGTCCATGCACGTCTCCTGACACGGACCGTAGCGTTCCGACCGACAAAGAACACGCTCCTCGGTCTTTCGTTGCACGTCCGCACGCAGGTCGCGGAGGGTACGGTTGTTAAGTTTCCATGGGGAAAGGTCCCCATGAAGTCGCGAAATCACGCGCCGCAACCCGGACGGAAGGGGAGGTGGGTCCGTACGCTCCGGCGCCCGGCACGAGATTCGACGACTTCTCGTTGCCCGACCGATTTCGTTCTCTCTTCTGCATGGGATCGCCGCGAGGCGTGCTCTCGGCTGCCGACTCCCTCGATACCGGGATATGGCGGGACCGCGGCGGAGTCTTTCGGTTAGATTCTCTTCGCGCATGCGCCCGACCTGCAGACAGGCGAGCTGCTGCGGCCGGCATGAATGCCGCGGTGTCATGTGGAATCAAGGCGCCGGCGGGGCGAAGCCGAACACGGTGGATGGGTGTCCGGGCGAAGTCCCGTACTCTTAGGAGCGTGGTCGTCCGCCGGCCTCTTTTCGAGCGGGCCACGATCCGTGATCTCCTCCTCGATCCGGGCGACGGCGGCCCTCGGGCGACCGTGTTGTCAGCGGCCCGATCGGATCGGATGGCTCGATTTGCCGGAAGGGGAGAATCGGACGCACACGGGGATGATCGGGCACAGAGGCGGGCGGACGGGTCGGGATTTCGGAAACGTGCTGGGCCCACCGGCGTTCTTAGGTATGGTGCTGCATCCAGGCGCTCCGATCAAAGCGGCCCCGGGGGTCAGGAATGCCCATCTCGTTCGCCTGCCAGGCCTGCGGAAAGACCGGCCGTGCGGTGGACTCCATGGCCGGTAAGAGCGCACGCTGCTCCTGCGGCGCTCTGCTCCGGCTCGGCATTCCCGACGGAATGCCCGACTCCCGGCCCCCAGGCGCCGAACGAAGGAGCGGATTGGACCGGAGAACGCAGTCGGGGCCGGCGCGCAGCCCGGAACGTCGCGTCGGCGAACGACGCCTTCCCGCTCGCGGCTCGTCGCCGGCCGGCGCAGGGGGGCCCGAACGAACGAAGGATCAGCGCCCGGCGGACGCCCGAGAAGCGAATCGGCAGGCTTCAATTCCTCGACCCGCCGTGCCCGCAGCCGCGGTGTCAAGGGCCACCTCCGGTTCGCGATCTGCCGCTTCCTCTCCCGATCAGCCGACCACCTCGCCCCGCAGTCCCGCCGGCGACGGGCACGCCCTGGGACCGGGGTGTCAAGGGCCACCCCAATGGAGCCACCCGGGGCCGAGTTATCCGGAGCCACTC
>CAZWCX010000235.1:0-5123 GCA_964632945.1 uncultured Planctomycetia bacterium | reverse complement strand
GTGCCGCACCAGGCTCTCGATGGTGAGGGTTTTTCCCGAATTGGACGGGCCGGTGGCGGAATCGCGCTCGGGACCGGAGTCGCCGTCGTCGATGAACGCGGCGATCTCCGCATGCGGTTTCAGCACGTGAACCGGCGCGGCGAGTTCACCACGGGCTCCTGCCGGTCGCGACGCGAAGTCCTGCCCGACGGGCGATGGCGACTGCACGAAGACTGGCAGGTCGACGGCGGCCCGCCGGGGGTTTCGGTGGTCGAGGAAGTGATCTGAGGCCGTGCGCTCCCCGCCCCGGCGGCGGCTACTTTTCGCTCGCGCGTTTCCGATCGTACTCCAACCGCTCCACGATCCGGTTCGATTCCACGCGCGCGTCCGGCACGTGGCGGGAAAGGGGGTACTCCTCGACGACGCGTTCGAACATGGGGAGCGCTTCTCCGAACCGACCGGCCTCCGCGGCGGTCGCCCCGCGGCTCATCAGAATGGCGGCCTGGTCCTCGATCACCTGCCGGATGCGCTCGTCCCCCCACAGGGCATCGATGCGCTCCTGCGCGGGCGCCGCGTAGGACGATTCGGGGAAGTCGCTCACCAGGGCATGGTAATCCCGCAGCGCCTCGGCATGGCGCGCGGCCTCGTCGTGGACACGCGCGGCGCGGTACAGTTCCGCCGCCGGATCGGCCGATCCGAAGCCGTCGTCCGACGCCTGACCGATCGCGCCCGTGTCCCCGCCGGACGCGCGGTCCGCCGCCAACCCGTCGAGCAGCCGTCGCGCCTCGTCCGCTTGAGGGGTGACGGGCCACTGCCGGATCACGAACCGGAACTTCGATTCCGCCGGTCTCACCGCCCCGGCTTCCAGCCGCGCCTTTCCCAGATCGAGATGGAACTGCGCGGGGTTTTGCATCTGCTCCTGCACCTCCGGAACGGCCGTGAGCAACGAGATCCGTTCCCGCGAAGGTGGCGCGAAGCTCGTCTTGGGATACCGGGTCACCACGGCGTGGTAGAGCTGGATCGCTTCGGGGATCCGCTTCTGCTGCTCCCGTTCCTGGGCTTCCCGAAAGAGACGCTCGGCCGCCGACGAGGACTCGGCGTCCGTTCCCGTGCGCTCCTTCCCCCCGGTGCGTCCGACCCCGCCGGCGGTCCCGCTGCCGGTTCCGCCGATCCGGAGCCGCAGGAAGCCGGATCCCCGGTTCGCCTGGGCGGCGATGTCGGTGCCGGGATGCAGTTTCCCCAGGTCGGCGAGGAAGTCCGCGGCGACCTTCCTCGGGTCCTCTTTCACGACCCGACGGCCGCGCCGGTTGATCTCGCCTTGACCGGGCATCCCCGGCAGCACCGGCAGCCGCGCCGCGGCGCCCAGGGAGGATCCACGCGTGCCGGACCCGCCGTCGTTCGCCCCTTTTCCTCCCCCCGTGCGTCCGGTCTCCCCGTCCCGCGCGGCGCCGCCGGTTCCGGCCTCGCTTCCGGACCGCACCACGGCATCCGCGGGCGATGGACGGTGGCGAACGACGATCTGCCCCGACCCGGCGTCCTCGCCTCCCAGCAGCGTCCGGGTGAAGTCCCGCGCCAGCCCGTTCGCCGCGGAGGCGTTCCCCTGCTTCGCTTCCGCGACGATCCGGCGACGCATTTGAAGCAGCGCCTCCAGATCCAGGTCCGTGTCCGCCACCCGGAAGTCGATATCCGGGACCTCCGGCACCGGGGGAAGCCCGTCCGCCGTGAGCACCGGGATCTGCAGATCTCCCGGCTCCGGCAGGTTCGCCGGTCCCGGCAGGTCCTGGGACAGGTCCGCCTCCTGCGTCACCAGCTCCGAGTCCGCGATGCCCTCGTTGACCCGGTGCTCGCTGAAGCGGAGCATCGCCGTCAGCGGGGAGATCTCGGAGTGGAGAAACAGGAGATTGACCGGGCCGCGCGAGCCCAGGAACGGAAGGTAGACGCGCAGCGTCAGGCTGGCCGGGATGGAGAACGGGACCCCGACGTCGTAGTTCATGTGGGGGAAGTTCTGTTTGCACCAGACCAGGTTCTTGGGAATGCCGAACTGCCCCAGGGTCGGCGCGTGGATGAACCGGGCGCAGTTGAAGCGGGGCACGCCGAGCCGCACGTTGACGCCGGCGATGTGGGAGATGTGCAGGTCCGTGGCCATGGCCTCCGCGTCGGCGCCCGGGCTGATGCGAACGACCTTGAACGCCTCTTCCGCCTCCAGATCGAGCGACATCAGCAGCAGTTCGATGACGAAGGGTACGCGCATCCAGTTCAAGGCGATCTTCTCGCCGGTCGAAACCCGCAGATTCGGCACGGCCGACACGAAGCAGTTCTTGGCCTGCTCGAGCAGGGGCTGGTCGAACATCATGTGCCGGAGTTCGGTGATCCCGTTCGCCGCCTGGTCGAGGATCGCGGCCGCCGGTCCGCTCAATTCCGGCAATCCTTCGATCTTCCCCTTGGAACGGTCCGGATGCTTCCAGAGCAGCCGGAACTTCATCGGCATCTGTTGCAGGGCCATCGTCGTCATCGGCTCGTCGATCCGAACCCGCAGGTCGTTGAGCCCCTCGTGCTGTGCGTAGTGATAGCGGAAGTCGACGATGGCCATGAGCGCCTGGAGGTGGATGGGCTGCAAGGCCTGGTTCCAGGCCAGCGCCAGCAGCTTGGAGAAGAGCCGGGCCTGGACCTCCGGGTCCCCCTCGATGGCTTTCTGAAGCTCCTCCGGCGTGATCGGATCCTGGTTGAGGAACTCCATCGCCGCCTCGTTTTGTTCCGCCACGAGCTTCTGGAACGCGTCGCCGCCCTCCGCGATGATCTGCTCGAGTTCTTCGACCGACATCTCGCCGGACTCTTCCGCGCGGGCCGGGGCCGCCGCGCAGAGGAACAGGGCCAGGGCAAGCAGGGATGGGGGGATCCACTTCATCGGGCGCTCCTTCTCGGGGTCCGGGCCCCCGGCCGGTTTCCGGGGCTTCGACCGCGACGTGCGAGACGGCGGGATGAGGTTGGGGCGGGGCGCTACCCGCGACCCCTTTCTCTTCCTTCACCGTACCGGGGATCGCCGGAGGGTGCAAGGACGAGGTAAGGATTCCGGGCGACGGGGTCGCACTGCGCGCGGACGTCCCGGGGCCGATCGCCGGGGGCGCGCGAATTTCGGGAACCCGCGCGGGCCCGCGGACGTCCAAGCGGTTTTGACCGGTGGCTCGTGACGAGGGAGGATCGATCATGTTTCGGACCGTGGCGGCCGTGGTCGGCGTGGGCCTCCTGTGCGCGGCAGGGGCGATTCGGGGCGCAGCGGAAGAGTCGGAGGCCTCCCTGCCCCGATCGACCTGGGAGGGCCGCGCGGTCTCGGTCGGTCCGAACGGGCCCTCCTTCGAGATTCCGGCGAGCTGGACGTCCTGGTACGCGCAGTTCCGCAACAATCTGCACGGCACGCGCGAGGAACTCGCCGCCGCGAAGGCGGGCGGGGGGGAGTGGGACCGCGAGTATGCCGAAGTGATGAACGCGATCCTGGATCACGGACACTGCGGGTTCCAGGGGGGCGGGGACGGTTGGGGCGACCAGGGGGCCTCCTACGCGGATCTCCAGCTGCGGGTGTACGTATGGCCCCAGTCGGTGGCGGGCCTGGCGCCGCGGATCGAGGAACAGGGGGCGCGCGCGGTCGCGGAGATTCTCCGCCCCACGCGCAAGGCGGCGCGGGCGCGTGCCGGACTCAAGCCGGGCGCGGCCGAAGAAGCGGCGCGGCGCGCCGGCGCCGAGGAGGAAGCGGGGGGACCCGATCCCTCATTGCACGCGCCGGAGTCCTCCGAGCAGGGCGGCTGGCATCGCCGCGTCTTCCGCTTCCCGCTCTCGTACGGCGACTACGGCGCCCAGGCCCACGTCGACGTGCGCATGAGGGACTTCGGGTCTCGCGCCCTGGTTTTCGTTTTCTGCTACACCGACTTCAAGGCGCAGGAGGATTCGATCGCCGCGGTCCTCGAATCCGTGAAGTGGTCGAACCCGCCGATGGGGAAGTAGGCGACCCATCGGGGCCCAAGCGCGGGCCGGGCCCGCCGGACGCACCTACTCGGATCGCTTCAGGTTTCCGCCGTCCAGGAAGAGCATCTTCGGGGCCGGTCCCGGGTCTTCTCCGCTCAGGAAGACGAGGTAGTCCTTCGTCCGGCCGTCCCCGAAGTCGAGCGACAGCGTGTGACCCTGCAGCCGGTAGGAGCCCTTCCACGCCAGGTTCTCGGTCGTATGCGCATGAGCGGCCCCGGCGCCGGCATCGGCCGCCCGGCCCTCCGCCACGGCGAACGATCCGTCCGCGCGAAAGACCCAGCGCTGCCCCTGCTCTCCCGTGGCCCCCGCAATCCCGACCCCGCCTTGGGCGTCGTAGGAGACGTCGAGACGGTGGTTCTTCGGGAACGGCTTTCCCCGCTGCCAGCCCTTGACCAGCGGGCGTCCGTCCTTCTCGATCAACTCCTTTTGCCGGGTCGATCCGTCCGCGAACCGAAGCGTGAGCGTGTTGCCCTCCACCGCATAGGTGCCGGCCGAACCCGGAAAGCGGGCGACCGCGGAGGCAAAGTCCAGCCCTTCTCCGCCGGCAAAGGCTTGCCCGGTCACGAACGTCCCGTCGGGACGGAAGAAGTACCGGATGATGCGGGTTCCGCTTTGCGGGGTGACCTGGGCCCAGAGCATCACCCCTTCCAGACCGCCGTTCCCGGGGGGCACGACGGGCGCGCCCGGAGCGTGGGCGTCAGGAATCGGCGGCGTGCGCGGACGGACGTGGTCGCGCGGCACCCAGGTGTTTTCGCGCGCGTCGTACCCGTCCCAGCTCACGAAGACACGGTCCCCGTCGACTTTCTCGATCTTTCCGCGCAGCCAATTGTGGCCGTATTTGATCTCGACCTCCCGGCCCGGCCGCATCGGTTCGGCGTCGTTCGCGGCGGCCACCTCGCCGGCCGATCCGTCCGGCGTGGGCGCGTCCGCGCCGCCGCCCGGCATGCCCCCGTCCCCCGTCGGTCCCGTCTTCGGCGGTTCGGCCTGCGGCGCGCGCACGAGGTCGGGGGCGTAGTAACGGGTGAAGCTCGCGGAGTCGCTGTAGGTCCCGTCCTCGAGCGGGTGCATGACCAGAATGCCGTCTTTGTCCTCGCGCACGACCTTGCCGGTGACCCACTCGCCGAACC
>CAZWCX010000234.1:0-5234 GCA_964632945.1 uncultured Planctomycetia bacterium | reverse complement strand
ACGAGCAACGAAGCCCGGCGCGAAACGCGACCGGACCAACCTGGGAAATCAAGGTCGAAGCCCCACTAACCCGCATCCTTCACGAAGCCGCTGACGCGGCTGCATGGATCATCCGGGCCAGGGGAACGCAGGCGCCCGCGCGCTCCCGCCGGCCGGCCACGGTCGGACGACCGGGCGCCTCGCGGGGGCGGAGCCGGCATTCGGAACCGGATCGGAAAGGGGATGCGCGCTCGCGCGGAGTCATGCACACGTCATTCCTCATCGACGGCTACAACGTCGTCTTCTACCGCAGTCGCCTCACGCGCACCTGCCCGCCGCACCGGTTGCGCAAAGCGCGGGAGTCGTTCCTGAACCTCCTCGCGCGCTTCTGCGAACGCTCGGACCTGCCGGTCACCGTCGTCTTCGACGGCGTCTCCGAACTGCCCGGCTTCATCCAGGACCGCTCGTTCGAGGGCCGGGTCGAGGTGATCTATTCCCCGCGCGGACAGAGCGCGGACGAGTCGATCCGCAGCCTCCTCGACCGCCGCGCGGAAAAGCAGCACCCGTCCGTGGTCACGTCCGATCGGGAACTGGCGGCCTCCGCGCGCGCGCGTTCGGTCGCCGTCCTCTCGGCGGCCGATTTTCTCGACCTCGCCGCGGAGGTCACCGGCGGGACCGCCCCGGCGCCGGGCCAGCAACCGCCCAAGGCCGACCCGGACGTGCGCGCGAAACGCGAGGGGATCTCCCGCGAGGAGGCCGAAGACTGGGAAAAGCTGTTCGGCCTCGACGGCGACATCGACCTCGGCCGCTGAGAACACTCGAGCGGGTGGCCCCGAACGTCCGTCCTCGTTCCGGCCCAAAATCCCAGATCTTGGAGCAATCCCGGGTTCTTGGACTTCCGGGCATCCGGCCCATCTACGAATATTCGTCACGGGCTGGTTTCACATAACCCTTTACAGAATTGACTTGTGCGATCAATTCGTATTCTCCACAATCCTGGTTCGCGGTTTGCGTAGGTGCGGGGCCAACCCAGCGGGGCCGGGATGCCCCGGTCACTTTCGACTCGGGTACCACCCACAAACGGAGGAAGCCATGCACGGTCGGTTCTTCGGTCTGGTGCTGGTCGCGGCCGCCCTGTTCCTGGTCCTGCCCGCGGACCTGTTCTCCCAGAACTACACCACGGTGGAAGGTAAGTTCAAGGTCCAGGGTCGCCAGGACAAGCGCGGCGAATACACCGGGACCCTTCATATCTCCAAGGTCAGCGGCGACCGCTACAGCGCCTCCGGCTCCGTTCAGTTCGCCGACGGGGAGACCCGCGCGATCGACGGCGTCGGTTATTACAACGGCAGCTGGTGGTGGAAGCGTTTCGTGATCGAATACACGATCGACGGCGCCGGGGTGACCGGCCGCCTGAACGACGTCGCCACCGGGAACTCCTCCGCCGATGCGATCAGGATTCAGGGCCGCTACCGCGTCTCCAGCGACAAGACCAAGATCTACGGATCCTGGAAGTCGATCTCGGGCGCGAAACTCACCGGATATGACACGCTTCATCGCGTGAGGGACGAAATCAAGATCACCGCGGTCGAGCCGGCCGCGGGCCAGCAGGGCGACTCCGCCAAGCGGCTCGTGATCCTGGGCGAGAATCTCCCCGGCGAGGGGAACGTGCAGGCGACCGATGTCGCCTTCCTGCGCGACGGCGCGGTGGATGCGGGGATCAAAATCACGCGCATCTTCGAGTACAGCGACGACGGTTCCCGCCTCGAGGTCGAGGCCAACCTGGCCAAGGACGCCGCTCCCGGGCTGCGCGACGTGCGCGTGCTGCAGGGGCTCGGTCGCGGGCTCTTCACGGTCCAGGCCGCCGACGTGCGCCTCCCGCTCGGTCGCTCCGCCAAGGTGACGGGCGGGCAGTGGGCCAAGGTCCTGGTGCCCGATGTCGAGGGCGGCGAGTTGACGCTCCATGCCTCGGGCGCCTCTTTCGAGGTCCGGCGCGGCTCCCGCGAGGGCGCAGTCCTCAACCCGGTCTCCGGCACGCGCTACACGATCGCCCGCGGCGGCCATGGCTGGCTCTTCGTCAAGGTCAACGGCACGGGCGAGCTCACCGTCTCCAACACCTTCGTGCAGACCGCCGAAACCCCGGCGGAGAAGAAGCCGTGGAACTTCTGGTACTTCCCTTTCTTCGATCGCCCGACCAACGGCCAGAACCTGTATGACGACGGCGGCGCCTACGAGAAGCTCGACCGGGTTCTGGGGATTCAGCCGGATGCGAACGCGAAGTTCGTCGAAAAGAACCACATGGACAAGGAGTTCAAGCTCCCCACCGACGCGATGGAGTTGGCCCGCTACAACCCGAGCACGATCAAGGGCTGGGCCTACTGCTATCAGCGCAGCACCGACGACAAGAAGAGCTGGTGGGGCCATTGCTGGGGGGCGGTCGTCGCCTCGAGCCTGTGGGCGCAGCCCAAGGGCCGCACGGTGAAGGACCCGGCCGGCAAGGACGCCGCCTTCAGCGAGGAAGAGGTCGAGGGGCTCCTCACCGCGTATTACACGAACCACGGCTGCTACCCGACCAACTACATGCGCGACTGCCCGCCGGGACGGCCGAAGGAGGACCTCAAGGAGCCGGTCGACCGGCATGCCGACGACTTCTTCCTCGGGCTCCAGAAGGGCATCCTGCGTGATGGACTGCCGCTCGCCTGCAACCTGCGCGCGCAGCTCACCGACGAGAAGGAAGGCACGCAGGTGTGGAACCACGTAATCTGGAAGTACGAAGCACGGTTCCAGGAGGTCGAAGGCAAAGATGACCCGACCTACGTCGAGGTGGCGCTCAAGGTGACGGCGACGGACGACGTCTATCCGAGCGGCCCGTCCGCGCACCGCGACGAGGACTATGTCCTCCGCTTCAAGTACGGGACCGACGGCCAGATCCGGCGCGACGAGGCCGACTTCCAGAACTGGGTCTCCGCGAAGCACTTCGCTCCCAGCTACCTCTGGCGCATCAAGTCGGCGACGCCGGACGGCACGGAGAACGAAGTGCTCGGCGAGCACCTGGACGACCTCAAGCGCCTGTTCGAGTACGAGCCGATCCGCTGATCGGACCGGAGACTTCCGCGACAACCGAACCTCAAATGCAAACCGGCTCGCCGGGTATCCCGGCGGGCCGGTTTCTTTTGCGGGGCGGGAAGGGCGGCGTTATCCTGAGCGGCCGGTCGTTTCCCCCCCCGGTTGTTCCGAGGCCGCGTGGAAGCCCCTTCGCTCCGTCCCCTCGCGCTCGTCGCGGTCGCCGCGGCGGCCCTCTTTCTTTCCACCTTCGGCCTGCGCCCGCTCGAAGAACAGGATTCGCTCCGCTTCCCGGAGGTGGCGCGCGAGATCCTGGAGACGGGGGAGTGGGCCGTCCTGCACCTCCACGGCGAACCGTACCTGCTGAAACCGCCGCTGCAGATCTGGGCCGTGGCGCTTGTGGGGGGCTGGGCCGGCGGGATCCACCCGTGGGTCGCCCGGCTCCCCGCCGCTCTGGCGTCCGTCGGGACCGTCCTGCTCACCTTCTATGTCGGCTCCCTTCTCCTCGGCCGGCGGGTCGGTTACCTGGCCGCGATGATCCTGGCCACCGGAACCCTCTTCTTCACGCTGTCGCAAATGACGCGGCTGGACAGTCTCTACACATTCTTCATCACCCTCGCCCTGGCGCTGTGGCTGCGCTGGCGGGATCGCCCCGGGGCCTATGTCGGCGGCGCGGGGATCGGGCGCGCGTGCGCGGTCTTCGGCGCGCTTGCCGGGGCGACTCTGGCCAAGGGGCCGATGGCGTTCGTCTTCGTCCTGCCGGTGATCGCCGTCGATGCGGGCTGGCGCCGCGAAGCGGGGCCGCTCCGCCCCCCCGGCCTGGCCGCCGGCCTGACCCTCTGCGCCCTCCTGCTCTCCGTCTGGGTCGTGCCGCTGATCGACCGCGTCGGCTGGACGGAACTCTCCGAACTGATCGCCGTCGAGATCGGCGACCGCATCGCCGGCGGTTCCAACTACGAGCGACCCTGGTATCACTACGCGCGCGGGGTCGCGGAAGATTTCCTGCCCTGGACCTGGTACCTGCCCGCGGCGGCCTGGATCGCCTGGCGCCGGGGCCGCGCCGCGGCCGGTGTGCCGCGACCACTCCTCCTGTGGGCGATCCTGCCGGTGGTCCTCCTGTCGTTCGCCGCCAGCAAGCACACCCGCTACATCCTGCCCTGCTTCCCCGCGTTCGCGCTCTGCCTCGGCGCCCTCCTCGTCCGGCCGGCCGAGGACGGGGCCGATGCCGCCGGACCGGACCGGTTCCTGCTCGCGTGGTCGCGTGTCATTCCCATCACCCTCGGCATCGCCGGCATCGGACTGCCGATCTGGTTCGCCGCGGACGGGCCGCCGCCGCTGACCTTCCTCGCCGGGGCCTTTCTGATCGCGGGTTCGATCGCCGTGCTGCGTCTGCGCGGAATCCGCCTGTGGTTCGGCGCGATGGCCTGGCTGGCGATCGTCGCCTCCGGATGGTATCTCGTCCACAACGTCTTCCTCGCCGTGCGCGTGCCGCAGAAAGGCTCCTACGCGGCCGCCGCGGCCCGCCTGCGGGAAGGCGTGGCGGGCCGTCCCCTGGCCGCCTGGGGCTTCGGCGAGGAGGCCCTCGAATTCTACTATGGCCGGGTCATCCCCCCTTTTCATGACCCGGAACGGCTCCGCACCTGGTTGCTCGCCCATCCCGACGCCCGCGTCGTCGCCGAGCCGGCCACCGCCCCCGCGCTCGATCAGGTCCGGGGCTTCACTTTCCGGGAGCAAGCGCGTATTCTGGATCGGAAGAAACAGCCCTTCATCCTGTTGGAACCGGTGCCGAACGGCGAGTGAGGAGGCGCGCCATGGGTCTCGCAACGACGGTCTTCGTGGGGACGGGCCGCCAGGTCGCGGCGCTCGATCGGGACACCGGAGCGATTCGCTGGACGTGGAAGTCCGACGGCTCCTCGTGGGGGGCCGGATACGTGACCCTGCACCTGGACGGCGAGCGGCTCTACGTGGGCGTGGACGGATTCCTGTTCTGCCTGGACGCGATGAACGGGCAGGTGCTCTGGAGCAACGAACTGAAGGGCTTCGGCCACGGCGTCCTGGCGATCGCGACCCTCGGCGGGTCCGCGTCCGCGCTCACCGCCCAGGCGCACGCGGCGGCGGGCGCGGCCCCGGCGGCCGCGGCGGGGGCCGCCTCATGGGGGGGGGCCCAAAGTTTTAACACCGTGGGGCGGCCGGCG
>CAZWCX010000233.1:0-5394 GCA_964632945.1 uncultured Planctomycetia bacterium | reverse complement strand
CCGGGGGCGGTCGCCGCGTCTGTGGGGCCCCGCCGCCGCCCCCGGGGGGGCCCCCCCCCGCCCCCCCCCCCCCCGACCGGTACTTCATTCCACCCTACGGGAGCGACTTCCGGCACAGGTAAAAGTCCAGCTTCTCGTAGGACGCGTTTCCCTTGCGCTCCTCGACGTCGGCGACCGTCTTGGGAGGGGGAACGATCACCTTGTCTCCCGGACGCCAGTTCGCGGGACAGGCAACCGCCTTGGCCGTGGCCGTCTGCAGGGCATCGACCAACCGGAGCACCTCATCCATGTTCCGGCCCACATTGAGGGGATAGTAGATCGTCGCCCGAATCGTCCCCTTGTCGTCGATGATGAACAGGGCCCGCACCGTCACGGTCTCGCTTTCCCCGGGGTGGATCATTCCGTACTTCTCCGCGACCGCGCGGTTGTGGTCGGCGATGAGCGGGAACGGGAGCTTCACCTTGAGGATGTGGTTCAGGTTCTCCACCCAGGCCAGGTGGGAGTGGATGCTGTCGATCGAGATTCCGATCAGCCGGGCGTTGCGCTTCTCGAACTGATCGTTCATCCGGCCCAGTTCGGTCAACTCCGTGCTGCAGACCGGGGTGAAGTCGGCGGGGTGAGAGAAGAGAACCACCCACTTTCCCTGTCGCCACTCCGAGAACTTGATCGGTCCGTGCGTGGTGACGGCGGTAAAGTCGGGCGCTGGATCCCCGATCCGCGGCATCGCGATCGGGGCAGAGGCGGGGTCGGCCACGGGAAATCCTCCGAGGAATGGGGAGAGATGCAAGGGCGGTCAGGGTAAGGATTTCACCGCTCGTCGTCAACGCAATTCCGGGGCGGCAGGGGCACCCGCCGCGGCGAATCGGGAGAGCAGGAAGGGAGTCGGCGGAAGCGGGGCAGGCGTTCCGGCGGCGAGGGCGGCGACGATCTCGCCCGTGAGGGGGGCGGTGACGATCCCGGTGCGAAAATGGCCGCAGGCGTTCAAGTAGCCGTCGAGACCGTCGACGGGGCCGAGGATGGGCAATTCGTCCGGAGTGCCGGGACGGAACCCCGACCAGATCCGCTTGACGGAAACCTGCGCCAGGGAGGGGACGGCGCGGACGGCGCCGGCCGTCAGCGTTCGCATCGCGGCCGGCGTGACGCCGGCGTCGAATCCGACCTCCTCGGTTGTGCTTCCGATCAGGATCTCGCCGTGGCGTTTTTGCAGGAGGTAGCAGTCGGAGGTGGAGATACATGCCGTCAACACGGGAGGAAGGGTCTCGGTGCACACGATCTGGCCGCGGACCGGTCTCACCGGGAGTTCATGTCCGGCCATCCGGGCGATCTCGGGCGCCCAGGCCCCGGCGGCGTTGACGAACACGTTGCAGGGGATGTCGCCGGCGGTGGTGCGAACGCCCACGACGCGTCCGGCGTCGATGCGCAGCCCGGTGACGTCGGCCTCCGTCATCGCGCGGGCCCCTCGGCGCTGCGCGCCGGCGGCCAACGCGTGCGTCAACCCGTAGGGGTTCACCTGATCGTCGCCCCGAATGCGCAGCGCCCCGAGCAGATTCTCGGTGAGACCGGGCATGAATCGTCCGGCTTCCTCCGGGGTCAGGCGATCAATGGAGGCCAGGGTGGCCGGATCCCCCGCGGAGAGCAACGCCTCGGCGACGGCCCGATCCCCCTCGTCGTACAGGAGGAAGAGGAGCGAGGTCCGATCGAACTCGATGTCCAGGCCCGTCGTTTCGCGCAACTCCCCGGCCAGCGCGGGGAATCGTCCGGAGGACTGCAACGCGAAATCGAGGAAGGTCCGGGGCACTCGACCCGGGCGATGCGCGGGGTCGAGCGCGCCGCCGGACTCCGCCAGGGCCTTCTTGTAGAGAATGATCCCGCAGCCGAGCCCGACGGCCTCCCCGAGGGCCCAGAGGCCGCCCGCGGACGCGAAAGTCGCGCGTCCTGGTCGCGGCCGATCGACGACCGTGACCCGCAGTCCGAGCCGCGCGGCGTGCCAGGCCACCGACCAGCCGATGACGCCGCCGCCGGCAATGACGAGGTCGGGAGCCGCGTTCATGTCGCTCCCTCCATCCGCGCCAGGGCTCCCACCGTGACCGGTCGCGCCGGCGGGCGGGGCGGCAGGTGTCCGACCGCCTCCGGCGCGCGTTGTAGCGTTCGGCACAAGAGCGCCGCGGCGCACGGACCGCACTGGCGTCCCTGGCACGCGCCCATGCCGAGTCGGGTGCGCATCTTCAGACCGGCCAAGTCCCGCGCCCCGGCGTCGATGGCCGCGTGGACTTCCGCGCGGGTGACCTCCTCGCAGCGGCAGATCATCGTTCCGGACTGCGCCAGGTCGGTCAAGCCGGGCCGGATCCAGGACATTTCATCCAGCAGGCCGCGCACCGCCGCCAGGGAGGAAAGCCGCGCGCGGTGGCCCGCCCGGCGGCGGTCCGCCTCTTCGGATGTCAGCGCGCCGGCTTGTTCGGCCGCCGAAATCCCCGCCACGCGCCCCTGTTCCACGGCGACCCGGGCGCCGGCGATGCCGATTCCGTCTCCGGCGGCGAACAGGCCCGGGACGCTCGTTTCCATCCGCTCGTCGACGTCGGGGACCCATCCCCCGAGGCTCGGGTCGTATCGATGCCGGCAGCCGGCAAGTCGCGTCAACTCGGTTCCGGGCACGAACCCAAACCCGCTGATGACCAGGTCCACCTCGGCGCGGCGCCCGGCCTCGTGGATCGGGCGCCAGTCCCGGGGATCGACGGGTCCCCAGACCGCGCGCTCCACTTCCCGGTCCCCCTCGGCCGCGAAAACGGTGTGATGAAAGAGCAGGGGGATGCCCGCCCGTCGCAGGCGGCGCCAGGAAGTCCAGGCTTCGCGCAGGAGGTCCCATTCCCGCCAGACGCCGAGCCACGCGCGCGGGGAACGCGGTGGAAACCCGGCTTCCAGCACGGCCCGGACCTCGACCCCCGCCCCGTGGAGATGATGGGCGACGACCGGGAGGAGCGGGCCGGTGCCGGCGATCAGGGCGCGGCGACCGGGGCGGACGCCCTGGTGCTTGGCAAAGGTGAGGGCCGCGCCGGCGGTCAGGACGCCCGGGAGGGTCCAACCGGGGAAGGGGACGGGCCGGTCGTATGCGCCGGGTGCGACGATGAGCCGGTCGGCGCGGACCAGGCCGGTCCGGTCCCCGCAGGACCAGAGCAGGTCGCGTCCGCCCCAGAGTCCCAGAATCGCGGTGTCCGAGCGCACCTCGATCCGGTCTCCGCAGGCGGTCGCTTCCGCGCGCAGTGCTTCTCCGCGCGCATCCACGGGATTGCCCGGATCCGCGGGCGGATGGTAGATGCGCCCGCCGAGGTGGGAGGACTCGTCGAACAGCACGGCGCGCACTCCGGCTCGCGCCGCTTCGATGGCCGCAGCGAGGCCGGCCGGTCCGCCGCCGACGATCGCGAGGGGAAGGCGCGCAGTCACGGGGCGCTCCCGCGGGCGGGGTCGGGCGGGGAGTCGATGCGCATTCCGTCCCGGACCGGCGTCCGGCAGGTGCGCACGCCCGGCCGGCCGTCGACCACCATGACGCATTCGAAGCAGAGCCCGATCCCGCAGTAGACGCCTCGCGGCGCCCCCGTTTGCGGGGCGGTTCGGAGGACGCGTTGTCCCGCGGCGAAGAGCGCGGCGGCCACGCTTTCTCCCTCGAAGGCCCGCACCGGTCGGCCATCCACCCGGAGGCACACCTCGCGACCGCGCGCCCGTCCGGGCACCCGGCCTTCGCCCCCTTCGGTCCCGTCCGTGACGTTCATGCCTTCCATTTTACTACTCGTGCTGCGCCGGATCACTTCCGGATGCCCGACCATGAAATCGCAGGAACTGCCATCCCAACCACAAATTCGCCGGCGAGACCACGAACAGGCTGGCGCGCCCGAAGAACGTGATGTCCTGGCAGAACCAGAGATACGTCCAGTCCGTGAAAATGTCGCTGAGCCGGATTCCGGCCACGACCGCCAGCCAGTGGGGGGATCGCCGCCAGCGCGCCAGGGCGATCGCCTGGAACAGGGCGAACGCCGTCCAGTTGGCGGCGCAGCGCCGGAGGTAACCCTGCGGATCGACGTAGGGCACCCCGTGGAACAGGTCGAACCAGAGTTGCGGGAAGAAGAACGCCACCGTCGACAGCGTCACATCCAGCACCACCAGGAAGAGCAGATAGCCGTCGATCTGCCGGGCCCGACCCGGGTCCCCCATGGTTCCGGTACTCCTGCGAATCGACCCGGTCAGTGGCTGCGGATGACCTTGGCGGCGGCAAACCCGACCAGGATCAGGCCGGCCAACACCGCCCAGGCGTGACGCGTGCCGTACGTCAGGGTGGGGTAATGGCTGCTGATCATGATGACGACCACCGCCACGGCCATGAACGTGTTGTGTTTCGAGCGGAACTTGGCCCGCTCCGCCTGCGCCGGATCCGGAGCCCGACCTTCCTTCACCGCGGCGATCATGCGTCGCTGGGCGGGCAGGATCCGCATCCAGACGTTGGCCGTCATGATGGTTCCCATCAGCGCACCGACATGGATGTACGCCGCCCGGCCGCTCAGGACCTGCGTCAGTCCGTAGCCGGTTGCGATCAGGAGCGCGACCGAAATCGCGGTCAACACCGCCTCGTTCCGGGCCAGCGGGGAGATCCAGAGCAGATCGTACACCGCCCACCCGACCACCAGTACGGCGAGACCGATCATGACGGCCTTGCCGTTGGAGATGTCGGCGACATCCTCGTCGACCATCAAGCCGCCCATGTGATAGACCAGTCCCAACAGCAGGAAGCCGCTGAGCCAGGTGATCATCGCCTCCCAGCGCCACCAATAAAGAGGCTGGGACAGTTCCGGGACTTTCTGCTTCTGCACGACATAGAAGCCGCCGCTGTGCACCATCCAAACCTGGGAGGGGGCGGTTCCCTCCGATGCCGCCTTTTCCGCGGCGTGAAATCGGCCGTCGAGCCAGGTGAAGAAGTACGTCTGGCCCACCCACAGGATGCTTGCGAAAATGTGCACCCAGCGGAGCGCCAGCTGCGACCAGTACTTCCATTCCAGATCCATGAAGCCCTCCTGGGAGACGGGGCGAGCGACGCGCCCGGAACGGCTCGGGGCGCCTATGGCGGCCGGATGATAGCACCGGCTCTTTCCGGGGGCAAGGAAGGGCGGCTTGACGCACGTTTTCCGGGCGTGTTACCCTCGCGGCATGACCGAGTCCGCCGATCGGATGTTTGCCTTCTGGGCGGTTCGCTCCGGGGGGATGGACGAACAGCGGGCGGAAGCTCTCCACCGGGAGTGGCGCGAGGCCGGCGCATCGGGCGACTTCGGCGACTGGCTCGTGGCCCGAGGTCACCTCGAGGCCGATGCGTGCGCGCGGATCCGCCTTTCGCTGGCCGGGAGTTCCGCCCCC
>CAZWCX010000232.1:0-5792 GCA_964632945.1 uncultured Planctomycetia bacterium | reverse complement strand
GGAGGAGGAGGACTTGACCCAGTCTTCCCTGGCCATGCTCGAGCACCTGTACCGCGGCCGCGGTTGCGACCGCTGCAACGGGATCGGATTCCACGGGCGCCACCCCGTCTACGAGGTGATGCCGGTGAAGTCGAAGGACATGAAGCGCGTGATCACGGAAGGCGGGACCGAGATCCAGGTCGCGCAGGTGGCGCGGCGCGAGGGGATGCGCAGCCTCAAGGACGAGGCGCTGCGCCTCGTGAACGACGGGGCCACCGCGCTCGAGGAAGCATTGGACATCATCATGTCGGAGTAGACGAACATGGCCGCGGACGAAATCAAGATGCCGCACGAAGGCATGAGCACGCTGGTCACTCAATTCACGAAGAACGAACTCGACCGCCTCGGGCGCATCATCACCCAGTTGCGGGAGAAGGGGGAAACCGAGGAGAAGATTCTGGACTTGATGCGGCAGCAGCTCAAGAGGTTCGATCCGCATACCCTCACCCGCATCTATCACCGCTCCCTCGGGAATCCGATCCCGGACGACTTCACGCCGGAGAACGTGGTGTCCGAGCGGGAGGTGAAGGCGAACACGCTCGAGTTGACCGTGAAGCACCTGCTCCCGCACCTGGATCAGCAGAGTCTGGTGCTCTACAAGGGGCAAGAGTGGTTCGTGCAATGGCTCGAAGAGCGGAAATACACCATCAAGCGGATCTTGTGAGGGTGCCGACCCGCCGGGCTACCGCGGGAGCGGCGGAGGAGAGGGGCGGGCATTCAGCTTGCGAATACCGACGCAGAACATCACGAGGCCGCCGGCCAGGGGGAGCACGCCGAGCAGGCAGGTTCCGGCCAGGATGTTGAGGCCGGCCTCGCGCCCGCCGGGGGACAAGAGGGCCCCGAGAACGCCGAGCAGGGTGAGGAGCGCCCCGCCGCACGAGAGCAGTCCGCCGCCGAGGATGAAGAACCAGCCGAGGGCGGGATTCGGATGTTTTTCGTCGGCGGCCGGCGAAGCACCGATGCCCGCCGCGCCGGTCCAGGACGGTTCGAGCGACTCCCGGACGCCTCCTGTCCGCGCGACCGCCGGCAACCCAATCAGCGTGCGTTCCTGGCGCCGACGCAGCTCGCGCGCGGCCCGAATCGCCCAGACCCCCTCCACGACCAGCACGGCCAGGGCGAATCCCATGCACAGGAGTCCCATGCCGGCCTGACTCTCCGGCAAGCCGCCCCCCTGCCGGGACAACGATTGGATGGTCAGAAGCGGCCAGTCGTACAGGCCGTGCAGGAGCGTCGGAATTGCGAATCCGGCCCAAAGCAGATCTCGTCGCGCGGCGGGTTCGAATCGGGCCCGGCCCACATAGTAGCCCATGATCGCGCCCGTGAAGGCGTGCCCGGGGACCGCGGTGACCGCACGCAGGATCGCCAGCCCCAGGCCGCCGCTCGATACGTACAGGACGTTCTCCAGGGTCGCGAAGCCCAGGGAGGCCGCGACCCCGTAGACGACTCCGTCCATCGGCTCGTTGAACTCGCGATGTTTGGTACAGTAGAAATACAAGACCAGGAACTTGAACGCCTCTTCCGGGATCGCCGCCGAGAGAAACGCCGAGCCGAATCCGGCAAGATACGGATTCTCCACGGCTCGCAAGACCAGCAGCGCCGGCAGCGCGAAGACGAGCACGGGCAGAGTGATCAGCAGTCCGAGACCGAACGTGGTCCAGAGGACCCGCGGCGGCTCGGGGTAGGCGTCGCGGGAATGGAAGTACCACATCAGAAGCAGAGACGGACCGATCGCCATCGCGGCGGTGAACGGAATCACGGAACTCATCGGGGAAGGCTACCTCCGGCTTCGGGGCTTGCGGCCGCGTCCGATGGCTTCGGCGGAGAAGGACTTGCGACAAGGAGAAACGCGGTGGACGAAGAAACCCGCGAATTCCACGATGTCCTGGCACGCGGCGTCGAGATCTTCAATCGGGGGGAGTACTTCGAGGCCCATGACGTCTGGGAAGAGCACTGGCTGAACACCCATGGCAGCGACCGGTGCTTCCTCCAGGGGTTGATCCAGACGGCAGCGGCGCTTTACAAACTCGAGATGGGCAACGTCGCCGGGATGTCCAAGCTCCTGTCGGACGCCGTCGAGGCGCTCGGCAAGGTGACCGGGAACGAATACGGGATCGACCTGCCGGCCTTGCGCATGGCCGTGGGAAGTTGGAAGAAGCGCGCGGATGAAATGATCCAGAAGAAGACCGCGGATGCCGACGCGGCGGACTTCCCGCGCCTCGTCTACCGGCCGCCGGGGTCTTGACCGGCAGGGCCGCCGGTCACTCCCGCATGAGGACCTCGACACGAAACCGCTGGTAGAGCGCGGGGAGGACGTCGGTGCGCTCCTTCGCGTGTTTCTCGAGCCAGGCCTCGGCGATCCGGCGATGCAGCCCCGCCTCCCGGGCGACCCCGGACGCCAGCGCGGATCGCAGGCGCGGCTCCTCCGCCTCCGCCCCGGAATCCTGCTCGGTCGGGTCGGCTCCGGCCTCGTGGGATCGTTCCGCGGAGCGTGCATCGGCCAACCGCTCGCGCACCGCCGTCTCCGACTCCGCGAACGAGGCGGAGAACTGCGACCGATGATCGTCGTAGTACGCCCGCACCTCGGCGAGAGCGAAAGACGCCGGATCGGGCCGGGACGTCATCCGTGACTCGCGGTGGGCGGCGAGGATGCGCTCCCGGAGCCGCGGATCCCGGACGACCCCATCCGCCAGCGCGGCCTGGAACAACAGTTCTTCCTCGATCGCGGCGCGCATGGCCAGACTGCGTGCCTCGCCGGAAAGCGCGAGGGGTCGGGCGCCCAAGTCCCGGGCGATCCTCGCCAATTGCAGTTCGAAATCGGCCCGGGTGACTCCGCCGGGGCCTACCCGCACGACCAGATCCGGGAGGGGACCCTGCGGGAGCGCGTCCGCGCGAAGGGTGGCGGGATCGGGATCCGCGGCCGCGCCGGCCTGGGTGGCCGGGACGATGCCGCCGCCGGACGCGCCCGCCGGTTTGGGATCCGGCTTGCGGTCGCCCGGCTTGCGATCCCGCGTCATCGTGTGGATCTGTTCGCGTCGAAAGGTCACCGTGCCGTCGCGCGTGCTCAGGGTCACCCGTTGGTCGCTCTCTTCGACGATGGTACCGAAGAACCGGGCCCCCGACTTCAACTCCACGCAGTCGGCCGGCGCGGGGCAGGCCGTGAGCAGGAGGAGGAAGAATCCGCAAAGACTGCCGCGCGCGAGTCCGGTCATGAGGCATCCCTCCCGGGGCAATGGTCGGTCCAGGGCGACGAGGAGGAGATCCTACCAGACCGTAAACGACCGGGTCAACGCGTTCCCTCGCCGCCGCTGAATCCGCTTCGGACGGGCTGACCGGCCGCCTCCGGGGGCGGCCCCCGCGGGCGGGGGACGGCGATTCCGCGAAAGCATTGACCGGTCCGGTGGGCCGCCCTAAGATCGTTTCAGGGAGCCGTTCCCCCCCCTCTCCGCGGAGTCCGCAATGGCCGACCTGCAGGCTCAAGTCCTTGAACTGCTCAAGGGGCTCACGCGCGTCGTCCGCACGCTCCGGATGTACGCCGCCACCCACCCGCAGGTCCAGAAGGACATGGATGCCTGCTTCGGCGTCATCGAAACCGTCCTCGGCGGCCAGGACTCCCTCCACGTGGGAGTGACGGAAGGCCTGCTCATCGTCGAGGGGCGGCCGATCAAGGACGAATCGGCCTCCTTCAAGACCTTCGCCGAGATGCTGCGCAGCAAGCACCTCGCCAGTTTCAAGATTTCCCGCGGCGTGACCCGTGAGGAGTTTCTCGAGCTGGTCCGATTGCTTTGCATGAAGGCAGAGGACGCGCTCAAGGACGATCACGTCATGCCCGAGTTGCTGGCGAAGATGGATCACATCAAGGTCAATGAACTTCGCTTCGTCAGCGTGGAGGGGGATCAGGAAGTTGGGGCGGCCGGCTCCGGCGCCGGGGGTCCGGCGATTTCGCAGGAGACCCGCGAGGTGGCCGAGGCGCTCGTGGAAGCCGGAGCGCGCACGCGCGAGGATACGCTCGCGGTCATCCAAGGCCTGTTCGACACCAGCGCGAGGCAGGCGCCCGGCGACCCCGCTTCGGGGGCGGACGGCGTGGTCCGCTTTTTCGATTCGATTCAGGAAAGCGTGCGCTCCCTCGACGCCGAAACCGCCGCGGTGACCGTACGGCAATACTTTCAGAAGCTGGTTGCGGAGCGCCTGGGCGGGCAGGGGGTGACCGAATTGCGCGATTCGGTCGCGCAGATCGCGGCCTCCCTGTCGCCCGAAATGCAGAAGCTCCTCTTCGGCGAGAACTTCGCCGATCCGGCGTCCGTCGATCCGTTCCGGCTCCTGCGGGCGTTCGATGCGACCCTGCGAAGCTCGCCCGTGGTGGCGGATCTGCTGACGGGGAAAGTGGACCCCGAACAATTACGCCGGGCCATGGACTTGATCGCGCCGGCCCCGGCCGAATTCGTCAAGCTGTACGAGCAGGTCTCCGCCCAGCTCCTGGAAAATCGGGCCGATCCCGCGCAGGTGCAGGAGGCGATGACCCGCCTCTTCAAGACGTTGAAGATCCGCAAGGAGGCGGAGGAACTGCCGACGAACCTCGAAGGGACGGTCCTGGTCTGCGACCCGGAGGAGATCGATGCCGGCGGCTATCCGCTCGATCTCGAGGAGTGGGGATTCACGGTCATCAAGTACATGGACGGGCGCAAGGCCTGGGATCACGTGCGCTCCCGGGGCGATGTCCAGTGCCTGATCATGGAGATCAAGATGCCGGGGATTTCGGGTCTCGAAATCCTGGCCAATCTCACCGAGGCGCGCCGCGAGCTTCCGGTGATCGTCATCACCGGTCACGCCCAGTTCCAGGACGCCTTCGAAGTGGCGAGCTATCCGAAGATCCGATACTTCGTGAAACCGGTGGATCTGGACGAGTTGAAAGGGGCGCTCGTCGAGTTCCTGCCCCAGCAGCCGCCCGAAGAGGAGCCGGAGCATGTCCTCCCGGAGGAACTGAAGCGCGCGCAGGAGATTCAGGAGAAGCTCATTCCGACCGAGGCCCCGGTCCTGCCGGCGTACGACCTCGCCTTCTACTACAAGCCGGCCCTGGCCGTCGGAGGGGACTACGTCGATTTTCTGCCCCTGGACGACCGACGTCTGGGCATCATCGTCGCGGACGTGTCCGGCAAGAACATCACCGGCGCCATGGTGATGGTGATGGTCCGAAGCGTCTTTCGCATGCTCTCACGCATGTGCGAGAGCGCCGTCGACACGGTGATCCGTGTGAACGAGATCGTGAGCCGGGACATTCGCCGCGGAATGTTCGTTTCCGCGATCTACGGCATTCTCGACCGTGAGCGGAACACGCTGGAGGTCGTGAATTGCGGCCATAACCCGGCGCTGGTGTGGACCCGGGATTTCGGGTTGAGCCAGTACCTGTCGATCTCGGGGACGGCGATCGGCCTCTTCTCGGGGGCGACCTTCGAACGGTCGCTTCGGTCGGAGTACGTGAGCTTCGAACCCGGCGACCGGATCCTTCTCTACACCGACGGGGTGGTGGAGGCGATGGACCCCAAGGGGGGCGAGTTCACGGAGAAGCAGTTGCTCAAGCTGGTGAACGCCAACGCGGAGAAGTCCTCGCACGACCTGGTCCAGGGCCTGGTGGGCGCGCTGGATCGACACCGGGCGACGGCGGACCAGAGCGACGACATCACGATCCTGAGCATCGCCCGGAAGCTCGACGGAGACACGGGCTAGCCCGGATTATTCATGAAGCCGCGCCAGCGGCT
>CAZWCX010000231.1:0-5927 GCA_964632945.1 uncultured Planctomycetia bacterium | reverse complement strand
GACGTTGCTGGCCCACGCCCACCCGGCCGGGCACGTCAATCCGGAGCCGGCGTCGAAGTACAATCTCGTCGTCATCGGCGCGGGGACCGGCGGGCTGGTGAGCGCCGCCGGCGGCGCGGGGTTGGGGGCGAAGGTCGCCCTGATCGAGCGCCACCTGATGGGAGGGGACTGCCTGAACGTGGGCTGCGTCCCCTCCAAGGCGCTCATCCGCTCCGCGCGGGCGTGGGCGGACCTCCGCGGCGCGGCCGAGTTCGGCATTCGCGTCCCGGAGGGGGCCGCGATCGATTTCGCGGCGGTCATGGAACGGATGCGCCGACTGCGCGCGCGCATCGCCCCCAACGACGGCGTCCCCCGGTTTCAGGGGCTCGGCATCGACGTCTTCCTGGGGGAGGGCCGGTTCACCGGCGCGGATACCGTCGAGGTCGCGGGACGGACGCTGCGGTTCGCCCGCGCGGTCATCGCCACCGGCGCGCGCGCCGCGGTCCCGGAGGTGCCGGGACTGCGGGAAGCCGGCTTCCTCACGAACGAAACCGTGTTCTGGCTCACGCAACTGCCGCCCCGCCTCGCCGTCATCGGCGGCGGTCCCATCGGCTGCGAGCTGGCTCAATGCTTTCGGCGCTTCGGCAGCGAGGTCACCCTGCTGCAGTCCCACGACCAGATCCTTCCCCGGGAGGACCGCGAGGCCGCCGACCTGGTGCAGAAGGCGCTGCTGCGGGACGGCGTGGTCCTGCAACTCGGGGCCCGGACCGTGCGCGTGGAGAAACGGGCGGACGGCAAGGCGATGGAGATCGAGACCGGCGGGACCCGGCGCACCCTCGTGGTCGATGAAATCCTGGTGGCCGCCGGCCGACAGCCGAACCTTGAGGAGCTCGGGCTGGAGAAGGCCGGGATCGCCTTCGATCCGCGCAAGGGCGTGACGGTGGACGACCGCCTGCGCACGTCCAACCCGGACGTATTCGCGGTCGGCGACGTCTGCTCCCGATACCAGTTCACCCACACGGCGGACGCCAACGCGCGCATCGTCCTCCGCAACGCCCTGTTCGGCGGCCGCGCCAGCACCCGCGGGCTGATCGTGCCGTGGTGCACCTACACCGACCCCGAAATCGCCCACGTGGGCCTGTACGAACGCGAGGCCCGCGAGCAGGGAATTCCCGTGCGCACCTTCGTCCAACCCCTGCATGATGTCGATCGGGCGATCCTCGACGGCCAGGACGAGGGCTTCGTCAAGGTGATCGTGCGCGCGGGGACCGACCGGATCCTCGGCGCGACGATCGTGGCATCGCACGCGGGCGACATGATCTCCGAGATCACCGTTGCGATGACGGGAGGAATCGGCCTGGGGACCCTGGGCAGCGCGATCCACCCCTACCCGACCCAGGCGGAGGCGATCAAGCGATGCGCGGATGCCTACGGGCGGACGCGCCTGACCCCGTTCGTGAAGAAGTTGTTCGGCCGTTGGCTGGCGTGGCGGCGCTCCTGAGGGGAGTGCGAGGAGGGAAACATGACGGAAGCCCAGGCGCAGTTCGGCGTGATCGGCATGGGGGTGATGGGCCGGAATCTCGCCCTCAACGTGGCCGATCACGGCACCCCGGTCGCGATCTGGAACCGGACCCCCGAGGTGACCGATCGGGTGGTCGCGGAGAATCCCGCGCAGAAACTCCTCGGCGCCCGTTCGTTGGAGGAATTCGTCCGGGTCCTGGTGCGTCCGCGGAAGATCCTCCTGCTCGTTCCCGCCGGGGCGGCGGTGGACCAGACGATCGAGCGCCTGAAACCGCTGCTGGCCGACGGCGACATCCTGATCGACGGAGGCAACACCTGGTTCGAAGACACCCGCCGGCGCGAGGCCGCCCTGCGCGGATCGGGCATCCGCTTTTTCGGCATGGGCGTCTCGGGCGGGGAGGAAGGCGCGCGCCGGGGGCCCTCGCTGATGCCCGGGGGCGACCGCGGCGCGTATGAGCACGTGCGCCCGATCCTCGAGGCGATCGCGGCCCGGACCGACAGCGGTCCCTGCGTGACCTACATCGGCCCGGACGGGGCCGGCCATTTCGTCAAGATGGTCCACAACGGCATCGAATACGGGGACATGCAACTGATCGCCGAGGCCTACGACTTCCTGCGCACCGCCCTGGGCATGTCGGCGCCGGAGATCGCCGGGGTCTTCGCGGACTGGAACAAGTGGGAACTCGAGTCGTTTCTGATCGAGATCACGGCCAAGGTCTTCCAGGTCCGCGACGAGGAGACCGGCCGCCCGCTGGTCGATCTCGTGCTCGACAAGGCCGGCCAGAAGGGGACCGGCAAGTGGACGGTCCAGGCGGCCCTCGACCTCGGCGTCGAGATTCCAACCATCTCTGCGGCGGTCGACGCCCGGGTCCTGAGCAGCCGGAAGGACGAGCGCGTGATCGCGGCGCAACGGATCCGGGGTCCCGGGATGAATCCGGTGGCGGGCAACCGCTCCCCGCATGTCTTCGCCGTCCGGGATGCCTTGTGGGCGGCGAAAATCTGCTCCTACGCGCAGGGGATGACCCTGCTGCGCGCCGCCTCGGAACGATACGCCTGGAACCTGCACCTGTCCGACCTGGCGCGGATCTGGAAAGGGGGCTGCATCATCCGGGCGCGGCTGCTCGATTCGATCTCGCGCGCCTTCGAACGCCGCGCCGACCTGCCCAATCTCCTCCTCGACGAGGAGTTCCGCCAGGCCGTCGAGAGCGCCCAGATCAACTGGCGGCGCGCGCTGACCACCGCGGTGACGATGGGCGTCCCGACGCCGGCGCTGTCCGCCAGCCTGGCGTGGTTCGACGCCTACCGCACCGCCAACCTGCCCCAGAACCTGACGCAGGCGCAGCGGGACGCCTTCGGCGCCCACACCTATCAACGCGCGGACCGGCCGGAGGCGGGGTTCGTGCACACGGACTGGCTGGCGTAGGCCGGGACGCGGGGGGGCGGGCCTACTTCCCCCCGCAGCACTTCTTGTACTTCTTTCCGCTGCCGCACGGGCACGGGTCGTTGCGACCGACCTGGGGGCCGGCATGGACCACGGGCTTGCGCTTGTCCTTGTCGTCCGCGGCAAGATCGGCGCCGCGCCTGCGGGCGTGATCGGCCAGTCCCACGGCGTCCTTGAGCGACTCGGTCCGGCCGGCGAACTCCAGGAACGCCCCCATCAGCCGTGGGGCATCTTCGAGGCGGACCTGCTTGAGCCGCGGGACCACCCACTCCAAGGCGCGATCGACGGCCGGCTGGTCGAGCTGGCCGGCCTCGCGTTCCGACGAGCCCAGGAAGGCCGCCAGGATCTCGGCGGCGTCCTTGCCCATGTATCCGAACGCCTTTCCGTCCTCGGAAGCCAGGAAGGCGTCGACGGTCTTGTTGGCCATGTGCTTCCTCCGCTGCGACGGCGGAAGAGTAGCAATCCTCCGAGGGCGGTGCAAGAATCCGAGCGCGCCGCCCGCTCCTTCCCGGTCAGCAGCAGGTCCCGTCCGGTCCGCAGCAGAGGAAGTCTCCGGCGGACTCCCCCGCAAAGACGACGAACTGACCCGCGTAGGGCGGGGCGGCAAGTTTTCCCGCGGTGTCGGTGCACACCTCCACGGCCTCGTTGCGCGGGAACAGGTGGCCCTCGTCGTCCAGGACGGAATGGAATGGACCGAGGTAGACGGCCCACTGGCCGATGAAGGTGCAACCGGCTTTCTTCTCGAACTTGTGCGCGCGCACGGAGACGGAGAAGAATCGGATGCCGTGGACCTCCTTCCAGAAGGTCCGCTCGAGCAGGTGAATGCCGTAGAAGCCGGCGCGCTCGAGGTCGGCGACGAACTGCCCCTGGGTGAGCGCGCCGCCCAGACACTGGCCGCGGAATTCGGAATCCACCTGGAGGTGGAGCGGGATCGGCCGGTCGGCGACCACGTCCGAGACGACGATGCGGCCGAAATCCTTGAGGACGCGCCACATTTCGCCGAACACCCGCGGCTTGTCGGGGGAGAGGTTGATCACGCAGTTGGACAGGATCAGGTCGGCGGTCGCGTCGGGGAGGGGGATCTCCTCGAGGAACCCCTTACGGAATTCCACGTTCGCGTAGCCGAGATTCTCCGCCACCCGGACCGCGTTTGCGCGTGCCTTGCCGAGCATGGCGTCGGTCATGTCGATTCCGAACACGCGCCCATGGGCGCCGACCTTGCGGGCGGCGATGAAGCAGTCGATTCCCCCGCCCGAACCGAGATCCGCGACGGTTTCGCCCTCGCGGACTCCGGCGATGGCGACCGGGCTGCCGCATCCGTAGAAGATGTCGAGGACTTCCTGCGGGATGTGGGAGGTGTCCTCGCGCGGGTAGGCGGTGGGGCAGCAGAGCTCCTTCTGAGGCTTCTGCGCCGCCTCGCTGTAGAACCGGCGCACCGGCTCCCGCGCCGCGTCCAGGTCCACGGACAGGACGCACGCCGAGCGCGAGAAGGCCACGCCGGTGTCCTCCTCCGGCTTGCAGACCTTGAGGCCGTCACCGAGGCCGAAGAGGGGGACCGGTCGGGAGAATCCGGTCTTGCGGCCGTTCGAGCCCGCGCGGCTCTGCTCGACCATCGCGTCGAGGTACGATTGCTTGTACAGTTCGCAGTAGGGATCGAGCGCGCGCATCCGCTCCACGCCCGCTCCTTCTCCGGCGTGGTAGGAGTGCTCGATGTCCCCGCCACCGCACACGAAGCGGACCGGGCACTCGCGGCAGACCGGCTTGTCGATCACCGAGAGGCGGCGGATCGCCTGCAGCACGGGGGAGTCCTGCCACACCTCGCGCAGGGGACGATCCAAGGCGCTGCCGCAGCGCATTTCCGGCAGATTGGCGAGCGCGGCCGATGGATAGACCTCTCCGTCGGAATAGATGCACAGGCTTTCGTACCCGGCGTTGGAGAGGTCGTGGCGCAACCCGCGGGGGGCTCCCACGCGCAGGAGGAACGACTCCCAATTGTCCAGGGTGACGCCGGCGGCCCGGGCCGCCGCCCGCGTGTTCCGGAGGACCGCGAGCGCGCCCTCGGCGTCGATCGACCATTCGTCGCGACGGTCCAGGGCGCGTCCGCGCGCATGAGGCCAGAGGAGGTGCAGGTTCCCGGCGCCCAGCGAGGCGATGAGCGGGGGAAGCAGCGAAAGTTCGTGCGCGTTCCGGCGCGTCGCCACCGCCGTTACCGTCACCCGGAACCCGTCCTCCGTCGCCGCACGGATCCCCGCGCAGATCTTCTCGAACGTTCCGGCCCCGCGGATCGGGTCGTTCGTCGCCGCGGTCGCCCCGTCCAGGCTGATCTGCAGCCCCAGCTTCTCCCGGTCGCACCGGCGCAGCGCCTCCCGGCGCGCGCCGTGGAAGAGCAGGCCGTTCGTCAGCACGATCAGGCGGGCGTTCGTCGTGACGCGTTCGATCAGGTCGAAGATGTCGGGGCGCACGAACGGTTCTCCGCCCGTGAAAAAAAACTGTTCCACCCCCAGCGCCAGACCCTCGTCGATCCAACCGAGCAGTTTCGCGGTGGGAGCGCCGCGGTGCTCCTCCGGACCGCTGCTGACCAGGCAGTGGGCGCACGTCAGGTTGCACGAGTTGTTGGTATGGAGCCAGAGTTCGCGCAGCTTCCGCGGGCTCAGGCGCGCGGCCCGTCCCTCGTAGGCGGGGCCGTTCAGGGGCGCGCGCGCGAGCACGCCCCGCCGCTCCAGGTGCCCATAGAAGGTCGCCGCGTGGGCCTGCGCCTCGTGGGGCGCCAGTCGGTGCGTCCGCGCGTACGCCGCGATCGCTTCGCCCAAAGTCCGCGCGCCGTCGATCAGGGAAAGGAGCTCCGCCCCGCGGGGGTCCGTTCCCACCCAATTGCCCCGGTCCGCGTCCACGATCAGATGCACGCCGTCCCGTTCCATCCGGATCACCGGCGGAACATGCAACACGTCGCGCGCTTCGAGGGTGCGGTTCATCGGACGCTCCTCCT
>CAZWCX010000230.1:0-6023 GCA_964632945.1 uncultured Planctomycetia bacterium | reverse complement strand
GTTCGCGAATAATCCGGGCTAGGCCGGATTACTCGTGAAGCCGCGTCCGCGGCTTGGTGAAGAATCCGGGCCCGTTTCGTCTCGCTTCCCCCCGTTCGACCGGCGGGCATTCCCGGCCCGGACTCTTTGCCGGACCCGCCCCCCTCACTTCGCGTCCGGCGCCATCCCGTGAGGGATCTGCTGAAACACCCCCATCAGCCGATTCGGCGTGGCGAACAGGTAGAGGTAGGGGTGGATCATGCCCAGGCCGGAGCGGTCGAGTCCGGCGATCGCCGAAAAGGCGTCGGCGCCCGCGATGGAGGGGTGGGGGATGGGCGCGTGTTTGGGCTTCTCCAGTTCGGCGAGCACGGGGTGCGGCAGGATGGCGCGCAACCGCGACAGGATCTCTTCGATCGTGACCGGGCCCTTGGCGTCGGGGAAGTCGAAGGCGAAGGCGAACGTGACCATGCCCGGGACCATGTCGCAGGAGGCGCGGCCGGAGAGGCGAGTACCCGGCGGAGTCTTCAGGCGGACGAACAGTCGGCCGTTCTCGTCTTTTCCCAGGGCCGACTCGAAATCGTCCGGCTGCACCTGCTTCGCCAGCCACTGCTGAACGAGGTCGCGCAGGTTGCGGATCTCGACCGCAGGGATCTCCCCGGCCGGGGTCGGGGGCGCGGGTTTCAGCGCGGCGACGGCGGGCCATTCGGCCGCCTGAACCAGGATCGGCGAAAGGTCCGTGCGCCGGTCGGCGGGGACGAACAGATCCATGGTGGCCTCCGGCCTTTCGGAAGCGGGGTCGATGACGATTGGACGCCGGCCGCCCTTGCCGCCGGTCTCCCCGGACGGACCGGTGTTCGCCGCCGGGAGGCGCGGAGCCGGAACCGCCGTGAGCGCGCGCCACGCGAATGCCCCCGCGGCCGCGAGCAGCAGGGTCAGGGCCAGGACCGTGGGCAAGGTGCGGCCGTGATCCCGTCGGATCATCCTCGTTCCTCCATTCGCAAGGCGTCGTCACCGGCCCCAACTCTACCCGCGACCGGGGCGGCGCGCAACCCCTGCGCGCCCGACGGGTCCGCGGGACCGGATCGGCCGGACCGCCGCAGTGAGGTTCGGACGGTCGCCCGCCGGGGGGGACGCCGCGGCGCAGAGGGGAATCCCGCAGGGCGGCGCACGCGGGATCGCAGACCCGGACGGCGCGGGAGAAAAGGAAGGAACCGCCGGGGAGCAAGCTCGACCCGGCGGTTCCTGGGGATTGGAACTGTTGCGGTTTACTGGATGCCGTCCCACTTCGTGGGGATGTCATCGGCCGGCACCTGACCGCCGAAATCCTCGTAATACCAGGGGCCCCACTTCTGGATGAACGGCCCGCCCGGGGCTTCCGCCCACGACCGCTCGCCGTTCAGGCGCCGCGGCGGCGAGGAGAAGGACCCGTCGTACAGCCACTCGGACCCGTTCGCCATCGTGGCGCGCACGATGCCGTGGAAGTTCCACGGACCGGAGCCGCCCGCCGCGTAGAAGTAGTTCCGGACCGGGCGCCCCGTCCGCTTCCCGCGACCGGTGCGCTCGAGGTAGTGGACCGTCGCCTTGATCCCGAGCGTCCCGACGATGTCGCACACCAGGCTCGCCTGCTGGTTGCAGCGGCCGCCGGTATGGGTCGGATTGTCGAGCAGGTTCCAGCCGAAGTTGCCGCGGAAGTTCGTGTATTCCTCGTAGGGCTTCTTCGGCTCCAGGGGCGGATAGTAGAGGGAGGTCACGCCGCGCTCGCCCGAGGAGCGGACCGACCAGTCGCCGGGCAGATCGCGATAGTTGACCGGCGGCTGCGAACCCTTCGCGTAGGCCGGGACCTCGACTTCCTTCTTGAAGTCGACCGGATGCACGTAGTGCCTCATCTGGTTGTCGATCTGATAGGCGATCGAGTCCGCGCCCTGGCCGATGTTCTGGGAAGCGCCGTTGGCCCAGGTGCAGGCGAATTCGAAATGGACCTTCGTGTTGACCGTGCCGCGGCCGACGTTGCTCACCGCCGGCTTGTAGCTGGTGTAAACCCGGAGCGGGGTGGTCGGACCGGCCTCGACCGCCTTGCCCTCGCACTCCACGTTCCAGAAGATCACCAGCGGGTTGACCGCGACCTTGGTGTTGAGCGCCCCCGGGGTGCGAACCAGGACTTCCTGGCCCCCGGCCAGCGACTGGATCTCGGCGTCTCCCTCGATGCGCTTGCCGTCGACCGTGCCGACCAGTTTGACCTTCGCCGCCTCGGACAGGTCGTCCGACCCCTGCACCGTCACGCGCAACTGAAGCGCTTCATGGATGAGGATCGCCGCCGGCTCCTTGCGGGTCGGGACCGGCTGGCCGAGCTTGCGGGCGAACTGCGGGGCCGGCGCGTCCGTGATCGGCTGCGCCTTCTCCACGGAGATCTCCACGACCTCGAGGCCGATCGCCTTCACCTTGACCGGTCGGGCCGCCCCGTCGCCGAGCGTCGCCGTCAGCGTCGCCTCGCCGGGACCCGTGAACTGCAGCCGGCCGTCGGCCGTCCGCGTCGCCGCGCCGGACACGTCCCAGCGCGCTCCCGCCGGATTGGTCTTCACCGCCACGATCTGGCCGATCAGGAACTTCGAACCATCCTTCGGGTAGACGATCCCGAGATCGGTCGGCACATCCTTGGCACCGGAGTCGACCGCCGAGCGCCACCCGCCCACCGCGTCCGGGTTCGTCAGCCGGCCCCACACCTTCCCCTTGCCGTAGAAGCGGTAGGTGCCGCTGATCGGTCGCGCGACGTCGCGCGGGCCGTTCAGGTCCAGATTCTCGACGATGCCGGGGCCGACCGGGAACGTCACGCGCAGCCATCCGCCCCGCGACGGCGCCGCCGTCCCGTGCAATGTCTCGGACGTGCCATCCGACCAGGTGACCGTTCGGGAGACTTCCCACGTCCCGTTCACCTGCTCGATCGACAAGGTCGCGGCGCCGGTCTTCCCGTTCGCGCTCACCTTCGTGTTATAGGTCCCGGCCAGGCCATTGGACTGGGCCCACGCCGCGGGGGCCACCCAGGCCGCCAGCGCGAGGATCGCGACCAGCGGAAGGCTCTTCTTGATCAAGCGCATGTCGTGTCCATCCCCAGTAGGGTCCAAGTTCCATTCGGTACCCACCGATGCCCCGTCTTGCGCAAGTGGCGTTCCGCAGGAATAGGGAGTCTGTTTTTTTGTTAAAGCATTCTCCGTCATTGGATTACGAGTCGCACGTCCCGCACGCAGGCTTTCTCCGGCAATGGATCTCGCCCAAAATCCTGGATTTTGGACAACCGATCCCGCGACGAAATCATCTTGTGGAGGGCCGCCGGACCCGATAGAATCCCCCCTTCGTGTTCCTGATCGTCGGTTCTATTTTCATGCGGAGTGCCCCCATGCGACGCCTATTCCCCTTCCTGTCCGCGCTGCTCGTCCTCACCCTGTGCGGGTGTTTCCACATCGACACCGTCGTGGTCGTCAAGCCGGACGGCAGCGGCACCGTCGAGATGACCCAGTTGGTCGGCCCGGAGACCCTCAAGATGATCGAAGAGATGGCCGCCTCATTCGGCGCCAAGGAAGAGGACCAGAAGGGCGCCCCCGAAGATGACCTCTTCAAGGTGGAGGACCTCAAGAACGCCGCGGCCGACATGGGAGAGGGAACGACGTTCGTCTCCAGCGAGAAGGTGGAGAAAGACGGAATGAAGGGCCGGAAGACCATCTACGCGTTCACGGACGTGAACAAGCTCCAGCTCGAAAGCAAGCCCTCCGGTCCGAACCAGGGACCCAATGCCGAGGCGCGGGAGGACGTGAAGTTCAAGTTCGAGCAGCTGGCCGGCGGCAACTCGCTGCTCACCGTCGTCATGCCGGAGAGCAAGTCGAAAGAGGAGGAGGATGCGACGGAGGAGGGGGGGGAAGAAACCCACCCGGGCGGGGCCAAGGAAGAAGAAAAGGAGCCGACTGAGGCGGAAATGGCCCAGGCCAAGCAGATGCTGAAGGGGCTCCGGTTCGGCGTCTCGGTCCGCGTCGACGGGACGCTCGTCAAGACCAACACCCCGCACGTCGACGGCAACAAGGTGACGATCTTCGAGATGGACTTCGGCGCGGTGGTCGAGAACGCCGACAAGATGAAGGAACTCAACCAGAAGAAGCCGGAGACCCTCGAGGAGATGCAGGAACTCCTGAAGGACTTCCCCGGGATCAAGTTCCCGCTGACTCCCGAAGTGACGATCGAGTACTCGAAGTAGCCCCGGGACCGGCGGCCGGGTCCCCCTCTCGGGGATTCGGCCGCCCCCCCCGAAGGGTCGGCGCCGCGGGATCTCCGCACCCCCTCCCCGGGATCGCGCCCCCATCAGTTCGCGCTCACCGAACCCGCCTTGGGCATCTTCTCGAGCTGCCCGAGCATCTTCCGCAGCAGGTCGCGCTCCTCCTGCTTGTCCTCGCCCGAGGCGATCGGGAACGTGGGTTGGACCTTCGCGTCGCCGCAGATCACCGTCAACAGGTTGGACACCAGGCGTGAGCGGTCGCCCGGCTCGACCCCGAGTTGGCGCTTCTCCAGCAGATCGACGGCTTCGCTGACGATCTCCACCGCGCCTTCGACGATCACCTTGCGCGCGTCGACCAGGGCCGCCGCCTGTTGCCGGATCAGCATCGCCTGCGCGATCTCCGGCGCATAGGCCAGGTCGCTCAACTCGAAGGTTTCGATGCGCGCCCCGGCGACCGCAACCCGCTGTTGCAGCGCCCCGACCAGTTCGGCGCTGATCGCCTTGGCCTCGTTCTTGAGGCTGACCCCGTCGCGCGACTCGTACGGGTGGCGCGAGGCGATTTGCTTCAGCACGGCCAGCGCCTGGCTGCGGACGAACTCCTCCGCGTGCTCCACGTCGAGTGCCGCGCGGCGCGTGTCCTCGAAGAAGTGGGTCACCACGCCGGCGACCTGGATCGGATTGCCGTTCCCGTCCGCCACCGTGTTCTTCGGCAATTCCAGGGTCAGCCGCTTGGTGCTGATGCGCATGACGCGACGTCCGATCAGCCAGGCGAAGTACAGGCCGGGCTGCTTCAGGGTCTTCCAGTACTTCCCCCACCAGAGCAGGACCACCTCCTCCTGGGGATGGACGATCACCCAGCTGAACAGGAGGGTGATGGGCCAGAGAGAGATGCCGAGAATCACGCTGAAGACGATGTCCATGGGTCACCTCCGCTGGAGAACTCGAACTCTTGTCCCCGGCCTTCGCAAGCCCCGTACCGCGTCACTTTCCAATTGCAAGTCCCGGTCGGGACAGGCTTCCGGACCTGGGTGCGGGCATGGACGGCCCCCGGTCTTGTGCAGGTCCGCACGGATACGGGGCGGAACGCACGACCCGGGAGCGCGAAGAGTTGTCTCGACCGCGCGCCTCCGGTATTCTGGTCCGGTCGCGTGGGAGAGTTTGACATGGCACCGTCCTCCGGTCGCACGCTCTTCGGCGTCCTGGTGATCCTCGTTTTGGGCGCGTACAATTTCATCACCGGGGGGACCTCCGTCTTCCGCGGGCTGGCGACGGAACGCTGGCCGTCGACCGACGGGGTGGTGACGTCCACGACCGTGACCAGCCACCAGGGAGGCGGGCGGTACAACCGCCGGACCTATTGGAGCCCGGTGATCGAGTACCGCTACGATGTGAACGACGTGCGGTATTCCTGCCGGCGCCTGTCCTTCTACCGCGTGTCGCACGAGACCCGGGGTGCGGCGGAGGAGGTGACCTCCTACTTCCCGATCGGCGGGAAGGTCAAGGTGTACTATGACCCCGGCCGGCCCGGCGAGGCGGTGTTGCAGCGGGGGACCTCGAGGAACGATCTGGGGCTCTTCTCGCTCGGCCTGATCCTGCTCGGGGGTGGGGCGTTGTGGGGATGGACGTTCCTGGGACCCTACTTCGCGGCGGGGAAGCGGACCGGGACTTCGGACCGCTACCCTTCGGTGCCGTACCAGCCGGACGCCTTCCTCAAGTAGGGAGGCCCGCGGATGCGGCTAGTGGGGCTTCAACCTTGATTTCCCAGGTTGGTCCGGTCGCTTTTCGC
>CAZWCX010000229.1:0-6116 GCA_964632945.1 uncultured Planctomycetia bacterium | reverse complement strand
GCCGCGGAACGCGCGCACCAGCAGGCCGAAGGGAAGACTCCAGAGGCGGGCCCGGGCGCGCAGGACGACCCGGGGGATGGTGCCGACCCCGCCCCGGGCGACGGGAACGAGGGCGGATCGGGCGGCGACCCGGAGGGGGGGGCGGGGTCCGGCGACGGCGCGGGTCGGTAGAGGCCGCACAGGCTTGACACCCGGCAGCGCAACGGGTTACGATCCGCCGCCGTTCTTCGCGGTCGACACGAGGAGGGTAGCATGGTCGAGCGATCCGGGGCGGTCCTCGAGAGTCCGAGCCTGGTCCGGCTCTGGCTGTTCACCGCCCTCGTGTGGGGCTTGGTGGTCCCCGCGGTGGGAACCCTGATTTCCTTCCAGATGCACAGTCCGGACCTGCTCCCGCGCGAGGCGTGGCTGAGCGCCGGGCGATTGCTGCCGATTCACACCAACGGGATCGTGTTTGGAGTGATCGGCACGATCGCATTCGGGCTGTCGTTCTATCTCGTGCCCCGGCTGACCGGCGTGCCGATGGCGTGGGGCGGTCTGGGCTGGCTCACCTGCCTGCTGTGGAACGTCGCCCTCCTCGGCGGATTCGCTCTGCTCGCGCTGGACGGCTACCGCAACGTCCCCGGCGTGGCGCTGCCGCAGACTCCCGGGATGGACTGGCTCTTCGGCGGCAACCAGGGCTGGGAAGGCGGCGAGTTTCCCCCCGGAATCGACATCCTGATCACCCTTTGCCTCTTGCTGACGACGGTCCAGGTGCTGATCACCCTGCGGCGGCGGCAGGAACCGCTCCTGCATCCTTCGCTCTGGTTCGTGCTCGCAGGTCTGATCTGGACGACGCTCTCGTTCGGCCTCGGCAACCTGCTGGTGCCGAATCTGTTCGACGGGATGCGCGCGGTCACGTTGCAGGCGATGAGCGCGAGCTATCTGGTCGGCCTGTGGGTCGTTCCGATGGGGCTGGCCGGTCTCTTCTACTTCCTGCCGCAGCTGGCCGATGGGCCTCTCTTCAGCCTCTGGCAGGCGCGCATCGTGTTCTGGATGCTGGCCTTGTTCCAGCCCCTGGCGGGGCTGGTGAGCCTGGTGTTCTCGCCGCTGCCCGAGTGGCAGGAGACGGTCACGATCGCGGCAGGGGTCTGCATGTTGATCCCCGTGTGGGGCGTGGTGTGCAACGTCTTCGGGACCCTTTGGGGCCGGTGGGCGGCCATGCGGGATTCCACCGCGCTCAAGTTCCTGGTGCTGGGGACGTTCTTCTACCTCCTTGCCGGACTGATGAGCGCGACGCTCGGACTGCGCGGCATGCAGAAACTGCTGCAGTTCACCCCGTATGCCGATGCGGTCTGGACCGCGATGACCCTGGGCGCGGGCCTGTTCTGGGCGATCGGCGCGGCCTACGCGGCCTGGGAGACGACGGCGCATCGATCCGTCGCCATGGAGGGGTTGGCCAACGGTCACTTCTGGCTGACCCTGGGCGGGGTGGGGCTTCTGCTGCTGGCGCTCGGGGTCACCGGCATCCTGCAGGGGTCGATGACGCGGTATGGGGCGGATTTCGCCGACATGCTGGCGGCCGGCCGCTGGGGCTGGTACCTGCGCACGGGAGCCGGGGCGGCGATCGTGCTGGGCATGACGTTCTTCTTTTTCAACCTCCTGCTGACGACCCGGCAGGCGGAAGACTAGACGCAAGCGATTGCGCCCGGACGTGGACGGGCGCGCTCCGAGGACGGGGAGACGACCATGCGGAACACCGGCGTGGTGGCGATCGGCGCGACGCTCCTGTTCCTGCTCGGCGTGGCCGGGCAGGGGGTGGCGCCGTTGTACTACCCGGCGAATCGGCCCGACGAATCCCGGATCACGGTCGCGGGGAACGCGGTGACGCCGCGGGCGTTGACGGAGCAGGAGCGGCGCGGGCGCGACCTCTACCGGCGGGAAGGGTGTTTCCATTGCCATACGCAACTCGTCCGGCCGGTGGGAGGGGAGGAACTTCGCTACGGACCGCCGACGCAGGCGGGGGAGTACGCGGGCGACCCGGTCCCGACGCCCGGGGTGCGCAGGATCGGCCCGGATCTGAGCCGGATCGGGGGACGCGTGGCCGACGGCTGGCACTTTGCGCATCTCTGGGATCCGCGTCTGGCTTCGCCGGACTCCGTGATGCCCGCCTACCCGTGGCTGTTCCGTACGGTGACGATTCCGGTCGACACGATGGGCCAGGAGAAGCGGCTGGGACTGGTGCCGGATGCGGCGTCCGCTTTTTTCGTCCCCGCGGAGGACGCGAAGACCGAGGTGGCCCCCGACGAATTCGGTCGCTGGTTCCTGGTGGACGCGGAGGGAAGACCGGCCCTCAAGGTGACGGGCAAGCCGGTGCTCAAACTTGCGGGCAAGCCGGAGGATTACAAACCTACGTCCGTGACCGTGATCGCGCCGACCCAGGACGCGCTCGATCTGGTCGCCTACCTGCAGAGTCGCGGGCGGGATCTGGGGGCGTGGCAGGAGGACTTCCTGGACGTGGAGGGAGGGGCAAGCGCGCCCGCGACGGCGGCAGCGCTGCGGCACGGAGCGGACGTTTACACGCGCCGCTGCGCCGGATGCCATGGCGTGCGCGGGGACGGGCGCGGCCCGGCCGCGATTTTCCTCCGCTCCCGACCCCGGCCGTTCGCCCCCGTCGACGCGGGGGGACAGCCTGCGGCCCCGGCGCTCAAATTCGTATCCGGACCGGCGGGTTCGCTCCCCACCGACGCGGACCTTCATCGGACCGTGACCCGCGGGTTGCGAGGCACGGGGATGCCGGCCTTCGGGATGATGCCGCAGCGGGATCGCGCTGCCGTCGTCCAGTACGTGAAATCGCTCACTCCGTCGTTCGCCGAATACACCCTGCGGACCGGAAAGACCGCGACCGTCGCCGCCGCCGCGGCGGTGAGGCCCGTGCCGGACGATCCGATCCGGACCGACGAGGACCGGGCGAAGGCGGTCGCGCTGGGCGAGGAACTGTATCACGGCTTGGCCTGCTGGACCTGTCACCGCGCCCATACGGGACCGGACCGGGTGAAGGAATTCCAGGCGAAACTCGGGAAAGAGGCGCCGTGGCGGGAGGGGGCGGATCAGAAGGCCGCACCGGCCACGCCTGCGCCCGACGGCGGCTGGATCGTCGCCCCGGACTTCTCGACCGACCCGCTGAAGTCGGGGGCGCGCGCGCAGAATCTCTATCGGGTGATCGCAAACGGAATCGCCGGGGCGGAGATGGCCCCGATGGCGGGTGAGCTGGACGAGACGCAGCTCTGGGCGGTGGCGCACTACGTGCGTTCCCTGGCGTTGCGCCGCGAACAGCAGGAGAAGAAGCCATGACCGATCCGAAGGAAGAGGACAAGGCTCCCGACCAGCCCGAGCGGAATCCGCTGCTCGAGGATCTGGAAGACATTCCCGCGTTGCACGAAGGGGAGGAGACCATCCTCGAACCGAAGCCGGCGCCTGCTGCGCCCCCGGCGCCGGCCCGGCCGCTTCCCGCCGCGACTTCGGCCGCGAAGCCGCCGACCGGCACGACGCCCGCGGGGCGGCCGCCCACCGGAACCACCCCCGCGCCGCGGACGCCGACCGGCACGACCCCGGCCGCACGCCCGGCGACCGGCGCCGTCCGGCCGCCGACGGGAACCGCCCCGGCGGGCCGCACCCCGAGCGGCGCGGCCGCGCCCGCGAGCGGGGCGCGCACCCCCACCGCCGCCCGTCCCCCGGCCGCCGTACGCCCGGCGTCCCCTCCGCCGCCGCCCGCCGCGGAGGACGTGGATGAGATCGAAACCATCGAGGAAGAACCCTCCGTGGGACCTCCGGCCGCCGCCGGTCGCGCGCCCTCCCCATCGGAGATTCAGCGCGCCTTCGCCTCCGCCGGGGTCCCCGACGACGCAGAACCGCGACGACCCGCCGGTCGCCGCCTCGTCCGCCCCGAACCCGCCGCAACTCCGGCCGACGAGGCGCCCTCCGAGGGCCTCCCCGAGCCCCAGTGGGACGAGGTCAACAACACCTACACCTTCCGCCACTCGGGCGCGATGATCAGCGGCGGTCCCTTCCCGATCCTCTACCTGGTCGGCATCGTCGCCGTCCTGATCTGGGCGGGCCTCTACGTGCGCTTCTATTGGGAGCAGGACGGCCCCATCCCGACCCTGGACGAAGTGCAAGCGATCTTCGAAGACCCCAAACCCAAGTAGGGAGCAGCCCGTGCGCCGTTCCGCCCCCCGTTCTTTCGCCGCCGCCTGCGCCCTGGCGGCCGTGCTCGCCCTGGCCGGATGTACCGAGCGACGGCTCGAGCTCGAATCGGATCCGCCTGGGGCCACCGTCTATGTCGACGGCAAGAAGATCGGCCTCACGCCGATCTCCGTCCCGTTCGAGTTCTACGGCACGCGGGAGTTCCGGCTCGAAAAGGAGGGCTTCCAGACCGTCAAGGTGCTTCAACCCGTGGCGGCGCCCATCTGGCAGTACTTCCCGATCGACTTCCTCACCGACGTAATGATCCCCTTCACCTCGACGGACTCCCGCGTGTTCCGCTTCCATCTCGAGCCGATGCAACCGGCGGACGCCGAGCAGTTGATGCGGCGCGCCAACGAGGTTCGCCGCCGCGCCCGCGGGGGATAGTCCCGTCCATGTTCACCCCCGATGTGCACCCGCCCAGGGGACTCCGGGTCACGGTGATGGGCCTCGGTCTCTTCGGCGGCGGCGTGGGCGTGGTCCGCTACTACTCCCGCCAGGGGGCACGCGTCCTCGTCACCGACCTGCGTCGCTCCGACTCGCTCGCGGACTCCGTGGCCGAGCTTTCCGGAGAGGCCGTCGAGTTCCACCTCGGCGGTCACCGCGAGTCGGACTTTACCGACGCGGATCTGGTCGTGGTCAACCCGGCCGTGCCCTGGGACAATCCGTTCGTTCGCCTCGCACGCGATCGCGGCGTGCCCCTGGAGTCGGAACTCAACCTGTTCTTCAAGCTCTGTCCGGCCCCGATCGTCGGCGTGACCGGCACCAACGGCAAGACCACCACCGCCCACCTGCTGGGCGCCATCCTCGACCGCGCCGCGCGCCGGCGCGGGACCCGCGCCTGGCTTGGCGGCAACATGGGCCGTTCCCTCCTTCTCGAGGCCGAGGCCATCCGCCCGGAAGACCAGGTCGTCCTCGAGATCTCGAGCTTTCAGCTCGACAACCTGGCCAGCCTGGGCCGCGGCCCGCACGGAGCGATCCTGACCAACCTGCGGCCGAACCATCTGGATCGCCACGGCACGATGGAACAATACGCGGCGGCCAAGGCCTCGATCCTGCGCTTCCAGAAGCCCGGAGACTTTGCGGTCCTGAACGCGGATGATCCCGAATTCGGCCGTTGGGGGGATCGCGTCCGGGGAACGACCGCCTGGTTCAGCCGCCGTTCCACCCCCGCGCGCGGCGCCTGGCTCGACGGCGACCGGCTCACCCTGGTGAAGGAGGGGAGGATGGTGCCCGTGCTCGCGCGGTCGGAGGTGGTCCTGCCGGGGGCGTTCAATGTCGAGAACCTGCTTGCGGCGTTCGCCGCGGCGCAGGAGATGGGGGCGGAGCCGGACGAAATGGCCGCGGTGGCACGCGCGTTCCGCGGGGTCGAGCACCGGCTGCAACTGGTCTGCGAGGCCGGGGGAGTCCGCTACTACAACGACTCCATCGCCACCAATCCGGATTCCACAATCGCGGCGCTGGACGCCGTGCGCGGTCGGATCGTCTGGATCGGCGGAGGGTCGGACAAGGGAATCCCGTTCGACGAGCTGGCCGCGGCGATCGCGGATCGCGGCCTGCGGCTGGCCGTGCTGGTCGGCGCCACCGCCCCGGCGATCGAGCAGGCGCTGCGCGCCGTCGGAGAACGTTGCCCGCCGATCTCCCGCGCGGCCGCCTTCGATGAGGCGGTCACCCTGGCGCATCAGGCGGCCGCCCCCGGGGACGCAGTCCTCCTTTCGCCCGCGTGCGCCAGCTTCGACTCGTTTCGCAACTTTGCCGAGCGCGGGCGGCGCTTCACCCTGCGGGTCCTGGAACTCACCGGGGCCGGCGAGGGACACCCCGGGCCGCCCGCCGGGGAGACCTAGCCCGGATTATTCGCGAACAGCTTCGCTGTTCGCGAACAATCCGGCTCCGTC
>CAZWCX010000228.1:0-6222 GCA_964632945.1 uncultured Planctomycetia bacterium | reverse complement strand
ACGGAGCCGGGTTGTTCGCGAACAGCGAAGCTGTTCGCGAATAATCCGGGCTAGACGGTCAACCGGGCGGCCAGGGCCTGGGCGTGAATGGCGCCGTGACTCGCATGCCACTGCACGCGCCCGTCGTTCCCCATCCAGAGGACCTGCGGCGATTCGTGTCGGACGCCCGTTTCTTCGGCGATGGCCCGGCTCAGCGGACGCGCGTCGATGACGTCCACCTTGACCGCGACCAGGTCGGCGGTATCGGGCACCCCGGTCAGCCAGGCGTCGAACCGACGCTCCGCTTCCCGGCTCCCCGGTCACGTCGGGCTGGCCTTGAACAGGACGAGTCCACGACGCCCGGCCGCCTGCCGCTTGCAGGCCTCCCAGTCCGCCGCGTCCCGCAGGAGAGTTGCCGGGCTCATGCCCCCTCCTTCGCGCGCGCCGCATCCCCGGGCGGATCCAGTTGCCAGCGCCCCTCGCGACCGGGCGCCGCGCACCACTCCTCCAGCCGCGTCAGATACTCGACCCGTGGCATCGGACGACTGCCGAAGCGCTCCAGGTGGGGGGTGTGCACCTGGCAATCGATGAGTCGAAAGCCCCAGCGCCGCAGTTGATCCACGAGCACGGCGAACGCGACCTTGGAGGCGTTGTCCCGGCGGGCGAACATCGACTCGCCGAAAAAGACGGCGCCGACGGCGACGCCATAGAGCCCACCGGCGAGACCCTCGCCATCCCATGCCTCGGCGGAGTGGGCCCAACCCTGATCATGCAGGGCGCAGTACCCATCGAGGAGGTCCCGGGTGATCCAGGTCCCGTGCTGGCCGGGTCGGGGGGCGGCGCACGCCTTCATCACCTCGCGAAAGGCGCTGTCGAGCCGGACTTCGAATGGATTGCGGCGGAGAACACCGCGCAGGGTGCGGGGCAGGTGGAACTCCTCAGGAAGCAGGACTTCGCGAGGATCGGGAGACCACCAGAGGATCGGGATCCCCTCCTCGTACCAGGGGAAGATCCCGTGGCGGTAGGCGAGGAGGATGCGTTGCGGGTCGAGGTCGCCGCCCCGGCACAGCAGACCGTTGGGGTGGCGCAAGGCGCGGCGGATCTCGGGGAACGCGCGCGGGTCGTCCGGCCGACTGCCGTCGATGGAGGGAAGCCGACGGAAGTAGCTGTACGGCAGGAAGTCTTCGATGTGATCCTCGGGTTCGGCGGGAACGCTGGGGACCATGGTACTCTCGACCCTCGCAAGGCGTCGGAGGCCATTGTAGCGAAGGCCTGGGGCCCGCGCCAGACCCCGTGCGGGATGCATATTGCTTGCCGTCGCCCGTCCCCCCGCGATAGACTGCATGTTTCGATGGGTTCCCCGGCGCCCAAGGAGGGCGCCCGCCATGATCGCGAGGATCGCCGCCCACGTCCTGTCCCTGGTGCCCGGGCTGGGGCACGTCGTCCTGGGACGCTGCGCGCGGGGAGTGTTCCTCTTCTTTCTGGCGGTCATGTTCCTGAACGGCGCGTTCCTGGCGCCGTATCTGGCGCGAACGTCGAATCCGACGCGCTTTGCGCGCGGGTGTCTGGGCGCGGCCGGCCTGGTGTGGGCGTACACGCTCCTGGACGTGTTCCACATCACCTACTGGCGGCGGCGCAAGGCGTTCGAGCGCAAGAAACGGGAACTGTACTTCGAGGTTCACCAGGCCTTCGCCGGCCATCGACTGGAAGATGCGCGCCGCCTCCTGAAGAGGCTGGTGCGCATGGACCCGGAGGAACCGGCGGGGCACTACTATCTGGGGCTGGTCTACCGGGCGCTCGGCCGTCGTTGGCGAGCGCGCAAACGGTTCCAGCAGGCGCTGTGGGTGGACCCGGAAAAGCGCTTCAAGGCCGACGTGCAACGACAACTGGCCGGGATGAAAGGGGGGCGGACCTAGGTCCGCGCCCGGGTCCGGGCGGGCGACGTGGCCGGCCTCGGGACCCCGGAATCCGTGGGACGGGATACGATGCCCATCAAGGAAGCGTGCGGTCTCTTCGGCATCACCGGCGATCCGGAGGCCGTGCTCAAGACCTACTACGGCCTGTACGCGCTGCAACACCGTGGCCAGGAAAGCGCGGGCATCGCCAGCACCGACGGACGGCGCATCCGCAGCCACCGGGGCATGGGCCTGGTGGCGGACGTATTCACGGAGACGGTGCTGCAGGACCTTGCGCAGCCGACCGCGATCGGCCATGTGCGCTATTCCACGACCGGCTCCTCCACGCTGGGGAACGCCCAGCCGCTGGTGGTTTCGTACTCGCGCGGCTCGGTCGCGGTGGCGCACAACGGCAACCTGGTGAACAGCGCCACGCTGCGCCGGGAGGCCGAGGCCCAGGGCTCCATCTTCCAGACCACTTCGGACAGCGAGGTGATCCTGCACCTGCTGGCGAACCCCGAAATCGCGGGGCGTCCGGACGCGCTTGCGGAGGCGATGCGCCGGATCCAGGGGGCGTTTTCGCTGCTGTTCCTGATGAAGGACGAGTTGATCGCCGTCCGGGATCCGCAGGGTTTTCGTCCCCTCTGCCTGGGCCGGTTGGGGTCCGCCTGGGTGGTGGCCAGCGAGACGTCGGCCTTCACGCTGATCGGGGCAACGTACGAACGGGACGTCGAACCCGGCGAGATCCTCCGCCTCACCCCCGGCGCGCCTCCGCGCTCGGAGCGGTTCGTCCCCCGCGAGCAGGCGCAGCCCGCCCACTGCATCTTCGAACACGTCTACTTCGCCCGTCCCGACAGCCTGGTGTACGGCGACACCGTGCATCTCGTGCGCGTGCGCCTGGGCGAGCGCTTGGCCGAGGAACACCCGGCGCAGGCCGACCTGGTCGTGCCGATCCCGGACAGCGGCACGGGCGCGGCCCTGGGGTTTTCGCGCCGTTCGGGCATCCCGATGGAGTTCGGCTTCATCCGCAACCATTACGTCGGTCGCACCTTCATCCAGCCGACCCAGGCCACTCGGGACGCGAGCGTTTCGATCAAGCTGACCATCGTTCCCGAAGTGATCCGCGGCAAGCGCATCGTCCTCGTCGACGACTCCATCATCCGGGGAACGACGTCACGGTCGCGCATCCGGACTCTGCGCGAGGCGGGGGCCCGCGAGGTGCACATGCGCGTGAGCTGTCCACCCACGCGGCATCCCTGCTACTACGGCATCGACTTTCCCGACCGGAAACAGTTGATCGCCGCCCAGCTCGAGGTCGAGGGGATTCGCGACTTCCTCGGGCTGGACAGCCTCGGGTACCTCTCGATCGAGGGGCTCCTGTCCACGGTGGGACGGCCCAAGACCCACTATTGCACCGCCTGTTACTCCGGCCGATACCCGGTGGCGCCGGATGCCGCATTCGTCAAAGACTGTCTGGAACCGAAGTGATCGCGGGCGGGGGCGCGGAGCCCTCCCACGGGGGCCGGACCCGGGATTCCGGCCGGACGAAATCATGGCCGCGAAGGAAGAGGTGTCCGTGTCCAGGACGAAAGCCGCCGCAGGCGGCGCATACAAGGCCGCCGGCGTCGACCAGGAGGGCAAGGACCGGGTCATCGACCAGGTCCTGCGGATGGCCCGCCGGACGCACGGTCCGCGCGTGATCGACGTGCCGTGGGGGTTCGCCGGGTTCTTCTCGCTCACCCACGATGCCCCCCTCTTCAAACGCTCCTACCGCAAGCCGGTGCTCATGGGCTGCGCCGACGGCGTCGGCACCAAGCTTCGGATCGCCTTCCTCACCGGCCGCCACGACACCGTAGGCATCGACCTCGTGGCGATGAACGTCAACGACCTCCTGGTGCACGGGGGAGAACCGCTATTCTTCCTCGACTACATCGCGACCGGGAAGGTGAAACCGCAGACGCTGCTCGACATCATGAAAGGAATCGTGGAAGGGTGCCGCCAGGCGGGCTGCGCCCTTCTGGGCGGGGAAACCGCGGAAATGCCCGGCTTCTACGGACCCGGAGAGTACGACCTGTCCGGATTCCTCACCGGGGTCGTGGAAAAGGACCGCATGATCCTGGGGAAGCGGATTGCTCCCGGCGACCGGGTCGTCGGCTTGCTCTCGAACGGACTCCACTCGAACGGCTATTCGCTCGTGCGCAAGGTCCTGTTCGAGCGGGCCAAATTGCGCCCCAACGCCCACATCGACGAACTGGGCGGTCCCCTTGCCGATGAGCTGCTCCGCCCGACGCGCATCTACGCCAAGCCGGTGTTGGACCTCATGCGCCAGGAACGCATGCGCCGGGCGATCAAGGGCATGGCGCACATCACCGGCGGCGGCCTCGTCGAGAATCTGCCGCGCGTGCTGCCGGCGGGCACGGCGGCCGACCTCGAGGCGCGCGCCTGGGATCCGCCCCCGATTTTTCATCTGCTCCGCCGGCTCGGCAAGGTGAGCCGCGAGGAAATGTACCGGGTGTTCAACATGGGGATCGGCTACGTGATGGTGGTCGACCCCTACTTCCAGGACCCCTTGATCGCTCGTCTGCGCTCGCTCGGTTTTCCGGCGCTCCCGATCGGGGAGATCCGGGCGGGGCGCGGCGAAGTCAATATCGTTCATTGACGATCTCCGGCGGTCGAAGGCGCCGCGCGCAGGACGTTCCCCCGGAGGGGGAATCCCGCGCCAGGGCCGGCCCGTCGGCAACGGCTCGACTCGGAGGATTCCTGATGTTCCGCGATTCCAGGCTGCGATTTCTCGTCGTCTGGCTGCTGGTCGGCCTGCCCATGACGGGCTGCTCCGTCTTCGGCGGTTCCGGCGGCGAGGAAACCGGCGCAGCGCAGAACCAGCGCATCACCGACACGGTGGAGCAGGCGATCCACCCCCTGCGCAAGGAGGTCGACGATCTGCGCGTGCAGACCGACGACAACAAACGCGAGATTGCGGTCCTCAAGACCGAAGTGGAAGTCATCAAGCGAGACGTCTCCCGCCGGCCCGTGATCACTCCCACCGACGGCGACGCGCGCCTCGGGTCGGGCGACGGCTCGTTCGCCGGTCCCACCGGCGGAAGTTCGGGCACCGCCCCGGACCTCTCGGCGGCCGATGCCGAACGGATCCAGCGCCAGAAGGCGGTGGAGGAGCGCATCGCGCGCGAGAAGGCGGAGACCGAGCGCCTGCTGCAGGAGCGCGCGGAGGCGGAGCGGCGGATTCGGGAACAGGGAGATGCCGAGCGTCTCGCCCGCGAAAAGGCCGACGCCGAGCGCCTCGCCCGCGAAAAGGCCGACGCCGAGCGTCTCGCCCGCGAAAAGGCCGACGCCGAGCGCCTCGCCCGCGAGAAGACCGACGCCGAGCGCCTCGCCCGCGAGAAGACCGACGCCGAGCGCCTCGCCCGCGAGAAGACCGACGCCGAGCGCCTCGCCCGCGAAAAGGCCGACGCCGAGCGTCTCGCCCGCGAGAAGGCCGGCGCGACCGGCGACGGCACCGCGGTGAGCACGGCGAAGGCGGGTCCAACCGGTACTCCGCCGATGCAAATCCCCGCGGACGCCACTCCCGAGGAGAAGGCGGCCTACCTGACCAACCAACTGCGCACCACGAGCGATGTCGAAGCCGTGGCGCGCCAGATGCGCGACGTCTCGCACATCGTCGCACCCGCGCTGGTCAAGATGCTCTCCGACTCGGACATCACGGCGAAGTTTCGCGCGGAGAAGGCGCTCTCGTTCCTCGATCCGCGGGTGGTCACGCCGCTTCTCCAGGACCATCTCAAGAAACCGCAGACTCAATTGGCGGCCATCAAGATCCTCGGCAACCTCGGCGATCCCCAGGGCACTTCGAGCCTGGCCCCGTTCCTGTCGCACGAGAACCGCGACCTCCGCTTCTACGCCGCGGATTCGCTCGTGAAGTTGAAGGACAAGCGGGCGATCCCGCACCTGATCGAGTATCTGAAGGGGGCCGACACGGCGAAGAGCGCGATCGCGTACGACACGCTGCGGCAGCGCACCGGCCAGAGCTTCCCGTTTCCGTTCTTCGGCTCGAAGGAGGAACGCGAGAAGTATGCGGGGGCCTGGGAACAGTGGTGGAAGGAGAAGGGCGACAAGTTCGAGTTCAAATAGCGCGCGGATCGGGAACCGCCGTACCTCCGGCGGTCTCCCGGCCGAAGGCGGACTAGCCCGACTGTTCAGGAAGCCGCGTCAGCGACTTCGTGAAGAGTCCGCCCGCGGGTTCCTGGCGGTGTCAGCGGCCAGGACCGCGGGGCGACCGGAAGGCGCGCGGAGGAGGCGATGCCCCCGTGCATCGCCGACGACGAGCAACGAAGCC
>CAZWCX010000227.1:0-6230 GCA_964632945.1 uncultured Planctomycetia bacterium | reverse complement strand
GGGCGAGGCAGTCCTGCTCCGGACGGCCTTCATGGCCGGCCGGAGCCGGATGGTTTGCGAACCGCGAAGCGGTTCGGGAATGATCCGGGCACGGGGGTCTTCGATCTTGCGACGGTAAATTCGACTGCGGTGATCTTCGCGCCCGAGGAGGCGCGAGGAGGAGGCGATGCCCCGGTGCATCGCCGACGACGAGCAACGCAGCCGGACGCGAAACGCGACCGGACCAACCTGGGAAATCAAGGTTGAAGCCCCACTAGGAGTGTGACGATGAAGGTCTTCCTCCCGATCGCCGCCACGCTGGTCCTCCTCGCCGCCGGATGCACGACCACGGTGAAGGAGTCCCCCGCCTCCGCCCTCAACAGCGCGGTGGAGCGGCAGCCGACGGAGCGATCCGAGCCGCCGAAGGAGAGCGCACGCACGGATCGCTCGCCGGAGCGAAACCGGGGGTCCTCCCCGGTCGCGGAGGCCCCTACGACGCCTCGCGGCGGATCGACCCCGGCGGGCGGAGCCGCGCACGGCACTGACCTTGAATTCCTCGTCGAACTCGACGGCCTGCTCAATCAGTGGGTCGAGGCCCACAATCTCGCCAATGAGGGGGCCCGTGCCGCGGCGGCGGAACGGATCCGCCCCCTGGTGGCCGGCAACCACGATCGCCTGATGGGATTCCTGCGCGGGTCGGATCTCGAGGCGCGTACGGTCGCCTCGTTCGGGCTCGGTTTCTCCGACCGCCCGGAGGTGATCCCCGCGCTCCTCGCGGCGCTGCGCGACTCCAACCCCTACGTCCGCAGCAACGCCGCCCTCTCCCTCGGCATCATCGGCAGCAAGGAGATCCCGCTCGACCCGCTGATCGCCCTGCTCCAGGATTCCGCCCCGAGCGTGAAAGCGTCCGCCGCCCACGCCATCAGCCGGTGCGCCAAACGCGGTGACGACCGCGGCGCCGTCACCGCCCTCATCGAACTCCTGCGCGACGACTCCTTCCAGGTGCGCAACGAGGTCGTGCGCGCCCTCGCCGTGCTCGGCGACCGTCGCGCCACCCTCCCCCTGGTCAACACGCCGTTGCGCGATCCCTACTTCCTGATCCGCCTCAATACCGCGGTCGCCCTCTCCCGCCTGCGCGACCCGCGCGCCATCGAACCCCTCATCCGCGTGCTCGACGATCCCGACGTGAACATCCATCAAGCCGCGCGCTTCGCGCTCGCCAAGATCACCGGTGCGGGAGTCGAGGACAAGAACGAGTCGTGGAAGGCGTGGTGGGAGATCAACCGCGAGCGGATCGCCCGGGACATTCTCGAAGGCCGCGGGACCACGGGGACTTCGGAGATCGACTTGGGCGGCGGAAACTGACGGACGACACGGCCCCGACCTACCGACCCGGGCGATCGAGTTCGCCGAGCCCCGCCTGCGCGAGCGCCGTCGCCACGGCGGCCGCCGTCTCGATCCGCAGAATCCGCGGTCCCAGGGACAAGGCTCGGGAACCGGCGTCGCGGAAGAGCCCGCACTCCCGCTCGCTCCACCCCCCCTCCGGGCCGATCGCCAGGACGACGGCAATCCCGGAATCCAGCGCGCCGAGCTCGGCCAGGAACGCCCGCGGGGTGAGCGCGACGGGCTCCGGATGAGCATGATAGACGCGCGCGACCGGCGGCCAGCCCGCGCGCCAGACCTCCAGATCGCAGGGGGCATCCACCACCGGCACGTCATCCCGCCGGCACTGTCGGGACGCCTCCTCCGCGATCGAGTCCCAGCGGCGCGCCTTCGTCCCCTCCGCCCCCGGTCGGACCACGCCGCGCTCCGCCACCAGCGGGGTGATGCGGGAAACCCCCAACTCGCAGAGCTTCTCCACCATCCAATCGACCCGCTTCCCCTTCGGCACCGCCGCGCCCACCCACAGGGTCCGGGCCGTCTCCGACACCCGGCAGGGACCCGACCACTCGAAGCACACTTCCCCCGCGCGAGTCGACACCAGTCGGGCGGGGCGCGTGCGCCCGCGACCGTCGAAAAGTTCAATGTCATCGCCCGGCTCCAGGCGCAAGACCCGCGCCAGCCGATGCGCCTGGTCGCCCTCCAGCGGGACCGGCGGATCCTGCTCCAGATCCTCGTAGGGCACGCGACGCTGGGATCGTGTCATCGTTCCTCGCCCCCGATCGGGACCCGGCCTGCGCGGCAGCCTCCGCGCGCGCCTGGACGCGCGGACCCGCGCAATTGTAGGGTCGGCATTCTTGCTTTTCCACCCCGACCCGATCGCGTACACTGGAATCATGTCCGATGAATCCGACCGGGGCGACAACCCCGGCGCACCTTCCGCACCCCCGCCCCCCGAAGGCGAACGCCCGTCCGCGCGCAGACCGGACGCCGGAACGGAAACCGAATCCCGGGCCTCCCCCGCCGAGGATCAGGTCTTCCTGGATGCGGATCTCGCCCGAATGTTGGGCGAGTTGGGAATCGAAGTCGAAACGCCGCCGTCGTCAACCGTCGTTCCACCGCCGCAACCTCCCACGCGAGACGGGACTCGCGCCCGGATCGAGACCGCTCCCGCGGTCCCGGGGGCATCGGCCACGCCCCCTCCCGCCCCGGCGTCGCCCCTCGTTCCGTCGAAGCCCGGTCCGTCGGACGTTCCGCAGCCGCAGAAGGAGTCCCCCCTCCAACCTGCCGCGCCGGAGATTCTCGGGATCCCCGACACGCCGATGCGTCCACCGGAGCCACCCGGGACCGTCGCGTCCGTCGCCGATCCGATGGAGGAGGACGACGACTCGGACCCCGGCGTCGACCGCGCCATGGTGATGGATTCGCTCGCGGAGTTCATCGATGGACCCGCGGATCCGGTCCCTCGGGAAGCCCCCGGACCCGAGCACCGGACGCCCGCCCCCGCTCCCCGTGCGGTCCCGGAGCGCGATCCCGGGCCCGCGCGGGATTCGGGCTCCGTACCGGGGGGCCCCCGCGCGGCACCCGAGCCGGCCCGGGAACCGATCCCCTCCCACCCCTCGACCGCACCGGCGACGCCACCCTCGCCCGCGTCGCCGCCGCCGCCCCTGGTCCCGGCGCACAACCCGCTGGCTCAGCTGTTCGACGACACGGCGGATCTGTTCGAGATGCCCGGGACCGCCCCGACCGAGGCCGCCGCCCCCGCCGCGCGGGTCGACCCGCCCACCCGGCCTGCCCCGCCGGCACAGGGTCTGCGGAAGGCGCCCGAGACGCCACCGGCCCCACCCCGTCCGGCTCCCGTTCCCGCCCCCGCCGCGTCGCGGCAGGCCCCGGCGACTCCGACCCCGAGTGCCGCCGCGCCGCCTCCCCGAACGACGCCGACGCCCGAAACCCCGGCTCCTGCGGCCCCCGGCGCCCGCGCGACGGCAGCACCGCTTCTCGAACGCGTCCGGCGCGCCCGCTTCGCGTGGAGGTTCGTGCTCCTCTCCGGCTACTCGGGAGCGGAAACCGAGCGCGCCTTGCGCGACCTGTTTCTCCTCCTCACCCTCATGCTCGGGCTCGTGTGGTGCGTGCTCGCCTGGTTCACGCGCCATCAAGTCCCGACGATTTTCGCGGTGCTGTTCCTGTCCACGCCGCTCCTGGTCGTCATGACCCGGAAGCGCCCTTGATTCCCGCGACCACCCCGTCAGCCGCCGAATTGGGGACGCAAGGGATCCCGCAGGTACGCCCGGTGGCAGGACACGCAAAGGTCGAATCGGAACACGCGATGGACCTGGTTCTGCGCCTCCTCCGCATCCGTCGATGCCAAGCGGTCGAGGAGCGAGTCGATCTCCTTGGACAAGTCCCGCTCGAGGTCCTCCGCACCGATCTCGAGGACGTCGTAGGCGGCGCGGGCGTCGATGCGCACGACATAGCGCACATCCTCCCCGATCAAGAGCCCCTTCCCGCATGCATCGCACGAGATGCCGTTCATTTGCTCCTCCCGATCGCCAATGCGGCGACACCCCATCCTACCCCGACCGGAACGGTCCCCCGAGGGTTGGCGCCGAACGCTCCGCGATCGGCTCGCTGGGGCGCGCCACGGCGCACCAAAAGCGTCCGGATCGGACTGCCCCGGACCCGGGGATTCGATTCCTGTCCGCAGCAACCGGATCGGTCGCCGCGCGGTGGGGCGCGTGGGGCGGTGCAGGCCGAACCCGCCCGGGTAACCTGCGCAGGAGCCGCTGCGCGCCTTGGACCACCTCGCGGTCCGAGAATTTCCCTTTACACCCTTCCGACAACCGGCGTAAAGAGATAGGCCATTCCACCCGCCCAAAATCGCAAGGGGAACCCACCACCATGAAACCCAAGCTCGTCGAGATCCCCCTCGGATTCGCCACCCTGCCGATCAACGCGTACGGCTTCATGCTCATGATTGCGTTTCTCCTCGGGGTGGTCCTGTGCAGCCGGCGGGCGCGGAAGATCGGGGTTTCCGCGGACTTCGTCGTAGACATGACGATCTGGGTGATGATCTCCTCGATCCTCGGTTCCCGGATCGGCTACATCGTCCAGTTCCACCAACAATTCGACCTGCGCATCTTCGACCTGACCGATGGGGGCTTCAGCATCATCGGCGGGATCATCGGGTGGCTGACGCCGCTCTGGTTCTACCTGCGGCGGCGCAAGACGCACCCCCCCGCCACGGAGGTTCGGCGGGAGTGGCTATCCCTCAAGGAGCTGGGGGTGCTGATTCCGCTGTGCGTGGCCAGCGCGGCCATCGTGGCGCGGGGCGTGCACCTGGTCGCCCATCGAGAAGCGTACGACTGGGGGGTGTTGCAGGTTTGGGAGGGCGGGCTGGCCTTTTACGGGGGCGTCATCCTGGCGAGCGGAGTGGGGATGTACTTTGCGCGGCGGCAGAATCTTCCGATGCTGCGGGTGGCGGACCTGGTGATGCCGTTCGTGGCGTTGGGATACGGGATCACACGCATGGGGTGCTTCCTCAACGGCTGCTGTTACGGCACGACGGTGGAAAAGGGGTTTCCCCTGGCGGTTCAATTTCCCCGGTTGGTGGATCCGGAGGGGAGGCTGATCGGTAGTCCGGCGTATCTGGACCACTTCGAGAAGGGGTGGGTGACCGGAATGATGGAGAGCAGCCTGCCGGTGCAGCCGACGCAGCTGTACTCGGTGGTCTGGGGGGTGGTTTTGTTTTTCGTTTTGAGTGCGATCTGGAAGCGTCGGAAGCGGGAGGGGGAAGTTCTGGCGTGGTTTGGGATTCTGTACTCGGTGGAACGCTTCTTTCTCGAGTATTGGCGTGCGGACAATCAACGGACCGCGGCGGGCGCGCCCGTGGACACGGGGTTGACGATCTGGCAATGGGTGAGTCTGGGGTTGTTCGTCTCCGCGTGGTTGTTGATGGCGTGGGTGAGGAAAGTGCAGCCGCGTTTGGGTGAGGACGGGAGGGGCGAGCCGGTGGCGGCGGTGAAGGGGGCGGACGATTCGGGCGGTGCGGCCGGGCCGGGCGCGTAAAGAATTTGGATTCATAGCACAAGACATTTACAAACCTTGAGTTACGATCACACAATTCTCCTCAATGCGACGAGAAGTTTGTTGACTTTGGGCCGAAATCGGGTAAGATGATCTTGTCGTCGATGGCACTGCTGTCGACGAATGGTTGATCTTTGACAATTGAGTATCGCGTGGAAACTGGTAGTGCAAGGACCGGGTGCGAGTGGTCCGTGCAGCCAGGCTGCTTGCAGCCGGGTTGCCGGAAGCTCGTTGGTTCTTTGAACTAACGGGTTTCCGCCACTTCCAAATAGCCTATTTGACCAGTCCGAGCGGATCTTTGGATCTTCGGATCCAGGGATTCACACTTGGACCAGTCATCCAATTCTTCAACCGATTGAAGAATTTGATCCTGGTTCAGAGCGAACGCTGGCGGCGTGCTTAATACATGCAAGTCGAGGGAGAAAGCGGGGGCAACTCCGCGAGTAAACCGGCGAACGGGTGAGTAACACATAGGTAACCTGCCCCTTTGATTGGGATAACCCAGGGAAACTTGGGCTAATACCGAATATGATCACGACGTCTTTGGGCGACGTGATGAAAGGTAGGTCGCAAGATCTGCCGCGGAGGGAGGGGCCTATGGCCTATCAGGTAGTTGGTGAGGTAATGGCTCACCAAGCCTATGACGGGTAGCCGGCCTGAGAGGGTGATCGGCCACAGGGGCACTGAGACACTGGCCCCACTTCTACGGAAGGCAGCAGTAGGGAATATTGGGCAATGACCGAAAGGTTGACCCAGCGACGCCGCGTGGAGGATGAAGGCCTTCGGGT
>CAZWCX010000226.1:0-6342 GCA_964632945.1 uncultured Planctomycetia bacterium | reverse complement strand
CGGCCAGGGACAGCAGGCGATCGCGGGCCTCGCCCCGGCGCCGAAGCTCGCCCTCTGCGGCGCTCTCCACGTCCGGGTCGTGGGCGGCGAGGGCCGCCCGGATCTCGTCGTCGGTCGTCGCCGGGGCCACGAACGTGCCGTCGAGCCGCTCGTAGCGCGCCTGCACACGCACCGCCACCGCCAGCCCGTCGATGCGGGATTCGACCTCGCACGGATGGCCGAGCTGCTCGATCAGCCGGTCGGGACGGATGCGCCGCGCCGGCGACAGCGGAAAGACGCGCATGACCCTCAACTCAACCGATGGGCGGAGAACTCGGGCGACAGATTGCCGGACGCGAGCACGAGCAGCGCCGCGCCGGTGTTCTGGTACACGACGGTTTCCAGGTAGTCGTTCTGGGCCAGGTCATAGAGCGTGGTCACGGTCTGCTCGATCTGCGAATACTCGTACACCCCGCCGCCCCACATGCACGACTGGCCGGCGAGGTAGGTGCTGCCGTTGAGCCGGATGCGCACCTTGGTCTCGTAGCTGGCTCCGGTCAGGGTGTTCCACTTGACCGAAGCGGAGACGACGTACTTGCCCGCGGTGTTGATCGTGATCCGGCCCGTGTTGGTCGTCGTCGAGTGCATCGCGTCCGTGTCGAACCGCTCGGCGTCGAAGGTGAGCGCCGTCAGGACCGCGTGGGAGATGCTGAGGTTCGCGCTGTTGTAGACCCGGCACCCCTGGGTGGCTCCGCCGCCCGCGGCGGCGAACGTGAGCCGGCCGGCGCCATTCGTCTGCAACACCTGCCCGCTCGACCCGTCCGCCGCCGGAAGGGTCCAGACGACGTTGGCGGCGATCGCGTCCGGCGCCTTGAAGCCGACGGAGTGCGAACCGTTCTTGTGCAACTCGAGAAAGCGCAGCTCGCGGGTCTTGCCGGCCTCGGTCCCGTACGGCGGCAAAGCGAGCGCCTCCCGGCCGTCCACGGACACGACCAGCGGCATCGCCGAGCCGAGCGCGTACGGCCACGGCCCGCGCACGAGCTGGTTCTGGTTCCCGGGCGGGCGCATGCTAGAAATCCCCCTCGCCGAGCGTGAAGACGTTGAACGTCTCGGCGTTCTGGGTCGAGGCGTAGACGATGGCGCCGGCGTCCTGGAGGATGAGCGGCCGCGAGAAGATCCGCTCGGCGGAAAAGACCTCGACGCTGGCGCTGGGGGTGACCGCGGAGACCAGGATTTCCATGAGGAGCCGCTTGGTGGCGCCGCCGTCGGTGGAGAGGAACAGGCGCACGACCCCGGCGGTCGTGGTGCCGGTGGCGACGACGCGCACCCCCTCGAGGATCTTGCCGTCGGCGACGCCGGTCGCGAGGGTGCCGAGGGTTCCGGTGCCGTCGCGGTTCGGATTGGCCGTGGAAACCTGAACCACCGCGCCCTTGGGCGCTTCCACGAAGACCGGCACCGTGTTGGCTGCCATGGATCGCCTCGACCTGCTACGTGAATGACAGCGCGCGGATGACCTTGTTCGCCTGCGCCTCGCCCGCCGCCGGCGCGCGGCCGCCGCCGCCGACGGCCGAGACGGGGAGATCGGCGAGGTCGTGGAGAAGGCGGTGGAGCAGGGCGGCGTACGCGGGGTCGGAATCATGGGTGGCGCGCTTCGGGGAGAAGCTTGCGAAGCGAGCCGGTTCGGGCGAAACTCCAGCGGGCGGTACGGCTCGAGCGAGTGCGGGAGCGCGGTGCCGCGGCGCGTCGCCCGCGAAGTCTGGGGTCCTGGGCACGGAGTCCGGGAAGAACGCATCCTCGTGCGGTACACCGGGGTGCAGCGGAGAATTGGATATCGTGAGTGCCTGGGTGTAGGCCACGCAAGATGGAATGCACATGGATTCGGTTTGGGGCTGATCGCCCGAGAAGAACTCGTCTGGAGCGCACGGCGAGGCAGTTGCTCGCGACGAGTGTAGGTTGCACGAAGCGGACTCCACCGGAGCTGCCTGAGGCGGCTTTCAGCCGCCCGCCGCTGGAGCCGGTCGCGGCGGGTCGTTCGAGACGGAGACCTCATGGTCGAACATCACACGTCGCTTCTTCTCGGTCGTCGGAAAAGGGATTCGTCGCTCAACCCGCTGCCGGCTTGCAGACCTCGACGATGGATGCAGGCGCGCATCGTCGCCGCCACGAAGAGATGCACGGACCTTACCAACTGGGATCCTCGCTTTGCACCGCGCGGAGGACCCCTGGCGAAGATTGCGTTCTCGTGATGCAGCCACGACCTCGGTCATACGAGGCGACCGCCTCCACCCGCGGCCCGGTGGTCCGGACCCAGTGCAATAGGCCGCCGCTTGCGATGGCCCAAACCTCTTGGGAGTCGCCGGCTGCGATGCCCGTAATCGGCGAGTTCGCATGGAATAGGTCGAAGTATTGGCCTCTACTCCAACCGATCGCCACTCGACCATCCGATGTCCCCACCAGGTCGCGCTTCCCATCGCGGCTGCGAGCGATGGCGCTGATGACTACGTCGGCGGGCACCGGACGGACATGCTCTACAAAGAATTGAGGCGAATAGGGTATGTCACGATGAGGTTGCCATATTCCGATGCCGAATTCGTTGGCATACAGGACCGCGTGGCCGCCGGATGCTTCGAATCCTCTTCCGGGCAGTACGCACAATGAAGGCGGAACGTTCAAGAGCAGGCGATTCATTGTTCCGCGGATCCACATGCTCCAGTTCCGCGCGCCTACGCCCCACATCTGGTGACCGCCAAAGCTACCTTGGTCCACCACATACGTGAGGGACAGGGCGCGAAGGCGCGGAAGTTCGATACAGTCGTAGGTGTCATGGCGGATCGGGACCCGCATCTCCTCCCGAGCATAGTGCGCGATGGACTTGGGCCAGTCAGACTCTTCGAACGGTCCCGGTGCTTGATTTGGCACGCGAGTGTCGAGCACCACACCGCTCTCGGGATCGAACACCGTGATGGCCGGATACCAGTCCAACATGGCGATTACGCCCGGGTTGGACGCAGCCAGGGCGTAGATTCGTCGCCCTCCATCGACGTCCGGCAGGGGGATTGGCGTGCACGTGCCTTGTGCCGGATCGAACCTGAACACACCCGATTCCCAAACTCCGATCAACCAGTCTCCGCTTTTCGGGTCCCATGCAGAGCATGTGATTCCCGCGTTGCGAAAAAGATTCAAATGGTCCTCATCGGATCCGGGAACCTCGCCATGGACCGGTTGGTGAAATGCAAGACCGATCTGGAGGCACCAGAGCAGGGCAAGTAGGGTTGGGATTCGGTGGGCTCGGGTCGATAAGGGAAATGGAGGCCGCTTTCCGGAATGGTCTACGATGTGGTCCATTGCTGTTCCTCCCGGGGCGAAGTCAGTAGGGAATCCTTCCCCCTTGCCGTCTGCCTTCATTTTCCCTATGCCTTCGTTCGAGCTCAACCCGGCGTGCCATTTCCGCCACTTCCGCATCCTTGGCGTGTCCTTCGGTGTTGACGCCGATGAGCCGATCATTGCACACATCGTACCAAATGCAGACGATGGCGATCGGATAGAGCCCGACCCCAGTCGCAGGAGGGGCCAATGCGGATCCGTTGTAGTGGTTGTTCCTCGCAAACCGCCGCTGGTGCTCGCTGGACATATTACCTACCGCGAGGCAGACCTTCCACACGCAAGGATCCAACATCCACGCAACGCCTCCGGGGAGTAGAAACTCTCTAGCCCAGCGCATTCCCGCCGCCGGTCCGTACTCGACGCCGCCATCCGGTGGATAGGGAGGTGGAGGCTCACCCCCGGTCTCATCCGGCTCGAGCTTTGGAGCGTCAACATAAGGTGCCAGATCGAGCCGCGGATCCCCTTTCGGTGCGAGCTTCCAGATCAAGCAACAGAGTTCGAATCGGCCAAATGTGCCCCGGACCAAGCGCGCAAACAGTTCATCGAGAGAAATGTTATCGCATGCATCCCTGCCATTCTCGGACAAGGCACACGGTCCCCAGCCTTCGAGTCGATCGTCTATCTTCGAGGTTGTTTCGCCCGGAGGATTCGCGGGTCCCGGCGCGATCGGACCACCGCCGCCTCCACCACCACCTTGAGGTTGAGGCCCAGCGGCGATGGGAATGATCGGCGGAAGGCCGATCGGCATTAACTGCCCCTGGCCTCCCCAGCGGAGCCCCCCAGCCCCGCTGCTGATCCCAGGCGATTTCCGGAAGTGCGCGCTCGATGGCAGTGCTCCGAATGTCGGGGGCAACACGTGCCAGCCGGGAAGCGGTTCGAATCGATCCCGTGGTGACATCGGTAGGGAGTCGACCGCGCGGATTGGAATACCCGGCGGCTGTGTGTCGTGTGCAGACAACTGTCCCACGGTTGCTGGCAGAATCACCGCACCCGCGGGCAACAGGGTACCAAGCTCTGCGAATGGCGCCCATTGCGCTGACCCTACGGGCTCCGTAACCCCCGGCACCCTCCTCCCCATGCCTTGCGGCAGTCCGCCTCCCGCCGCCACCTGCACCATCGTCGCGTCCTGCACCTGCGTCGGCGTCGGCGCTTGCACCCGCTGCACCCCCTCGAGCCCCTTCTGCTGCGTCGGCCCGCTGCTGCCGAGCTGGCTGGAGAATGTCGTCATCGTCCCGCCCTCGCTGCCCTCGCCGCCCTTGATCCCGTCCGCACCGCCGCCCGCCGATCAGATCAGCCCGCTGTAGTCGCAGCCGTCCAGCCGCGCGCCGGACGCCACTTCCGGGTACATCAGGTTCCCGTACACCAGCGCGCCCGCCCCGCGCTTGCCGATCCCGAGCTGGTCCGGGATCACGTACGCCATGATCCCATTCTCGTCCGCCACGCCCCCCAGCGCCGAGTAGACGATGCGCACGCCCGTCATCCCGTACAGCTTCACCGCGTAGATCGACGACAGGTTCGACCCGGCCCCCTTGGTCTCGTTCTCCGGCACCTGTCCAATGTAGAGAGGCTTGCCCCGGAAATGCAAGACCTTCACCTCGAGATCGCGGTCCCAGACGTACATCGGCGTCTCCCCCGCCGTCGCCAGCAAGTTCGCCACGAACCGCTCCGACTTCGGGCTCCCCACCAGGCAGTCCGCCCCCGCCCCCGTCGAACCGTCGCTGGCGGTCACCAGCGACAGCAGCTTGGCGATGTCCGCCACCGTCGGCGCGGCGCCGTTCGCCGCCCCGTTGCCCGCGCCGACCAACTGCGCCCCCGTGAACGTCGCCCCGAACCCGCTCCAGTTCGGCGGCGTGCCGCTCCCCTGGATCACCTGCTCGCCCAGCTTACGCAGGATCTCGCACCGCAGCGCCCGCACCTGGAGCTCGACCTGGTCCCCGGCGTCCGTGCTCGACAGCGCGTCCGCGATGTCGATCTCGAGCTGCGCGCCGATGCGCTGCAACGAGATCGTCTGCTTGGTCGATTCGTACGCCGCGGCCGTCAACGTCCCCCCCGCACTGTAGGCGGCGGGGGTCGGCCCCGTGTTCTTGCGGTTGAAGAAGATCTGGCCGCCCGGATGCCGGTAGGCCACCTTGACGATCTTCCGGATGAACTGATCGACCAGCCCCCCCGGCAGGTACTCGGTCGCGACCGGGTTGCGCGATAGATTGTTGATCGTCGCCGCGGTTGGGAGGGTCATGATCTTCCTCTCGCCAATGCATCGTCGGTCCGAGGTCCGGGTCGCCCGCAGCGCCGGACGTCGGATTCTTGCAAGCACCCGCCGTTCCGCGCCCGGGCGGTCATCCGGGTTCGGCGGCGGTGACCCGCGACAGCAGCTCGGCGAAGTCCGCCACCGTCGGCGCCGCGCCGCCCGCCGCCCCGTTGCCCGCGCCGATCAGCGGTGCCCCCGTGAACGTCGCGCCGGGTCCGCTCCCGTTCGGCGCCGCGCCGCTCGGCCGGATCACCTGCTCGCCCAATTTGCGCGCGAGCTCGAAACCCAACGCACGCACCTGGATCCCGATCTCATCCCCGGTCGGACCGGTCCGACACTGGGCTTCGCTGCTCGCCGCGGTCGGCAGGGTCATGATCGGTTCCGCTCCACTCCTCGGTCCGAGGGCGCCGTCGATCCGCACCCTTGGCCCCGACGCCGGGATCCGGGTGCAGCCGCCAACCTCGGATTCTATGGATGCCGCGCACCGGCGCAAGCGCGGATTCGCCGGCGCCGCGAACGCGCGCCCGCCCCGGAGATTCGCCGCAACTCTTTGCGCAGAAGCGGATATCGTCGCGCTGCCAAGAGCAGCTCGCACCGCCGCGGACCATCGGGGAAGATTTGATGGGGGGGGGGGGGGGGGGAGGGCCCACCACACGTGGAGTTACGACCCCCCGAAAACAAAAACCTGGGCCCTGAGACAAAAACCGGAGCCCCCCCCCCGGGCCGCGCAC
>CAZWCX010000225.1:0-6525 GCA_964632945.1 uncultured Planctomycetia bacterium | reverse complement strand
GGCGGATTTTTCACGAAGCCGCTGGCGCGGCTTCATGAATAATCCGGGCTAGTCGGTCTGCGGCGCCGAGGACTCCGTCTTCCGCCGCTTCACTTGCTCGATCTCGGGCATCAGCAGTGGGGTGCGCCGGACGTCGAGGGCGCAGGCGCTCCGGTAGTCGTCGAGCGCCTGGTCCCACCGCTCCTGGGCCGCCCACGCGCGCGCGCGCGTCACCAGCGCCTCGACCATCCGCGGCTGTCCGGCCAGGGCCTCGCCGGCGAGCCGGGTCGCGCTTTCCGCATCCCCCCGGACCAGCGCCACCGCGGCCTCGATGCCGGCACCGTACGGAACGAACCCTTCCGTGGCACGGAGGTCCGCCGCGTCCTTCAGGGCCTCCGCCTCCTGCCCCATCTCGAGGTAGGCCAACCCGCGATAGAACAGGCAGGAAGAAGCGTGCGCCTTGATCTTGAGGGCTCGCGTCAGCGCCTTGATGGCGGGATTCCACTTGGACTGGAGGAAGTAGGTCAGCCCCAGGTACAGGCAGGAATCCGCCTGGGTCGGGCCGAGCTTCACCGCCTGTTCCAGGTCTTCCTCGGCCGCCGCAAACTCCCCCTTTTGAAAGCGGCACTTGCCCCGAATCTCCCAGGGCCAGAAGTACGAGGTGTAGCTGGACAGGGACAACCCCGCGTCGGCGATGGCGCGGTCGAGCTGTCCGGCCTCCATGAACAATTGCGCCCGGTTGTTCAGCGCCATGATGTTCTTCGGCTCGAGCTGGAGCGCGCGATCGAGGTCGTTCAAGGCCTCCTGGTGGCGGTCGAGCTCGAGCAGGCATCCGCCTCTGCCCGCCCACGCGAGGGCTTCGTTCGGCATCTCCTCGATGACCTTGGTGAACTCCGCGACCGCCTCCGCCTTGTTCCCCTTGAGGTAGAGAAGCGCGGCCTTCCCCATCTTGGCGAACCGGTGCTCCGGCCAGCGCTTCAAGATGTTGTCGAGCTCCCCGGCGACGCGCAGGAAGTCGTTCATGCACAGGAAGATGGTCATGCGCTCCGCATACCCGTCGATGGAGTCGGGGGAGAGCGCGATCGCCCTCTTGAGGTCGTCCAGCGCCTCCCGGAACTCTCCCTGCTCCCGGTGCATGCGCCCGCGTTCGAGCCACGCCTCCCAGTTTTCGGGATCGATCTCGAGGGCGCGGGTGAACCGCAACATCGCATCCTGCGGGGTGGGGACTTTCATCAGGAGGCCCGATTTCACCAGGGCGCGGGATTCCTCCCGCACCTTCTGAATCGCTTCGCGCTCCGCGGTCTCACGCGCCAAGCGCTCCTTCTCGGCCAGGATCTCCGCCTCTCGCGCGACCCGTTCCGCCGCCAGCCGGGCGGCCTCCGCGCGCTGCTCCGTGAGCATATGCCAGACGATTCCGCCGCCGACCGCGATCAGGACGGCCACGATGCCGGAAGCGGTGACGGCGATCCGGTGGCGGCGGATTCTGCGCATCACCCGATTCACGGTGGTCATCGGACGCGCCAGGATCGGCTCGCCCCTCAGGAAACGGCCGAGATCCTCGGCGAGGTCCTGCGCGGTGGGGTAACGCCGGTCGGGCTCCTTCGCCATCGCTTTGAGGATGATCGTGTCGAGGTCGAGCGGCAAGTCGGGCTTGGACAGGAGCGGCCGTTCGGGATCGTGGAACAGCACCTTCGCCAGGGTCGCCTCGAACGAATCGGCCATGAACGGCCGACGGCCCGTGCAGAGGTCGTACAGCGTCGCCCCGAGGGAGTAGACGTCCGTGCGCGGCGTGATCGGCTCCTTGCTCCCGGCCGCCTGCTCGGGGCTCATGTAGGCGGGCGTGCCGAGCAGCGCACCGGACGCGGTGAGCCCGGCCTCCGTCAATTCCTTGGCGACGCCGAAGTCGGTGATCAGCACGCGTCCGTCGGGAGTGCGGATGAGGTTGGACGGTTTCACGTCGCGGTGGATGATCCCTTGTCCGTGCGCGTAGTGGAGAGCCTCGGAGATCGCCTTGACCGCCGCGGCGGATTCCTCGTAGGAGATGCCGTCGGTCTGCGCAATCTGTTCGAGCGTGCGACCCTCGATGTACTCCATGGCGAAGTAGTGCGTACCCTGTTCCTCGCCGACGTCGAAGACGGGAACGATGTTCGGGTGGTGCAGGCGGGCGGCGGCGCGGACTTCGCGATAGAATCGCTGGAGGGAGGCCTCCTGGTGGGCGAGCTGGGGAGAAAGGACCTTGAGGGCGACCTTGCGCTTGAGGGGTTCGTGCAGGGCCTCGTAGACCACTCCCATCCCCCCGCTGCCGAGGACGCGGTTGAGGAGATACTCCCCGAGGCGGGTCCGGGAGACCGGGTCGAGGCGGGCCGAGGTTTGGACGACTTCGGCCGGGGCGGTGCCCGGCAGCGTACCGTCGGCGATCGTGGCTCCCGCCCCGCGGACCCCGGGGAGGGTGCCGTCGGCGACCGTCTGGCCGGCCCCGGCCCCGCCCGCGATCGTCGCGGCGCCCCCGTCCCCGCTGCGGAGCGTCTCGGCGAACTCCGCGGAGAGGTCGCCGTTCCGGACGAGCAGCTCGAGGAGCCCGGACGCGTCGGGTGCCTTCTCCTGCTCCTGAATGGCGCGGGTCAGGCCTTCCTGGGTGATCAGGCCGCGGCGAAGGGCGAGCAGGGCATGTCGCAGTCCGGAAGGATCGGCCATCCGCGTTCCCTCGGCGGAGCGTAACGGGAAGGAGATTCAGCGATTGTAGCGGTCGGCACCGGAAGGCGTCAAGCCCGGACGGGGATTCTCCGCGCCGGTTCCGTTTGACACTGCGCCCGGGGACGTGCTAGGATTCAAGCCTTCCGGGAGAATCCCGCCCAACGGAGGGTGCCCAACCCATGTCCAAGAACTCGAATGACGAAGGCGGACCCCAGGTCGATCGGGTCGACGAATTGGAACGGTCCTGCCGCCGGATGATCAAGGAGCTGGACGAGAAGTCCGAGCAACTCGCGATCATCAACGGCGTTCTACGCCTCGTCGCATCCGAAGTCGAGATCAAGGACGTGCTGCAGGTCTTCGCCAACAACCTGAAGACCCTGTGTCCGTACGACCAGATCGGCATCGCCCTGTTCGACGCGTCCTCGCGGCGGTTCGTGGTGCCGTTCGTGCTCAAGGTCGGCCGCGTGACGGTGAATCAGGACCTGGACCGGAGTTTCGCGGACGAGGAACTGTTCACGGTGATGGAGAAGCGGGAACCGGTCCTGCGCCGCCACCTGAAGCCCGACGAGATGAAGGTGAAGGGCGACACGACCTTCGTGAAGCGCGTGCTCTCCTGCGAGCTGATCGTCCCGCTCAATCTCGGCGAAACCCGTTACGGGCTGCTGAATGTGTGCTGTTTCGATCCGGACGGGCTGCGGGACGACCATGTGCGGATCGTGAGCGACCTCGCGCCGGCCGTGGCGGTCGCCGTCCACACCTTCCTGGAACGAAACCAGGGCAAGATTCCTTACGCGTAAGCGACGGAGGCGGATCCGATGAGACGGAGGGCGATCGCTCTGGCGGTGGCGGCGTGCATCCTGGCGAGCGCGGGGTGCGTGAGCAGTCGGCCCGCGGGACCGGCCTCGGCGGGCGGATCGTCGTCGAGCGGCGGTTCGACGCCCGAAAAGACTTTCGAAGTGATCCGCGACGCCATGCTGGCGAACGATCTGCCGACGGCGTTCGAGCAATACAGCGAACGCAAGAAGCGGATGGAAGGCGGGCTGGAGGGGTTCCAGAAGAAGTTCGAGTCGAACCGGAACGAGTGGTACCAGCTCTTCACCGGCGCGCGCGTGACCTTCGTCGCGATCGATCGCGATCAGGCGACGGCCGTTGTCCTTTGGGGCAACGGCGAGCGCTATCCGGCCGTGTCGTTCATCCGCGAGAACGGGTACTGGAAGATCGACCAGTAGCCCCGGGATCCACCGGCAAACGGGTCCGGCAACGAGGCGCGCAGGGGATGACCCGCGCGCCTTCGTGCATTTCGGCCGAAGCGGCGGGGGGCCGGGGAGGGCAGCTCCGGCGGGACGCCGGGATCAGAAGCGCGAGAGCAGGCCGTCGAGGTCCCGCGCCAGCGCGAAGCAGGTGGCATAGCGCTTGGCCGGGCTCGGGTGCAGGCACTTGATGATGATGTCGCGCACCGCCTCCGCGTGCGGGATCTTCGCCGGATCGACCGGCTTGGAAAGGCGGCTGCGCACCATGTCCTTCTCGTATTCGTTGCGCGCTTCGCGCGGCAGCTTCTCGTAGTCGGGGTAGTGGAACATCCAGTTCTTGTCGGCCCGGTTGGCGAACCAGTCCGGCAGGTAGGGGGGTTGTCCGGTGGCCAGTTCGTAGAAGGTACAGCCGAGCGAGTAGACGTCCGCCGCCTTTCCGACCGTGCCCCCCCCGCCCTTCGGGCCCTGGACGACTTCCGGCGCGACATAGAACATGGACCCTCCGAGCGGGGCGTTTTCGCCCTCTTTCACGGAGATCCCGAAGTCGATCAGCTTGACCTGGATCGCGTCCGCCGCTTCCTTGGTGCGGCGCTCGAACAGTTCCGTGTCGACGTTGATTCGGCGCGACGTATCCTCCTCCGGCCTCAGTTGCAGGCCCCGGACCATCAGGTTCTCCGGTTTCACGTCGAGGTGAATGTACCCCTTCTGATGGACGAAGGAAAGCGCTTGGGCGGATTGCAGACACACGGTCAGGAAGTTCCGCCCCGTGAGCAGGGGCGGCTTCCGATTCTTCTGAACCAGGGAATCGCGGAGGAAGTTCCGCAGGGAGACGCCGGGGAAATACTCCATGAGGATGTAGAATTCATCATCCTTGATCTCGTACCCGTAGTACTCGATCAGACTCTTCTCTTTCAGCCCCAGGCAGATCTCGAGCTCGCGGATGACGCGCTGGCGGGCGCCCTTGTCCTTGGGCGTGACCTTCTTGATCACGCGCTGCTGACCGCTGGGCTTGTGCTTCGCGGTGTACATGGTCGCCTGGCTGCCGCCCACCATCTGCACGAAGTCCCCGTGCTCGTGCAGGAAGGGCGTCTGCTTGGGCAGCTTTTCGCCGCTGGAGAAAAGATCGAACAATCCCATCGGTTGGTGCCTTTCCCAAGGTAGGGAACCAAGCCGCGACGGATGCCGCGGCGCTCCCGGGCAGACCGGGGCGGGTGCCGCCGGCAAGGCGCGGGGCGGACCCTTCCCGCGAAGTCTAGCGGCCGTCCTTCAACCGGAGCGCGAGGTGAGGCGGCAGTTCCTTGATCGCGCCGATCTTGCGCATCGTGGTCTGGAAGTCGTACTCCACCCGATGGAACCACAACATCTCCCCATCGGTGGTGACGTAGCAGGCGCGATTGTCCCGGTCGCGCGACTGCCCGACCGACCCCACGTTGACCAGAAACTTCCCCTTGTCGACTTTGCACTTGAGTCCGATCGACTTGGGGAAAAGGAACTTCCCCTCGGGGGTGAAGATCCCGGGTTCATGCGTGTGTCCCACGAAGCAGAGATGGTCGATCATGTCGAAGATCTCGCCCATCTTCTCCTTGTCGTGGACGTCCGATGGGCGGACGTACTCGCGGGTCGGTTGCCGCGGAGAGCCGTGAACGTAGACGATCCCGTCCTCATCGATCCGCTCTCCCAGGCTGCCCAGGAAGTTCCACAGATCGTGATTCCGGGACTTTTCGTGCTGCTTCGAGTTCAACTGACTGCGTGTCCACTCGATCGCCTGCGCGGCCTCGAGATTGAAGTCGGTGGCAAGGAAGAGGAGGGCGTCCTCGTGATTGCCGCGGATCGAAAACTTCCACTGGATGGCGTGCTCGATGCACTCGCGGGGGTTGGGGCCGTAGCCGATGATGTCCCCGAGGCAGCAGATTTCGGTGACGCCCTGGGACTCGATATCGCGCAGGACGGCCTCGAGAGCCTCAATATTGGCGTGAATGTCGCTGACGATGGCAAACACGGGAATCCACCGGGCAGGGGTCGCGGAAGATTCGCAAATCCGGGTTGATTCGTACCTTAATCACGCCTGGGTTTGATTGCAAGCAAAATCCTGCCCCTCGGCTCCCCGCCCGGGTTCGTTTTTGTCCACAACCTATTTAACAGTAAATGGTTACAATCCCACTCCCCGGCGGATGCTCGCGTTCGGAGGGGGGGGAAGCCCGGAAATCCGACCGCGCGACGAAAAAGGGGACGAATTCCGCCCGGCTGATGAACCCGGGTCCCGGTCCGTCGTTCATAGCGACCGGATCCGTTGACTTCGTGCTCCCCGTTTGCTACTTTCACTCCGCCTCACCTGTTCACATCAAAGGAGTTGGAACGATGGCGCGCCGCTCCCAGCCCCCCCCTCCCCCGCCCGAGGAATTCGACGAACAGTACGACGACCAGGATTTGGTCGCCCAGGCCCTGTCGGGCCGGGACGATCTCGACTTCAACCAGTGGGTCAACCACCAGATCAAGAACACTCCCTGGTGGGCGATCTCGCTGGCGTTGCATCTGCTCGTGCTCGCCATCGCGATGGCCTTCAAGGGGACGCCCGCGCTGCAGGCGGAAGAGCAGCCGATCT
>CAZWCX010000224.1:0-6766 GCA_964632945.1 uncultured Planctomycetia bacterium | reverse complement strand
CACCGCCGTCCGCGTCCGGCTCTCCCCCTCATCCTCGCACTCGTACACCTCCACCTTGCCGTAGATGTCCGGGTATCCGTCTTCCGCGACGTTTTCGGAAGGCGACTGCGCGGCGTAGATCCCTCGGCCGTCAGGGGTTCCATTGGGCGAAGAAAACACCTCCCCGCGCGCGTGAACGCGCTCGCATGCCGGGCACTCGTGTTTCCAAAGATCCGCGCGGCGGTCGGTTTCCGCCGGCCATGAGAGATCATCCTACCTCCCGCCGCAACCGAACTCAAGCGCAGAACCGTTCCGAGCCCGCCCCGCGCGGGGTTCAGCGCCGCCGTCCGCGCCGCCGGCGCCTCCCCTCGGGCGACGTGGACGGTCCGGACTCCGGCGTCGCTTCCGTCGGCGGCAACTCGCCGAGGACCTCGCCCATCGCCGCGGCCCGCTCCAGCGGATGGAAGCGCTCGATCGCCTTCGCCACCTCGTCCGGCACCAGCCGCGTGTAGATCTGCGTCGAGTCCAGCGACTCGTGCCCGAGCATCGCCTGGATCGGCCGGATCCCCGCGCCCTCCTGGTGCAGGTGCGTCGCGAACGCGTGCCGCAGCGAGTGGCACGTCACCCGCCGGGCCAGCTCCGCCTTGCGCACATAGCGGTCGACCAGCTTGCCCAGGGTCACGAACGAGAGCCCCCGGCCCCGCTGGCTCAAAAAGAGATGCACCTCGGCCCCATCCTGCACGAAGGCGGGACGGATCCGCCGCGCGTATTCCGCGATCCACCGCGCCGCGACCTTGCCGAGCGGCACCACGCGGTCCTTCTTCCCCTTCCCGCGACGCACCCGGATCACTCCCCGCGCCAGGTCGACGTCGTGGATCGACAGGCGCATCAACTCGCTCCGCCGCAGGCCCGTGGAGTAGAAGAGCTCGAGGATCGCCCGATCCCGCAAGCCGTGCGGCGTCCGCACGTCCGGCGCCCCGAGGATCCGCCGCATTTCCTCCTGCGTGGGGACGGCGCGAGGCAGCCCATCGACCCTGCGACGGGGCCCCAGCGCCGCCGTCGGGTCCGCGAGGATCCGCCCCGTCCGCGCCAGGCGCCGGTAGAAGTCCCGCACCCGCCGGAAGTACCCCTCCTGCGTCGACTCCGCCAGCGGCCTTCCCGTCGCGCGGCGAGGCTCGGTCAGGAACACCGAGAACGCCGCCAGGTCGTCGACCGTCACCCCGAGCCAGGCGTCGGCGGGGTCCCCCGGGCCGCGCGCCGCCAGGAAGCGCCGGAAGTACGCCAGCGCCTGCTGCGCGTAGGACACCGCCGACGGGGACCGCCCCGCGGCGCGGATGTGCTCGAGATGCTCGCGCACGAGCTCGTCCGCCGCCGGCTGCGTCATCCCCGCTCCTCCCGCTCGCGGGGGTGGTTCCTGCGATGCACCTTCTTCAGGTGCGCGAGCGTCATCCGCGTGTAGTGCTCCGTCGACCCGAGCCGGCGGTGGCCGAGCAGCTCCTGCACCACGCGCAGCTCCGCCCCCGCCTCCAGGAGGTGCGTCGCGCACGTGTGGCGAAGCGTATGCGGCGAGACCCGCTTCTTCAGCCGCGCGGCCCGCACGTACCGGCCCATCAGCCGTTCGATCGCCCAGGGCGCCAATCGGGACCCGCGGGTGCTCACGAAAAACGTCTCCGCCGGCCGCGTCCAGCCGCCCGCGACCGCCTCCGCCAGCAGCCGCGGCCGCACCTCGTCCCGGTACCGGACGATCAGATCCAGCAGGCGGCGCCCGAGCGGGATCACCCGATCGCGCGCCCCTTTTCCGCCGCGCACCGTCAGCGTCCGCTCGTCGGCATCGACGTCCCCCAGCCCCAGCGCGCTCGCCTCGGAGACGCGCAGCCCCGTGGCGTAGAGACAGGCCAGGAGCGCGCGATCCCGCCGCCCGCGCAACCCCCGCGGATCGGGCGCGGCCAGGAGCCGGCACACCTCCCGGCGCGTCAGCACCTCCGGCAACGTCCTGGGCAGCCGCGGAAGCTCGAGCTCCCGGCACGGATCCAAGAGCAACCGCCGGGTGGCGACCAGAAAGCGGCCGAAGGCCTGGACGCTCGAGATCTCCCCCTGTTGCGTGCGGGCGCAAGCCGTGCGTCCGCGGGTCGTGATCCGCTCCGCCAGGTGCCTCCGGTAGGCCTCGACCACCTCCGGCGTGACGTCCGACGGGCGTTTCACCCCTCGGCCCCTCGACCATTCCAAAAACCGCCGCACGTGGAATCCCCGCGTCCGCAGCGTGAGCGGCGACCAGCCGCGGGCCGTCCCGTGGTGGACGAAGGCCTCGATCAGCTCCGCTGCCTGCTCCACGACCCGATTCCCCCTGCCCGGCCGATGGCCTCCATGCCGTTTCGTAGAAGTGTCGAAGTTTTCGGAAAGCCTTGCCCCGCAAGGCCGGACCCCCGATTCGAAGTTTTTCGAAGTTCGCGAAGTTCTTACGGTCCGGTAACACCGACCGGGGCCGGAGCCGGGGCCAGGAGCCGCTCGAGCTCCTCCGGCGGGGTGAGTCCGGCCACGATCCGACTCTCTTCGACCCGGTCCTCCGAGAGCCGATAGCGAAAGCGCTGGCCCTGCTTCCCCTCGATCGCCTCGACGTACTCCAGGGCGACGAGCTCGTTCAGAAGCAGCCGGACCCGGTGGTCGGGCAGGTGGGTCGCTTTGCGGATGTCCCGGCGGGTGAATCCCTCCCCCTTGCCCGCCGAGGTCCCCAGGGTCTCGAGCGCCTCCAGGAAGCCGCGGAGAGGCTTGGCGAGCTCGGTCAGGCTCGACCCGAGGACGCCGCGCGCCAGGTCGTACGCGGTGCGATAGTCCCCGAGCGTGGCCTCGATGTAGCGTCCGGCCCCGTCCTGCTTCACCTCCCGCTGCTTCTGCTGGAGGAAGGCCACCGCCGAGATCAGGTTGAGGAAGCGCGGGTGGTCGCGGCGGGTGCGCAGGCTGTCGGCGGGGAAGCGCAGATGCTCGGAGAACGGGACCCGCACGTCGATCGGCTCGAGCAGCCGCTGGCCGTTGTGGTGGCGGCGGCGGATCCCCTCGATCCGCTGGGCGCGGCCTTCCTGGCTCTCGCGCTTGGCCCGTTTCTGCGCCGCGTGGATGCGCCGCGTCTGCTCCAGGCTCTCGTCCAGGTAGAGCTCGAAGCAACGGGTGGCGTTCTCCGGGTGGATCGCCGCCTCGGTGGTGGTCTCGAGATAGGCGATCGGGCCGTCGACGGTGAGCAGCTTGGTGCGGATGTTCCCGGTCGACGGGTCCTTGACCGGCACCGCCTGGGTGAGGCTCTGGCGCGACTGGAGCACGCGGATGGGGTAGTCGGCGGCCGCGGCGCCGTGGCGCTCCTCGATCACCACCAGCTTGTGCACGAGCGCCGTCCGCTCCATGTAGTAGAGGGCCTGGGGCGTCAGGCGCGAGAAGAGGAGGACGTCCTCGGGCGGGGTGAGCTTCTCGATCGTCTCGGCGAGGGCGCTTTTCCCCGCCCCGCTCTGCGAGAGGACGACGGCGGAGAGCGGGTAGCGGTCCTTGCGGGAGACGGCGACCAGGTAGCCGATCAGCTTGTTGGGCTCCTCGCCGACGTAGCCCAGCTCGGCCATGTCGGCGAGGATGCGCGCGAGGAGATCGGGCGCGCGGAGGAAGGCGAGCGCCTCCTCGCGCTCGGCCGCGGTCAGGGGCGGCGGTTCGGTCTTCTTCCGCTCGCCCGCCTCGGCCAGGCCGGCGACGTGGCGCTCGACCTCGGCGACGACGGCGAGGAGCTCCGCCTCGGCGGCGTCCGCCGGGAGGTGCGCGAGCCGGGCGAACTTCGCGGCGAACGAGGCCCGGGCGCGGGCGCTGAAGAGGTCGAGCTGGTCGAGGTGCGCGGCGTCGCCGGCGCGGGCGGAGAGGATCACGCGCAATCGGTCCGGCACCAGCGCGGGTCCGGGTCGGGCGGTGTAGGTGCGCGCGGGCGTGCCGTTCGGGCCCGCGGGGAAGGAGACGTCGATCCCGCGGCCATGGACGACGACCTTCGCGCGACCGCTCGGGCCCGCCGCGGAGGCGTGCGGCTCGGCGGAGGCCTCGGGCGAGCCCGCCGGCGCCGGCGCCGGCGGCGGCGCGGGCTCGCACAGGACCTGGCGCCCCGCGACGAGCGCCGCGAACGCGGCGCGCTTCTCGTCGAGCCCGCCCGGGAAGCGGACCAGGAAGTCGTTCACGTCCTTGACGCCGTGGTCCCGCGGGATCGCGATCCACGAGAGACGCGGCAGGTTCGCGCCCAGGCGCCCGGGCAGGACCTCGGCGAGGCGCAGGACGGCGTTCTCGCCGGCATCGTCGTTGTCGAGGGCCAGGACGATCTCGGCCAGCCGTCCCTCGGCGGCGGCGGCGGCGAGCAGGGCGACGTGATCGTCGGTGAGCCCGCCCGTGCCGTAGAGCGCGATCGCGGGGAAGCCGAGGACGCACGCGGACAGGGCGTCCAGGACGGCCTCCGTGACGAGGACCACGTCGCCGGCGCGCAGGGCCTCCGCGTTCCAGACGCCGCGGTGCGGCCCGGCGAGGTAGAGGTGGTCGGGTCCGCCGCCGGACACGCGGCGGCCGTAGAAGCCGACCACGGGGCCGCCGGGGGCGGCGGGGATGGGGAAGGTGACGCAGCCGGCCAGGTGCTCGCGCAGGACCTCGCCGCGGCGGGCGAGGATGCCGGCCCGGACCAGGTCGTCGACGACGGCGCCCCGCTCGGGCACGACCGAGAGGAGGCGGCCGGCCGCGTAGCCGATGCGGAAGCGCCGCACGAGTTCGGCATCGAGGATGCCGCGGCGGCGGAGGGACTCCTGCGCCTCGGGATGCCGCGCGAGGTCGCCGTGGTAGAAGTCGGCGACGCGTTCGAGCGCGACCGCGCCCGCGAGGAGGTGCGCCGACTCCGGCGGCGGGGAGTCGGCGGGGACGCCGGGCGCGGGCCGTTCCGGCATCCCGCGCGTCACCCGGGGGAGCGTGCGCGCGCGCAGGGTCTCGTCGTGGGCGTGTTGGAGGAGGCGATGGACCGCCTCGCTCTTGGAGATCCCCGCCTGGCGCATGAGCCACTCGACGGCCGTTCCGCCGCCGACGGCGCCGGGGACCTGGGCGCACGAGAAGCAGTGCCAGAGGTCCTTGTCGAGGTCGACGGAGAGCGAGGGGGTGTCATCGGCGTGAAAGGGGCACGGAAGCATGCGCTTGGGTCCGTGACCGACGAGCGCGACGCCCTGGGCGGGGAGGAAGGAGGCGAGGGGATGGGCCTTGCGGGCGCGCTCGTAGCGGGAGAGGCCGAACACGGCGAAGGGCCCTCCGAGGGAAGGGGTGTCAAGCGGAATCCGATGTCACCCGACCGGATCCCTTAGACATTCGACGCCGACGGATGTATATTCCATTTTGGTATGCACCGTCAAGGAAAATAGACGCGGGAGATGAACGACATGGAAATCGGAGCGACAATGGCGGCCGGATCGATCGCAGGGGAGGATGCTGCCATGCTCCAGCGCAAGACCAACCGCCGCCGAGCGACCCCCGATCGAGACGAATCGATCGGGGAGCGGATTGCGCGGCTTCGAAAGGACCGGGAACTCACGCAGGTAGAGCTGGCGGAGCGGCTGGGGATCGTTCAGCCGCTTCTATCCCGGTATGAAAGCGGGCGCCTGCAGCTCCCGGTGCAGTTGGCCGCACCGCTCGCGTGCGCGCTCGGAGTCACCGCCGACCAGCTCTTGGGACTCGAACGCGCCCAACCGCCACGGCAAGGGACCACGATTCGGCCACGCTGGCGCCGGCGGCTCGAGCAGATCGAGCGCCTGCCGACCCGCAAACGTGAAGCGCTGGTGTCCCTGATCGAAGCGTTCCTGGCCGGAGGGCAGGGCACGCGCGGAGCCGGCCGCTGAGGGCCGCTTGATCCGTCCACGAGAATTCGATGCGCCCGGTTCGCATGGCGCAGTCTGGACGGTCGCGGACGATCCGTAGGTCTATCCGAATCCGGAGTCTCACGTGGAGCTGATCCTCGCCGCCATCCCCGTCCTCCTCGGATGGGTCATCACTCATCGCCTGACCTTGCGGGCGCAGGAAAAGGCCTTTCTGAATCAGGTGATGAACCAAGCGCGTGTCGAGATCGTCCCGGCACTCCGAGGCTACCAATCCTGGCTTATCGATCTCGGCGGGATGGTCGCCTATCTAGAGCGCGGAATCACGCCCGAGAAACTCGCCGAGTTGCGCGATCTCCTGCATTCGAATGACGCGAACCTGAATTGGATCCTGACCCTGGAAGAGTACGAGGCGTTGTTCCCGAAGACCCGCGACTGTCGACACGAGTTGCTGGCAGTGCAACGAACCATCTCGAGTCAGTTTTTCCAGCTGACGATGCTCCACGAGCATGCGCCGCCCGAGCGTACGAAGATCCTCGAGCAGGTGCGGGCACACGACGCCGTTCGGCTCGACCAAATCGCGCTGATCGAGGACCTGCGCATCTACGTTCAAAACACCTGCTTGAGCCGAATCTCGGGCCACGCGGTGCCACCCCGCCAAGCGACTGATGCGAACGTGCCACGGCTGGTCGCGGACGGACAGGGCATGCTGCACATCAGCCCGCCGCGTTTGCTGCCCACAGCGCCGGGCGATGCCCCCCCTGCAAGCGCGTAGGCGCATGCCGCGCGACCAGGGCTCGTACCGCGCGTCCCCCTCCGCGCGCCGCACCCGTGACGCCCAGCGGTGCTTCCGCCCCGGGGTGGCCGAAGCGGCCATCCACGCGCCGCCGGCCGCCCCCCGCCGTCCCCGCCCCCCCGGCCCGCGCGCCTTC
>CAZWCX010000223.1:0-6904 GCA_964632945.1 uncultured Planctomycetia bacterium | reverse complement strand
AGGCCGCCAGCGTCCATCCCGCCCAGGTCCACAGCCCGCCGCGACGCACCCCCCGCGCCTCCGCGCCCAGGCACACCCAGACGACCGCGGCGGGAAGGAGGAAGGAAAGCGTGGAGTACTGCGAAAAACTCCAGGTCCACTGGTGGAGGATCGACCGGCCCTCCATGTTCAACCGATTGACGGCCAGCGAGACGAATCCCGGCATGTCGGTGAAGGCCTGACGGATCGCGCCGGGAAACAGCAGGGCCGCCGCACCGATGACCGCGCCGATCGCGGCGGCCGACAGCGCGCGCTGCCAGGGAAGCCACGGGGACTCTCCCGGGCGTCCGGCGGGCCACCTTTGCAGAAGGCCCGCGACGGAACCGCAGGCAACCGCCCCCATGACCGCCAACCAGAGATGGAAGGAGGACGGAGCGTCGAACCTCGTCTGTCCCTCGTTCCACCAGGGAAACCGCGGCACGATCAGGGCGAGGAGCGGCAGGAGAAGGAGAAACGCGAGCGTCGCGTTCAGGGGGACGCGGGACGCCTCCGCGGAAGGGCTGCGCCACGAGGCGAGCGCGGCGACCCCGCCGAAGAGGATGAAATAGAGCGCCGCGCCGTTCCAGGAGAGGAGGAGCAGCGCCAGCAGCGGGGCCTGCAGGAGGGGGCGCAGCCAGACGCGCCGGTCCAGCGCCCCCCCGCAGGTCTCCAGCGCCACCAGGCCCGTTGCCAGCAATGCCTCCAGAACATGGTGATCCAGACGCCCGTAGCCGGTGTACGAAACGTGGCCGGGCATCACGGCCAGGGCGACCGCCGCGCCGAAGGCGCAGACCGGACCGAACAACCGGTTGGCGATTGCATAAATCGGCAGGAGCGTCAGTGTCCCCAGCAGCGGGGGAAGCCAGGCCACCAACCGGCCCACCTCGACTTCGTCTGCGGCTCCCAGACCGAACAGCCGGCACAGGCCCGCGGCAAGGTGATCGAGCAGGGGCATGAAATAGGGGGCATGGCCCTCGGGGAAACGGCTCCAGGCATCCCAGTCGGGCAGCAGCCCCCGCTGAAGCAGCACCAGGCTCCTGCGGAGGTGGAGGCAGGCATCGGCGTCCCAGATCCGGAACGGCTCCTCCGCGATCCATGCCGCCCGCGGCGCCAGTCGCAGGTGAAGTGCCAGTCCGCAGGCGAGCAGAAGTCCGGCGATGCGGTGCAGTCGCGTCCGGAAACCGGGCGGCAGGGAGACGGCGGGAACCTCCGCGTCGGGGACGCCGGGCACGGGGGGATCGGTGCTCATGATCGTCGAAGCATCCTCGGCCCTGGATCGGGCAGGTTCTCGCCGCGGACGGCACTCCCGACCCCGCCGGCCGGCGCTGTAGAGTAGCGGTCGCCCCCCGGGGGACGTCAAGCGTCGCCGCCCGTGGGGGGTCGCTTGACTTGGGTTTTTCTCCGGCCCATAATGCCCACCGGGAGATCCCGACCCCGCTTCCCGATGCCGTCCCCCGACCAGTCCGGAGAACAATTCCCATGCCCATGAACGTGATCGAACCCTCGACCGGAAGGCTCCTGCGGACGGTGGAGGAACATGGGGCGGAGGAGGTGCGCGTTCGACTGACGAAGGCGGAAGCGGCCTTCGCCGCCTGGCGGGAAACTCCGGTCGCGGAACGGTGCGCGCGGCTGCGCCGCGCCGGTGAACGCCTCCGTCGCGACCCGTCCCGCCATGCCCGGACGATGACCGAGGAGATGGGAAAGCCGATCGCGCAGGCGGAGGCGGAGGTGGAAAAGTGCGCCTGGGTTTGCGACTACTACGCGGAGCATGCCGCCGCCTTTCTGACCCCGGAACCCGCGACCTCCGATGGGTCGCGCGCCTACGTCCGCCACGATCCGCTCGGGCCCGTCCTCGCCGTCATGCCGTGGAACTTTCCGTATTGGCAGGTGTTTCGCTTCTGCGCCCCCGCGCTCGCCGCGGGCAACGTGGCCCTGCTCAAGCACGCGAGCAATGTTCCGGGTTGCGCGCTCGCCATCGAGTCGCTCCTGAGCGAGGCGGGCTTTCCCGCGGGGACGTTCCAGACACTCCTGGTCCCGGCCTCCGGCGTGGAGTCGTTGATCGCGGATCCGGTGGTGCGGGCGGTGACGCTGACCGGAAGCGAGCCGGCCGGCCGCAAGGTCGCCGCGGTCGCGGGACGGGAAATCAAGAAGACGGTTCTGGAGCTGGGCGGCTCCGATCCGTTCGTGGTGTTCGCGGACGCCGACCTGGACGCGGCGATCCCCGTCGCGGTGAAAGCGCGCATCCTGAACACGGGGCAGAGTTGCATCGCCGCGAAGCGTTTCCTGGTCGAGCGCCCGGTTCTCGCGGAGTTCGAGCAGCGGTTCGCCGCCGCGATCCGGGCGGTGAAGGTCGGCGATCCCTATGACCGAAGCGTCGAGCTGGGGCCGCTGGCGCGTCCGGATCTGGTGGACGACCTCGATCGGCAGGTGCGGGAGACGGTCGCACGGGGGGCCCGCCTTCTCGAGGGCGGCGCGCGACTGGACCGGCCCGGATGGTACTACGCGCCGACCTTGCTGGCGGACGTCCTGCCCGGCATGGCCGCCTTCGACGAAGAGACCTTCGGGCCGGTCGCCGCGGTCACGCCGGTGGGGGACGAGGAGGAGGCGATCCGCCTGGCCAACGCGTCGCCCTTCGGTCTGGGCGCTTCGGTCTGGACGGCCGACCTCGCCCGCGCGGAACGGTTGGCCGCGCGACTGGAGTCGGGCGGAGTGTTCATCAACGGCATGGTGAAGTCCGACCCGCGACTCCCGTTCGGCGGCGTCAAGCGTTCGGGCTACGGCCGGGAACTCGGCCGCTCGGGCATGCTGGAGTTCCTCAACCTCAAGACCGTCTGGATCCGGTGACCCGCCCCCCGCGGGCCGGGGAAAGGGGTGCGCCTCCCCCCGGGGCCACGGGGATCCGGGGACCCGGGGACCCGGGTCCGCGGCCTAGCGGCAGTGGATCACTCGATTCCCCTGCTTGACGATCACCTCTTCGCCCAGGGCCTGATAGAAGTTGAACTGCTCCTCGCTCCCGGTCAATTCGAAGTAACGCGGGCTGAAGTTCTCCACCACCTCGCCGACCTGAAGGCCGAGGGCTTCCACGTCCACCCAGGCATTTCCGCGGCGATAGAACACCTTGCCCGCGACCGCGCGGACCCGCTCGAGTCGCTGGGCGTAACCCGCGCGGTCCAGGATCACGTTGATTCCCGCGACATTATCGTTGCGCTTGTAGTTCTCCCCGTTCTGGCACTGGCTGATCGCCCAGTCGCCGTTCTGTTCCCGGAAGGCGCGATCGAAGTTGTCGAGCGCGGCGGCGCGCAGCGCGGCGGCAGGAGCCGTCCCGTCCTCGTCGATCAGGAAGGAGGTGTATTCGGTCATGATCCCGTGCCGGCGCGAAAGGGCGATCACTTCATCCACGAGTTCCCGGCTGCGACCGCGCAGGCGGATTTCGTCGAGCAGGAATCCGATCTTCTGGGAGGCCCAGATCCGCGCCACGAAGGCATCCTGGAGGTCGGCGGGAGGGAAGGAGCGCTCGAACACGAATTCCCGCTCCCGTCCTTCCACCTTCCCGCGAACGACGACCCGGACCGGACCGGTCCCGCGGTAGCGGCCGAAGAGCAGCAGTTGCGCCCCCCGATAGAGATCCGGCGCATCCGGCGGATAGAAGTCGTAGGCGTGCGCCCCGGAGGCGGTGAGGGTCACGTCGGCGAGAACGGGATGGGAGATCTTGGCGAAGAAGGAGGTGACCTTGACGTCGATGGCTTCCCGTTCCCGGACGTATTCGGCCAGTCCGCGGCTCCCGGCCGCCACGCGGTCGAGGAAGTGCGTGTTCACGTCGTTGCCCACGCCGAAGACGTACAACCGCGCGCCGCGCGCGTTTTCGCGGCCGATCTCCTTCTCCAGGACGGCCAGGTCGGTTTCGCCGATCGTCGGCAGGCCGTCGGTCAGAAACACGACCATCGAAGACCGGCTCCGGTCCTCGAGCATCCGCAGCGCGCTGCGCAATGCCGCCTGGATGTTGGTGCCGCCGCGCGCCTCGAGTCCCTCGGTGAAGGAAACCGCTCGCCCGACCGCGTCCGGCGTCACCGGCACGAGCCCGTTTTCAAAGGCCTGCACGGCGGTATGGAAGGCGAGCAGGTTGAATCGGTCCTTCGGCCGGAGACTGCGCACGCAATAGGACAGCGCCGTCCGCGCCTGGCGGATCTTGTCCCCCTGCATGCTTCCCGAAGTGTCGAGGACGAAAACCACGTCGCGCGGAAGCAGATCGGACTCGGCAACCTCGAACCGCGGCGCGAGCATCATGAGAAAGTACCCATCCTCGCCGGGCTCGCGATACGTCAGCAGGTGCAGGCCGAGAGCCTCTTCCGAGAGTCCGAAGCAGAGCTCGAAGTCCCGGTCCGGCACGGTGCGATGGGTCTCGTAGCTCGCGACCGCGCGGCGATCCGAGTCGCGGTGGACGGCGATGGGGTGGGAGGGGGAGTAGACGGCCTTGACGGCGTGGGCGGAGTCGATCGAGACCCGGACCGCGACCGACTCGACCGGCGTGGAGGTGAACCCGGAGACCGCCAGGGCGGCCGAATAGCGAACCAGGCCCTGGTCGAGCGGAAGGGCCTGCGAGTAGGTGATTTCGATCCGGCGCTCCCCCTGGGCAGGAACGGGATAGATCCGCGCCTGAATCGCATCGCGACCGACGAACTCGAGGAGGGCCGGGTCCTTCTTCTGGCGCACGATGTCTTCGTAGATCCGGCGCGCCTCCTCGGCGCGGAGGAGCCGCGTCTCCAGCGTCTTCGACCCGACGAGCATCGCGAAGTCGTAGATGGCCGCGCCACGCGGCAGGGGGAAGAGATAGACGGCTTCCTGGTCCGCGCCGGAGTCGTTTCGGTAGACCTGCGTGATGCGGGTCGTGGCGACCTGGTCATGGATGCGCACGTCGACGCTGTGCAGACGCAGCGTCAGGCCGGGTGAAGCCGAAGTCCCGGTGCCGGGTCCGCCGACGACGATCATTCCCTGGGCTGCGGCGCGCGGCGCGGCGAGGGCGAGGAGAACGGCCAGGACGATCCGGGGAATGGCGCGATCGCGCATGGGAAACACCTCCTGCGGCGCACGATGGGGCGGTGCGGCGAGACGCTTCGCGCACGCAAGGGGGATACCGGGGCCGGAATCGAAAATTCCGGAGTTCCTCGTGGGTCCTCCGTCTTGACGTCCTGGGTTCGACCGCGGCGATTTTCGCCCCCGGCCGGTCGCGAGGAGAAGGCGGTGCCCCGGTGCGGCGCCGACGACAGGCAAAGAAATCCGGCGCGAAAAACGACCGGACCAACCCAGGAGGTCCCGGTTGAAGCCCCGTTAGGATCCGATCGGCGGGGGGGGAGGGGAAACGGCACCGGACGCAACGATCTTCGCGCGCGCGTCTCCGGAGCGGAAGACCGGGAGCTCGTCCCCGCCCAACTGCTCGAACACCACGCGCACGCGGGGGTGGGGATCGGTGATGTAGATTTCGCGACCGCCCTCGCGCAGCTCGTTCACCAGGACGATCAGCACGCCGAATCCGGTCGAGTTGACGTACGTCACGTGCGAAAAGTCCAGGACGAGGTGGCGCACGGTCTCATTGCGAAGATCCTCGGCCAGGCGTTCGACCGCCTTGGACGAATCGAGGATCCCGCTCAGTTCGAAAAATCGCGAGTTGGTCGGGCTATCCGGGCGAACCCGATACTCGAAGTGGTGCGCCGTCATGACGGCTCCTTCCGTACGGCCGGTTCGACCTGGCCCGGGGCTCTCCCGTCGTCATGTTCACGGGCCTTGAAGAAGGAGAACTCGGTGGACTTTCCGGGCTGTGTGGTGACGTCCCAGGAATCCGTGAAGCGGGACACGAGGTGAATCCCCCGGTGCCCTGCCTCCGGACGACGCACATCCTTGTTGCGATATCCCTCGACGTCGAAAGGGATTCCGCCCTCGTCCCGCACGTAGAGCCAGAAGCCCCGCCGGTCGATGTGCACGCGAATCTGGATCTTGCTGGTCCCATACATCGGGCTGCCGTGTTTGAAGGCGTTGGTGATCACCTCGTCGGCGGCCACCATCACCTGGTACGAAGCCAGGTCATCCAGGCCGGCGTCATGCGCCAGCCGTCCGCACATTTCGCGCAGATGCGGGATGAGGTAGTAGCGCGCCGGCACGGTCACGACGATGTCGTCGCCCTTCTCGTGCAACTGCGGCCACAACATCTCCTCTTCGGGCTTCGTGCTCTTCTGAACCGCTCCGCCGCCGTCCTGGCTCGAAAGCCACTGGCGAAGCCGGTCGCGCGTTTCCCGCTTCATGAATCCGAACCGCGCGGCAACGAAAAGCGCGAATCCCGCCTCCCAGGACGGTTCCACGCGCAGCACGCGGACCGCCAGATTCTCCAGGGAGGCCTCGTCGTGGATGCGCGCCTCCAACTCGAAGTCGCGCATGATCTCTTCCAGGGCGATGAAGGTCGTCCGGCTGATCGACTCCGCGGACAGCCGCGGGTCCTGGGGGTCCGGCAGGGGATTCACGAAGGCATGAAATCCGGCCACTCCCGCGTCGCGCATGATGCCGGTGAGGGCCGGCTTCCCCTGCAGGAGCAGCGTGATCCGAGCCGGGTTGCGCAGCCGCTTGGGACGCTGATGAACGTCCATGATCACGCTCCTCTCTCCACGCACCGCTCGATGATATCCCGGCGCGAAATCGCGGTCAAGGAAGCGGTGCGCGCGACGCGCAGCAATCTCGCGGAACGCCTAGATGATGCCTCCGGGACCGAACCCACCTGGGAGGCTCCCGCACGAGCCACCCGCGGCCTCCCCGCCTGCCCTCCGGGCGAAGCGCGGTTGCCCGACGTCTAGCCCGGATTATTCGCGAGCAGCTTCGCTGTTCGCGAACAATCCGGCTCCGT
>CAZWCX010000222.1:0-6912 GCA_964632945.1 uncultured Planctomycetia bacterium | reverse complement strand
TCCAGCGAGGCCGCGAAGCTGAAGAAGGACGGGAAGTGGACCACCGGCGGTGACACCCTCGCCCCGTGACCGTCTTCCTCCGGAGCGGGCGTTGACGCTTCGGGCGGCGACCGCGCTCGGTCTTCGGGCAGCAGGTCGAGACGGTGCACAATCTCGTGCCCGACCTCCTCGTCGTCGATGACCGAGATCACTCGCATCGCGGCCCCGCATCGCGGGACTGGAGTTCCAGCAGTGGATCACCGACGACCTGAAGCCCGGCGAGGTCGTGCTCAGTTCGCTGGATACGAACGGACCACGCCATCCTGATCGGCACGGACGCAGCGGGTCGCGAGTATCTCCACGACCCGTTCCCGAAGCCGACGGAGACCTGCCAAATGCTCTATCGCGACCAGGACCCGGATCAGTTCCAGTACTACCTCGAGAACATGGTCACCTACTCGAACGACACGCTGGGCGTGGATGCTACGATCGAGGGTGGCAAGGTGTTCCACTACTGAGCGCCGCGCGCTGCGCGCGGGGACTCCGGCGCCAACCCGGCGAATCCCGGCGGCGGGCCGAGCGCCCGTGCTGCAGCAGACGACCGGAACCGCGCGGACGGCGGCCTGGGTCCGAACCGACGCCCGCTGGTCCTTCACCCGGAGGCGCGAATACGCTCGACTCGTTCCTCGAAGTCGCGCCCGGGCAAGCCGCCGGATCGCTCGATCGCCGGTAGCCAGGCCCGGATGCGCGCGAGATCCAACCGGGCGCCTTGCGCGGCAATCACCCCGTCCACATCCAGCAGGTCCTTCGGCCGCGCCGCGATCCACTTGGTCAGGACGAGATGCTCCGGACGGACGATGGCGATCGAACGGGAGAACGCGTGGATCCGCTGCTTTTCCCGCAGGGCTTCCTGGTGCAGCGGATCGGAGGCCTGAAGGAGATCGACTCGCACGCCGGCCGACCAAATGCAGGTCATGGAGTCGCCGCTCAGGTCCTTCAGGGCGTCGATCTGCGTCCGGGGCGGTTCGCCGCGAGCGCCGTATGCGAAGCCCCGTTTCTCCAGCGCTGCCAACAAGCGAGGCCACGCGATTCGTTCCACTCCGAGCACGAAGTCCGCATCGATCGTGAGGCGCGGTACGCCATGCAGGATCACGGCGATCCCGTCGAGGACGGCGTACGAGACCCCCGCCGATTCGAAGGTATCGACTGCGGACAGGAAGGCGCCCTCGATTCCGCCCGGCAGGAGGAGGGAGTCATCCGGCACAGTTCCTCCGAATCCACTCTCGGACCCGCGAGTTGCCCTGTTCTTCCACCTTGCCGAGGATGTCGAGCTTCTCGCTCAGACCCCCAGAGTCCAGGAGAAGCCGGATCGCAAACCGGTGCAACGAGAATGCCGCCTGTAGCCGCGCCTCGGGGCTCATCTCCCGAGCGCGCGCCGCTTCCTCGTGCAGTTGATCGATCGCGGTCTTCCAAGCCATCGTTCGCCTCACCGGTGCATTCTATCCGACGGGAAGGAAGGCGGAAAGCGCAATGAAAAACGAATTGCGGTATCCGAGCGCCACTACCGCGCGCACGCCCGGGCCGCGCGCGCGCGGGCTTCCTCCTGCCGGTGTCGCGTCCGTCGGACCAGCAGGAGGAACGCGGCGAAGCTGGCGGCGGCCACGAGCATCGCCGTCACTTCGTGGTCCCGCTTGAGCAACGTGTCGTAGAGACCGTGCAGCAGGATGCTGGGAAGGGCAGGGAAGAAGACCGCGGGGAACCACTCGTACCATGCGTTGATACCCAGAATCGCGTCGGGGGAGCGGTAGAGGTAGACGGCCGTGATGCCGGTCCATGCCGAGTGCAGGGCCACGCACGGGATGAAGCGGACGACGTAGACGGCGGCGCCGTGGACGCCGTTGTAGAAGTCGGCGGCGTAGAGGATCCCCTCGGCGACGCCGAATCCGAGTCCGCTGAAGAGGGCCCAGAAGACGAGGCCGCGCCAGTCCAGGCCGCGGTCGGCGCTGCGGATGTGGGCGACCAGGGGTAGACTCTTGCAGATCTCTTCACACAGACCGACGCCGAACGTGAAACCGCCCAGGCTGGCCAGGAAACCGTTGTTGGGGTCCATGGCCGCGCGGTAGCTGAAGCCGATGAATCGGAGGACGGCCCAGAAGAAGACCGTGAGGCCGCCGCCGGTGACGACGACCCCCTGGGTGACCTCGGCGACGAACTGGACCAGGAGCAGCAGGAGGACGCCGGCGGTGGAAGTGAACGCCGCCACCCCGATGGCGTGGCGGCGGAGGGCCCGGCCCGCAGGCCAGCAGAGGACGAAGTAGGCGGCGCCGAGCACGGCCGACGCCGCGGCGAACGTCCAGTGCATGCGGGAATCGTAGGCGAGCAGTGCGCCTTCGATGCGCCGATCGGGCAGGGCGTCGAAGTACTCTGTCTCGCTCGCGGCGGCCTGGACCCGCTCGAGCAGCGCGGGATCGCGCTCCAGCATGGCCTCGACTCGATCGCGGAGCGACGGGGGCGGAAACAGCATGATCCACGCCAGGGGCAGCAGACTGAGAGCGAAGGCCCATCTCGGCAGCCCGCCCAAGGGTTCGGGCGTGGGCGCGAGTATGGCGGCGCGCTGGTGCGGCGCGGGCGCCGGCGGCGGTGAGGCCTCCGGGCCGCCGGCGGCCTCCTCTGCCGGCGGCGGGAGGACCGGGAACACCACGCCGCAGCCTGCGCAACGGACCTCCTCCAGGGCGCGGGAGCGGGCGATGTCTTTCGAGTACCCGCAGGCGGGGCAGCGCGCGCGGACCGTGTCGGCGGATCTGGCCTCGGTTGTGATCGCGGCGGGTTTGCCGGCACAGTCCAGGCAGAGGACGATGACGTCGTCGGGCGTCTCCTCCGGCTCGAAGACGCTCTCGCACGCCAGGCAGTAGACCAGCATGGAGGCCTCGGCATGGGGCGGGGGCCCGAACAGAGATCCCGCCTTCAGGTATCGAGTCCCCGGTCCAGCAGACGCACGGCCGGCTATGCGCTTCCTGCTGGACCGCCGTCAGGACGATTCCCGGCCATGGCAAAGTAGTACTCCCACAGCTCGCGAGCGCGCGCGGGCAACCGAAGCCCGGGCAGGAGCCGACGGACCTCCTCCCAGTCCAACCGGCGCACCACTTCCCATCGGCCATGGACCAGGACTTCGCCGATCCACGAGCGCCGGGTCCAAGGATCCCGGGAATTGAGCTGCTTCGGATCGCAAGACCAGATGATGTATGGAGGCGCAGGTAGCGCATGCATCGAATGAGTTCCCGGACGGCGAATCAGAATCGCGCATGACATGTTATCACGGCGGGTGCGAGGACGCCAGTGCGGCTCCGGCTCCCCGTTGGGTAGTCGGGACGTCGGGGGTCGGTGGCTTTCGACTCCGGTCCTGAACCGCGCGCAGCGTCGTGCCCCGCCGAGTAGTCAATGACACGAGTTGCGCTGCGGCGGGCGGTTGACCCGGGTTCCCGCCGAACGCTGTACGGTCCGGGCGATCCTCCGCGCAAGTGCCCTGCCAGAATCCGCGTCTGGAGAACCGATTCACTGGACGGTTACGCTGATGCACCACACTCGGCGCAACCTATCTCGTCGAGAACTCCACACCGAAGGCACCACCGGCAAGGTTTGCTGGGTCGTCCGAACCGAGGGCAGCCGACTTCGAGGGTCCTCCAAGGCACCTATCTGCAAGCGCTGCATCGCCAACGGGTCGGCGATTCCCGCGATGCGGTAGCGAGACCGACGGCTTGGCGAGGACTCGTGCCCGACCCGGAACTTCTGCCCATCGCTCCGATGCGCTCCACCCGCGCCACGGAGCCAGATTCCGCGCCCAGCGCCAGTGGAGGAACGAGGGAATGGAAGGACGCCCTCGCGGAGCTCTACCGATGATCGAGTGGACCCTCGCCGACGGCGTCTACGAGCTCGTGCTCCGGCAGGAACCGTGCAATGAGATCGGCACGCGCATGCTCGACGGGTTCGAGCGCTTTCTCGCCGAGATCGATCCGGAACGCGGGCGCGCGGTCGTGATCCACAGCGGGCTCGAGACCGGGTTCTGCGCCGGCGCCGACCTGCGCGAGCTCTACGCCGGGATCCTCTCCCGCCCCCCCCGAGACCCACGAGCCGGATATGCGGCGGTTCCTCGACCGCATTCACCGCGTGATGGACACGCTCGACCTCCTGCCGCTGACCACGATCGGCGTCGTGCATGGGGTGTGCTTCGGCGGCGGCTTCGAGCTGGCGCTCACCTGCGACCTCCTGGTCGCCAACCGCACCGCGCGCTTCTGCTTCCCCGAGCTGCGCCTGGGCATCCTGCCCGGCTTCGGCGGCATCCCGCGTCTGCGCCGCGACGTCGGCAACGCGGTCGTGCGCGACCTGCTCCTGACCGGGCGCAGCATCAACGCCAAGAAGGCCGGCGCCCTCGGCTTGGTGAGCCAGGTGGTCGCCCCCGGCGAGGCCCTCGGCGTCGCCCGCCAGATGGCCCGTCAGGCGGTCAAGTTCGACCGCGACGCCGCCGTCACCACCAAGCGCTTCCTGAAGCCCCTCCCCAGCGCGGACCTCGCGCTCGAGAAGGAGCATTTCCTCCGGCTGTTCAAGAACCCGACCGTCGTCGAGTCCCTGCGCCGCTTCGTCGAAAGCAAGGACGTCCGACCGTATCTCCCCTGACCACGCGCGGGAGCCCCGCCATGCCCGATGCCGACGACACCTTGACCCGGTTGATCTCGCTCGCCGCAAAGCGCTTCTCGGCGGACGCCGCCCGGCTTCAGCCCGAGGACGACTTCTTCGAGAAGCTCGGGATCAACAGCATCCAGGCCCTCGAGCTCTTGAGCAAACTCGAAGAGGAGTTCGACGTGGAGATCCCCGACTACGAGCTCCAGGGCGTGAAGACGTTCACCGCCCTGGCGGCGTGCATCCGCAAGCGGCGCTGACCGCGCGTCCCCCGTCCCCGCGTTCCCCCGAAGGCGCAACCCATGCTCGACCTGTCCCGGCTTTCCTGCCTCGGCGAAGCCCTGGGCGACGCCTTCGTCCCGTTCAAGAGCAACGTCGCCCTGGTCGAGAGCGACCGCGACCGGGAGAACGGCCGCTGGACCCACCGCGAGGTGCGCGCCGAGGCCGAGCGGTTCGCCGCCCTGCTGACGGACGGGGGCCTCCGTGCCGACGACCGCTGCGCGATCCTGATGGGCAACCAGTCGAAGTGGATCTTCTCCGGACTCGGCGCCTTCTGGGCCGGCGCCGTCCTGGTCCCGCTCGACTACAAGCTCACCGCGCCGGAGCAGATGGCCCTGCTCGCCCACGCCCGCCCGCGCGTGCTCGTGACCGAGTGGCCGATCTGGCGCAGCCTCCCGCGCGAGCCCCAGGGACCGCTTGCCGGCGTCCGCGTCCTGGTGGCCGAAGCCCCGTCCGAGGCCGACCTCGGCGCCGCCGAGCGCTGGGAGACGGCGCCCCGTGCGCCGTTCCGGTACGTCCCGCGCACCCGCGAGGACGTCGCCTGCATCGTCTACTCCTCGGGGACCGGAGGCGCGCCCAAGGGGTGCATGCTCACCCACGCCAACTACCTCGAGCAGGCGCAGGCGCTCGGACGCCTCTTCCCGATGGAGGAGAGCGACAGCTACTTCTCGATCCTGCCGACCTATCACGCGATCGATTTCATGCGCGGCTTCCTCCTGCCGCTGCTCATGGGCGGCGGGGTCGTCCACCAGCGCACCCTGCGGCCGCAGGTCCTGGTGTCGACGATGAAGGTGATGAAGGGGTACCTGGACGCGCCCGAGCTGACCGCGGAGACGATCGTGGACGGCTGGTTGCGCACGGGGGACCTGGGCGAATTCGACGCCGCGGGCCACCTCAAGCTGGTCGGCCGGACCAAGAACATGATCGACACGGAAGGCGGGAAGAACGTCTATCCCGAGGACCTGGAAGCCGCCCTCGAGGCCGTCGGCAGGATATCGAAGGCCTCGCTCACGGGCTTGCCGAATAGCCCGGTCCGGACGCGAATCACGAACCTTGCCCCGCGTCGCGCACGGCTTCCTCGAGCCGGTCGCTCACCTGGTAGGCTTCGGCCCAGCGACGAACTCGGGCCCAATCGAGCGTGCGCTCGACGGCCAGCAGTTGCTGGATGGCGGCTTGGTCCTTCTTGCGCCAGGCAATGAGCTTGTAGATCAGCAGATCCTCGGCCGTCAGGATGTGCGTGCGAAAGCCGTCGTCCAATTCCACCAGGGGACTGCGGGACAGGGTCTCCTTCTGGAACGGCTGAAGCGCCAGATAGAATTCCGCCGGAATGAGGCCGTCCTGAAAAGGCCAGGCGACGGAGAACTCGCGGAATTGCGCGGAGCCCACGGTTTCGAGCCAGGCGGTCGGCGGAAGCAGGAAGCCCTCCGCCTCCAGGGCGCGCATCAGTTCCACGATGGCCTCCCCGCCTAGCTCCAGGCAGAGGTCGATGTCGTACGTCGGCGCGGGAACCGTCCAGGCGTTCATCGCCAGCCCGCCCATGAAAGCGAAGCGCAGGCCGCGGGCGGCGAGCATTTCGTGGAGATGCCGCATTCGCTCGATCAGCTCACGCGCCGGGGGGCGTACCATCGCGCTGCTTGCATCGTTCGAGGCCCGCAAGGAGGGCGGCCCGCGAGGCGGCGTGCTCGCGCCGAATGGCCTCGAGCGCCGCCCGCACTGCCTCCGGCCCCTGTCGTCGCAGGATCGACCAGCCGAAGTCCATCAACTCGAGCATCAGGTGCGTCCGCTCCTTCGGCGTCATGCGGCGGTACCATTCCAGTTGTTGCTGGCTCATCATGGCGCAAGGGGTCTCCGGAGGAATCGACTCGAACAGGAGCCGGGCGCGGAAGACGTCATCGAGGCTTCATGGTAGCACGGAGGCCGGAAGACGCTAAGAGCCTATCCTAAAAAGCCTGCTCTGCGTAGCGTGATCAAGGCGCAGGC
>CAZWCX010000221.1:0-6954 GCA_964632945.1 uncultured Planctomycetia bacterium | reverse complement strand
CCTTGTGCACCGCCGTCACCTTCTTGCGCTTGTACTTGCGCGCGTACTCGAAGGCGTAACGAACGATCCGGGCGGTGCCGGTGCGCGAGATCGGCTTGATGCTGATGCCGGAGTCGGGACGCACCTTCTTCGGCTGCTTCTTCTCCAGCCAGCCGATCAACTCGACCGTCTCCGGCTTGTCCACCTCGAACTCGATGCCGGCGTAGAGGTCTTCGGTGTTTTCGCGCACGATCACCAGGTCGATGTTCTTGAAGTTGCTGCGCACGCCGTCATAGCTCTTGCACGGCCGGAGGCATGCGTAGAGGTCGCAGGCGTGGCGCAGAGCCACGTTCACGCTGCGAAACCCGGTCCCGACGGGGGTCGTGATCGGACCCTTGACGGCGATCTTGTTCTTCTTGATCGAGGCGATCACCTCGTCCGGCAGCGGGGTCCCCTTCGTCTTCATCACGTCCTCGCCGGCGTTCTGAAAGTCCCATTCGAACTTCACGCCGGTGGCCTCGAAACATTTGAGGGAGGTCTCCATGATTTCGGGGCCGGTTCCGTCGCCGGGGATGACCGTGACTCGATACGCCATGGTGGGGTTCCTCGCAGGTTGGGAAATCAAAGAGCATCCTGCGCGAGCAGGGATCGGTGCCGTAGGGGGACGGTGGATGCGCGAGCCGCGCAGGCCGGCCCGGGTTCTCCCGGCCGCCCCGACGCGCCGGGCCGCACCGGGTCGCCCCGGGGCGGCGCCACCGCGCGCGGCGCTCCCGGCGCCGCGATCCGGTCAGACCACCTCGATCCGCCGAATCCAGCGGGTCATCAAATCCGTGAATTCCTGGTACATCGACTCGTCCATCACCCACAGGGAGTGGCAGAGCGAGGCGTTGTGAAGCACCCAGCTGCAACTGGTCTGCCGCTGCATCCGATAGAGGTGGAAGGTCGGCTTGCGCGCCTCCACGCCCATGAAGATCGAATCCTCGAAGATCTGCTCGCTGAAGTTCCAGTCGCGGGACCAGTCGCCGAGGATGCGCACGACCTGGTTCTCGATCGGGCCGCCGTCGACCGACACGTACTGGACCTTCGCCGGCTTCCGACCCGACAGGTGCGCCCCGAGCCGGACGAAGTCGTCCCAGACGTCGGTTTCGTCCGGAATCAACCAGCAGAACTCGCGGTGCTCGGGCATCCGGCTGCACAGGGCGACACAGTGGTCCCCCTTCGGATCGGTCAGGGAGTACAACACCAACCGGGGGCTCTGCTCCTGCACTTCGACGGTTCCGGTCAGCCCGGATACCGCTCCCTCGGCGAACGGCGCGTCGCCGGAGGTCACCTCGGCCGGCGTCGCGCCGGACTCCGGCGGGGACGTGAGTCGCGCCCAGTTGCGCGTGAACCGGTGCAGCATCGCCTTCAGTTCGCGGTCGCCGCGCTGCGGCATCAGTTTCCGGATGCCGAATTCGCAGAAGATGACGACGTTGAAGACGTACCAGAGATGATCCTGGCTGATCCGGGCGGGCGGGAGGAGAAAGCCGAGGAGCAACGTCGACTCCGGCCGGGCGGGGTCCTTCTCCAACCGCCAGGTCAGGCCGTCCATCCAGCACAGTTCCGCCACGCGCAGGAGGATCTCGCGCGTGAACGACTCGGCTTCGAAGAATAGGTAGGCGACGAGCCGGAGGTCCTGGACATCGAGCCGCTTGACGACGTGGATTTCATTGCCGAAGCCGTCCTGGAGCCAGCCGACCATTTCCAGGCCTTCCGGCTTTTCTTCCCGGACCAGAGTCCAGCCGATCTTTCCGGCCTGCTCCTCGAACTTGGCCCAGATGTCCTTCCCCGAGCGCTCCCCCGCCATCGGCATTCGGATCCCCCAGTGGAGTACGGCCGGCCTTCCCGGAAGCGGCGCCTGCGAGTGGGCGAGCGTATCCCAATCCCTTGCCATTCAAATGCATAGCGTCGATTCTGTCAAGCACTCCGGACTCCCCGGGAAACCAACCGCCGATCGGCCAAACAGGCGTTACCGGCGCTCAAATTGGTTGTATTCCCCAAGGGCGTGCGATAGAATCCCGCCCTTCCTGACGACCCCCCTCGAGGGCGGAGGCCTATGACACAGGCGGTGGACCGATCCAAGGGGATGAACCTGTCCCAGGTCTACTCCCCGATCCAGTCCGAGATGGAGCAGGTCGAGAAGCGCATCCGCGAATATCTGACCAGCGGCCACGGGATCATCAATGAACTCGTGGACCACATCTCTCAATTCCAGGGCAAGCGCCTGCGCCCCGGCCTCGTTCTCTTCACCGCCAAGGCGTGTGGAGAGGTCAAGGAACTCCACTACCGGCTCGCCGTGGTCGCGGAACTCATCCACAATGCCACGCTCGTGCACGACGACGTGCTCGACGAGGCCAAGATGCGCCGGAAGGTCCAAAGCCTCAACTTCCGGTGGGGCAACGAGATGTCCGTCCTGTTCGGGGACTACCTGTTCGCCCGCGCGTTCACGGTGTGCGCCTCGATCGAGGATCGCCGCGTCGTGGAGGTGCTGGCCCAGACCAGCGAGGACATCTGCCTGGGCGAACTGCTGCAGACCTACAATCGGTACAACTTCGGCATCGGCGAGGACGACTACTTCCGGGTCATCGAGCGGAAGACCGCCTCGCTGTTCGGCTCGTGCTGCAAGCTCGGCGGGCTCTGCGCCGGGGCCGACCCGGCTACGGCCGATTCGCTCTATCAGTACGGCCTCAATCTCGGCGTCGCGTTCCAGGTGATGGATGACTACCTGGATATCGTCGGGGACGAGGCCACGATGGGCAAGTCCCTGGGGACCGACTTGCTGAAGGGGAAAATCACCCTCCCGGTGATCCTGATGCTGGGATCGATGAACGAGGCCCAGCGCCGCCAGGCCATCGATTTCATCTCGTCCGACGGATTGCAGGAGAAGCGCAGCGACATCGTCCGCCTGCTCAACGAGCACAACGTGCTCGATCTCTCGTTGGAACGGGCGAGCCGATTCGTGGAGCGCGCCAAAGGTCATCTCTCCGTCCTGCCGGACTCGACCTACAAAGAGTCGATGGAAGCACTGGCCGACTTCGTGGTCGCCCGCAGCCACTGAGACTTCTGCGGCGCGGCTGCCCTGCCGCGCCCTCTCGCCGCGAGCCGAGGCTTCCCGCGTCCCTTCCGCCGCGGCGACTCGCCACGGGCCGTATCCCCGGCGGCTTCCTCCGTCCTGAATCTTTCCGGCCCCCCGCGCTTGGCCCCGCCGCCGGACGACTCCCCTGCGGGGGTCCGACCTCCCGGTCTCCGGAGCTGCTCACGCTCTGTCAACGGGCTTGACACCCCCGCAAAGGGGGCGTTGACATCGGGCGGATTTCGGGGGGCTTGCGGTTTTTCTGACTGAACGCAAACTGTTTGTATACAACAACATATGAACATTCATCATTTCATTCCACGCGGGCCCGCCCGTTGCTATACCCACCCTCGTCAACGGAAACGACAATTGGATCCGGAAATGGGGCGGCGACCCGATGCGCACCCGGGCATCGTCGCCCAACCGGATGCAATGCCCGGGCCCACTCCGGCAACGGAGTGGGCCCGGTTTTTTTCGGATCGTGGACCCGCGCCGGCGTCGGCTCAGGAGGGGGTGGGTCCCTGGACGAGGGAGTAAGTCCCGCCGCCCTCCGAGCGGAGCTTGCCGGCCTGGACGAGTTCCTCCCAGACGCCGGGCGGGAAGCCGTCGGGCGGCTTGATGCCGACGATGCCGGACGTCCGTCCCGCGGTGAGGCCGCGGCCGCCGAGGCGCGACTCGTCATCCTGGCGGTAGAGTTTGAGCCGCTTCTTGAACGCGCTCATCGCCCGCTTGAGTTCTTCTTTTTCCGTCATCGTGCGACCCTCCTTCGATCGGTGCCGTCCCCCCACTCTACCCGGAGTCGGGGTCCGCGGCAATCGTCCTGGAATCCCCTGGACGCGATCGGACGCGGCGGCTAGGCTGTCGCTCCATGCTGATCGACACGCACGCCCATCTCGCCTGGGAGGACTTCTCGGCCGACCGGGATGCCGTACTGGCGCGCGCGCGGGCGGCGGGGGTGCACGCGATCGTCACGATCGGGATCGACCTCGAGAGCGACGCGCGTTGCGTCGAACTCGCGGACCGTCACCCGGAACTCTGGGCCGCGGTCGGCATTCATCCCAACGATTCGCGTGCGTTCACCGACGCCGAATGGGACCGGCTCGAGTCCCTGGCGCGCCACCCCCGGGTGGTGGCGATCGGCGAAACGGGGCTCGACTGGTATCGCGACAGCGCCACGCCGGAGCACCAGCGCGAGTCGTTCCGGCGGCAGTTGGATCTCGCGCGGCGGCTCGACAAGCCGGTCGTGATCCATTGCCGGGATGCGATGGCGGACGTGTTGGCGGTTCTGCGCGCGGAGCCCGCGCCGGTGCGGGCGGTGATGCACTGTTTCTCGGGGGACGAGAAGGACGCGGCCGAGTGCGCCGCGATGGGACTCTACCTTTCCTTCGCGGGTCCCCTCACCTATCCGAAGGCGGAGGCGCTGCGCCGGGCCGCCGCGGCGGCGCCGGAGGACCGGATTTTCGTCGAGACCGACTGCCCGTTCCTTGCGCCGCAGGAGCGCCGGGGGAAGCGGAATGAACCCGCCTACGTGGCCGCGACCGCGCGCCGGCTGGCGGAGGTGCGGGGCGTCCCGTTCGAGGACCTCGCTCGCCGGACGACGGAGAACGCGCGCCGATTCTTCGGGGCCCTGCCCGCGGGGTCGTGAGCGGCGCAAACAGGGTCGCGCCACCGGCAGCCCCCCCGCGGAGCCGGGGGACGCCCCGCGCGCGCCGTGGCGCAGGGTGGACGGGTCCGGGGCGCTTGCGTTCCCCTTGCGGCGTCCTCCGCCCCGTGCTAGGATGGCCGCCCTTCGCGACTTGGAGAGTGACGCGTGCGTGTGTTGGTCACCGGCGGGGCCGGCTTCATCGGCAGCAACCTCGTGCATCAATTGTGCCGGGACGGGCACGACGTGCGCGTGTTCGACGACCTGAGCACCGGCCGAGTGACCAACCTCGACGGCCTGTTCCCCGGTCTGGAGTTCCAGGAAGCCGACCTTCGCGATCCTGCGGCCTGCGCGAAGGCGGTCGACGGCCGGGAGGTGATCTTCCACCTGGCGGCTCTCAATTCGGTGCCGCGATCGCTCAAGGAACCGGTCGCCACGCACGAGGTCAACGTCTCCGGCACCGTCCACCTGCTGCACGCGGCCCGGCAGGCCGGCGTCCGCCGGGTCGTCTTCGCCTCTTCGTCGAGCGTGTATGGCGATCACGAAGAGGCGCGCGACCGGGAGACCTTGCCCTATCGACCGAAGGCGCCGTATCCGGTCTCCAAGGTCGCCGGTGAGCTCTACTGTCGGACGTTCTCGCAAAACTTCGGCCTGGAGACGGTGATCCTGCGCCTCTTCAACGTCTTCGGCCCGCGGCAGAACCCGCTTTCGGAGTACGCCGCGGTGATCCCGCGCTTTCTCCAGGCGATGCGGCGCGGGGAGCCGCTCACGGTATTCGGGGACGGCACCGGGGGGCGCGACTTCACCTACGTCGACAACGTCGTTCACGCGTTCCTGCTCGCCGCCGCGGCCCCGGGCGTATCCGGGGAGGCCTTCAACATCGCCTGCGGCCGCAGCCGCGCGCTGAACGAACTGGTCTACCACCTGCAGCGCGTCCTCGACCGGGTGGCGAAAGTGAACTACGCGCCGCACCGCCCCGGGGACCGGCTCAACTCCGAGGCCGACATCGCCAAGGCGGAACGGATGCTCGGCTACACCGCGCCGGTGGACTTCGTGGACGGCCTGCGCCGGACCGCGGCCTGGTTCGCCGAGCACGAGCGGGAGGGCGCGGCGGGCTAGCCGCGACGCCGGAGATGGTCAAGCCGGTCACGGTCGACCTCACCCGCCTGCGCACGGTGGAGTTCGTGGTCGCCACCCCCAAGGCCGAGGAGCAGCGGCTCGACGTCTACCTGTCCAAGCGCATCCCGGAGCTGTCGCGCAGCCTGATCCAGCGCCTCATCCGGGAGGAGCTCGTGCTCGTCAACGGCAAGAAGACCAAGGCCAGCCGCTCGCTGCAGCGGGGGGATCACCTGGTCATCCATTGCCCCACGATCATCGAGCCGCAGACCAAGGCCGAGGACATCCCGCTCGACGTCGTCCACGAAGACGACGACATCGTGGTGATCAACAAGACGCCGAACTTCGTCGTGCACCCCGCCTGCGGACACTGGGAAGGCACGCTGGTGAACGCCCTCCTGCACCACTGCGGCAGCCTCGCCCCGACCGACGACGTCTACCGGCCCGGGATCGTCCACCGGCTCGACAAGGACACCAGCGGGATCATCGTGGCGGCCAAGACCGCGCGCGCCCACGCCTTCCTGACCGCCCAGTTCGAGGAACGCACGATCGACAAGGAGTACCTGGCCCTCGTCGACGGGATGCTGCGTTTCGACTCCGACGTGATCGACAAGCCGATCGGCCGGAACCCGCGCGACCACGAGCGCATGGCGATCCGGCGCGACGACGGGAAGCCCGCGGTCACCTACTACGAGGCGAGCGAGCGGTTCCGGGACTACACCTTCGTGCGCTGCCTGCCCAAGACGGGGCGGACGCACCAGATCCGGGTACACCTCATGTCGATCGGGCACCCGATTCTGGCCGACAGCCTGTACGGCCGCAAGGACGCGATCTTCGAGTGGGAACTCGAGCACCCGCAGAAGCCGGTCGACCTGCCGCCGCAGCCGCCGCTCCTGGAGCGTCACGGGCTGCACGCGTTCGCGATCGCGTTCGACCACCCGAGCACGAAGAAGCGCGTGCGCTTCGAGGCCCCGCTCGCCGACGACATGCAGCGCATGCTCGAGGCCCTGCGCCGCCACCGCGCCCTGCCGGCGCGGAAGGGAGACGACCGGCCGGGCTAGCCCGGATTATTCATGAAGCCGCGCCAGCGGCTTCGTGAAAAATC
>CAZWCX010000220.1:0-7992 GCA_964632945.1 uncultured Planctomycetia bacterium | reverse complement strand
CTGCCGCCGCTGCCGCCGCTGCCGCCGCTGCCGCCGCTGCCGCCGCTGCCGCCGCCGCCGCCGCCCGGAATGCTAACGCCACCCCCGACGGGCAGCGCACCTCCGCCTCCGAGCGTCGGCGCGCCAATCGCAGGAATCGCCGGTGCGCCCGCCATGGTGTCCATGGCCGACTGACCCGTACTCTGCGGGAATTCACGCCACGAGACGATGGTGTAGTATTGCGGGGGAAGTTGCAGCAGGTTGGTGAAGTTCAACAGACCATTGAGGGCCGCTTCCTGCTTCTCCTTGTCGTATTGAAGCGTGACGTTGCCGTGGAGCTTGACCTCAAGTTTCTCCGCTCCCTTGGCTTCGGCATTCGGGACGGCAACCGCCAGCGAGCCGTTGACGGTAAACTGACGCAACCCCTTGTTGCTGCCGTGTTCGTCCACCTTGACCTTCGCACTGTGGCCGAACACCGCCATGAAACCGTCGACGGTCATGTTTCCGTGGTGATGCTTGAACTCCGCCTTGTCCTTGTCTCCGCCCGCCATCACCATGACCGCGCCGGTGATGTTGGTACCGCTCCCGGGGGTCTTCGAGTCATTGTGGATGTGGACGCTGGCCGCCCCGTCATCGCCGCCGATGGCGAGGAGATTGCCGTTGATGTTGAGATTCGCGTGATGATTCCGGATCTTGGAATCCTTGTGCTTGGAGTCGCCCAGGACGATCACGGTCCCGGTCCAGTTGATCGTCGCGTGATGCATGTGCCAGTCCTTGGTGATGATCAGCACGCCCGCGCCGTTGATGGTGGCCCCCTTGTCGATGTGCAGATCCTTGCCGTCCACGACGGTGACGGCCGGCGCAGCCACCGTCCCGAGTTGGTAGGTCCCGCCGTCGATGTGGTTGTTGATCACGTAGTCCGCCCGCGGCACCAGCCCGTTCCGCACCGCGTCGTACACCTGGCCGCGGAAGGCCTCCATCAAGTCGGAGTTGAGCCGTGGATTGGGCATCTCCTGCATCGGGATATCGACCGTGCTGCCGTCGTCGTCCACATAGGTGACCATGGGGGTCCCCTCCAGCGAACTGGAAGAGACCTTGCCTTTCTCGATGTTGTCGACAAGCTTGTCGGCGATCTTGGCGAGGGCATCCGGATCCTCTACGCCGATGGCCGGCTTCGAGGGATGTCCGTTCGGATCGAATCCGGAGATCTTCACCGTATCGTCCACGAAGCCGTCGCTCTTGCCGGTGTTGTCATGGGAGTGGATTTCGATCTTGGCCTTGTCCTTGGCGTCGATCGACTGGCCGTAGAATCCCAGAGCCGCCTCGGAGGCGGGAATCGGGGGGCCGGGACGGAAGACCGCCTCGACGAACCGAAGCACGCCCTCCTTGGTCTGCCCACGTGCAATCGCGCGGAACTCGCCGTTCCCGATCGACTGGCAGACCACGCGATAGCTGCCGTTCGCGTAGTTTGCGCTGAGCCATCCCCATCCGTCGCCCGCGTTGTCCCTGCGCGCGGTGATCTCCGCGATCGAGGCCATGAGCCCCGAATTGGCCTCCGCGAGCGCCTGCTCCCGCATGACGCTGACGGTCGCGTCCTCCGAATTGGAGCGGGAGGTGACCATCAGGGCGGCCGCGAAACCCATGATCACGACGATCAGGATGACGCTCATCAGCAATGCCACGCCCTGCTGGCCGGCACGACATCGAGTTCCCGACGCGTGAATCGGATGACTTGCTCGCATGCGAAGACTCCTTTCGAGAACCTGGGGTATCGGTGCACGCTTCGCCGCCGCGCCGGTCCCTACGGGTTCCGGAACTGCACGCTTGCGTTCATCGTCCTCTGGTGAACATTGTTGTTGCCGTCGATGTTTCTCAACCGGATGGTGGCGTCCAGCATCGTAACGCGATCGACGAGCACGAAGCCCCCCTCTTCCACCCAGGGGGAAATCACGCTGCGGCTCGCCCCCTCGATCCGCACCAATTGGCGCTCATCGATGAGGTTGTTGCCGTTATTGTCCACGCCGTCGTCCACTTCCCCCGGAAACATCTCGGTCTGATAGGTAACGGTGTTTCCCAACTGGACGGCGCCGCCGAAGTAGCCTGCGTTTCGCCTCATCGAGATGGTCACGTCATTCCCGACCACGTTGATGACGCGGGTGCTCGCGACGGACGCCCGGACGTCCTCCACGAAGCGATCCATCACCCAACGGGAGTGCTGCTCCAGATCGACGATGACGACCTCCGCGTTGTACGCATTGTTGGTGCTGATCAGGATGGTCATGACGATCGAGAGCAGGATCGCCAGGACGGCCACCGAGACCATCATCTCGACCAGGGTGACGCCCGATTCCATTCGTCGTCGGCTCATGGGACCCATCCTGTTGGAACAACCCTGACTCTCCGCCGACCCGGCACCACAGGCTTGCCGGTTCGGAACCCGGGAATCCACTCATCCCGTCGTTCAGTGGTTGGTGAGCTGCAGCGGGATCTGATACGTTCGGTTTCCGAGAGCGCCGGACCAGGAAATCGTAATCCGCACGTCCAGCAGCGTCTGCGCGATGGCGGGAGGGGTTGCCGGAACCGCGGTCTGAACGATCGTCACGAGGCCTACCCGACCGCCCGGGGCCTGAGGCACCAAGCCAGGGACATCGAAGTTTGCGTTGTTCCAGCGCGCCAGGACGTCCGCCGTGCTTGAAAGGGAACCGATCTCCTCGGCGATTTCACGCGCGCCGTGCATGGCCGTAATCGTCTCATCCGAGGCCATGTCGGCTCTCATGCTGTAGGTAATCGTCCCCATCAGCCCCATGACCGCGATGGCAAGGACGGCGGCCGCCGCCATCAATTCCACCATGGAAAATCCGCCATCCGCCCGCGCGTGGCAGAACCCTCCCCGATGGGTGGATAACCCTCGGGGCGGCTTCCCAGGAGGTTGCAGGTTCGTCATCGGCAGCCCTTTCCGTAGACACGCGTCTATCGCCAAGTCCATCGAATCCCTCGCCGCTTGGAGAAAGGCAAGGCATGCTTGCCTCATCCAACGGGTCGACTGATCGATGCCGCAGGTCTGTGCATAATTATATACCGCTCGCTGGACTCGTCAAGTAATAATCATGCGTTTCGAGAAAATGCGGACTGAACCCTTTTACCAGATACAGATTGCACGAGCCACCTGACCATGATTCAAGAGGCCGCGTCGACCGAGCGCAACTCCCGCCCAAACGGCATCAAGGCGATCGGGATCAGCTTGATGTGCTGGAGCGCAAACGGAATGCCAATGACGGTAACCGCACAGGCCCCGGCCCAACCCAGGTGTAGCATCGCCAGGCTCCAGCCAAACGTCAGAAGCCAGATGATGTTGAACACGACCCGCAGGAAGCTGTTCGCGTCCGGGTGCTCGTAGTAGACCTTGCCGAAGGGCGCGAGCATCGACTTGCCGAATCGGATCGCCTGCAGACCCAAGGGCAAGCCGACGATGGTACAACACAAGAGGACCCCACCCAGCATCCACAGCAGGCTTTGAATCAGTCCACCCGCCACCAGCCACAAGATGTTTCCCAGCAGGCTCATGATCCTCGAACTCCACACGGGGGTGCGGTTGACACCGGATTCGAGCGCGTGATACGATTCAACGCCGAGCGGCGATCTGCCCTGTAAACCTGGTTGACAGAACCAGACCCCAGGCGTCCCTCGAACGTACGCACGACCATTTTACATCAGGACCTCGACTCTCGAAACAACGATTCAGTACCGAGTTGGGTGGTTTTTCGTGACCAGACGTCCAACGTGGGATTGCATGGATGATCTGGGCGCGTGATTTGCGATCCGGGGGTGAGGGCTGTGATCGCGGAGGCACCCACGATGCTCGAATTGGAAGTGCGCGCCCACTCCCAGCGACGCTTTCGTTTCGGGCCGGACCGGACCGTCACCATCGGGCGCGACAGTGAGTGCGTCCTCCCCCTCGACGACACTTCGGCCTCCCGCATTCATTGTGTGGTCACGTACCGAAGCGGCCACTGGCTCCTGCGCGACGCCGACAGTCGAAACGGGACGACGGTCAATCTGGAGGAGGTCCACAGCCGGGCTCTCCAGGACGGCGACGTGATCCGGGTGGGTCGTACGGAAATCGGAGTTCACATCACCCTGGCCCCTCCGTCCGTAATCCAGCCCGCGATCGCGGACGCGAGCAACCCGGGCTTGCCTCCCGAATCGGACACGGGGTCGGGGACCGGCCTCTCCTCCGTGACGAACGATCCGCGGATGGAATCGCCATCGCCGGCGGAGACCGCTTCGATGTCGTCCGCCATCGCCTTCGGCCCGGTGGCCCGGCGGACGGAGTCCTTGCCGACCGGCGCCTCGGCGCCGGTGGGAGCGCAGACACCCATCGACTCCCTTGCCCGTCTTGCTCCCCCGTTGCCCGTCGACCCGGATGCGCCGGTCTCCCCTCTGCCCGCGGCGCCCCCGATGGCTTCCCCAGCCCCCGCGTACGGGGTCACGGTCGAGCCCGGGACCGATGAACCGACCCCCGACGTCCGACCGGTCACGCTCCCTCTCCGAGTGCGGGTCACACTTCCTCTGTTCCGCCCCGTGCAGGCACTCCCGACCGGCGAGACCGACCTCGCCACCGTCTCCGCGGAGTCGGGTCGGACCAGGGTAGGCCGAATCACCGGGGGCGCAAACGTCCGCACCGGGGCGATCAACACGGCGGCCGCCTTCTTCGCTCCCTCCCCCGCACCGGCGGCGCCGGCCGACTCTGCCCCGCGCCGACGCGCGCACGCCCCGGCCTGGCTGCTCTCTCTCGGCGCGCATGCGGCCATCCTCTTCCTTCTGTCCGGAATCATCGTTTCGTACCAGTACATCAAGACTCCGGCGACGTTCGTGGTCGGACTCTCGGCCCACGATGCGGATCTCGGGCGCAAGGCGCTCCAATCCCGACGTCCCGAACCGGTCGCGGACTCACCCGAGGACGCGCACGAAACCGACCTGCGGGAAAACCTCCCGACCGCGACTTCGTCGAAGTGGCTGGGGCGCCCGGCTCACGTCGCGACGACGCCGACCTGGGAACGCCCCGGCCCGATGCACGCAAGTTCCGGTTTTCGCTCCGACGGCCTTGCCTCCGCGCGCAACCAGCGAGATTTCCGCGCCGAGATCGGCGATCCCGGCCGGCGCGAGGCGATCGAGAACGCCCTGCGCTGGCTGGCGGAGCACCAGAGCCCCGAAGGGGGGTGGTCCACGGCGGGCTTCGCGGACTCGTGCGGAGATCCTGCCTGCATTGGACCCGGGAAAGCGATCCACGATCCGGGCATCACCGGATTGGCCGTGCTCGCGTTTCTCGGTGCAGGATACACCCAGGGCGACGGTCCCTACGGCGCCGAGATCCGCGCCGCGCTCATGCGACTGGCCGCCGGACAGGCCCCCGACGGGGCCCTCGCTCCGCCGCGCGGAAAGTTCATGTACTCCCACGCGATCGCCACCGCCGCGCTCTGTCAGGCCTACGCGCAAAAACGCACCCCCGCGTTGCGCGCGCCGGCCGAGCGGGCCACCCACTATCTCCTCGCCGCACAGACCCTGCGCGGCGGCTGGCGTTACAAACCCGCCGAAACCGAATCGGACACGTCGGTCACCGGTTGGGCCGTCCTCGCTCTCGTACGCGCGCGCATGGCCGGCTTCGAGATTCCCGCCCCCGCCTTCGCGCGGGTCCTCGGGTTCCTGCAGACCGTCACGGACCCCTCAGGGCACGTCGGGTACCAGTCGCCCCTCGATCTGGGTTCGCGCCCGGAAGACGGCCTCGACAAGTTCCCCCCGCGCGAAGCGACCACGGCGATCGGCACGGTCTGCCGCCTGCTCTGCTCCGCCGACCCCGCCCCGACGGCTCCCGCCGGATCGATCGCCCTGATCGTGGGTCAACGCCCGAGTTGGGGCGCGGACGGCGAGGAAGCGGACATGATCGGCTGGTTTTTCGGCTCGCTCGCGCTGGCGCGCGTCACGCACAAAGAGAAGGCAACCTGGCAATCGGACCTGGCGCGAGTCGCTTTGGAGCGTCAGGTCTCCGTGGGTTGCGCGCAGGGGAGCTGGCCGCCGCTCGGGCCCTGGGGTGGAAGCGGCGGCCGGGTCTACGCCACCGCGATCACCGCCCTCGCCCTTCAGGCGGAAGGCGGCGGGATCCTCGCCGGCCTCCCCGGCGCGGGCCGCCCGATGCGACCGTCGCCCCGAAAGTAGGAAAGACTCGATGCGCTCTCCCCTCGTCCTCCTGTCGCGCCTGCTCCTCCCGGCCATCCTCCTCGCCGGCAGCCCGCTTGTCGGAGGCGAGGAAAAGGACAAGGACGCCGAGTTCCAGGGACGCGTGGACCAGGCCATCCGGCGCGGCTGCGAGTTCATCGCCGGCGTGGCGGGCGCGGGAGGCGTCGCTTCGACCGATCCGGAGTCCGAACTGCGCGTCCTCACGTTGCTGCACGGCGGATGGCCCCGCGATCATGCCGCGCTCAAGCCCAACTTGGAACGTCTGCTCCATTCGCCGCTGCAAAGCACGTACAACGTGGCCGTGACGGCGCTCGCACTCGTGCACCTGGACCGCATCCGCTACCAGACGCGAATCGCCGATTGCGCCCAGTGGCTGGTGGACAACCAGAGCATGAACGGTCAATGGTCCTACGGCGACTTTCGCCTGGCGACGACCCGCGGCGGCGAGCCGCCGAAGATCTCGACCGGAAGCGAACCGACCCCCTTCGCCCCGATCACGCTGCGCCGCCGCCGGCCGGCGAGCCAGGTCGCGGGGGACAACTCCAACACCCAGTTCGCGCTGCTCGGCCTCTACGCCGCCCGTCTGGCGAACGTGCAGGCGCCGACGGAGACCTGGCATCGGTCACGGGACCATTTCCTGGGAACGCAGGGAGCCAGCGGCGGCTGGGGCTACTCCGGCGACGACGACGGCTCGTCCTACGGGAGCATGACGTGCGCCGGCGTGGCGGCGCTCGAAATCTGCGCCCGGGCGACGAAACGCGAGTCCCGCATCGACAAGTCGATCGAACGCGGCCTCGCCTGGCTCGCGCGCCGGTTCTCGGTCAAGAAACACCCGGGACGCGAGACGGCCGGCGGCGGGCCGCAGGACACGTGGTACTTTTACTACCTCTACTCGCTCGAACGCGCGGGCGTCCTGTGCGACGTGCGGCGATTCTCGGGTCGCGATTGGTACCGGGAAGGGGCGGAGGTTTTGCTCTCCCTGCAAACGGAAGGCGGGTCCTGGGGAGGCGGAGCGCCCGACACCTGTTTCGCCGTTCTGTTCCTGAAACGAGCCACCCGCTCCCTCTCCCTCGACGGCGGCGGCCGCGCCGCCGTGACCACGCCGGACGACGAGCTGGGCGAAGGGGAGCATCCGAAAACCACGGAGGACTGATGCAGAAGCGGGCCTTCCTGCGCGAGGTCGACATCTTCGCGCAACTTGCCGATCCCGAGCTGGACCTCCTGTGCGGCATCGCGCGGGAGACCGCACTGGCGAAGGGAGACCTGGTCTTCAAGGAACGCGACCCGGGAACGTCCCTGTATCTGGTCCGCGAAGGCTGCGTGGACCTCGTCCGCTCGGATGGGAAGACCCGACTGGCGCGATTGGAGCGCGGGCAGTTGTTCGGAGAACTGGCGCTCTTCGACGATCGGCCGCGCACGACCGCGGCCGTCGCCTCGATCGCCGACCGGACCGTTCTGTTCGTGATGGCCAAGTCCGATCTCGACGCCCTCTTCCAGGCGCACCCCGCCCTGGGCGCCAAGGTGCTCCGCGGCATCGTCCGGCGCGTGGCGTTGCGCCTGCGCGCGGCGGACGACGCCATCCAGACCCTGGTCCGGTCGACGCTTCCCGCCTGGACCTAGCCCGTGGTTCAGCGACTCGCGCGGGAAACCGAGGCGATGCTTCGGCCGAGGCGACGCCCCACGGGGAGACGGGTTTTCCGGTCGCGTGACGCCGTCCGCGCCGGTCCCCTAGCCCGGATTATTCATGAAGCCGCGCCAGCGGCTTCGTGAAAAATCCGC
>CAZWCX010000219.1:0-8122 GCA_964632945.1 uncultured Planctomycetia bacterium | reverse complement strand
GGGCGGATTTTTCACGAAGCCGCTGGCGCGGCTTCATGAATAATCCGGGCTAGGGCGCGTCCGGGGCCGCTCCGCCTCCGGGCGCCGCGGCCGCCGCCGAGCCTTCGAGTCCGAGTTCCTTCGCGGTCCCCTGGAGGGCCTGGATGACGAAGGCGATGTGTTCGTCGAGCGGAATCCCCAGTTCCTCGGCCCCCCGGGTGATGTCCTCGCGGTGGATGTTGCGCGCGAATGCCTTGTCTTTCAGCTTCTTCTTCACCGAGGAGACCGCGACGTCGGCCAGCGACTTCGAGGGCCGCACCAGCGTCACCGCGGTGATGAATCCGGCGAGTTCGTCCACGGCGAAGAGCGCATGATCCAGCCGGCTCGTCCGGGGGACGCCGGTGTAATCCGCGTGCCCGAGGATCGCCGTCCGCACGTCCTCGGCGACCCCCTTTTCGGCCAGGATCGCGGATCCCTTGCGCGGGTGCCCGTCGGCCGGGTCCGGCCAGCGTTCGTAGTCGAAATCGTGCAGGAGCCCGGTGATCCCCCACTTCTCCTCGTCCTCGCCGAATTTCCGGGCATAGGCGCGCATGGCCGCCTCGACGGCGAGGGCATGCTTGCGCAGACTGTCGGACTGCGTATACTCGCACAGCAACTGGAAGGCATCGGCTCGATTCATCGCGTTCCCCCGCTCGAGATGACGGTCATGGAATCGGTTGGACCCGCCACCACGGTCGGCGAGCTGCTCGACCGCTGGCCGGCGATCCTCGAAGTCTTTTCGGCGTTCCACCTGGGCAGTTCGCGCGGCGCGCACCTGCCGCGGCCGGAAACCCTGGAGCGGCTGGCGGCCCGTCGCGGGGTCCCGCTCGACATGCTGCTGGAGGCCTTGCGCGGCTGGATCGAGGAGCACGGGGCGGCCGGCCGCTGACCCGGGAGACGGCCCCGTTCGAGGGTCACGCGTCGATCCACACCGTGACCTCGTGGGCGGCCGCCCGGCGGACCGCTTCCAGGAAGGTCGCGAACTGGGCGACGCCCTCCCCTTCCCCCGTCCGCGGCATCGACGCGCCCAGGAGCATCTCGCGCTTCCGATCGGCGTCGTGCATCAGCCCGACGATCTCGCGGGCATCGAGCCGCTGGTCGATCACCCCCAGGATCAGGCACAACACGAACCCGTGCGCGGGCTCGATTTTCCCGCCCGTGAAGATGAGTTCGAACATCTGGTTGAAGTCGACCGAGTACTTCGTCCACCAGCCCGACCAGTCGCGCCGTGCCGACTCGGCGGACTCGAAGAACCGCCCGCCGTGGCCGCGCAGCGTCGCCGCGCGCGCCCCGTCCATGTGAAAATCGGCGAGCGCCGAACGCAGGAACTGCCCGGCCGTGCAATCGAGCGTCCTGGGCAGCAGGGATAGCAGGGCCTCCTCGCTGGCCCGCCGGATCGGGTAGGCGATCGAGCCGAAACAGCCGAAGGGGGCCTGCGCCACGTTCACGCAGCATGGGGGACAGTGGGTCTCGAGCGGCCGCAGGGGTTCGCTCTCGTCGAGCAGCGACTGCGCATCGGTCTCCCGCACCGTCTTCCCCTCGGGCGTATGCAGCACCGACCGGATCTTGATCTCGGCGGGGGGCTTGGGCTCCCCCTTCCGTTCCTGGAGGGCGACCGCCGCGCGCGCCTGGTTGCGCCACTTCACGAGCTGCACCATGCGCGGGCCGCCGAGCGCATCGCGCACCGGGCAGGCTTGTTCGATCACGTATTCGATCCCCACGCCTCACCTCCCGCGCGCGGAACCCGCGCGCCTCGCGGCCTTCGGCGATCCCCGCCGTGCCGGCGTCCGGCCCTTCCCGCCGCGGGCGCGCGCCTTCGGGGGCGCCGCTTCGGAGCCCCCTTCCTCCCAGCGGCCCGCCGAGGGACAGAGGTCCGCCACGCAACATGCGGCGCACGCCGGCGTCCGCGCCCGGCACACCTGGCGGCCGTGCAGGATCATCGCATGGCTGAACTTCACCCACGACTCCGCCGGCAGGACCGCCATCAGGTCGCGCTCGATCTTCTCCGGCGTCTCTTCCCGGGTCAACCCCATCCGGCGGGACAGGCGCATCACGTGCGTATCGACGACGACGCCGGCGGCGATCCCGTACCCGGTGCCGAGCACCACGTTGGCGGTCTTGCGGGCCACGCCCGGCAGCGTCAGCAACTCCTCCATCGTCGCCGGCACCCGGCCGTCGAACTTTTCCACCAGCAGGCTGCACGCGCCGCGGATCGACTTCGCCTTGTTGCGGAAAAAGCCGGTCGTGCGCACCCGTTCCTCGAGCTCGGCCGGATCGGCCCCGGCGAGCGCGCGCGCGCTCGGGTAGCGCGCGAAGAGCGCGGGGGTGACGAGGTTGACGCGCGCGTCGGTGCACTGGGCGGAGAGGATCGTCGCGACCAGCAGCTCGAGCGGGGACCGATGATTCAGGGAGCAGCGGGCGTCCGGGTACGCGCGCGCCAGCCGTTCGACGATGGCGCGCGCCTGCGCGGCGGGAGAAGACCGGGACATGAGTCCTCCGCGGAAGGGCTGAAGCCGATTCTACTCGCGCACGCGCCCGAGCCGCCACAATTCCGTGAATTCACGCCGGCAGGGAAGTAGAATCCCGCTTCCCGATGAAGTTCCACCCCGAGGAGACGCAGATGAAAATCACCATCGGCAACGAAAAGGCGCTGGCGCGCGCGAAGACGGTCGCCTGCTTCATCGTCCACGACGCCAAGGTGCCGGCCGTCGGCGACCTGTTCGACTCGGGCAAGGCGCTCGCGAAGACGGTGGCGCGGGCGCGCCAGGAGGGATTCTCGGGCAAGGAGGGGCAGGTGTGGATCGCCCCCGGGACCGGCAAAGGCGTACCCGAGCGCGTCCTGCTGATCGGGTGCGGTTCGCGCGGGCGCAGCACGTTCGATCGCGTGCGCCGCGCCGGCGGACATCTCGCGCGCCGCCTGCGCGACTTCGAGGATGGTCCGATCGACGTGATCACGCCGGCGGCCAGCACGGGCGCCGAGGACGCCGCCCGGGCCCTGCGCGCCGCGATCGAAGGCCTGCGCCTCGGCGGCTACCAGTACCTCGCCCACAAGTCCCGTCCGCCGGCCAAACGCAAGCCGGTCCAGGTGCGCGTCACTTCCGCGGGCGGCCTCACGGCGAAACAGTCCGGCGACAGCCTGCGCCGCGCGGAGGCGGTCGCCGCCGCGGTCAACTTCGCCCGCGACCTCGTCAACGAACCGCCGGGCAGCCTCACCCCGACCGCGCTCGGCAAGGCCGCCCGGTCCCTCGCCGGCAAGGGCGTCACCGCCCGCGTCTTCGGCAAGGCCGAGATCCGCCGCATGAAGATGGGCGCCCTCCTCGGCGTCAACCAGGGCAGCGTCGAACCCCCGGCCTTCATCCACCTCCACTACAAACCCAAGGGCCGCAGCCGCCGCACCATCGCCCTCGTGGGCAAGGGCATCACCTTCGACAGCGGCGGGCTGTGTCTCAAGACCGCCGAAGGCATGCTCACCATGAAGGACGACATGGGCGGCGCGGCCGTCGTCCTCGGCGTCTTCCACGCCCTCGCCCACCTCAAGCCCGCCGTCGAGGTCCACGGCATCGTCCCCACCACCGACAACATGACCGGCGGAAACGCCTACAAGCCCGGCGATGTCCTCCGCGCCATGAACGGCAAGACCATCGAAATCACCAACACCGACGCGGAAGGCCGCCTCATCCTCGCCGATGCCCTCACCTACGCCTCCCGGCTCAAGCCCAACGAGATCATCGACTTCGCCACCCTCACCGGCGCCGTCGTCATCGCCCTCGGCAGCCAGATCTCGGGACTCTGGAGCAACAGCCAGGAACAGGCCGACCGCATCCTCCACGCCGCCGCCGCGTCCGGCGAACACATGTGGCAGATGCCCCTCTTCGAACCGTATCGCGACGCCCTCAAGAGCCACGTCGCCGACATGGTCAATTCCGAACGACGCGACGCGGGCGCGGTCAAGGCCGCCCTCTTTCTCTCCGAATTCGTCGACTGCCCCGCCTGGACCCACATCGACATCGCCGGCACCGCGTGGTCGGACAAGGAACAGGCGTACCACCCGACCGGCGGCACCGGCGCAGGCGTCCGCACCATGCTCGACTACCTCCGGGCGTGGTGACCCCGGCGTCGGCGCAATAGCGCTTGACCCCCGCCGAGGCAGGGAGTATCATCCCATCCCCGCATTGCGGGCAGCGAAACGTTCTCTATGGTGGCCATAGCTCAACTTGGTCAGAGCACCAGACTGTGGCTCTGGGGGTTGCGGGTTCGAATCCCGTTGGCCACCCCTTTCCCCGACGTGACGCCGTGCCGCATTACCAACGCTTCATCCAGGCCGACGCCCGGCCCCTGGACCTCGCCCGGCTCGAGGCTTCCCTCCGGAAGATCGATCCGGCCTGGTCCGTGGCCCGACGCGAGGACCGGGTCAGCGAAACCGCCGCCCTGCTCCGCGCCGACGACCGGTTCGGCGACCTGGAAATCAACCGGCCGGGCGAGGAGATCTTCCGCGAGGAAATCGAGGAACTGATCGAGATCGCGGAGTACACCCCGGGGCCCAAGCAGGACCTCGTCCTCGACCGACTCCGCAAGGCCAAGGCCCTCGTCGTCCTCGACGTGCGCTGGGGCGACCGCGAACGCGAGGAGACCCGCACCGCGCTCGAACCTCTCTGGCGTCTGCTCCTCACCGAGCACGAGGGACTCAAGCACGAGGACGGCGAAGGCTTCAGCGACGCCACCGGCGTGATCCTGCAGATCCGGTAGGTCGCCTACGCGCATCCACCCTTCCCCCCGATCGGGAGAACCGGCCATCGACAGCCTGAGTCTGGACGCCGAACGCCGAATGGCGGAGATCCTGGGACCGGACGAATTCCCGCTCGAGGTCGTGCGCACCGCCTACGATCGCCAGGGGGGATCCGGCGACGGCTATCTCGTCCTGACCCCGCAGCGGATCGTGGTCGGCGACCGGCCGATGCTCGGCGAGGCTTCCTACCGGGACTTCCGGCTCGACCAGGTGACGCGCCTGACCGTGCAGGACGAGGGGTTCAGCCGCGGCACCGCGGTGCTGGAGGGACCGGCCGGCCCGCTCGATTCGGTAGTCTTCTCCGGATTCGAGCGCGCGCGGATCGACGCGCTCGCCGCCCAGCTCGCGGACCTGAAGCGCACCGCCGCCTCACCCCCGCCCGTCGAAGCCCCGGCGCCGCGCACGGCCGCTCCCCCACCGCCACCCGCCCCGGTCCCGCCCCCGCGGGAGGACGACTGGTCGCAACCCATGCGCCCCTCGCGCTCCCCCGCCTCCGCGGTCGAGGAGAAGGTGCCGATGGCGATCGTGCTCGCGGACGCCCCGCGAACGGAACGCCCGACCCGGACCCAGAAGGGACTCTACGTCCACCTCGACCGCGAAGTCTATCGCGCGGGCGACACCGTGCGCGGCCGCCTCCTCCTTCACTGGCCCCAGTCCGGCCCCGTGCGCGGCGTCTGGTGGGACGTCGTCGGCGAGGAAACCACCCGCGTCTCCGTCCAGCACGGCTCGGGCAAGAACCGGCGCACCGTCACCTACCGGGACCGACAAGCCATCCTCGGCGGCGGCCTCCTGGTCTTCGGACGCCGCAAGAGCGGCTTCTTCTCCCTCGTCTGGGAAGGGATGCGCGCCTTCTTCGGCCTCAAGACCGACAACCCGACGCTGCGGGACGGGGAATACGCGTACGACTTCGAGTTCCACTTGCCCAAGGACGCGCCGCCGACCTGGAAGGGGAAGAACTCGGAGGTGCGCTACGCCTTCTCGGCGCGCGTCGACATCCCCGGGGCCTTCGACCTGACGGTCGAGACGCCGATCGCCGTCGCTCCCCCCCTGCACTACACGGTGGAGGGGTTCTTCGACGAGCATCGGCCCAAAAAAGGGCTGGCGGGGCTGTTCACGGCGGAAGTCGAGATGCAGGTCGACGTGCCCCCGGCCCGGTTCCGCCCCGGCGAGGCGATCCCGTTCACGGCGCGCGTGAAGAACCTCGGCGGCAAACGGATCCGCGGCCTGAACGTCCACCTCGACCGGCGCGAGCACGCGCGCGCCCAGGGCCACACCGCCACGAATTCCCGCACGGAGCACACCCTGCGCATTCCGGCCGACCGCATGTCGTTCGACGGCTCGGAGATGCATTTCGTCCTGCCCACCCCGGAGCCCTTCACCCTGGTTCAGGGGCGCTACTGCCGGGTATACTGGGAACTGCGGGCGGAACTGGACGTCGCCTGGGGATTCGACGCGGTGGTCACCGAGACCCTGGGGGTGACCGCGGCGGACTAATGAATCTTCCGTCTTGAGATCCTGGATCCGCCCGCGGCAATCTTCGCGCCCGGCAAGGCGCGAGAAGGAGGCGATGCCCCGGCGTATCGCCGACGACGAGCCACAAAGCCCGGTGCGAGAAGCGACCGGACCAACCGGGGAGTGGAAGGGGGAAGCCCCCCCCCCGGGGGGTCCACTTCCATCCATGGGGGCCGGTGGCGGCCCCGGGCTTTCCCTTGCACCCGCGGCCGGGATCGGATAGGCTGTGAGGCTTCGCGGGAGGGTGTTTTTGGGAAGGAATTCGCGATGAAAGTGATCGTGGCGGAAGCGCTCGGGATGTGTTTCGGCGTTCGCGACGCGCTCGCCGACCTGAAGAAGATCCACAATCCCGAGGAAGCCACCATCCACGGCGAACTCGTCCACAACGAGCGCGTGCTCGAGGACCTGTCGAATCGCGGCTTCCAGATGGTCTCCGAGGCCCAACGGCAGGGCGTCCCGTTCACCCCGGTCGTCGTCATCACCGCTCACGGCGTCAGCGACAACGAGCGCCGCCGCTTCGAGGACGCGGGCAAGCAGCTCATCGACACGACCTGCCCGCTCGTCAAGGTCGTCCATGAGGCCGCCCAGCGCCTCCAGGCGGACGGCTACCACGTCCTCGTCATCGGCCGCGCCACCCACGTGGAAGTGCGCGGCATCGTCGGCGACCTCACCGACTTCTCCATCATCGAGACCAAGGCCGACGTACGCGCGGTCGACAAGCCCCGCCTCGGCGTCGTCTGCCAGTCGACCACGCCGGAGCACTTCGCCCAGGAGATCGTCCAGCTCATCCGCGAGAAGAACCCGGGCAAGGAAGTCGTCTACCGCAACACCATCTGCAAGCCGACGCGCGAACGCCAGGAAGCCCTCGACAAGCTGATCGAGCAGGTGGAAGCCCTCGTCGTGGTCGGCGGCAAGAACAGCAACAATACGCGCGAGCTCGCGGAAACCGCCCGCAAGCGCGGCAAGGCCGCGGTACACATCCAGTCCGCCGCGGACCTCGACCCCCAGTGGCTGCTCGGCTTCGAGACCATCGGCCTCACCGCCGGCACCTCCACGCTGCCGGACACGGTCGAAGAGGTCCACCAGGCGATCCTGCGCATCGCGGAGCAGGCGAAGAGCGCCCAGGAAGCCTAGCCCGGATCCTTCAGGAGGCCGCGTCAGCGGCTTCGTGAGAAGTCCGGGCCCAGCGGCAACGCCGTCCCCGGCCGCTCCGGGATCGACCGGATTCGACGCCCTCAGGGGATTGACTTTGACTCGAATGCGTCCGGCCGGGTAGCATGGAATCGGTCGGGAGAGTCCCGCCGCCGGCGGATCTCGACCGGGTGCGGATCCGGCCACGGCCGTCGCGGGGACGCTCGAGTCCGAACCCGATCCGACCGGGCGCCGCGACAGCACGCCCGCGGGAGTGAGGGAGCCTGCGCCATGCGCTGGGACGATGTCGCTTCCGTCGGCTTCATGGCCGCCAGCATCTGGCTGGGGACGCAGACGCTCAATTCCTCCATGACCCAGTGGCGCACCGCGCTCGAAGAAGAGGTCACGTGGCAGGACGTCCAGCAGGAACTGCTGGCCGCCGGCGGAATCGACGCGGTCCACAACGAGGTGTACGCCGAACTCGGATCGGAAGCCGTGTGGGAGGACCGGGTCAAGCCGGCCTTCCTGCAGCGGGTCAGCCGACGCATGGTTCAGGACCTCGGCACGCAGGCGACCGAGCAGGATCAGGTCGACGTCTGGCTGCGGGCGAATCGGGCGTGGATTCAGGAGACGCTGCGCACGGTCGCCCGGGAGGCCATGGGCGGCGAAGGCTCC
>CAZWCX010000218.1:0-8139 GCA_964632945.1 uncultured Planctomycetia bacterium | reverse complement strand
TGACGGCCACCCCGGAGCGGACCGACGGCGGCGACCTGCTGGCGCTGTGCGGGGAAAACCTGGTCTACCGGTGCGACGTCTTCGAGGGGATCCGCCGCGGCTTGCTCTGCCCGTTCCACTACTTCGGGGTCCCGGACGAGGTGGACTACCGGAACATCCCCTGGCGCAGTTCCCGCTTCGACGAGGAGGAACTGACCCGGGCGGTGGCGACCGAGAAGCGGGCGCAGAACGCGCTGGAGCAGCTCGACCGCCTGGGGGGCCGCCGGACGCTGGCCTTCTGCTGCCCGCAGCGCCACGCCGACTTCATGGCGGAGTGGTTCCGCGGGCGGGGGAAGCGGTGCGCCGCGGTCCACGCCGGACCCGCGCGCGCCGGCGTACGGTGGCTGGCTACGGTTCGTCGAGGCGATGGGGGACCTGGGCGAGGCGGAGCGCGCGGTGATCGCCCCGATCCTGTTTCTACCGGATCGGGAAGCCCAGCCGGACCTCCCCACGGGCCGGACGCCGGTGATCGCCGACGGCAAGCCGCACCGGGCGAACTTCGTCAAGGTGGCGGTGAATGTCGTCACCGAGGCCGGCGCGGAGCACAACGTGCTGCCCGCGCTGCTGCGCGGCTGGTTCGGCCCGGACGCCGGCCTTCCCGGGACACGGTTCCAGGTGGTGCTCCGAAACGACGGGGAGGCGTACCGGATGGAGCCGCTGCAAGGGGGAAAGTCGCGGACGGAGTGCGAGCGGTGGCGGACGTACTCCCGCGAGGAGATCCCAGGCCTGTTCGGGGAGACGTTCAGCCAGGCGGTCTGGAACAAGGGATTCGTCGTGAGGCCGGGAAACGTGTTTCTGCTGGTGACGCTGGACAAGAACGATCTGGTGGAGGAGCACCGATACGAGGACCGCTTCCTCGCCGCGGATCGGTTCCAATGGCAAAGCCAGGGCCAGACGAAGCAGGCGTCGCGGCACGGGGAGATCATCTCCCGGCATGGGGAGCTGGGGTACCGGGTGCATCTCTTCGTGCGGCGGTCGAAGAAGGTCAACGGCCGCTCGGCCGGGTTCCTCTACTGCGGGCCGGTCGCGTTCGTGTCGTGGTCCGGGGAGCAGCCGATCACGGTGGAGTGGAGACTGGCGGAGCCGGTGCCGACGCGGTGGCGGGAGGCGATGGGGGTGGGGGGGTGAAGGGCGGTGGGGTGCGTGTCGCAGGACGGTGCGAAAGCGGATACCGGCCCCGTGAGCACGGGAAGCTCGAGCACCGGCGCGGTGCGGCGGCGCGGCGGCAGAGAGCGCGGCGTCCCAGCATCTTTGTAGCAATCCTCGCACCGCATTCCGCGGAGATCGCCGGCGAGGTACCGCGCTCGAAAGCTCTGCGCCCGCACACCGTTCCACACGGCTTCGATGGTGGAAGATGGGGATCTGCAGCATCTTCGCCACGTCCGTGCAGTAGGGCGTCGAGCGCGACTGGTCCAGGCCGGTGGTGAAGCCGATCTGGTTGTTCACGATCACGTGCAGCGCGCCGCCGATCCGGTACGCCTCGAGCTGCGACAGGTTCAGCGTCTCCTGCACGATCCCCTCGCCGGCGAACGCGGCGTCGCCGTGGATCAGGATCGCCGTCCCGCGCACGCGGTCGAAGTCCGCCTCTCGGTCCTGCTTCGCCCGCATGCGCCCGAGCGCCACCGGATTCACGTATTCGAGCTGACTCGGGTTGAAGCAGAGCGACAGGTGCACCGCGTGTCCCGCCGTCGTCTTCCAGTCGGCGCTGTACCCGAGGTGGTTTTTCACGTCGCCGCGGCCGAGATGGAGCTCGCCGTCGGTGTCCTCGAACTCGCGAAAGATGTCGCGCGGGTTCTTCCCCATGATGTTGGCGAGCACGTTGAGCCGGCCGCGGTGGGCCATCCCAATCACGATCTCGTCCAGCTTCTGCTCCCCGGCCTTCTCGATGGCCAGGTCGAGCAGCGGGATCAGGCTTTCGCACCCTTCCAGCGAGAAGCTCTTCGCGCCGCGGAACTTCTTCTGCACGAAGTCCTCGAAGATCACCGCGTCGGTCAGGCGGGTGAGGATCCGCGTCTGCTCCTCGCGGGTGAGCGTGAGCCGGTTCTGCGACGACTCCATCCGGCTCTGCAGCCACTCGCGCACGTGGAGGTCGTCGATATGCATGAACTGAGCGCCGATCGACCGGCAGTAGGTGTTACGCAGGCGGTCGAGGATCTCGCGCAGGGGCAGGATCGCCGGGCCGTGGATCCCCTTGCTGGAGGAGGGGACGTCCAGGTCTTCCTCGGTGAACCCGAAGTAGGCGGGATCGAGCTCCGGCGGCAGGGGCGGCGGGTCGTGCAGGGGGCTCAGGCGGGCGATCACGTGCCGGCGGACGCGCTAGCAGCGGATGAGCTGGTCGAGCCGTTCCTGGCGGGAGGCGACTTCCCCCTCGGCCGGCAGGGCGACGCCCGCCGGATGCCCGTTTCCCCCCGGGGGGGTCGAACAGGCTGCGGGCGGGAAACGACGGCCCGCGCCGCGCCCGCGGCGCGAACGGGTCGCGGCCGGCGAGCGCGGCAAAGTGCGCCCGCCAGTCGGACGAGACCGACTGCGGGTCGCGCAGAATGGACTCGTAGAGCGACTCGACGTAGTCGAGGTTGTGGGGACCGGACCGATCGATCTCGTGCATGGCGGGGGGCCTCCGGGCGGCGGCGACGCATGTCCCAGGATAGCCGGGGGCGGGGGAGGAGGGCGGCGGGGCGGGGTCGGGCCGCAGGAACGAGCTCGAGTCGAGCCGCGGTCGGCTCGCGATCGTGGCGCGCGTCATGGATTCGCCGCTTCCCACTCGTCGATCAGCGGCTGGACCGCCGGGGCTTCTCCCCGCTTGCGTGAACGGGCCGCTTCGAGCAGCCGCAGCAGGAACGCGCCGTAGGCGGGAGACCAGCCGTGACGCTCCTCGAGACGCTGCAATTCGGCGTTGGGGTCGTCCGGTCTTGCGCGGACGATCTCTTCGACGGCGAGTGCCGGCTGAAGGTAGCGGGTCGGGATGCCTCGCAGGTCGGAGCAGGCGCGACCGAGGGCGCGGGTCACCCACATCTGCGCGTAGGAGAAGAAAGGATACCCGCGATCGGGGTCGTACTTGTCCGCGGCGCGTCGCAAGCCGGCCTGCGCCGCGGCGACGAGATCAGGCAGCGGTACATGCGCCCAGATGTGATACCCGTAGGCCAGGAACACCGCCTGCGCGAGATTCGCCCGGCAGATGCGCAACTTCGCCGCTTCGCGGCGCGGGTCCCTCTCGTCGGTCCGTTCCTCCGCCGGGCTCGTTCGAGCGCCCTCTCCCGAACTTTCGGTTCGGGTGCGCACGAGCGCGGCCCGGTCCTGTTCGGTCTCCAAGCTCGGAAGCGGTTGATTCGGATCCCACGCAAGCCCCACGGTCAACCGTTCCAGACCCGCGACGAGATCGTCCAACTCCGTGACCGGCGGGGACCAGATCGATTTCGTCGCCTCGTGGAAGCCCCCCCAGTTCAGCGGGCCTTCGAGCGATGCCAAGTTCCGCAATGCTCGCGAAACGGTCGTGCTGCGCTCACCGCCCATCACGTCCTCCCGGCTTCGGGTCGGAGGCATGCCTCCGCCTGCCCCACTTCGGCCCCTTGCCTCCGTGGAGTCGGCGCCGTCGACACCTCGGTCTCGTCGAACAGCGCCGATGCGTCACCCCAGAGGTGTCCGATGCCGTGTGGATACGCCACCGACTGCACCGCCGTGATTCCGCCGCGGGCCACGCTCGATCAGACCGTGAACCCGATGGGGCTCCGGTGCTCCAGCGGATTGCGGGAGGCGATGCGGAGGAAGACGCCGAGCGTTGGACAGATGCCCAGGATCATCTCCAGATCGGCAGGAAGGCCCTCGCCGTGCCACGATCACCCTGAAGGCCGGACGATGGTGAGCGGGTATACCCCGAAGACAGGGAGCAGACCCACCACCCGCAATGCCACTCGTCAGTACCCGACGCGATCGGGTTCGGACATGAACGTCGTCCATGGGTTCAGGGCTTGTCGCCCCTCTGGGCAACCGCCCGCGGGATGCGACTGCAAAGTCGAACCTCACCTGCACGAAAGCCGCGACGCGGGCTTCCGAGGGCCGATCGTAACAGAGCATTCCAGGCTACGCAACGCGCAATCTCGCCCGAGGTTGCGGCCCGCGGCGCACCCGGCGCGCCCCGGCAACGGGCCCGTGCGCGACACCAGCGACCCCGCCGGGGTCGTCCCGGCACGCTGCCTGCACGGAGGCCGAGGTCGATTCGAAGCCGCAGACGCCTCGTCCGCGGCGCGAACGGGTCGCGGCCGGCGAGCGCGGAGGAGTGCGCCCGCCGGTCGGGCGAGACCGACTTCGGGTCGCGCAGGAACGACTCGTAGAGCGACTCGACGTACGCGAGGTTGAAGGAACCGAACCGGTCGATCTCGTGTCTGACGGGGGGCCTCCGGGCGGCGGCGACGCACCCCCCAGGATCGCCGGGGGCGGGGTCGGCGGCAATCCGCCGAACCGGGGCGAGCGACCGGGTCCGACGGTCGGCGGCGGGTCCATTCGACCGGCCGAAGAGTTCGTCCCGATGAGAACGGGGAAACGGCGCGGACCGTGGAGGCTGTACCGTTCGATGAGCCGGTTCGCATCCCGCCTGCCGGACGGAGTTCCCCGCGGAACGACCCGGCTCACCGGCCCGGCCTGCGGTGGGGGGGCCGGGTCCGCTGCCGCGACCGGCTGGTCCCCGGCCGCTGCGGTCGCACGCCGGCTACGGCGCGCAACGGCGCGAGTCGAACGTCAACTCGACGGCTTCCGCCGAGCCGCGGATCAAGGCCCGCACCTGATCGGCGGCCGGGGGATCCAGGTCCGGATACTCAGTCCCGAGGTATTCGATGACCTGATCCGGAGACCATGGATCGAGCGAGGTCGTGTAGTCCTCGAATTCGTCCTGGATCCGTCTCCAGGAGGCGTACGACTTCTTCGACAGGATCATCGCGGACTTCGTGTGGATGATGTGGATGTCCACGGTTTCGCCCAACGCTTAGGAATCGGCGGCGGCGCGCCTCGCGGTTCGCTGCAGACGATCCGATCGAGCGGCCGCCGGCGCCGGAGAGAGGTTCCGCCTGCGCTTCGACAAGCCGGATTGCGTTCGCCGAGCGTGCATCCGCCGGCCCAACGGAACCCGAGCGAACGGCGCGACGCAACCTGTCCGAAGCCGATCGTAACCGGACGTTTCCCATGATGCAATACGCCGAATCGCCCGACGCTGCGGTCGGAGGCGCACTCGGCGTCGACGGTGCCGCTTCCCTCCAGGCCTCGAGCCGGTGGCCGGCGGGAGGTCATCATGAACGCCGGGGTCTCGGCGGTCGACGAACGAAGGCGGCCCCCGGCTCACCTGCGGCGGCGCCTCGATCCGCTGGGGTCGAAAAAGGGCTACCCGGCGCCGCCGTCCCCAGTCCCTCCCGGTTCGGTCCCGGCCGGCCCGGCCGCGGCGAACACGGCCACGCAATTTCCCTCGCTGTCCTCGAATTCGGCAACCCACCCGTACCCCGGGACCGCGGTCGGCGGGTAGAGCGTGCGCCCGCCCGCAGCCTGGGCCCGGGCCGCCGCGGCCGCCGCGTCGGCGACGCGGAAGTAGACGCGCGCCCCCTGGTGGCCGGGGACGTAGTTGTCGCCGCGGGCGAGCGCTCCGGACGCCCCGCCGGCCGCCGGGTCGGCGGGAAAGAGGGCCATCTCGTTCCCGTCGATCGTCGCCCGCGCGAAGTCGCAGCCAAGCACCGAGCGGTAGAACGCGACCGCGCGCTCGAGGTCGAGGACCGGGATCTCGAACCAGCACACCGGGTTGGTCATGGTCCGCCCTCCGACACGAAAGGACCCCGCCGCCGGACCCCGTCCCGCCGGCGCGCGCGCCGACCGGCGCGCCGGGCCGCGCTCGTCCGCAACCGGCGTGATTCGTCCGGCCTCGTCGCCGGGGCAAATCGTCAGTCGAGATCCAGGACGACGGCCGCAACCGCGCGGACCACCGCCGCGCGGTCGCACGCCTACAGGTACGCCCCGCTGAACGGATTGAGTTCGAGCAGCCGAAGTCCCTGCGAAGACCGGCAGACGTCCATCACGTAGACGACCTCGGACGCCGGCAGGTCGGCGGCGATCTGCGCGGCGAAGTCCCAGGGCTCAGCCGCGGGAGAGTCGGGCTCGGCCACGCGCGCGCCGGGATCGTACGCGCTCCCGGCCACCACGCGTCCGCGGCAGACCACGTACCGCCATTCGCGTTCGACCGCGCGGACCGGGGCGGCGATCACGGGCAAGGCGGGGTCGTCGTAGTGGAAGCCGTGGTCCAGCGAGCGCAGCGACAGACCGGCGGTTTCCACCACGCGGCCGCTGAAGGGCCTCAGCGGGCTGTCCGGGCGCACGAAGATACGCCCCGGCCAGCCGAGGGGAGCCAGGACCGCCGAGGGATCCGCGACGAGCGCGGCCGCGGTGGTCGAGACCCAGGCCTCGTGAAGCAGCCAGGGAGCCGCGTCCGGGTACCAGGCCGAACAGAAGAAGCGGCGGGTCGCGCAGAAGGACCCCGGCCGCCAGGGCAGTTCGTCCAGGATCCGGGCCGCGTTGCCGAGGCTGCCGTGAGACACGGTCGGCGTATCGGCGCGTCGGGGCCATCGCCCGGTCGCCCACCCATCGTCGTCCCAGGTCACGACCCGGTGTCCCGCGTCGGTCGCGGCCTTTCGAAGGCCGGCGTGGCCGTCCGGAAACACATCGGGTTCCAGCACCCACGTCAGGTCGGCCAAAGATCCCTCCCGGTCCGGGTCCAGAATTTCCCGCTTCGCTCCACGATTCCGCCGATTCTCCGCGCGCAGCGACCCGCCAGGCGGAACGCGAGATCGCCGTCGGAGTCCTGTTCCCGGGCCCGCCGCGACCCGGGGGCCGTCGACGGGTCGCGGCTCCGACACCGTCCGCGGCCGCTCGGCGGGCGGGAGGAAAGCCCGCTCAACACTTCGGGGATTTGCGCTTCTTTCCGATCGGGCTGCGGGCGGCGAACTTCTTGATCCGGTCCGGCGCGAACGGGATCGTGCAGTCCCCGACCATTTCGACCTCGACTTCGCCGATCTCGACGGCGGCGGCGACCGCGAGCTTGTGGAGGGGTTTGACGTGGCAGCCGACGGCGATGACGAAAGCGTTCATTACGCACTTCAGGCGGGTGGGCTGCCGGTGGATCGACTTCATCACGCGCTGGAGCAGCGACTGGATCTCGGCAAGGTCGAGGTCGGCGTCGTCCCTGATCGCGACGAGGCTGGAATAGGTCTGCCAGCCCGCCGCGGCGACGGCTTCCTTCTTGGATTCGATCCACTTCAGGGCCATTTCCCGGCCGTGCGGCCCCGCCGACGCCACCCAGGGGATGGTGTATTCGGCGACCCAGGGGGAATTGGCGGTCTCGACCCAGCGTTGCAGGTCCTTCTTGGTCATCTTCGCGTCGTCGGCGATCAGCCCGGCGAGGTACATCGCGTCGGCGATGCCGGTGTCGAAGAGATCCAGGGCGAGCCGGTAGTCCATCTTGACGCGCTTCTGGATCTTCTTCATGTCCTCGATCTTCACGCCGAGGCACGGCTCCTGGGCGCCGTGGTTCATCATGGTCTTCTTGGTCTGTGGGTTCGCGAAGATCTCGAGTTCGGCGACGATCTCCTTGGCGGTCATCGGCTTTCTTCCTTCCCCGGCTAGGCCGCGGACGTTCGGGCAGTGGACGTTTCGGCGAGTCTACCCACGTCGAAGGACGAAGGAACGGCAAATCGGCATCGGGTGAGCGAATTCGCGGATCTCGGCGGTCGCACGTCGGCATCGCGATCCGAGCAGCGGACCGAATGCAGCAACCGGCCGCTCTGCGCGGCTCGAGGATCAACGTGGGGACGCGCCCGGGGCGTCCCCCTTCGGCTCCGCGGCGGGCGGAAGGACGTCGCCCGGCCGGCGCCACACGATCCAGGCGGCGCCGATCCAGTCGTAGGAGACACAGAGTTGCACGAGCCAGAGCGGCTTGTCGGTCCCGCTCGCGCCGAGGACGTGCAGCAGGTCCCAGAGCCCGTGGCCGAACCAGGCCGCGCACCAACCAATAGGAATCGGGAAACCGCTCATTGTAGGGAACCCGGGGGACCAGCACCCCACCGAGGGGCCTCG
>CAZWCX010000217.1:0-8411 GCA_964632945.1 uncultured Planctomycetia bacterium | reverse complement strand
CCGCGTACTCCAGCCCCCGGGCCGCCTGCAGGCCGATGCGCACGGCGCGTTTGGGTGTCAGCCGCTTCTCGCGCGAGAGCAGGTCCTGAACGCTCCCGCCCATGAGGAGTTCCATGGAGAAGAAGTAGAGATTCTCGCCCTGGCCGAAATCGTACACCTGCACGATATTCGGATGGTTGAGCGCGGCGGCGGCGCGCGCCTCCTGTTCGAAGAGCTGGATGAAGTTGGCGTCCTTGACCAGCTCGGGGGAGAGGATCTTGAGCGCCACCGGGCGCTTGAGCGAGGTCTGCTCCGCGCGGTAGACGGTGCCCATTCCGCCCCTTCCGAGGCGCTGCTCGATCCGGTAGCCCTGGATCGTTTTCCCCAGCAGATTGGCGGCGTCTCCCTTTTCCTCATCCTGGAGGAAGGACATGAGGGTCTCGCCGATCTGAATCTTGTCGTTGGTGGCGAGGACGTGCTCCCCGATCTTGCCGCCGTTGAGGAAGGTGCCGTTCATGGAATCGAGGTCGCAGACCCAGAAGACGTCGCCGCGGGCCTCGATCTTGACGTGGAGGCGGGAAGTGAGGGCGTCGGAGACGCGGAAGGAGGCCTTCGCGTCGCGCCCGATGATGACCGGGGACTTCTTGTTGACGCGAACAACCTTGCCTTTGTCCGCACCCTTTTCAACGATCAGTCTGGGCATGGTTGGCGCCGGATCACGATGCTGGGGTCAGAGGGCCTGGAACTCATCCGCGCGGATCTTCGTCGACGGGTTGCCGTAGGTTTCTCCCGATGCCCGCGCGGACCTCCGCGCGCTTCCGGTAGAGACGCGGGGTCGGACCCCCGCGGCGGGTCCGATCAGTCCGCCTCCGGGGAAGATTCTTCCTGCCGATCCGCGTGGGGCGAGTAGGCGCCGACGATGCCGGAGGTGCCCTCGAACAAGGCGGACCCCACGCGCACCATCGTCGCCCCTTCCTCGATCGCTACCGTATAGTCCTGGCTCATCCCCATCGAGAGGTGAACCAATCGATCCTCATCCGTGCGCCCGGCATCGATGCGATCGCGCAATTCACGCAGGGCGCGAAAATGGGGGCGGGCGTGCTCCGGGTCCGGGTCCAGGGGAGCCATGGTCATCAGCCCCTCGAGACGGAGCCACGGGAGGGAGCGCATCGCGTTCGCCGTGTCCACCGCCTCGTCGGGGGTTACGCCGTGCTTGCCGGATTCCCCGCTCACGTTGACTTCCAGAAAACAGGGCAGGCGGCGCGCGGTCCGCGCCAGCGCGCGTTCGAGCGCCTGGGCCAGGGCGAGGCCGTCCACGGAGTGGATCCGGTCGAACCGGCCCGCGGCCTTGCCGGCCTTGTTGCGCTGCAGATGCCCGATCAAGTGCCAGCGCAGTCCCGACGGGCATGCGGGGATCTTCGCGAGCGCTTCCTGCACCCGGTTCTCCCCGAAGTCGGCTTGCCCGGCCTCCGCCAGGAGGCGGATGACGGCGGGAGGAACGGTCTTGGTCACGGCCACGAGGGTCACCTCCGCGGGGGCGCGGCCGGAGCGCGCACAGGCATCCGCCATGCGGGCGCGCACGGCGGCGAGATTCCGTTCCACCTGGCGGCGAATTTCCGGATGCCCGGGGGACTGCGCCGCGGGGGAGGCCCCGGGGTGGGTGCCCTCGACCATCGTGCGACCCTCGCCCAAATCCTTTCGCCGCAAGGACGTACCTGGAGCCCGGACGGACCGTCGCCACGCCGGGCCGGCGCGGAAGTCGCTCCGTCTTATACCGTTCTGCCGGAAACCAAGTCAACCATTTTTACAGTGAAGGGAAGACCGTCCGGGGGTCGATGCAAGACGCGGGGGCCGCGCCCGCGCGGTCCCGCGTTCGACGCGGGGCGTTGAAGGCGGGGGTCCCGCCGCAATCCTCAGCGGTGTCATACGTTTTGACCTCCCTTTTTGCTTGACAGGCATCCGTGCAGGCCTATAATCTCCCCCCTAATACTTTGGGATATCAGACCATGGGGGAAGCGGAGACCGCGCCGCACCTGAAGTACTGGCAAACGCTCGCCAACGAAGAGCGGATGTTGGTGGTGCTGCGCGAGGAACTGTATTCCGGCTCATGGGAACGGATGCACCGCGATCTCGCGGACCGGCTGAAGACCCGACCGTACATCTTCAAGTTGTCGCACCGGATCAAGGAAGACCTGTCCCGGATCGACAAGCTGCAGGAATACGAGAAGAAGCACGGCGTCAACTTAGCCGAATTTCTTGGAAAGGGAGGGGAGTGATGTCCGGCAGGATGATCGTCTGGTTGTCGGCGGCGATGTTGTTCGCGGCCGGCTGCGGGAACGTGAACTACCGCGACAAGTATGAGCGGTATCTGGCCGAAGGCCACAAGACGCCGCCCAGCACTGCCGAAGAGGTCAAGCTCCAGCGCGCGGCCTACGTGGACGCCGTGCAGCGGGAGTCGCCCCTCAAGGACGTGAAGTGGGACGTGGCGATCAACGGCCACCGGATCTCGCGCGTGACGTTGCGCGGAGACCATCTCTACGTCGAAACCCGCGACTATTGGCTCTACGCGGTCGAAGCGGGGACGGGGATCACCAAGTGGGCGCTGGACGTCACGCGACCGCTCCAGTTCCCCCCGACGGTGGTCCACGGTCTCGATGACCAGCTCGCGGCAGGCAAGGCCTCGATCGAGAACATCAAGCAGAAGCTCGAGGCGGCCAAGCAGGCGGGCGATCGCGAAGCCTCCGGCAAGCTCGAGAGCGACCTCAAGGACGCGAAGAACCGCCTGGTCACGCTGCAGGACAAGGACGCGGTCTACTTCATGTCCCAGGATGTCCTCTGGTGCCTCGATCGGCGCCACGGGGTGGTCCTGTGGAAGAAGCCGCTCGCCTATCCGCCGTCGACCCCGGCGTTCGCCACCGCGGATTACATCTTCGTGGGCACCTGGGATCGCAAGCGCGTGTGGGCCATCAACGCGAAGACCAAGGATGAGTCGGTCTTCTGGCGCGTCTGGTCCCCCACGGTCACCACGCCGGTGTATGCCGAACCGTCCCTCTACTTCGCGGCCGAGGACGGCAAGATCCACAGCGTCGACCTGGAGGGCAAGGCCAACTGGTCCTACACGACGGAGCGGGGCATCCGCGGCGACATCAAGATCGCCGATCGCCTCCTGCTGGCCCCGAGCCTCGATTTCGCGCTCTACGGCATCGACCGCTACGCGGGCGTGCTGTCGTGGAAGTTCGAGAGCGGCTCGCCGATCAGTCAACAGCCCCAGATTTCCGGCGACACGGTGTTCGTCAAGTCCGACCGCATCGGCCTCTTTGCGCTGGACCTCAAGACCGGCCAGAAGAAGTGGATGCTGCCGGGCGGCGAGCGGTTCCTGGTGCGCAGCAAGCGCCTCGTCTACGTCCTGGGTCCGGGACACGAGATCGTCGGGATCGACGAGAAGACGGGCGACATCCGCGCGCGCTGGAACGCCAACCTGTTCCCGATCCTGGTCACCAACGAGGCGACCCCGGTGCTCTATCTGGCGACTCCGGACGGCCATCTGATCGCGGCCTCCGAGTCGAACGAAAAGTACTAACCGGTTCCGCGCCCGGCGCGGAGCCGGGCGCTCGAATCAATCGGTCACCGCACGATGGCCGGCGCCCGCCCACGCGGACGGCGGCCTCGTGCGTTTCTGGCGTGCGAAGAGCCGGCGGGCGGACAACCCGCGCCGCATCCCCCCCCGCGCCCGCCGCCGGTACCCGAACCACCCGAATCCTTCGCCGGCCGAACGGCGCGCCCCAGGAAGACGGGAGAAATCGCTCGTGAGCAACCCGACCTACAAGGACACCCTCAACCTCCCGCAAACCGACTTCCCCATGAAGGGCGACCTGCCCAACCGGGAACCGGCCCTGCGCAAGCAGTGGGACGACCTGGACCTCTACGGGACCATCCGAAGCCGTCGCCGCGGCGCGCGCAAGTACATCCTTCACGACGGCCCGCCGTACGCCAACGGCGATGTCCATATCGGAACCGGATTAAACAAGATCCTCAAGGACGTCGTCGTAAAGTTCAAGACCATGCAGGGATTCGACTCGCCCTACGTGCCCGGGTGGGACTGCCATGGCCTGCCCATCGAACACAAGGTCATGCTTGAACTCGGCGACCAGGCCCGCACCACGCCCCTCCCCGAGGTGCGCGCCCGCTGCCTGGCCTACGCGAAAAAGTACATCGACATCCAGCGCGAACAGTTCCGCTCGCTGGGCGGCTTCGGCGATTGGGGGAAGCCCTACCTCACCATCGATCCCTCCTACGAGGCGTCGGTCATCGAATTGTTCGCCGACCTCGTCGCCAAGGGGCACGTCTACCGCAAGCTGCGCCCGATCCACTGGTGCATCCATTGCGAGACCGCCCTCGCCGAGGCCGAGCTCGAGTACCGCGACGTCCAGAGCCCCAGCATCTTCGTCCGCTTTCCCTTCCTCGAGCCCGTGGACGGTCTCTTTCCGGGCGCGAAGGACGCGGGCGTGCTGATCTGGACCACGACCCCCTGGACGATCCCGGCGAACGTCGCCACCGCCGTCCACCCGGACCTCGAATACGCCTGCGTCGAGATGACGGTCGGCGGCCGGACCCACCACCTCGTGATGGCGGCGGGCCTGGTCGAGGCGGTCGCCAAGAAGCTCGGCGTGGCGGCCCCCCGCGAACTCGGTCGGGTCGAGGGTCGCCGGCTGGAGAAGCGAACCTATCGCCACCCGTTCCTCGACCGGGTCTGCCCGGTCGTGCTCGCCACCTACGTCCGCCTCGCCGACGGCACCGGCTGCGTCCACACGGCGCCCGGACACGGCGCGGAGGACTACGAGACCGGCGTCGCCTACGGCCTGCCCGTTCTCAGCCCCGTGGACGGCGCCGGGGCCTTCCTCGCCGAGGCCGGCGCGGAACTCGCCGGCACGCGCGTCCACGTCGCCGACGATCGCGTCTGCGAAATCCTCGGCCGGGTCGGCGCCCTCCTCCATCGCGAGGGCCTCTGGCACTCCTACCCGCATTGCTGGCGCTGCAAGCGGGCCGTGATCTTCCGCGCCACCGAGCAGTGGTTCATCGGCGTCGATCACGCGGACGCGCGCCGCCGCGCGCTCGAGGAGGTCGCCAAAGTCCGCTGGGTCCCCGGCTGGGGCGAGGTCCGGATCACGAGCATGCTTCGCGACCGGCCCGACTGGTGCATCTCGCGTCAGCGCGCCTGGGGCGTCCCCATCCCCGCGCTCTACTGCAAGGCCTGCCGCGAGGGTCTCCTCGATCCGGAAACGCTCGCCACGGTGGCGCGCCGCTTCCGCGAGCAGGGGGCCGACTCCTGGTTCCGCGAGCCGGTCGAGTACTTCCTTCCCAAGGGGAAAACCTGCCCGAAGTGCAAGGGCGCCGCGTTCGTGAAGGAAAACGACATCTTCGACGTCTGGTTCGAAAGCGGCGCCAGCCACCGCGCCGTCTGCGAGTCCCACGCCGAACTGGCGTACCCGGCCGACCTCTATCTCGAAGGAACCGACCAGCACCGCGGCTGGTTCCAGCTTTCCCTCCTGCCCTCGGTCATGGCCCGGGGACGCGCCCCGTTCAAGACCGTGGTCACCCACGGCTTCGTCGTGGACGAGGAGGGCGAGAAGGTCTCCAAGTCAGGCAAGAGCGGCGGCCTGCTCAAGGCCCACGACCTCGTCCGCAAGTACGGCGCCGACCTCCTGCGGCTCTGGCTCTGCTCCATCGATTTCACCAACGACATCCCCGTGTCTCACTCGATCTTCGAGGGCAAGGGGGACGCCTACCGCAAGGTCCGCAACACGTTCCGGTTCCTCCTCGGCAACCTGCACGGGTTCGATCCCGCCCGCGACGCGGTCGCCCCGGACCAGTGGCAGGAAATCGACCGTTGGGTGGTCAGTCGGACGCAGGCCCTGATCGAGTCGGTCACGGCCGCGTACGAGGCGTTCGAATTCCATCGCGTCTTCCAGGAGCTCTACCAGTTCTGCGTGGTGGAGTTGAGTTCGTTCTACCTCGACATCCTCAAGGATCGGCTGTACTCCAACGCCCCGACTTCGGCTCCGCGGCGCGCAGCCCAGAGCGCGCTCCACCGCGTGCTGGATGCGCTCACCCGGATGTTCGCCCCCATCCTCGCGCACACGGCCGACGAGGTCTGGAAGGCCATGCCCTGGAACAACGGCGAAACCAGCGTGCACCTCGCCGACTGGCCGGTGCCCGATCCGGCCCTTCGGAATCCGGCACTCGAGGAGGAATGGAAGGACCTGATCGACCTGCGCGGCGACGTCGCGCGCGAACTGGAGAAGCTCCGCGCGGCGAAAACGATCGGCACTTTTTCGCAGGCGGAGGTGAAACTCGCCGCCGCCGATGAACGCGTGGCCCCGCTGCTCGACCGCAAGCGCGCCCTCCTGGCGACCCTCTTCCAGGTCGCGCGGGTGGAGTGCGGGCGGGACCCGCTGGCCGACGCCGTGGCCGGCGTCCATTTCCCCGCCCTCTCCATCCAGGTGTCCCGCACCGCCATGCCGAAGTGCGAGCGCTGCTGGATCTACGTCGATACGGTGGGCAGGGCCCCGGCCCATCCGGGACTGTGCGCCCGGTGCGCCGACGTCATGACCCAAATCGGCCGCTAGGAGACCGACCATGAAACTCTCTTGGGCCGCCGTCCCCCTCGCCCTCCTGCTCTCCGGCCTGGCGGGCTGCGCCGGCGGCGGCGATACCACCCCTTCGTCCGCGCGCCCGGTCGGCGGCGAACGCGAGGGCATCAAGCCGCCCGCCGAGACGGAGCACGTCATCATGAATCCCCGCGAGGCCAAGGACCTCGCGCGGCGATCGATCGACCTGCTGGCCTACTTCTCCAGCAACGACCCCAAGGACTGGCAGCGCGCGACGCGGGAGTTGCGGGCGATCGGCAAGCCCTTCGTTCCGGACGACGTCGAAGCCCTCATGAAGATCGGCGAAGGCCAGGACCCCAACAAGGCCGCCCTCGCGCGGGTCGAACTCGCCCGCCGCGGGAAGATCGCGCGGGTTCTCCAGAAACTCGAAAGCAAGAAATATGACGACTGGAAGACCGCCCGGTTCGAAATGCAACGCATGGGCGGCGACGGGCTCGACTACCTGGTCTCGGCCCTCACCCTCAAGTTTCGCTCCGTCAACACCCATCAGTACGAGTGGGCGCGGGTCGAACTCCTTGCCATCGGCGAGCGCAGCATTCCCATCCTGCGCGAGTTCCTCCTTGCCAAGGGCTCGGACAACGTCCTGCGCGAGCAATGCTCCATTACCCTCTGCCGGCTCGGTCCCAAAGGACACGCGCCGATCCTGGAGGCCGCTGCGGCCAAGGACCGCTGGACCCGGGTCGCCGCCGCCAAGGGAATCGGCGTCTCCGACACCGAGGAATTGGCGGGGAGCCTCAAGACGATGCTCCTCTCCGACCCGGCATGGGAAGCCCGCGCCGAGGCGGCGCTCGCCTTCGGCAAGATGAAATCCGAAGCCGGGGTGCAACCCTGCATCCAGGCCCTCAAGGACGCGGATTCCCTGGTCCGCCGCGAGGCGGCCCGTGCCTTGGGCGAAATCGGCTCGCTCGACGCGGTCCCGGCCCTGATCGAGGTCCTGGAAAAGGACCCCAAGTCCCGCCACTCCGAACTGTCGATGATGTCGCTGCAGAAGATCAGCGGCCTCAAGTACGGCCCGGATCCCGTGCAGTGGAAGGGATGGTGGGGTTCGCGCGGGGGTCGCTGATCGATGCAGGAATGGAACATCGACAAGGGGAGCAAGGCCTGCTCCCAGTGCGCCGTCCCCTTCGGCTCCGAAACCCCCTACGTGGGCGCGCTGTTCGAACAGGCGGAGGGGTTCGCGCGACGCGACTTCTGCGTCCCCTGCTGGGAAAAAGGCGTCCCGGCGGCGTTCTCCTACTGGAAGACCCAGACGGAGAAGAAAGAAGAGAAACGCGACGATCGACGCACCCTCACCGACCTTTGGGAAAACCTCTCCGGTTCCACCGCCGAGCTCGAAGGTCAGCGGCTGAAGATGGCGTTCCTGATCGCCATGAGCCTGGTCCGCAAGCGCGTGCTGCGCATGGATCCGCCCATTCAGCGCGACAACCGCGAGCTGCTGGTCCTGACGCGGCCATCCGATCAGCGCGTGTTCACGCTGCCGCACCCGGACATCTCCGAGGACGAGCTGCAGCCTCTGTACGAGGAATTGAGCCGCCTGCTCGGCTTGCAGGCGTGAACTCCACCGGCAGGGAGGGGACGCGGAGCTTGCGATGCGGCGCCCCCGCCGATTTTCCGCAAGCCCGCACCCGCCGGCGTTCCGGACCCGAAGCCTGGCCCGGATGATTCCTGCATTCGCGTCGGCGGCTTCGTGAAGAAGCGGTGCGCGAATCATCCGCGCTTGAAGCCGCGCCAGCGGCTTCGTGAAAAATCCGCCCGCGGGCTCCT
>CAZWCX010000216.1:0-8488 GCA_964632945.1 uncultured Planctomycetia bacterium | reverse complement strand
AGAGGCGCTCGAGATCCTCAAGGGTCTGCGCGACAAGTACGAAGCGCACCACCGCGTGCAGTACACCGATACCGCCCTGGAGGGGTGCGTCGAGCTCTCCGCCCGCTACATCACCGGGCGCTTCCTGCCGGACAAGGCGATCGACGTCATGGATGAAGCGGGCGCGCGCGTTCGGCTGCAGGCCATGACCCGCCCGCCCGACCTCAAGGACCTCGAGGGCGAAATCCGCCGTCTCGACAAGGAGAAGGACGAGGCGATCGCGGTGCAGGACTTCGAGCGCGCGGCGCTCGTGCGCGACCGGGCCACCCAGTTGCGCAAGCAGAAGGAAGGCATCCAGCGCGAGTGGCGCGAAACCAACAAGGAAGTCGACGGCATCGTCGACGACGAGGTGATCGCCGAAACCGTCAGCCGCATGACCGGCATTCCGCTCTCCCGCCTGGAGAAGAAAGAGGCCGAGCGGCTGCTCAAGATGGAGGACGAACTCCACAAGACGGTCATCAGCCAGGACGAGGCGATCCACGCCATCGCCAAGGCGATTCGTCGCTCGCGCTCAGGGCTCAAGGACCCCAAGCGCCCGATCGGTTCCTTCATCTTCGTCGGCCCGACCGGGTGCGGAAAGACGCTCCTGGCCAAGGCCCTCGCCAAGTTCATGTTCGGCTCCGAGGACGCGCTCGTCCAGATCGACATGTCCGAGTACATGGAAAAGCACAACGTGTCGCGGCTGATCGGCGCGCCCCCGGGCTACGTCGGCTACGAGGAGGGCGGGCAGCTCACCGAGCGCATCCGCCGCCGGCCGTACGCCGTCGTCCTGCTCGACGAGATCGAAAAGGCCCACACGGACATCTTCAACATGCTCCTCCAGATCATGGAGGAAGGCCGCCTGACCGACTCGTTCGGCCGCCACGTCGATTTCAAGAACGTGATCCTGATCCTGACCTCCAACATCGGCGCCGATGTGATCAAGAACCAGAGCACCCTCGGATTCGCCCGCACCTCCGCCGACCAGAGCTACGAGACCATGAAGCGGCAGCTGCGCGAGGAAGTCGACAAGGCGTTCCGACCCGAATTCATCAACCGCCTCGACGATGTCATCGTCTTCCGCCCGCTGACCCGGGAGGACCTCAACCAGATCGTTCATCTGGAACTGGCCAGCGTGGCGAAGCGGCTCGAGCCGCGGAACATCACCCTGAAGCTCGATCAGTCGGCGATCGATCTCCTGATCGAACGCGGCTTCAACCCCGACTACGGGGCGCGGCCGCTACGGCGGGCCGTCGAGCAGATGGTCGAGGATCCGCTGTCCGAGTCGATCCTCCGCGGCGAGTACAAGGAAGGCAATCAGATCGCGGTTACGGCCGGGGACGGCAAGCTCGTCTTCCGCGCGATCACGCCTTCGGAGGAACAGCCCAAAGAGACCGCGGCCGGAGCAAAGAGTTCGACCTAACCGCGCTGCGAATCAAGAGATCGACCCGCGAGGTCGGGACCGTCAGGGTCCCGGCCTCGCTTCGTATCCATCGGGGATCGCCGATCGGTCAGGCCGCGGGAACGGCGGTCGGGGGCGGGGACTCCCGGAGACGCCGGCCTCGCGGCGGTCGCCGTCTCCTGGGGGAGGCCCGGCTCCGGTTTGAACCTGGCGACCCCCTGGTGCGTCCCATTCCCGGCGCCGCGTCGGCGCAGTTCGTCCTGTTCCCCGCAAAGGAGCCCCCGATGTCCGGTGCTTGCCCTCGTCTGGCCGTTCCCGTCCTGCTGACCCTCCTGTTCGCCTCCGGGTGCGCCGGCTCCGGCGAGCGGTGGGTCTCGACCCGTCTCTTCGACCGACCCCGCGACGAGGTCGTCAAGGTCGCCCTGGAGGCCCTGGAGGAGAACGACCACAAGCTCGAGAAGGCGGAACTCGAGAAGGGGTCGTTCGAATGCAAGTGGCGGGAGACCCTCCACCACTTCCGATTCGAAGGATTTCGCACGAAGGCGTTCGCCAAGGTAGAAGGCGACCCCGAGAAGCAGCGGCCCGGCTGGCGGATCTCCTACATGGTGCGCAAGGAGCGCAACGACGCCATGAACGACCCGTCCAACCCGGACAATGCGGACTGGACCGACGTCGGCTTCGACGACACCGAGGAGAATATCCTGCTCTACAAGGTCCTGGGGAAGCTGGAGCCGCTCGAGCTGGAGAAGGACTTCGAGGAGCGGCAGAAGGCCCAGCGGGACATGCTCAAGGAAGTCGACCAATACTTCGACAAGCCCAAGCCGCGCAAGCTCGGGGAGCCGCAGCCGCCGCTTCCCGGCAAGGGCGCGCCGCAGGGCGAATCCCGTTGATGCCCCGGGAGTGTCCCATGCGCAAGCTCCTTGTCCTCGTCGTCCCGTTCACTCTGGCGGTTGCGCTTGCGGGGTGCAAGAAAGTGGATTCCGGGACGGTGCGCCTCGCGGTGCGCGGCCACGAGATCTTCGCGGAGGTCGCGGCGGATCGGGAGAAGCGCGCGCAGGGGCTGATGTTCCGGACCGAACTCGGGGAGGACCGGGGCATGCTCTTCATCTATCCCGACGAGCGGATCCTGAGCTTCTGGATGAAGAACACCACCGTGCCGCTCTCCATCGCCTATCTCGACGCCCAGGGGACGATCAACGAGATTCACTACCTCCGGCCGCTGGATCTGCAAAGCGTGCCCTCGGTGCGTCCGGCGCGTTTCGCGCTGGAGATGAATGCGGGCTGGTTCGAGTCCCGGGGAATCCGCCCCGGGGACCGCATCGAGATTCCCGAGGCGGTCCGGAGCATTCGCGGCGACTCGTAGGGCGGCGGCAGCCATGCGCAAACCCACCCTCATGATTCTGGTGATTGGGCTGGTCGGCACGGTCCTTCTGGTCATCATGTACGCGCACCTGGCGGAGTCCGATCCGGAGATCGGGGCACGCATGCGCGTGGCGCGGATGCTGCGCAGTCTGTTCCGGCTGGAGTCGGCCGTGGTCACCCACACGGTCGGGTCGGCCTCCCCGGGTCTGCAGGTGAAGGTCGTCTACGGACCGAACACCGGCGCGCTCCCCTGGGATGAGAACGGCTTGCGGGACGTGGCGCGGTTCGTCGATCTGAACTATCCCGGGAGCCGGGAGGGCCTCGTCGCCATTCACGTCCGCGCCGCGCGGGAAACCGGTTCCGGGTGCGGCCGGGTGACGCAGGAACTCGAACTGCCTCAGCCGTATCTCCTGACTCCGTCCCAGGGGGAAGTCCAGGACGGGAAGCGCAAGTCGGGAGGGGGCCCGCCGAGCGACGGGTCGGGCGCGCCGAAGACCGGGCCGGGTTCCGGATCGCCGCGCGGGCCGGAAACGGACGGGTCGGGAGCCAAGACCCGTTCGGATGAGGGCGCGGGGGACTTGGGACGGGACGACCGCGGCGCGACCGAGCGCGACGGTTCGACGGAGAGGAGCACGCAGCCCGCGGGCGGCCGCTCCGATCCCGGAACCGGGGGGAGGTGACCGCGGTGCCGTATCGGGGCTTCCCGGAGCGGGAATTGACACCCCCGGCTCGCGGTTTCTATAGTGGAGTCGTCGACGGGCGAAGTCGGTTGCTCCAGAAGTCCCCCAGCGACCGGGAGGCCCAAACGAGGTGATGCGAACCCCCAGCCGGGTCGATTCGTGCTGCCCTCCGCACCCGTGGGGCACCCGCCCCGCGCCGTCGCGCCTCTCGACTCCCGTCCCGCGACCGTCCTGCCGCCGCCCTCCTTCCCGATCCCGCGAACCTTTTCGGCTTCCCGGCTGTCCAGGAGGGGGCGAACGTTCCCCATTCGGAGCATCGCGATCTTGAAGCGATCGGATTCCACCGTCTACCGTGAGCGTGCGCTGTTGGTGGGGGTGCTGGCCCCGGGGGACGAGCGCGACCCCGAGGACCGGCTGGAGGAACTGAGGCAGCTCGCCCGCACGGCGGGCGCGGCGGTCCAGGACACGATCTGGCAGCGGCGCGACGACGTCAACCCGGGCTACTACGTCGGGCGCGGCAAGGCCGACGAGTTGGCGGAGCGCGTCGACGAACTCGACATCGACGTGGTGATCTTCGACAACGAGCTGTCGCCGGCGCAAACCCGCAACCTCGAACAGCTGTGCGGGACCAAGGTGATCGATCGCACCGAATTGATCCTCGACATCTTCGCCACCCGGGCGAAGACCAAGGAATCGAAGCTCCAGGTCGAGCTGGCCCAGCTCGAATACCTGCTTCCCCGCTTGCGCCGGATGTGGACGCATCTGTCGCGGCAGGTCGGCAATGCGGGCCCGGGCATCGGCACCCGCGGGCCGGGGGAAAAGCAGATCGAAGTCGACCGCCGGATCGCCCACAAGCGCATTTCCGATCTCAAGCGCGAACTCAAACAGATCGAGCAGCGCAAGCGGCGCGAAGTCGGCGCGCGGCGCGAGAACTTCACCCTTTCGCTCGTCGGCTATACCAACGCGGGAAAGTCGACCCTGATGAACGCACTCACCGGGACCGGCGTGCTCGCCGAGGACCGGCTCTTTTCCACCCTCGACACCAAGACGCACGTCTGGCGGCTCCGGAGCGGCCAGAAGGTGCTCTTGAGCGACACGGTCGGTTTCATCCGCAGCCTGCCGCACCATCTGGTGGCGTCGTTCCACGCCACGCTCGAGGAGGTGACTCAGGCGCATCTGCTGCTCCACGTGGTGGACGCGAGCCACCCGGACGTGGTCGGACAGATCGAGTCGGTAGAAACGGTGTTGCGCGAGATCGAATGCGGCCACAAGCCGGCGATTCTGGTGCTCAACAAGGTGGACCGGCTCGACGACCCCATCGACCTCGCCGTCCTGCGCAAGCGCTACCCGGACGCGGTGGCGATCTCGGCCGCCACGGGAAAGGGCCTCGACGATCTGGACCGGGCGGTGATGCGTTTCCTCGAGGAGCGGATGTTGCTGGTGGACGTGGTTTGCCCGGTCGGCGACGGCAAGGTGCAGGCGTATCTGGCGGAGGCCGCCCAGACCCTGGCGCGCGCGGTCGACGACGAGTTCGCCCGCCTGCGCGTGCGAATCTCCGGACGCGCGCTTGAACGCCTGTGGAAGGAAACCGGCCGAACGCCCGAGCAGGTGCGCGTGTTCGAGGTGGACGGGGCTCACGAGCCGGCGGCGGCGGAGTAGCGCGAGTATCCGGCGCCCGGTTGCGTCGAGGCGCCGGCAGACCGGATGGGGGCGGGTGGGGAACCGGCGCGCGGGCGACGATCACACGTCCAGGATCGTCCACTCCGGCCGGGCGGGCGTGAACGCCACGTCCACCACCTCCGTGTCCCCGACCGTGAGACGCTGGGGGCGGTGGATGTGCCCGCACAGGACCGCCCGCACGCCGCGCCCGCGCGTCAGGCGCTCCCCGGTCGCGCGGGATCCCGCGAAGGCGCGGCAAAAGGACCAGCGGACGTCCATCCGCTCCGGCACCAACCGGTCGAACGGGGCGTGGTGCGTGACCGCGATCGTCGTCTCTCCCCGTCGGCGCGCCGTCTCGAGGTCGGCTTCGAGCCGTTCATTGAAGTGGTCCGCCACCTCGGCATCGCTGCGTCCCCAGTCGGTGAATCGGCCGTCGTTCCACCGGCACACCCGCGGCAGGCGCTTCGCCGGCAGCCAGCGGCGCAGATCCTCCCATCCGGCCACCGGAGTGCGCATCCGGCCGGAGATCCCGCGCGCCAGCTCGTCCCGCTCCGGCGTCGGCTCGGGGAAGTAGGAGTAGTCGTACCACCCGACGTTGCCGACGAACACCACGCCTCCCCGGCGGAACGGCTCCTCGTCGAGGACGTGCCAGCCCTGTTCCCGAAGATGGGCGCACACGGCGCGGTGGCGGTCCCAGGTCGAGCCCTCGTTTCCCCAGAGGTCGTGGTTGCCGGGAACGGCGATCCGCGGTCCGTCGAAGGCCAAGCGCGGCAGCCAGCGCGCGTAGTGTTCCTCGAACGGCCCCGAGGCGAAGTCGCCCGCGACCACGAGCGCGTCCGCTCTCAACCCGGGCAGGGCGGAAACGAGCCGCTCCAGCCCCTCGGCATGGCGGGCGTAGTTCACGTGCAGGTCCGAGACGGCGGCGATGCGCATGGTCGTCACCGCGAGAGGAACACTTCCAGGCGACTGGTGTGGCGGAGGACGAAGTCGCTCCGCCCGTCCCCGTTCAAGTCCCGGACATCGATTCCTCTCGGGGCGTCCTTCAGGTTGACGAGCAGCAATTCGTCCTTCTTGTAGGCGAACCCGCCCGAGTGCATGATCCCGAAGCTCTTGCGGCCCGGGTAGATGCCGAGCCGGCCCTGGCCCGACACGGTCACCATGTCGAGCATGCCGTCCCCGTCGAAATCACCGTCGAAGTAGATGCGCGGGATCTCGGTTCCGCCCTGTTCGAGCGCCTTGGTGGGGATCGAGACGTCGCGCGAGTAGTCGGGACTGCCCGAGAATCGGCCCTCCTTGGGCTGGAACAGGTAGATGTAGTAGGTCACGCTCACCGAGCGCAGGGCCGCGCCCTTGAGGCCCGCGAAGAGATCGGTGCGCAGGGACGACACGACCAGGTCGAGCGCGCCGTCTTTGTTGATGTCGACGACGCGCGGGTCGATGCTCACCCCGCTGAGATTGATGATCTGGTCCGGCGTATTGGAATAGGGCTGCCCCTTGCGGCCCAGGAAGACCAGCACCTGCGTGACGATGCTCTCGAACACGCCGATGTCCCCATGCGTGTAGGCGACGACCATGTCCACCGAGTGGTCCCCGTTGACGTCCATCAGCCGGGCGACCACCGATTGCACCTGGTCGCGCGCGAGTCGCTCGGAAAAGAAGGTGAGGTCGAAGGTGATGCTGGGGACGGCGGGGAGATTCCCCTTGATGTCCTGGAGGTAGACCTCGAAGTGGTCCTTGGAAGTCACCAGCAGGTCGTTGCGATGGTCGCCGTCGAAATCCTGTACGTGTACCGCCGGGAGTGAGTGGGTGAGCTGCAGGAAGGCCCCTTCCCGGCTTTCCACCGACCGTTCCGGAGCGGCGGAAAGGGTCAGGATCTTGGGAAACGTCCCGTCCGAATCCTGGTAGTAGACGCGGAATCCGTCGCGCAGGGGGAGGACGAGATCGGTCTTTCCGTTCACGTCGACGTCCGCCGCACCTTTCCAGACGGGGAGTCCGTCGGCCTGGGGGCGATCGAAGAACGTGCGCTCATAGAGGAGCAACCCGGGCTCGAGCGAATAGGCCCGGTTGCGGAGCGCCTGGTACCAGACGCCCTGACCGGTCAGGGAGACGATTTCCATCCCCGGGGCAGGGTGGATGTCGGCGAAGACCAGGGCCCCGGCGGAGGGCATCGCCGTGAAGGTCTGGTCCGGCATGGAGCGGAAGCCGTCGGGAGACTGGAAAAAGACCGAGACGTACCGGCGGGGCTTGCCCTCGACCGTGCTGACGTGGATGACGGCCAGATCGATCCGGCCGTCCCCGTCGAGGTCCTCCTGCACGACCTCCTGGGTCCGTCCGTAGTAGTCGAGGGTGCCGCGCCACCAGCGGTCGAGGCCGATCGGGGACTCTTCCTGGGCCGGGGCTGCCGGGATGCCGAGGAGCGCGAGGGCGCAGGCGCAGGCGGCGGCGAGCGGGGTTCGCGGCATGGGCATCTCGTGCGAAAGAGGACGGAGGCCGCAGTATAGCCTCGCGTCGGGGAAGGGGTCAATTCCCGTGACAAGGCCATGCGGAGGGCAGTAAGATCGCGGGATGATCCGTCGCCGACTGGTTCCGGTCGCCGCCGGGCCTCTCCTGGCGCTGGTGGTCGCCTTGACGGCGGGGGCCGCCGCACCGGCCGCGGGGGCGCCGCGCATCACGATCTCCTCACCGGCGCCCGGTTGGACCTCCCTGCGGGCGGTCCGGATCGCCGGGCGCGTCGAGTCGGGGGATCCTGCGCTCTCCGCCCGGTTGGTCTTCAACGGCGTGCCGCAGATCCTGGCTTTGGCCGAAGGCGCCTTCGAGGTCGACGCCGTCCTTGCGCCCGGCGCCAACGAGGCCCGGGTGGTGGCCTGGGACGGGAACGGAACCTCCGTCGCGTCGGTGTGGGTGCACTCGACTTCGCCGCCGAACCAGGTGCGCGTCATCGTCACCTGGGACGCCCCGGATGCCGATGTGGACCTGGCGGTGACCGATCCGTCCGGGGAACGGTGCGACCAGGACCGTCCGGCGACGGCCGGCGGCGGACAACTCGACCTGGACGTGTCGGACGGGAGCGGCCCGGAGACGTTCACGCTGCCCCGGACGATCGCCGGACGGCTGAAAGTGGAGCTCTCCCTCTTCGCCTCTCGCGGCCCGCGGCCGGTCCGCTGCCGCGTGGATGTGGTGCTTCGCGAAGGGGGGATCCGGGAGGAACGCCGCACCTACCGCGCGACGCTCGCGCGGGTCGGGGAGACGACCGTCGTCGCGGTGGTGGAGATCGACGGCGAAGATTAGCGGGTCTTTCATCTGGGGTCCCGGGTTCGGCCGAGGCGAGTTTCGCGCCCGGCGAGGCGCGCGGAGGAGGCGATGCCCC
>CAZWCX010000215.1:0-8521 GCA_964632945.1 uncultured Planctomycetia bacterium | reverse complement strand
GGCGCGAAAAGCGACCGGACCAACCTGGGAAATCAAGGTTGAAGCCCCACTAGCCCGGATGCTTCATGAAGTCGCGTCGGTGGCTTCATCAAGAATCCGGGCTAGCGGCCGCGGAGACTCTTCAGGGCGGCCTCGACGGCCGCGCGCTCCGGCCAATCCGGGCGTGCGATCTCCAGCGCCGTTTCGTAATCGGCGATCTGGCCGGCCCGCTCCCCGCGCGTCGAACGCAAATTCCCGCGGCGCACGTACACGACGGGATCGCGCGTGCCGAGGCGGATCGCCGCCGAGTAGTCCTGCAGGGCCGCCTCCCGGTCGCCGCGGGCCTCGAGGAGGATTCCGCGCGTCACGTACGGGTGCTCGACGTTCGGATCGGCTGCGATCGACGCGGCGAGGTCGGCCAGCGCCCCCGCCGGATCGCCGAGATGGTGGCGCGTGAGCGCGCGTTTGTACAGCGCCCGGGCATCGCGCGGTTCCCGCCCGAGAATGGCGTCGAGATCCTGCAGGGCGCCGGCGTGGTCCTCCCCGAGGAGCCGGACCTCGGCGCGAATTCGTCGGCCTTGAAGGGAATCCGGCGAGGCCCGGAGGACCGCCTCGGCATCCGCGAGCGCGTCATCCCGATTTCCGGCGGCCAGGTGTTGCCGCGCCCGCTCCAGCCGGGCGGGGATTCCCTCCGGGTCGAGTTCGATCGCGAGCGCAAGGTCGGAGAGCGCGCCCTCCCGATTGCCGCTTTCGAACCGCAGGACGGCGCGTTCGATCCGCCGCTCCAGATCCCGCGGCGCGCGCTCCACCGCGTTTTCCAGATCCTGGAGGGCTCCGCTCGGGTCGCCGCGCAAGCGCCGGAGCCAGCCGCGGAGGCCGAGGGCCGCCGCATCCTCGGGCCCGGCGGCCACGGCCGCCTCCGCCTCCTGCCATGCCCCCAGCAGATCTCCGCGGTCCATCCGCAATTGGGCGCGTTTGATGCGCGCGGCCGCCGAGCGGGGATCGATCTCGAGCGCTCGGGCGTACTCCGCCTCCGCCCCCTCGGTGTTTCCCTGCGCGCGCAGCAGGGATCCCCGCGCGACCCGCGCATCCGCGTGGTCCGGATCCCTCCGCACGGCTTCCTCGACATCCGTCCGGGCCCCGTCGGCATCCCCCTGGGCCGCCCGGATCTCGCTGCGCCGGAGCCAGGCTTTCACCGCGACGGGTTCGAGACGGATCGCCTCGTCATAGTCGGCGCGCGCCCCAGCAAGGTCCCGTTGCTTCTGGCGCACGTCCCCACGCAGGCGCCAGGCTTCGGCGCGGCCCGGCTCGAGACCGATTGCGGCGTCGAAGTCGTCCCGCGCGGCATCCCATTCGCCGGCGCGGAAGCGGAACCAGCCGCGCTGGATGCGCGCATCGACGTGCCCCGGATCCAGGCGCACGGCCTCCTCGGCATCGTCACGCGCGGTCGCATCGCCGGCTTCCCTGCGGAGAATCGCGCGCCGGACCCGCACGGAAGCGTCCCGCGGATCCAGGCGGACCGCCTCGTCCAGGTCGGTCATCGCGCCGGCGCGATCCCCACGAGCGCGCCGCACCCAAGCGCGGATCGTCCGCGCGACGGGGTCACCGGGATCCGCGGCGACCGCCCGCTCCGCGGAGGCTTGCGCGGCGTCCACGTCATTTCGATCGAGGCGGCATTGGGCGAGGGCGATCCACGCCGCCACGCAGTCCGGATCCCGCTCGAGGGCTTCCAGGAAGTCCCCTTCCGCCGCCGGAAGGTCGCCGCGCGCCTTGCGGGCATTGCCGAGGGCCAAGAGCGGTTGCGGGTCCTGCGGATCCCGACGCGCTCCCTCGACATACTCCGCCAGCGCGGCCTCGACCTCGCCGCGTGCGAGCCGGATCTCTCCGCGCTGCAGCCAGGGGCGCGCGTATCCGGGGTCGAGCCGGATCGCCTCCTCGAGTTCGGCCCACGCCGCTGCCTCATCGCCCATCTGCCGGAGCGCGGAGGCGAGGTTGTTGCGGGCGTCGGCCGACGTCGGTTCCAGGCGCGCCGCCTCGGCGTAGTCCGCCCGCGCACCCTCGATGTCCCCCGTGTGCTGACGCAGCATTCCCCGCTGCAGGAGAGCGCTCACGAACGTTGGACGCAGGCGGAGGACCGCGTCGAAATCCTCGCGCGCCTCGTTCCACCGGCGCGCCTCCTGATGGAGCATGCCGCGAACGAATCGGCCCCAGGCGTAGTGAGGGCGCCGCAGGAGGGCCTGCTCGATGGCCTGCTGCCGTTCCGCGCCGGACCGGAGGAGGGCCTTGACGTTCCAGAACTCCTCCACCCCGAGTCGATCCCCGAACCGCGCCAGTCCCTCGTCGCACGCCCGTTCCGCTTCCCCCATTCGACCTTCCGCGAATGCGCGCGCCGCCTCGAGCGCCATGGCCTCCAGGTCGTCGGCGCCGCTGCCCTCGACGTCGGCGGCGGGCAACCGACGCGCGGCCTCCGCGCGCCAGCGTCGGGATCGTTCCCGTTTTTCCGCTTGCGTGTCCCGCCTCCCGTGAAAGAGGGCCAGGAGCGTTCGTTCGAGATACAGCCTGGCCAGTCCCGGTCGCACGCCCGGATGGTGCGGATCGATTCCTTCGGCCCGCAGGTAGGCCGTTTCGGCGCGAGCGTCCTCCCCGACGAATTGCCAACCCTTGCCGAGAAGAGCCCAGACTTCGGCCGACTCCCCCTGGAGCGGATCCGCGGCCATGGTCTCGAGCCTGCGGATCGACTCCGTGACCGCCCGCAGCTTCTCGAAGACGTCCGTCCCCGGGATGTAAAGGTATGGGCGCGCATCCTGGATCGCGTCTTCGACCGGCTTGAGCGCCTCGCGCACGGCCAACTCGCGCTGCTTGGCCTGGAGGGAGGGTACGAGCCATGCCAGCAGCGCGCACACGACGGCGACCCCGGCGGTCGCGGCGGCCGCGACGCCGCGATTGCGCGCCAGGGCCTTGCCGATTCGATACGGGATTCCCGGGGGCCGGGCCAGGATCGGCTCGCCGCGAAGGAAGCGCCCGCAATCGTCGGCGAGCTCGGCAGCCGAGCCGTATCGCCGCTCCGGCTCGAGGGCCATCGCCTTCAGACAGATCGTTTCGACGTCGGCGTGTACCCGCGGGTTGACGGATCGCGGCGGCGCAGGCTCCCCGACCATGGCCGCCAGGAGGACGTCGAGCGCGGCTTCCCCGGAGAACGGCGGCTTCCCCGTCACCATGTGATAGAGAACCGCGCCGAGGGCGTACACGTCCGTCCGGGGGCCGATCGACCGGCTCTCGCCACGCGCCTGCTCCGGCGCCATGTATCCCGGCGTGCCGAAGATCTCGCCCGAAACGGACAAGCGCGCCCGATCGACTTTGACATCGCGGGCGATGCCGAAGTCGCCGACCAGCACTCGACCGCTGCGGTCCAGGAGGATGTTGCCCGGCTTGAGGTCGCGGTGAATGATCCCCTGCTCATGCGCGTGGTGCACGGCGCGGGACACGTCGTGAAGGATCTCGAGGGCCCGGTTCGGCGCGAGCGAATCCCCCCGCAACGCGGAGTCGAGGTCTTCGCCGTCGATCCAGTCCATGGTGAAGTAGCGCCGGCCCTCGATCTCGCCGACTTCGTGGATCGGAACGATCCCGGGGTGGCGCAATCGGGCCGCCGCCCGCGCCTCCGCCTCGAAGCGCGCCAGGGCGCGCGGATCGTCGGCGTCGGCGTCACGGAGGACCTTGAGGGCGACGATCCGGTCGAGGTCCGTCTGCACCGCCTTGTAGACCACGCCCATGCCGCCCCGACCGAGCGGATGGAGAAGCCGGAACTTGCCGAACGGACGGGCCTCCGACCCTTCGTGAGCCGTTGCGTCCCGCGGGGCCGATGCCACGCCGGATGAATCGGTCGCGATACGCTGCGTCGGCGGGTCCACAACCCCGCCGGCGGTCGGGGTCGTGGACTCGATCGCGGCGACGCCCGGCGCCTCCGGCGGTGACGAGCGCGGGGGGCGTGATGGAACTTCGGCCGCGGCGGGTGCCATGGGAGCGGACGCGTCCGGGATGCCGCCGGGGGCGGGGGGAGTCGGAGCCTCTGCCGAAGCGCCCGGCGGCGGAGGATCGGCCGGGGCGAGTCCGGCCACTTCGGGCAGGGCGCGCAAGGCCACCAACCGGGCGCGGAGGTCGGCGGCGCTGCCCGGCCGCTCGCCCGGGTCGCGCGCCAGAACCCGGCGCAGAAACTCATCCAAGGCGTCGGGAAGATCGGCGCGAGCCTCTCGCGGAGGAAAGAACGCGCCCTCCGCCACACGGCGCAGGATCTCCTCCTTGCGCGGCCGTTCCGGTCCGTCGGGGACGAACGGATGGCGACCGGTCGCGATCTCGTACAGGATCACGCCGACCGGGTAGAGGTCGCTCGCCGGCGTGGCCTTTTCGCGTCGTGCCTGCTCCGGGGCGAGGTAGCGGGGAGTGCCGAGCAGCGCGCCGGAACCGGTGATCGTGGTGGCCTCGAGCATGCGCGCGAGCCCGAAGTCGGTCAGCAGCGCCGCGCCGTCGGCGAGCAGGACGTTGGCCGGCTTGACGTCGCGGTGGATGATGCCTTGCGCGTGCGCATACGACAGCGCGGAGCAGACGTCCGCGAGGATGAGGAGGCTGTCGGACAGACCAATTCCGCCCATCATGCGATCCGCCAGGGTCGGTCCGCTCACCAGGCGCATGGCGAAGTAGAGCAGTTCGGATTCCTGACCGGTGGCATAGACCGGGATGATGTTGGGATGTTCGAGGCGGGCGAGGAATTCGACCTCGCGAACGAAACGTTCCTTCCATTCCTCGAGGGTGAAGAGTCCGACCTCGAGGACCTTGACGGCGACCGGGCGCCCGAGGGAAATCTGGGTGGCGCGATAGACTTTTCCCATCGCGCCCTGGCCGATCAACTCTTCGAGCCGGAAGTCGCCGAGGGTTCGCCCGACCAGTTTGCTGCGCATGGCGCCGGCTCCGCGAGGGGGGATTGCGCCGCACTCTACCATGCGCGCGGAGCGCGCTCAACGCGGAGATTCACCGTTCTGCCGGGGCCGCGGAGCCGGCCGTGATCCGGTCTTCGCGATCCTGGCCGGCGCCGTCCGAGGGATGGGCGGCCCCGCACGCCGTGCGGTCGGTCGCGTCGCCGTCGGGTACGCCCGGGGCGCGTCTGCGTCCGCGGGCATGCGGACTCCCCGCCTAACCGAAGTGCATGGGGACGAATCCGTCTTCCCACTGGCTCATCGGCGCCTTCAACTTCGGATCGAGGCGCAGATCGATCAGGAAGGGAGCGCCGGCCGGGCGGAAGGCACGGTCCAGCACCTCCCGGATGTCGGTGTCTCCCCGGACGACCGCCCCGTCCGCCCCGCAGGCCTTCGCCAGCGCGACGAAGTCGGGATTCCGGATCACCGTCCCGACCGGTTCCCCCTGCTGCGCGATCACGCGCTGCAGCACCCCGTTGTTGAACACCACGAGGACGAAGTGCAGCCCGTATTGGACGGCCGTGAGCATCTCGCCCATCAGCATCTGGAAGCCGCCGTCCCCGCACAGACCCACCACGCGCGCTCCCGGACGGGCGAGTTTGGCGGCGATCGCGGCCGGCAGGCAGAAACCCATCGTGCCGAGCTGGTTGCTGACCAGGATGCGTTGCCGCTTGGTGAACAGGAGGTACTGTGCGCTCCAGACCGTGTTGTCGCCGACATCCAGGGCGACGACCGAATCGGCCTCCAGCCAGGAGTTCAGGTGACTGAGGAAGCGGACCGGGTGGACGAACTCCCCCCCGGGACCGCCCTCGCGGCTGTAGGTTTCGAGAAACGTCCGCTTCTGCTGCAGCAATTCGCGGGTCAGGTCGTCCTGTCGGCGGTCTTGCAGCCGCGCGTACAATTCCTGCGCGATCGTCGCCAACGGACCGACCAGGGTCCGCCTGCGGACATACTGGTGACTCAGGGAGGTGAAGTCGGGTTCGCACAGGTAGAGATCGCGCACCTGCACCCCGCTCTGATCGGTCAGGAAGGGTGCGACGTTGTCGATCCCGAAGGCGAGCACCGCTTCGCTCCGCTGCAGGACGGAGCGGGCCATTTCGACCCCGGGCGCGCCGAAGATTCCGAGTACGCCCAGGGCGGAGGGGTGCGATTCGTCGATGATCCCCTTCGCGTCCAGGGTGCTGATGATGGGCGCGTCGAGGCGCTCGGCGAGCTCCTCGATCGCCTCGCCGGCGCCCACCGCGCGCGGCCCGACGACGACGACCATGCGGGCGACCTGCGCCAGCTCCGACGCGACCAGGTCCAGCGCGGCCGGCGGCGGGACTTGCGCGGTGACCCGTTGCGGGATGCGGCCGGGCGCGAAGCGCGGATCCTCGGGCCGGATCGGCACGACCTGGATGTCGTGGGGGATCGCCAGGTGAACGACGTCCCGGTGCTGCTCGGCCTGCCCGATGCAATCCCGCAGCAGCACGGGGAGCTGGTCGGGATGCTGGCACGAGACGCTGCGCGGAATGAGGGTGGAGAGGAGACGGGCCTGGTCCAGGTCCTGAAACCCGGAGCGGCTCTGCTTCCAGGTCGGCACGAGTCCGGTGATCGCCAGGACGGGCGTCCGGTCGACGTGAGCGTCGACCAGGCCGGTGACGACGTTGGTCGCGCCGGGACCGGAGGTCACCAGAAACACGGCGAGGTTTCCCGTCAGGCGCGCCTCCGCGGCCGCCGCGAGGGCCGCCGCGCTCTCGTTGCGAACCAGGATCCACTGCAAGTCGGGGTGCCGGTCGATCGCCGCCATGAGCGGAATGATCGCCGCGCCCGGGTAGCCGTACACCTGGCGCACGCCCCGTTCGGCGAGGATCGAGATCACGTAATCGGCGAGGGTCATGCGTCGATCTCCCGGAAGACCTTGCGCCAGGTCTCCAGCCCGTTCATGGTGCAGGGGATCCCGGCGTAGAGGTGGGCCTGGCAGATCGCCTCGGCGATCTCTTCGCGCGTGGCCCCGTGCAAGTGGGCGGCGCGGACGTGGAAGGCGAGGGCCGCCTGCTTGTCCAGGGCGGTGAGGACGGCGACGGCGCAGAGTTCGCGCTGCTTCTGGGAGAGGATCTCGCGGGAATACATGAACCCGTAGGCGTAGTTGCAGATCGCCCGGGCGAACGCAGGATCCTGGTCGGCCCAGGAGTCCGCGATCTTCTTCGCCGCTTCCTCGCCGAAGATGCGCGCGGCGTTGCGAATGCCCGGTTCGCCGGACAGGTCGGCCTTTCGCTCGTCGGCCATGGGGGAGTCCTCCGAGAGGGTGCGGCGGCGGCCCGCGGGTCAGGCGCAGCCGGCCGCCAGGGCGTGGGCGGCGTGGTCGGCGAGCACGGGCAGCATGCGGGCCGACCACTCTTCCGGTTTCGCGGCTTCGAGATGGATCCAGCCCGCCCCGCGATCGCGCGGCAGGGTGAAGGGGATGAGCCAGCCGTCGGCGGCAGGCCCGCCTTCGGCCGAAGACGCGGCGGCGCCGGCCGGGAGGCGCGCTGCAGTGGACGCGGCGCGCGCGTCGGCCTGCGCCGGGTCGGTTCCCGGAACGAGTCCGACCGTCGCCCGGCTTTCCGGGCCGTCTGCGCGGCGGATCACGACGTCCGCGGCGGCCGCCGGCGCGGGACAGAGTCGCAGCACACTCTCGAGCACGCGGCGCAGGCCGGCCTCGGGCGACGCCGCGCCGGCCACGGCGGTCGAACACTCGCGGACCTCCGCGTGCGCGCGGCGCAGCCTGTCGAGCTCGACCAGCTCCGACCAGGCCTTGAGCGCGGAGCGCACGGCGGAGTAGAGGCGGTCGGTGGAGAGATCCGCCTTCGGCAGGTAGCCGTCGACGTCCTGCGTGTCGATCGTCGCGCGCTCCGGCGCGGTTCCCGGCTGGCCCGTGCGCAGCAGGATCCGCACCGCCCGGTTGCCGAGATCCTCGCGGATCGTCCGGCAGGCGTCCAGACCGGCCGTGGGAGTCTCCATGACGACGTCGAGCAGGACCACGGCCACGTCCGGATTCGCGCGCACGGCCTCGACCGCCTCGCGCCCGGACGCGGCGCTCAGAAAGCGCAGCTTTCGCTTGCCGTATTGAAGCCCCTTGAGGCTCAGCTTGGTCACCGCGTGGATGTCGGGCTCGTCGTCCACGAGCAGGACGCAGAAACGGTCGGGAATCTGGGCGAGTCCGGCAGCCATGGCGGAATCCTCCGGTGAGCGGAAGGGGCCCTCCCATGGCTACCCGATCCGGGCGGTGCGGTCAACATCCCGCTGCGCCCCCGGGCTCGACCCCGCGCAGGGGACTCTCCGCCGACGAGCGCTTTCCGGCCGGGCGGAAGGAGGAGAAGCGCCGACCACAAGCCTCGAAGGGATCGGGCGCCGCCGGTCCGTCGTTCGTCGGTCATGTCCGGTGTCCTCCGCGGAAACGCGCATCCCCCGCGGCGGGCGCCGCAGGGGACTCGCGTCAGGGGAAGAAGCGGAGACGACGTGAGATTGTTGCGCGGGATCCGGCCCGGGGCCCGGGGGGGGGCCGGGCGGGGCGCCCCCGGTCGAACTCCAACATACACCGCAGGGCCATCACC
>CAZWCX010000214.1:0-8526 GCA_964632945.1 uncultured Planctomycetia bacterium | reverse complement strand
CGGATTTTTCACGAAGCCGCTGGCGCGGCTTCATGAATAATCCGGGCTAGCCCGGATCCCTCCGGGCCGCGCTGCGCGAACCGCGCGGGTCCCCCGCGCAGGGGGGCGCTCACACCCGGCGCGTGGCGAGGGAGGTTTCCATAGACATCTCCTCCCTGCGGTGGTACAGGGCAAATTCCCCGTCCACCCGAAAGGAGATCCCGCCCGTGAGCGATTCGCCGTCCAACGGTCCCGGACACACCCGCGCGCAACTCGGCCGTCTCGAGGGGGCGGTCACTCAGCGGCTCGCCGCGCTCGATCGGGACCAGACCGTCTTCCGTCTCTGGGCGAAGGATCCCACGCTGTGGAAGGACGATCCCGCCCACCAGGCGGTCGCCCGCAACCGGCTCGGCTGGCTGACCCTCGTGGACACCATGCAGAAGAGAATCCCGGAACTGGAGGCCTTCGCGCGCCAGGTTCGCGAGGCCGGTTTCCGACGCGCCCTGCTGCTGGGGATGGGCGGATCGAGCCTTTGTCCGGAAGTGCTGCGGCGCACCTTCGGGGTGGCCGAGGGCGCCGTCGACGTTCAGGTTCTCGACTCCACCGATCCCGAGTCGGTGCGGCGCGCCGAGGCTGCGGGGGACCTGGAAAAGACCCTGTTCCTGGTCTGCTCGAAGTCCGGCGCCACGATCGAGGTCGACTCGTTCTTCCGCCACTTCTGGTCGAAGGTGCCGAACGGCGGAAACTTCGCGGCCATCACCGATCCCGGCACGCCCCTGGAAAAGTTGGCGCGGGAGCGCAAGTTCCGGCATCTGTTCACGCATCCGGCGGATGTCGGCGGCCGATTCTCGGCGCTCACCTGGGTCGGGTTGGTCCCCGCCGCGCTGCTGGGCATCAACCTCGCCTGGTTCCTGCGCGACGCCGGATGGATGGTGCAGGCCTGCTCCGCCGACGTGGCCGCAAAGGCGAATCCCGGGGTCTGGTTGGGCACGGTGCTGGCCGAGGCCGTGCGCGCCGGACGGGACAAGCTGACGCTGGTGCTGGCCGAAGAGGCGGCCGCGCTCGGCTCCTGGATCGAACAGTTGATCGCTGAAAGTACGGGAAAGGAAGGCCAGGGGGTTCTGCCTGTGGACGGGGAACCGCTGGCGGCCCCCGAGGTTTACGGGGACGACCGGTTGTTCCTGCAGGTCGGGTTCGATCCGGCGCGGGGCAAGACCCCGGCCGACGCGCAAATCGCGGAACTGGCGAAGGCCGGCCACCCGGTGATGCAGATCGACCTCAAGGACCGTCACGATCTGGCCGGCGAGTTCTTCCGCTGGGAGACCGCCACGGCGATTGCCGGTTCGATCCTGCGCATCGATCCCTTCGACGAGCCCAATGTCAAAGAGAGCAAGGATCTGACCGGCGAGATCCTCGGCCGCTTCAAGAAGGAAGGGCGCATGCCGGTCGAGGAGCCTCTCGTGGAGGGGGAGGGCCTTCGCCTCTACGCCGACCCGGCGCTGACGGCCGCGGCGCGCGGCCGATCGATCCGGGAGGTGCTCGCCGCGCATCTCGCGCGGGCCGGGGCGGGGGACTTCGTGGCCTGGCTGGCCTACATCCCACGGTCGGCGGAAACCGACCGGGAACTCGCCGCCATGCGCCGGAGCGTGCGGGATCGCCGGAGGCTTGCCACGACCGTCGGCTACGGTCCCCGCTTCCTCCATTCGACCGGGCAGTATCACAAGGGGGGGCCAAACCGGGGCGTCTTTCTGCAGATCACCTGCGACGATGCGGGGGACTTTCCGGTCCCGGACGCGGGGTACACGTTCGGCGTACTCAAGCAGGCGCAGGCCTTGGGCGACCTGAGGGCGCTCCTGGGTCGGGACCGTCGCGTCGTGCGGGTCCACCTGGTCGGCGCGCCGGAGCCGGGGTTGGCGAAATTGCGCGCGGCGATCGAGGCGTCGCCCTAAGCCCGGATCGTTCATGAAGCCGCATCCACGGCTTCGTGAAGGATCCGGGCCAGCCCCGCGCACGAATGCCGCGCCCGCCGGGCAGGCACCGCGTGCCCCGGCGGCGAAGGGGCCCCGGACGATCGAAGGTCTTCCCGAGCCGGGGGGAAGCACGGCCGCCGCGGCGCGATCCCCCCCTCGGGTCGGAGGAACAGCCATGACCGACCCCACGGTCCGCGTGGAGGCCCAGCGGGAGCCCGGGGATCCGCTCCTGCGCGCGCGCCGTCCCGACCCCTGCACCGTGGTCCTCTTCGGCGTTTCCGGCGATCTGTCGAAACGCAAGGTGGTCCCGGCTCTCTACAACCTCGCGCTCGGCCGCAACCTGCCGGCGCCGCTCCACCTGATCGGGTTCAGCCGGAGCGCCGCCGATCCGGCCCTCCTGCGCGCCCAGTTGCAGGATTCCGTCTCCCGATTCAGCCGCACGCGGCCGCTGGATGCGAAGGTGTGGGAGAGCTTCGCCGCGGGGATCGACTGTGTGCCCGGGAATATCGACGACCCGGCCGCCTATGCGGCGCTGCAGGCGAAGCTGGAGGAGATCGAGAGCGCGCGCCCGACGGGCGGAAACCGGCTTTTCTACCTCGCCACCCCGCCCAGCGCCTTTCCCGCGATCCTCCGCAACCTCTCCGAGACCGGCCTGATCCCGCCGCGCAATTCCCCGGAGACGCCGTGGCACCGCGTGGTCATCGAGAAGCCGTTCGGGCAGGACCTTCCGTCCGCGCGCGAGTTGAATCGCCTGTGCGCCGAGGTCCTGCACGAGCGGCAGACGTTCCGCATCGATCACTACCTCGGCAAGGAAACCGTTCAGAACATCCTCTTGTTCCGCTTCGGCAATGCGCTGTTCGAGCACCTCTGGAACCGGACGCACGTGGATCACGTGCAAATCACCGCGGCCGAATCGATCGGCATGGAGGGGCGGGGATCGTTCTACGACCAGACCGGGGTCCTGCGCGACATCGTGCAGAATCACCTCCTCCAGGTGCTGGCCGTCACGGCCATGGATCCGCCCACGACCTTCCAGGCCGACGACGTGCGCGACGCGAAGGTGAAAGTCCTGCGCTCGCTCCGGCCGATCCTGTCCGCCGATCTGGCCAAACACGTCGTCCCCGGGCAGTATCGCGGCTACCGGTCGGAGCCCGATGTCCAGCCGGAATCGCGCACTCCGACCTATGTCGCCCTGAAGGTGATGATCGACAACTGGCGCTGGCAGGGGGTCCCGTTCTATCTGCGCGCCGGCAAGAGCCTGGCCCGGCGGGTGACCGAGGTCGCGATCCACTTTCAGAGCATCCCGCTCTGCCTGTTCGGCCGGGACGACGTGTGCCAAAAGTTGGAGCCCAACGTGCTCACGCTGCGGTTGCAGCCGGACGAGGGGATTTCGCTCACCTTCGCCGCCAAGGTGCCGGGCGAGGATCTCGAGGCCGGCACCGTGACGATGGACTTCTCCTACGCGCGCGCGTTTCAGAAGCCCCTCTCCGATGCCTACGAGCGATTGCTCCTCGATTGCATGCGCGGGGATGCGACCCTGTTCGCGCGCCGGGATGAAATCGAGCACGCCTGGTCGTTCGTGACGCCGATTCTGGAAGCCTGGTCCGCCGATGCAACCGTGCCCTTCGAATACGAACCGGGGAGCGCCGGGCCGCAGCAGGCCGAACCTCTCCTGTGGCGCGACGGCCATCGCTGGAGGGAACTGGCGTGAACCCGGGGCGGCGCACGATCGTCGCGGACGCCGCCGCGCTGGCGCGCGAGGGCGCGGATCGCGTCGCCGGCGCGTGCCGCTGGGCCATCGAGGAGCGCGGCCGATGTTCGCTGGCGCTGGCCGGGGGGACCACCCCGCGGGCGGTTTACGGCCGTCTGACCGAAGCCCGCTACGACTCCTTGCCCTGGGACCGGATCGAGGTATACTTCGGCGACGAACGGTGGGTGCCGGGAGACCATCCCGACAGCAACTTCCGGATGGCGCGGGAGGCCCTGTTGGAGCCGCGCCGGCTCGGGCCGGAGCAGGTGTTTCCGATGCCCACCGGGGGCGCGGACCGGGAACGCGCGGCGGACGAGTACGCGTCCCTCCTGCCCGAACGGATCGACGTGATCCTGCTGGGCGTGGGGGAGGACGGGCACACGGCGTCGCTCTTTCCGGGATCCGATGCCGCGCGCGAGGAGGTGCGCAGGGTGGTCGCCGTGTGCGGCCCCAAGCCGCCCCCCTGGCGTCTGACGATCACTCCGCCGGTGATCCGGGCCGGGCGCCGCGTGATCGTGTTCGCGTCCGGCCGGGGCAAGGCGGACGCCGTCGCGCGCGCGCTGGAGGGGCCCTTCGATCCGCCGGCCGTGCCCGCGCAGCTCGCCCGGGAGGGGGAGTGGCTGCTCGACGAGGCCGCGGCGGACCGATTGCGGCGCCGCGGGGACGAATGACGGCGATGTCGCTCAGGATGAATCGTCAGTGAGGAGCTACCCATGATCGTTCTCGCCGGAGACGTCGGCGGTACCAAGACCCAGCTTGCGATCGTCGACGTCGAGCCGACCATGTGCCGCATCCTCTTCGAGCGCCGCTACGCCAGCGCGGAGTTCGCCGACCTCGGACTCATGATCGAGCAGTTCCTCGCGGCGGCCGGGACGCGGGAGCCGGATCGCGCCTGCTTCGGCGTCGCCGGGACCGTCAACGGCAACCGGTGCATGGCGGTCAATCTCCCCTGGCGCATCGACGCGACCCAGATCGGGCACCAGATCGGCATCGACCGGACCCGCATCATCAACGACTTCCTCGCCCTCGGCTACGGACTCGAGCATCTGGAGCCGGAGGACCTCGCCCCGCTGCAGACGGGACGCGCCGACCCGCGCGGACCCAAGGCCCTGCTCGGGGCGGGCACGGGGCTGGGGGAGAGCTTCCTCCTCTGGAGCGGAACCCGGTACATGGTCCACGCCACCGAGGGCGGACACGCCGATTTCGCCGCCCAGGACGAGATCCAGGACCGCCTCCTCGCCTGGCTCCGGAAGCAGTTCGGCGGGCACGTGTCATGGGAGCGGGTCGTTTCCGGTCCCGGACTGGCCGGCGTCTACCGTTTCCTGGTCGAGTCCGGAACCGCGAAGGAGAGCGCCGCCGTGAAAGGGGAACTGGCGAAGGGCGAGCCCGCCCGCGTCATTTCCGCCCATGCGCTGGCGGGCGACGACCCGGCGTGCGTGCAGGCCCTGGACATCTTCTGCAGCGCCTACGGCGCGGAGGCGGGAAACCTCGCGCTCAAGGTGCTGGCCACCGGCGGCGTCTACGTGGCCGGGGGGATTGCCCCGGCGATCCTGTCGAAACTCAAGCAGGGATCCTTCATCCAGGCCTTTCGGGCCAAGGGGCGTTTCGCCTCCTGGCTGGAGGCCATTCCGGTCCACGTCATCCACAAGAAAAACGTTGCCGTCCTGGGAGCGGCCGCCGAAGCGGCACGCATCTCCTAGGGCCAAAGCCGATGCCGGAGATTCACCCGTCGCCCTGCGGGCCCGTCGCCCGCGGGTTCCCCGGACCCAACGTCCCCGACCGGTGCCGGGAGCACCGGCCCAAGTCCCGCGCTGCGAGGAGTCGTCCGTGAACCAACCTGCTTCCCCTGCGACGGACCTGCTCTGCGTCAACACCCTCCGCACCCTTTCGATCGACGCCGTGCAGAAGGCCAATTCCGGCCACCCCGGCCTTCCGCTCGGCGCGGCCCCGATGGCGTACGTCCTGTGGCAGAACCACCTGAAACATGACCCGTCCGATCCCCGCTGGGCCGACCGCGACCGCTTCGTCCTCTCCGCGGGCCACGGGTGCATGCTCCTCTATTCGCTCCTCCACTTGACCGGCTACGACCTGACGCTCGACGACCTGAAGAACTTCCGGCAGTGGGAGAGCAAGACCCCCGGACATCCGGAGACGCTCTTGACGCCGGGCGTCGAGGCCACCACCGGGCCGCTCGGCCAGGGGACCGCCAACGCGGTGGGCATGGCGATCGCGGAACGGGCGCTGGCCCACCGCTTCAACCGACCCGGCTTCACGCTCGTCGACCACCGCACCTGGGCCCTGGTCTCCGATGGCGACCTCATGGAAGGGATCTCCGCCGAGGCCGCTTCGCTCGCCGGGCACCTGAAACTCGGCAAGCTCGCCTACCTGTACGACGCGAACGACATTTCGCTCGACGGTCCGACCTCGCTGGCCTTCTCGACCGAGGATGTTGCGAAACGATACGAGGCGTACGGTTGGCGGGTGCTCAAGGTCGAGAAGGGGGACACCGACCTGGCGGGTCTCGACGCGGCGATCGCGTCGGCCGCGGCGGACGATTCGCGGCCGACGCTGATCATCGTGCGCACGACGATCGGCTTCGGGTCCCCGAAGAAGGCGGGGACTTCCCATGCGCACGGCTCGCCGCTCGGCCCCGATGAAGTGGCGGCGACCAAGAAAGCGCTGGGCTGGGACCCGGAGAAGCACTTTCACGTTCCGGAGGAGGCGCGCGCGCGCTTCCGCGCCGGGGCGGATCGGGGTCGCGGCCGGCACGAGGAGTGGCGTCGCCGGTTCGAGGCGTACGCGCAGCAGCACCCGGAGTTGGCGAAGGACTTCCTGCGCGCCCAGGCGGGCGAACTCCCCGAGGGCTGGGACGCCGACCTGACGCCGTACCAGGCCGGCGAATCCGTGGCGACGCGCGACGCCGGCGGCAAGGCCCTTCACGCCATCGCGGAGCGGGTCGCCGCGCTCATGGGCGGCGACGCCGACCTCTCCGAGTCCACCAAGACGGCGATCAAGGGCGGCGGCGATTTCGACGGACGCAGCGGGGCCGGACGCAACCTGCACTTCGGCGTCCGCGAGCACGCCATGGGCGCGATCGCCAACGGCATGGCCTACCATCGCGGCGTCCGCCCGTACACGGCGACTTTCTTCGCCTTCTCCGACTACATGCGCCCCCCGATCCGACTTGCCGCCCTCAACGAACTGTCCCCGATCTTCGTCTTCACCCACGACTCGATCGGTCTCGGCGAAGACGGGCCGACCCACCAGCCGGTGGAACATCTGATGGCCTTGCGGGCCATCCCCAACCTCCACGTCGTGCGACCGGCGGACGCCAACGAAACCCTCGAAGCCTGGCGTTACGCGATGCAGCGCACCCACGGTCCGACCGCGCTCGTCTTCACGCGGCAGAAGGTGCCCGTCCTCCACCGCGCCGGGGGCGTGAGCGCCGCGGGACTTCACCAGGGCGGCTACATCCTGGCGGAGGCCGACGGCGGTCCGCCGCAGGCGATCCTGATCGCCACCGGATCCGAGGTCAAGCTGGCTCTCGACGCGCGCAATCTGCTGCAGCAGACGGGGGTGCCCACCCGCGTCGTCTCCCTGCCCTGCTGGGAGGCGTTCCAGGAACAGCCGGCGGAGTACCGCCAGCGGGTCCTCCCGCCCGCCGTGAAGGCGCGCGTGTCGGTCGAGGCCGGCGTCACCTTGGGGTGGTCGAAGTGGATCGGGGACGCCGGCACGGCGGTCGGCATCGACCGTTTCGGCGCGTCCTCCCCCGGCGAAGTGAATTTCGAACGATTCGGCTTCTCCGCCGAGCGCGTCGCCGTGGCCGTCCGCACCATCCTCGCCGCCGTCCGTTGACGTCCCCGGAAAGGCCCCGTCCGCCGGTCCCGCACCGGGTCGCGGCCCGCGCGGCGGACGGGTTTCCGGGAATGCCCGGCCGACCGCTCGGGTTCCCGTGGGGGAATCCGCCCGGCCCTCCGGTTGCGCCCGGGCTCCCGAAGGGGGGGGAATGTACCGCTCGACGTTCCGCTGGATCGGTCTTGCCGCGCTGCTCGCCGGCACGGGGGTCGGTCTTTTCCACGCGAAGGACCGTCTGCCCGAGTTCCTGCAATGGGTCGAAGGAATGGGGGTGTGGGCGCCGGTCATCCTCGGCGCGTCCTACATCCTCGCTTGCCTATTTTTTTTGCCCGGCTCCGTCATCACGCTCGGCACCGCCGCCCTCCTCGGGCTCCCCGTGGGGTTCCTTACCGTGATGGTCGGCAGCAACCTGGGCGCCCAGGCGGCGTTTCTCACCGGGCGGACGCTGTTGCGCGACTGGGTGGCGAAGAAAGTCGAGGGAAACGTCAAGTTCAAGGCGATCGACGAGGCGGTCGGCCGGCAGGGATTCAAGATCGTTCTCCTGCTCCGCCTCTCTCCGGCCTTCCCGTTCAATCTGCTCAACTACTCCCTCGGAATCACGCGGGTCCCGTTCGGCACGTACGCGCTGGCCTCCTGGATCGGGATGCTGCCCGGAACGTTCCTCTACGTCTACCTGGGATCGTTGGCCAAGAATGTCGCCGAGGTCGTGTCGGGCAAGGTCGAGGGGGGGCTCGCGCAGCAGGGATTCCTGGCGGTCGGCCTGCTGGCGACGATCGTCGTGACGGTGGTCATCACGCGGGTGGCGAGGCGGGCGATGGCCGGGGCGCTGCCGCCGCAGGACGGGAACCCGGACGCCGCGCGTCCCGCCGGGAATCCTTGAAGCCCGCGCGCAAGGCGCCCAGACGCGGAGGGAGCGCATCGTGGACCCAAGCGAACTCGTGCGGCCGGTCGATGAGCACAACCGGACGTTGC
>CAZWCX010000213.1:0-8621 GCA_964632945.1 uncultured Planctomycetia bacterium | reverse complement strand
GAATAATCCGGGCTAGTGGGTCTTCAATCTTGAGATCCTGGGTTCGGCCGAGGCGATTTTCGCGCCCGGCGAGGCGCGCGGAGGAGGCGATGCCCCGTGCATCGCCGACGACGAGCAACGAAGCCCGGCGCGAAAAGCGACCGGACCAACCTGGGAAATCAAGGTTGAAGCCCCACTAGCCCGGCTGGCCGGCGTTCGAAGCCGTCACCGGGGTTGTCGCGCTGCCCCCGCCCGCCTCCGTGGGATCTCGGGAGCCGCTTGCGTCCCCGCCGCTTCGGTGCGCGCCCCCCTCGACCGGGCCGTCTTGACCCGGCCGCCGGTCGATTGCTACAGTTCCCCTCACGCCCGCCGGAACCGCCCTTTCTCCCTCCCGCCCCGGCGTCCGGACCTCTCTTTCCCGCAGAGGATTCGAGGATGCCGCTGGAAGACGACGCCACGAAGTCGCTGGTCGACCCGGTGGGCTCCACGCCCGCCGATGCGGACGGCTCCGCTCCGCCGCGTCCCGACCCTGCCCGATCCGCGGAAGGACCCGCCGCCGCGCCTTCGTCCCGGTATCGCATTCTCGCCAAGCTCGGAGAAGGCGGAATGGGCGTGGTCTGGAAGGCGGAAGACCTCAAGCTCGGCCGGATCGTGGCGCTCAAGAAGATCAAGGGGGACTCCGCCGACGGGGGGGTGAATCTGAAGCGCTTCCTGCGCGAGGCGCAACTGGCGGCGCGGTTGCAACACCCCGGGATCGTCGGAGTCTACGACTGCGGCGAAATGGACGGCGGTTGCTTCATCGCGATGGAGTACATCGAGGGCCGGACGTTTTCCGAGTACTTGCGCGCGACGCAACCGGCAAAGGCGGCCGGGTTGCGACCGGGCATGGCCCGCCTGCGGGAGGAAATCGGTCATCTCGCCGAGGTCTCGGAGGCGGTGGCGCAAGCCCACCGGCAGGGCATCGTCCATCGGGACCTGAAGCCGGTCAACATCATCCTGGATTCGGCAGACCATCCGCGTGTGATGGACTTCGGTCTGGCGAAGGAAGTCGCCCTGGAAGAGGGGAAGGGGTTTCGGGACCTGCGGGATGCGCTCACGGTTCAGGGGGCGGTGTTGGGGACGCCCGCGTACATGAGCCCGGAACAGGCGGATGGTCGGGCCGCGGAGATCGGTCCCGTGTCCGACGTGTGGGCGTTGGGGGTGATCCTGTACGAAATCCTGACCGGCCGCCGCCCCTTCACGGGAAAGTCCCTGATCGACACGCTCGCGGCGATTCTGGCGGAGGACCCGGTACCGCCGAGGAACCGCTCGCCCCAAGCGCCGGCGGAACTGGAAGCGGTCTGCCTGCGGGCGTTGGAGAAGAACACCCAACGGCGCTACCCGAGTGCCGGAGTGTTCGCCGCGGAACTTCGGGCCTGGCTTGCCGGTGAACCGGTGGCGGCGCGTCCCCTCGGCGGTGCGGCGCGAGCATGGAGGAGCGCGAAGCGGAATCGCGCGGCGACGATTTCCACGCTCGCCGTCGTGGCGGTGACGATCGCCCTGACCTGGAGCGGGTTCGCCGAATGGGCGGCCACGCGGCGGGTGCGGCAGGTCCAGGACCAGATCGGCGCCTCCGTGTACGACCTGCAGACGACGCTGATGACGATGGAGATTCCCGCCGACGCCCGGGGGGCGTTGGCCCGGCAGCCGCTGAAGGTTCTCGACGCGCTCCTGGCGGCGGATCCCGCGTTCGGCCCCGCCTACTCCTGGCGAGGCCGGGTCTACTCGATGATCGGTCGCATGGAGGAAGCGGAAGCGGAATTCGATCGCGGGTGCCGGCACTCGCCGGGGTCGGCGGTCGTTTGGTACCTGCGCGGGATGTATGCGATCCAGCGATACGCGGAATCCCGGGGGCTGCCGGCGGCGATCATGGGCGCCGATCGCGTGACCATCGACACCCTGCCGCCGGAGTCGGCGGTCCAGACGGAATGGCGGACGCGGGGGCTCGCGGACCTGGAACGTATGGCCACCGTGGCCGAGACGGACGCGAGCTTCGGCAGGGCGGAACTGGCGCTCGGCAAGGCGACCGCGGCCATGCACGGCGACCGCGAGGACGCTTGCGCCGCCGCCCTGGAATGTCTGCACGGGGTGGACCGCCCCGAGGCCTGGCGAATCCAGGCGTTCTGCCTGTACGTGCTCGGCCGGTTCGAGGATGCCGTGGCGGCGGGGACCCGCGCGGTCGAGGCCTGGCCGGCGGATCCACGCTCCCGGGCACGTCGCGGGTACGCCCGCCTTGCGCTGGGTCTGAAGATCGCCCAGCGCGGCGAGGATGCGCGAGAAGAACTGCGTCGCGCGGAGTCCGACCTGGACCATGTCATCACCCTGGAGAACGGTCTGGGCGATCCCTACGCGTTTCGCTCGTGGATCCGATGGTACCGCGCCGACCTGGAAAGAAAGGCCGGCGGGGATCCCCGGCCCATTTTCCGGTCGGCCCTCGAGGATGCGCAGAAAGCCCTGGCCCTGCAGCCGGACCGGGTCGACTCCTGGGTCGTCTTGGCCAACGCGGAGCACGGATTCGCCCTGGCCGAGCAACGGAGCGCCAACGATGCGCGGGAATGGTTCCTGCGAGCCTCGGCCAACTTCGAGCGGGCGGCGAGGGCGAACCCCGGGAGCAAGGGCATCCAATCGGCCTGGGCCCGGGCCCTGGAAAACCTGGCGAAGGAGGAGCGACGCCATGGCGCGGACCCGCGGGCGACTGCGGAAGCCGCTCTCCAAGTCTTCGGCGCGGCCCTCGAGAAGGAGCCGGAAAACGCGGACCATTGGCTGCGGCGGGGAGGCCTCCGGCTGTGGATCGCGCACGTGCTCGAAGCGCGCGACCTTCCCGCGCGCGAGATCCGGCAGCAGGCCCTGACCGATCTGACGGAGGCCGTGCGCCTGGACCCCGACCGCCGGGACGCGCGGTTGGAGCGCGGCATCGCCCTGATCAACCTCGCGGGCGCTGCGGGGATGGACGAGGCGCGGATCACCGAGTTCTACCGGACGGCGCGGGCGGACTTCGACCGCGTGCTGGACAAGACGCCCGGCGACGGGGAAGTCGCGGCCACCCGTGGGCTGCTGCATGTCCAGGTGGGAATCCGGGAGTCACGTCAGGGTCGGGATCCGAGCGAGTCGTTTCGCCGGGCCCACGCCGACATCGATCGGGCGATCGTGTCCGGCTGTGCGACCTCGGCCGTCTGGACGAACCGAGCGCTGCTCTGGCTGGCGCAAGGGAAGCACCTCGAAACGCTGAATCGGGATCCGAACGAAGACTTTTCCCGCGCCGTGGCCGATGCGGGCAAGGCCATCGAACTCGAGCCGGATCTCGAGCGGCCCCATTCGATCCGCGGGGATGCCTGGTACGCCCTGGCGTTGTCGATGCATCGCCGGGGGACCGATCCCCGGGAGCCCATGGCGCAGGCGGCCATGGCGTACGAGGCGGCGATTCGTCTGGGAAACCGGAAAGTCGATCTCCCGCTGGGAGAGGTTCTGGCGAACCTCGGCCGGTTCGAGGAATCGATCGCGTCCTTCACCCGGGGCGCCGAACGGATCCCGCAATCGGCGGCTTGGGTTCGCGAGCAGGTCGAGAAACTGACCGTATTGAAACTGGACGCGGAGGAGCGGCGGCGCGCCAGGCCGTGGAAGGACGCCATGACCGATGCGCAGAAGTTGATTCACAAGGAGGATTACGTCCGATCGCGGGAGCGATTTCGCGAGGGTTTCGATCTGTGGGAGACCCAGAGCGCGGAGGAGAAGCAGGATCAACTGGCCCGGCCGTCCGTGCGCACCCTGCTTTCCCACTCGAGCTACTACTATGCCGCCTTCCTGTCGATGCAGGCGATGGGCCGGGATGACGGGGGCGAGGAACAGCGGGACGTGTCCGCTGGGGAACGCGCGCGACTGCTCGACCTGGTCTTCGAGTACCTGAACCGCTCGCTCGAACTCGGCTGGAGCGATTTCGAATTGCTTCGATCGGAGGTCGCGTTCCAGGACTGGCACGACGACCCGCGCTGGTCGGCACTGATCCGGCGCGGGGCGAAGTGAGGCGCGGCGGCAGGGCTCCCGGCGCGTCGGACCGATCCTGCGCACACACTCCGACCCTCCCGGCGGGAGCATGCCCGACCGCACGCCCCTTCGGCCGGATGCCATCCAGGCGAATCGCCGTTCGCGGCCGGGCGCTCGCGTCGCTTCCCGCTTCACCGGGAACGGGCCGCCCACGCGCAGACCGCCCGCCAGAAAGGTCCGAATCGCGGTTCATCCCCGCTTCCGGCCCGCCACTGCCAGGTATCCCCGGCTCCTACGTAGAGGACCCGACCCTTCCCGATCGTCTGTGTGACCAGGAAGCCGTTGCGCTCCTCCCTCCCGCCCCACCGGGATTCCACGAGGACGGTCGCGTCGTCGTCGATCTGCAGGGTGTGCCATTCCACGTGAAGCCGCCCGGACAGGTCCGGACCGGACAGGACCCGGGTGAGCCGGTGGTCAGGCACGCGCACGGTCAGGTCGAGCGGGGCAAGCGGGATCCCGGCTCCGCCGGCGGCGGCGAGGGTGACGGGGCAGATTGCCGCGAATCGGTGGCCGATCCAGTCCGATCCGGGGGGTACCGGAGGGAGCCAGACCAGTCCGCCGCCTGCCCTCACGAACGTCTCGAGGGCCGTGCCATGCGCCGCCTGCAGATCGGACGGATCCCGGAGAATGACCGCCGCATAGTCCCCGAGATTCACGGGAAACTCGCGCAGCACGCCGGGGAACTCCGGATGAGCGCTGCTGAGGTGGACGTCGAGAGCGAAATCCGACGCGCGTTCGAGGAGGTTGCGCAGATAGCGGAACTCCCAGTCGGGCGCTCCCGCCGCGAACAGCACGCGCGTGCGTCCCGACCGGGTGGGCGCGCCGGCGAATCGGACGTCGGGAAAGCCCGCGCGCCCGCATGCGTCGACCACCTTCCGGACCAGGCCGTACGGGGTCTCGGGTTCAGCGTCGACCACCACCGGTTGCCGGGGAAACGCGGTCAGGACCGTGGCGACCGCTTCCGGGGAGGACAGCGGGACTTCCTGCAGCAACGTGATCTCGGGGCCGCGCGGGCCTTCCCGGATCTTGATGCGGAGGGACCTGCCGGGCAGATCGGGTCGGACCGTTTCAGGCTCCGGTTCGGATGCTGCGAGTGCCACGGCGTCGATCCCGGCAGCGCGCGCCGCGGCCAGAAAGAGCGAGACTTCCGTGAAGGGGACCGCCGCCTCGGCGCGAAGGAGGATCCGATCGCCCCCCGAGGCGGCGGCCTCTCGCAAGGCCGCCTCCACGCCCGTCCATGAAGGATCGCCCGCATCGCGAACCGTGCGTTGATCGAGTACCACGAGGCCGTTCAGGCGCATCTCGACCGTGACCTCGCGCGCCCCGACGGCGGACGCCGCTACGAGGATCAGCGACAGCCAGGCGGCAATCAGGCGTTCAGTCATCGCGGCCTCCAGGGGAAAAGCTCAGGACGAGGGCGTCGGCCTCGGTTCGAACCGAGACGGAAATGGAGACCTCGCGCAACCGGAGCGGCGGTGGCGCAGGACCGCGCACCGAGAGGTGCGCAGGACCCGGCGTGGGGTCGGAAGCGCCGGAGGTGTCGGGCTGCGGGGCGCGTCCGGACCACAACGCGATGCCGAGCAGGAGCGCCGCCGCGACGGACGCGACCGCGATCCTCCGTCGGGCGTTCCGATGCGCGGCCGCCGTGGCGCGAATCCGGCCCGCCAGTCCGGCCGGCGGCTGAATTCCCGTCAGCGCCTCCCGCAAGGGATCGTCTACCGGATCCGCTTCACTCTTCATGGCGTCCTGCCTCCTGCAACCACCGGCGCAGCTTGGCGCGCGCCTCGTGCAACCGATACCGCACCGTGCCGGCCGGGATGCCGAGCAGCGCTCCGATCCGCTCCGAAGTCCGGTCTTCCTCGGCGGACAGGGCGATCAGCAGGCGTTCCTCCTCGTCGAGTCGTGCGAGCGCGTCCCGCACGCGCGCCCGCGTCTCCGCGGCGATGACTTCGTCCGGCGGAGCGGCCGGCGCGGGCGGGTTCCGCGAGCGCAGCCGTTCGTTCGAGCGCTCGCGCGCGGCGCCGGCGCGGCAGGCCTTCCGGTACCGATTCACCAGAATCCCGGTCAGCCAGGTCGAAACCTGCGCGTCTCCGCGAAAGCGCCTCCACCCCGCGAGTGCGGCCACCATCGTGTCGTGGGCCAGGTCCTCGGCGTCCGCGTCCCGGCGGGTCAACGCCCAGGCGAGCCGATAGATGCGCGGCAGGTGGGCGGCCAGCCAGTCCTCCTCGCCCATGCTTGCTCCCCTTGGTCCTCGCGCACGATTCGTACCCCGAGGCGCCCCTCTGTTGGGGGAATTCCGGACGGAATCCGGCCTCGGCGTGCGGGAAATGGGACGACTCGGGCGGAGACCTCAGGGAATCACGTCCATCGTGATCTTGAGCGCCTTCCCGCCGCGAATCACCTGGAGCGTGAGCTTCGAGCCGGGCTTCTTGACCAGCCGGTAGTAGGCCTGGAAGTGTCCGGTGGACTTGAAGTCCTTGCGCCCGTCGGCTCCGATCACGATATCGCCCTTCTGGATCCCCGCCTTCTGCGCGTTCTGACCGTAACGCGGGTAGGGTCCCCAGGTGACGATATGGTTGACGCGAAAGCCGAACCCGTCCCTGGGCAGGCCCAGTGCGGCGAGTTCCTCCGAATTCAACGCCGGACCGCCGAAGCCCGGGGCGGGCAGGTAGTGCCAGAGGGTGTTGCGCCAGGAGACCGCATAGGGATCGACACGCTTCCAGCCCGCCTTGAGGCGGAGCGTCATCGGAGAGGAGGTCCCGTCGCGGTCGATGCGCACCGGGAGCGGACCCGCACCCTCGGCGGCGACATCGAGGGCCCACTGGACGTCCGCCTGGGTGCGGATGCCCTGATCGCCGATGCGGACGAGGCGGTCGCCGGCGCGAAGTCCCGCGGCCGCCGCGGCCGATCCGGACGCCACGTCCGTGATCCGGGTCGCCTCGTCCACGTCAAGCGTGAGCCCGATCGCATCCGGGGTGGGGAACTTCCAGATCTCTTCGGAAGACCAGCGTTTCGCCGCGCGCGCGAGTTCCCTCTCCGCCTGGCCGACCATGTGACAATGGAAACAGTTGGGCTCCTTGCCGAGCCTCGCCTCGACCCACATCGACTCGACCGTCCGGCCCGGCTTCGTCGCGGGCGGGGAGGGCGCCTTTTCGTACGCGGCGTGGTCCTCCAGCGTCTGTTTCAGTGCGGCGACGAGCGAGGGCATGGAGAGTCGCTTCTCCGCCCCTTCGGGATCGCGCGTTCCGTATCGGTGATACACCGTGCCGTCGGCGTTCATCAGCAGAATCGCGAACGTGAGGTCGAAGTCGAACCGAATGAGGGAGAGATCGATCCCCTTCATGTCGACGATCCGCACGCAGACGTACGGGCGGGCGGCTTCGATGAATTCCTGCGGGGGACGGACAACCTGCCCGTCGAAGGACTTGCAGTCCGTTCAGGACTCTCAGCGGAAGACCACGAGCAAGGGGCGGCCCTCCGCTCGGGCCTGCGCGCGCGCGGCATCGAAATCGCCCTGCCACGCGAATTCCTGCTGGGCACGGCCGGGGCGGGGGAGAAGCAGGACGGCGGCAAGCGTGGCGATGCCGAACCAACCAAAACGGCGGGACATGATCGAACTCCGCGAGGGGGCGCGCGCACCGCAGGCCAGGATACACGGCCGACAGGGGCCGCAGCAAGGACGCAGCGGCATTGGGGTGCATGGGCGGGATTGCGGATCGGCTGCGTCCGCGTTCTTCCGGGCCCTGCCAAAGGAGGATCCAGTCCGGGAACCGCCGGGGGCCGGGCAGGTCAAGATCCGGACTGCCCCTGCGGTCATGTACCCGCGGTAGTGCCCCTGCTGCAAGAAGGCAAGGCGCGGGCAGGGTACATACGTACTTCTGCCCATCGGCAGCAAGTGGCACAGACTTGACGGGCACTTTGGGTCACCGCCAGGGTCCGTGTTCAGGGGCATTGGAGCGAGGGCGGCTTTCGCCCTGGTCCCGTGACTTTGCCCGGCCGCCATTCTCGCTGGGCCTCGTTGCTCTTCGACGGGGAAGCACGGAACTTCGTTTCCTCCTCGCGTTGTGCCGGATCGCGCGCGCCCGCCGTCGCATCCGGCGGCGCGCGGCGAACGCGGCCCCCCGCCATGGCGGGCGCACGAGTCACGAATCCACCGTTGCATCCACCGGCCAACCTGGCGGTGCCGGCGAGGGTTGCGCCGGATCACCGAGATTCGTTCCCGATTCCCCCTTGACGGCCGTAGGTCCAAGCGGGTAATTTTCATTCGCTACCCTGCTCCACCCTCAGGATGGATCCGGGAACGTACGCACGGATCCCGCCGCGGTCGTCGGAACCCGGGAGGGGACATGACCTTCGAGCCGGAACAGCGCCGTAAGAGGGGGGGCGCAGCAGGAGTTGCGTCGAGCCTCCGGACCGGCGCTCCGGTCCGGTGCGCTCGCAGCCCTCGCGGGCCTCTGCCTCGCCCAGGCTCTCGGCCCCCCGGCAGGCGCGTAATCCGCGGCTGAAGTCGTCTCCGCCCACGACCACCGCCGCGTCGACCGCGCGTCCGTCTCCGGCCGCGG
>CAZWCX010000212.1:4519-8746 GCA_964632945.1 uncultured Planctomycetia bacterium | reverse complement strand
ATGGGGGCGCCCCCCCCCGGTGCAAACTGTTTGACCCCCCCCCGGGGACCGGGCGCCACCGCCCCGCGCGCCCCCCCGGAAAGGGGCGCGCCCGCCGGTCAGGGGCGACGGATCGCCGGTCGCCCGCGCCAGCCGCGGGTTTTTTCCTTGACGCCCTCTCCCCCTCCTGCTAGGTTTCACGCCCCAATTCGTAGAACGACGGCGCCACCCGCGCTGCAACCCCTTCGGGAGTCCGAAACCCATGTACGCCATCATCAACGATCGCGGAAACCAGTTGCGCGTCCAGGAAGGCGAAACCATCCAGATCGACCGCGTGGAGCTGGAATCGGGCAAGCCCATCGAGTTCACGGACGTGCTGTTGTACGCCAACGGCGAGGACATCCGCATCGGCCGGCCGAACGTGCCCAACGTCAAGGTCGTCGGCGAGATCGCGGGCGAACAAAAGGGCGACAAGATCCGCATCGTCAAGTACCGCCGCCGCGAGATGTACCAGAAGCACGCCGGACACCGGCAGAAGTACTCCCTGGTAAAGATCACCAAGGTGCAGGCCGGGGCATAGCCGACGCCGGAACTTCCGGTCCCCCCCCGAACGACAACCATGAGGCCAAGGGTTCGCGCGGGCGTCCGCCGTCGACCCTTGGCCTCTTCGCTTTCAAGTCGCGCACACCCATGTTCATCGACGAGGGAACCATCCAGGTCCAGGCCGGCAACGGCGGGGACGGGTCGGTCAGTTTCCGCCGGGAAAAGTTCGTTCCGCGGGGCGGTCCCGATGGCGGCGACGGCGGCAAGGGCGGCGACGTGGTCCTCGTCGCCACGCCCGGATTGAGCACGCTTTTCACGGTCACGCAGCAGTTCCACTACCGCGCCGAGCACGGCGAAAACGGCTCCGGCCGCCAGTGCTTCGGCAAGTTCGGCCGCGACTGCACCATCCGGGTGCCGGTCGGGACCATCGTCCGCGACGCAGCGGGCGGGTTCGTCCTCAAGGATCTCAGCACGCCGGACGAGCGTTTCGTCGTCGCCGCGGGGGGCAAGGGCGGACGCGGCAACAAGAAGTTCGCCACGCCGACCCGGCAGACGCCTCGCTTCGCCGAGAAGGGGAAGCCGGGCGAGGCGCGCACCCTGCAACTGGAACTCAAGCTGCTCGCCGACGTCGGCCTGGTCGGTCGCCCCAACGCGGGGAAATCGACGCTCCTGTCGCGGGTGTCGGCCGCCCGGCCGAAGATCGCGGACTACCCGTTCACGACGCTCCACCCGTACCTCGGCATCGTCCCCGGACCCGATTACCGCAGCCTGGTCATGGCCGACCTGCCCGGCCTCATCGAGGGGGCCCACGAGGGCCGGGGCCTCGGCGACCGGTTCCTTCGGCACATCGAGCGCACCGGCATCCTCCTTCATCTCGTCGACGCGGCCCCGATCGGCGGCCCTGCGCCCGATGAGGCGTACCGGACCATCCGCCAGGAACTTGCGGCCTACAGCGAAACGCTGGCGGGAAAACACGAGGTCGTGGTGGCGAACAAGATGGAGCTGCCCGAAGCGGAGGAAGGCGCCCGCCGGCTCGAAGAGGCGTGCGGCCGCCCCGTGCATCGCATCTCCGCGGTCCGCGGAGACGGGCTCAAGGAACTCCTGCACGAGCTGTTCCGGATCATCGCTGCGCAGGATCCCGCCCCCCGGACCGATCCCGCCCCCCAGGGGGCCCCCTAGCCCGAATCCCCGGCTGATCCGCCTGGTATCGGGGCCGGTCGCCTCCCCCCGCAGCCCGGCGCCGGTCGTCGGACTTGCGCCGCAGGCCCAAAACGGCTACGCTTACGGCGTTCGGGGCACCGGCGGCTCCGAGGCCCCCATTCCATCGGGAGCACGACCTTGGACATCAACGAACTTCTGGCCCAAATGGTCGCGGAAGGCGCCTCGGACTTGTTCATCAAGGTCGGCGTTTCCCCCGGCATGCGCGTGCACGGAAAAGTCCGCCTCGTCGAAACTCCGCCCATCACCGTCGATCAGACGCACGCCTTCTACGAGAAGATCGCCGACGCGCGCGTCCGCCGGATCTTCGAAGCCGACGGCGAGGTCGACACGGCCTTCTCGGTCGAGACCATCGGGCGCTTCCGCACCAATATCTTCCGGCAGCAGAATCAGATCGGAATGGTCTTCCGCCACGTCAAGGGCACGATTCCCACCCTCGAGGATCTCACCCTCCCGGTCAATCAACTGCGCAAGCTGGCCACGATGCCGCGCGGCCTGATCCTCGTGACGGGCATCACCGGCAGCGGCAAATCGAGCACGCTCGCGGCCATGGTCGAATACGTCAACACCACGATGCGCAAGCACATCGTGACGATCGAGGATCCGATCGAGTTCATCTTCAAGGACAAACGCTGCGTCATCGACCAGCGGGAAATCGGCATCGACACGAAAACCTACACCGGCGCACTCAAGCATGTGGTGCGCCAGAACCCCGACATCATCCTGCTCGGCGAAATCCGCGACAAGGAGTCGCTCGAGGCGGGGATCAACGCGGCCGAGACCGGCCACCTCGTGCTCTCCACGCTGCACACGCTGACCGCGATGCAGACGGTGGAGCGCATCCTGAACTTCTATCCGCCGCACCAGCAGGAGTTCATTCGCGAGCAGCTCGCCCTCGTGCTGGAAGGCGTGATTTCGCAGCGCCTGGTGCCGAAGAAGACCGGTGACGGGCGTATCCCCGCGGTCGAACTGATGATCGCCACCCCGAGCGTCCGGGAGATCCTTCACGAAGGGAAAACGCGGGACCTGTACAAGGCGATCAAGGAAGGCGGCTACTTCGGCTGCCAGACGTTCAACCAGGCTCTCAAGGGGCTGTTGCAGCAAGATTTGATTTCGGTCGACGACGCCCTGGCCAACGCGAACAACCCGGACGAGCTCAAGCTCGAGATTCGCGGCATCCAAAAAGGTGCCAAGGCCGGCGACTTCGACTTCAAGAGCTTCTGAGGCGGGCAACCCGCCCCCCTCCCCGTTCGACCCGAGACGGGGGACGGCGCCCGAAGTGGAGATTCCCGGCCGTACCGGCCAACGCGGCATCCCCGGAATCCGTACACGCTTCATCCGGGAGATTCGCGGCCCCTTGGAACCGCCAGCAGCGAGCATCCATGCGCACCGAAAACGTCATCGACTCCCTGATCTGGTTCATCAACGTCCTTCTCGCGTTCGCGATCATCCTGTTCGCGTTCCTCTTCATTCTCTTTCCCAAACCGGAGAGTTTGGCCACCCGATACCAGTCGGAACTCGACATCGAGGAAGCGGACGACCGGCCGCCGGACTATCGGACGACCCTGGATCAATACCGGCCCTGCTGGAAGCGGCTCAGCGAACCGGCTGCCCCGGTCAGTTCGAAAGGCCCCGCGGTCGACCTGAACAAGATCTACAAGGTGACCGCCACGCACATCGACCCGCTCGACGCTGCGAAGTGGCAGGTCTACCTGTTCAACAAGGTCACGCAGGTGGAAAGCGCCTTCAGCGAGGGGGGCTCCCTGGAGGCCGGATACCGGATCGTGGAAATCGGCCGCGGCTACATGATGGCCGAGCGCGCGGACCCCTCCGGAAAGAACGAGCGGCAGCGACTGGAACTGTTCATCGGAGACGAGCGCGAGGAAGGGGCCACCGGAAATCCGACCGGGGATGCCGGGTCTCGGCTTCCGGCCGCGAACGACCTGGAATCGATCCTGGCGCGGGGGCGCACCGATCCCAATGACCCGAACCGCTGGCGGGTGACCGCGGATGAGCGCGAGTACGTCCTGGCGCATCAGGAAGACCTGATGAACGAGGTTCAGATGCGTCCCTACGTGCCGCCCGGCGGGCAGATGCAGGGCGTCATGCTCGAGGACTTCCCCGCCCATTCGATCGCCGCCCGGCGCGGATTCCAGAAGGGCGACGTCATCACGGCGGTCAACGGGGTGACCTTGAATTCCTCGGAGGCCGCGAATTCGCTGATGTCCAACGACACGGTGCGGAACGCGACCACCGTGATGATCGTGGTCCAGCGACAGGGACGCACGATCACGATGCAATTCGACGTGCAGGGCGCGCGGTGAGCCCGCACGGCGCGAAGGCCGGCCGCCGGAAGCCAGGTGCCGGAATCGACGACCCCGCTCCGGCCGGCTTCGCGCCATCGGGCGACCCCGCGCGCGCCGCGCGGCCGGCGCCGGGCACCGGCCCCGAGCGCGGCCGCCCCGGGCGGCCCCACCGGGTTTCAGA
>CAZWCX010000212.1:0-4509 GCA_964632945.1 uncultured Planctomycetia bacterium | reverse complement strand
CCGCCGGCCCCGGGCACGCGGGGGCCGTTACCCCACCCCCCCGCGCGGCCGGCCTGCGCCCACCGGGGCCCCCCGGGCCCCGCCGCGCGGCCGGCGCCGTGCACCTGCCCGGAGCGCGGCCGCGCCGGGAGTCCCCTCCGGGTTTCAGAACCGGTCCGGCCATGATCCTCGCCATCGACGTCGGCAATTCGCGCGTCCACCTCGCCCGCTTCGAAGGGACGCGCCGGGTCGACCGGGTCGACATCCCCGCGACCTCGGGACCACCGGTGGAGACCTGGCTGCCGGCCGCCGAGACCGCGCGACTCGTGTCCGGCGTGCGCAGCGTCTGGATCGCCAGCGTCAACCCGCCGGTCTCGGACGCCCTCGAGGACTGGCTGCGCCGACAGTCGGGGCTCGAACCGGTCCGACTGGGCGGAAGCCGAGGACGACCGGTGCCGCTGGTGAACCGGACCGCGGATCCTGCGGGGGTGGGGATCGACCGCCTCCTCAATGCCTACGGCGCGTGGCGCCGCACGGGCCGGGGCTGCGTGGTGATCGCCTGCGGGTCGGCCGTCACCGTCGACGTGGTCACGGCCGCGGGCGAGTTCCTGGGCGGGGCGATCCTGCCCGGCTTGCGCACCGCGCTCGACGCCCTGCACGCGCGATGCGCGCAACTGCCCGCGCTCGCGCTCGAAACGCCCCCCGCTGCGGTGGGACGAACCACCCGCGAGGCGATGCTCTCCGGGATCGTCTACGGCGCCGCCGGAGCGATCCGGCACCTGGCGGAACGCATGCAGCGCGAATCGGTGGCACCGTTGGCGGTGGTGATCACCGGCGGCGACGCCCCCTTCCTCGCGCCGTTTCTGGCGGGATGGGGCGATCCGGCTCCCGATCTCACCCTCGAGGCAATCCGGGACTGCGCGGATCCGCGGCCATGACGGGACCGAAGGTGTTCGTGGCTTCCGCGTCGGGGACCGGGGGCGTGGGCGTTCTGCTCGTGATCGGCGCCGGCTCGGCCGAGGTGGTCGCCCGCGCACTCGCGGGCGCGCCGCCGGACCGACCGGATCCCGGCAAAGCGGTTGGAGCCGACCGCACGACCGGAGCGCAGGCCCCCGACGAGATCGCCCATCGACTGCGCTCGGGTGATCCGATCTTCGGCTGGATCCACGGTCCGGCCGGCGCCCTCGACGAGGCCATGTGCCGCTGGACGCCGGCGGATGCCTCCCGGTTCGGAACCGAGGAGGTGGAGGTCGACGTCCACGGGGGGGCCATCTCTCTCGCGCGCGGCCTGGAGGCGTTGGCAGTCCACGGCGCGCGGGCCGCCGGGGCGGATTCGCTGCCGGGCCTGCTCCCCGAATCGCGCGGGTGGGACCGCGCCCGTCGCCTCGCATTGCGCGCGCTCCTGGAGGCGCGCACCCGCCTGGCCGCGGCCATGTTGCTCGACCAGGCGGAAGGAGCGCTGTCGCGGGCGCTCTCCGGCGAACCCGACGAAGGGGGTCTGCGCGAACTCCTGGCCGGCGCGCCCACGGGGATCGCGCTCGTCGAACCGCGCCGGGTCGCCCTCGTCGGACCGCCCAACGCGGGCAAGTCCACCCTCTTCAATCGCCTGGTCGGCCGGGAGCGGACGCTGGTGCACGCGAGTCCCGGGACGACCCGCGACGCGGTCGAGGAGGAGATTGCGCTCCAGGGTGTCCCGGTTCGACTCTCCGACACCGCAGGCGTGCGCGACACCGACCACCCCATCGAACGGATGGGGATCGAGGAGGCGCGTCGGGCCGCCCGGACCGCGGATGCCGTGCTCCTGGTCTGGGACGCCGGTCTCGGGGCCGACCTTGCCCCGTTCGAGGCCGAGGTGCGCGCGGCCGCGGGCGCGTACCGTCCGCTCGTGCGCGTGATCAACAAGATCGACCGGTGGAGCGCAGCGGAGGCGGCGGAGCGTGAACGCGCGCTTGCCGATTTGGGGGGCGCCGCCTGTTGCGCCCTCGACGGTCGGGGAATCGACGCGGTGGAATCCGCCATCCTGCGGGCGCTGAACCTCGAACCGGGACGGGTTCGACCGGGACGGCCGATGATCTTCCGGATCGACCAGAAGCAGGCGGTCGAAGAGGCGCTCCGGCTCCGCGCCGGGGATCCGGAAGGAGCCGCGCGGGCCCTGCGGGGCTGCCTCGCCGACGGGCCGTAGCCGCCCCCGGATCCCGCGCGCGCGGGAATTCGTCCCGCCCTGCTGCCGGCCTTCCCCCGGCGACGGGGGCTACCGCAGGGCTTTCACCCAGGCAAGCCAGTCCGTCTGGATCTTCTCCAGGGACTCCTCGCCGAGCACGGCCTTCAACGAGGCGATCCCGGTCGGGTCGGTCTCGAAATCGGCCCGGAACTTGCGGTAGTACTCCTCGATTTTTCCCTTCGACTGCAGGTACTGGCAAAGGTACCGCGCGATCCCGTAGTTGTCGCCCTGGTCGTTGCCGTAGAACTGCCCGGAAGTGGTCTTCATCAGCCGCTCGAGCGATTCGAACTGCCCCGAGGCGATCGCCTGCAGCAGACCCCGGTGACGCCAGTTGATCAACCCCACCATCCGACCATCGACCTCCCCGCACTGTTCGAACAGCGAGGCCAGCCCTTCGTTGAACCACGAAGGCACGCGGGAGAAGTGCTCCTCCATGAGCGGATGGACCATTTCGTGGACGAGTGTGCCGCCGCCGGTGGCGATGTTCATGATCAGAGCCCGGTGGCGGGAGGAGTAATAGCCGTACGGGGTGTGCGGGTTCTCGTTGAACCACTCCTTGCAGTGTTTGCGATAGGAGTCGTTGCCGTCGAAGAGGTAGACCGCGATCGGCCGGCTCAGTCCGCCCGGGAAGAACTGCTTCTGAAGCCGGGTGTACGCCCACCGGATGGTCCGCTCCCGGCTCGCCTTGAATCCATTGTCGTCCTGGTCGGAGACGATGACGAACGGCCCTTCGACGCCCAGGCGGAATCCCGCCGGAAGGCCCTTGCGCAGCCGGCGAACGAGTTGGGTCACCCGTCCGGTCAGGTCGGGGGTGCCGGCGAGCAACCCCCGCGCCGCTTCCGGGGGGCGGGAGAACGGGAAGACGATCAGCAGATGCCCCTCGGCTCCCTTCACCGGCCACAGGCGGAGGAATTCCGCCTTGGACATCGTTCGCCCCGCGCCATCCGGTTCGGCGGGTTCCTGATACGTGAGCGTGCCGTCCCCGGCGATCGCGGTGACCAGCCGGAAGTGTTCGGGCGCGTCGGTCCCGGCGCTGTAACGGCAACAGACCATGCACGGGATCCCCGCGCGAACCCACTCCGTCAACTGCGCGAATCGCGACTCGAGGTCCTCGGACTTCCCGCGGGTCTCGAACCAGGGCGAAGGGAACCCATCGCCCCAGATGGCCCGGGCGGCGAGGTTCATTTCCCGCGTCCATGCCCCGCGACCGGACTCCGGAGAGAGACCGGTGAGCGAGTGGACGCGATACTGATCGGCTTCGATCCCCCAGTGGCGCAGGGCCATGGCCAGGCAGGCCTCGCCGCAGAAATCGTCGGCCTGCGATTCGAACGGGAAGCGGCGCGCCGATTCCTCGGCCGCCACCGGCGACAGCAGGAGCGGGACCAGCAAGACCAGGGACACCACGCGCATGAGACCTCCTCTCGGGGGCCGGACTCGAAGCGGAGAGCAACGGCTGTACCGGGATTTCTCGCCCCTATTCCCGATCGCTTCCGGAACCTACCGCCCCGGGCCGGGGGTCAGGCCCGGCGCTCCAGTACCGGGGCCGGCTCGCGCCGGGACGCCCGTTCGACGAAGAGCCGGTGGACGCGCCGGTCGGAGGTGAGTTCGGGATGGAACGTCGCGGCGAGGACGCGACCCTCACCGAGCAGTACCGGCGCCCCTTCCCAGGACGCGATCACCTCCACGCCGGCCCCCCATTCCACGAACCGGGGCGCGCGGATGAAGACCATGGGCAACGGTCCGCCCTCGAGGGAGGACGGGGCGGACGCCTCGAAACTCTCCGTCTGCCGGCCGTAGGCGTTGCGCTCGATGGCCGCGTCGAGGAGCCCCCAGGAGGACTGCTCCGGCCGCAGCACGCGCCGGGCGAGAAGGATCGCGCCCGCGCAGGTGCCGAAGAGGCACCCCCCGCGGGCGAGCAGGTCGCGCACGCCGTTTTCAATGCCGGTCCCGATCAGGAGTCGCAGGAGCGTGGTGCTCTCCCCTCCGGGCAGGATGAGGCCCTCCAGCCCCGCCAGGTCCGCGGCGCGGCGCACCTCGACGGAGTCCTCGCCCAGCTCGCGCAGGGCCGCGCGGTGCGCGGCGAAGTCCCCTTGCAGGGCGAGGACGCCGAATCGGGGTTCCGCCATGGCTACCACCCCCTCGTCTGGAGCAGCGCCTCGGGCTTCGAGCGGTCGATCGCCTGGCCGCTCATCGGCTCGTCCAGGTCCGCGGAGATCTGCACGAGCTTCGCCGCGTCTTGGTAGTGGGTCACGGCCTGGACGATCGCAGCGGCGCGCGCCGCAGGGTCCTTGGACTTGAAGATCCCGGAG
>CAZWCX010000211.1:7692-8755 GCA_964632945.1 uncultured Planctomycetia bacterium | reverse complement strand
GATTTGAGCCTGGCTGGAAAACGGCTGGGGTTGGGCAAATTTGTCAGCCTGGGCAACAAAACCGATGTGGCAGAAGCGGACTTGCTGCGGTATCTGGCGGAAGATGAGGAAACCCGTGTGATTCTCATCTACAGCGAAGGGCTGCCGTCAGGACGCGAATTTATGGACGTGGCGCGAGAAGTCACCCGCAAAAAACCCGTCATTGTGGTGAAAAGTGGGGTGACTCAAAGTGGGCAGCGTGCGGTGTCCTCCCATACGGGCAGCCTGGCGGGGGCGGAACAGGCGTACAAATCCGCTTTTTATCAAAGTGGTGTCCTGCGGGCGGAAACCATGCAGGAAATGTTTGATTTTGCGCTTGGCTTTGCCTACCAGCCGCTTTTGAATGGCAACCAGATTGCGATTGTCACCAACGCGGGCGGGCCGGGGATTCTGGCAACCGACTCACTGGAAAAAGCGGGCATGGAACTGGCGCGGCTGGATAATGAAACCAAAGTCGCACTGGAACATTACCTGCCGGGGGCGGCCAGTGCTGCCAATCCGGTGGATGTGCTGGGAGATGCCCAGAATGACCGTTATGAAGTGGCGCTGCGGCGGGTGGTGGCCGACGCGGGTCTGCGGCGGGAGTTGGGCGAGAAGGGTCGGGCGTTCGTCGAGCGGCATCACGATCCGCGGCGGATCGCGCAGTCGATGGCGCCGCTGTACGAGACGGTGCTGGCGGAAGCGCAACGGCGTACTCCCGCGCCGGTGCCGTCCGGGGTGAGCGGGGCCGCACCCGGCACGATCGACTTCGGGGCGCCGTCGCCGGGGTCCGAAGGGTCATGACGGACGCATCGCGGGCGGTGGCCGACGCGTTCGCTCCGGCGGCCGATGCCGGGTTGCGGACGCGAACGCCGTGGCTGCTGTTCGCGGTGGCGCTCGCGGCGCGCGTGGTCGCCGCGGCGATCTCCCGCTGCATCTCCAGCGACGGGCCGGTGTACGTCGAGGTGGCGGAGTGCTACGCCGCGGGGGACTGGGCGGGCGGGCTGGGACACACCTATCATCCGCTGTATCCGATGGCGATGGC
>CAZWCX010000211.1:0-7682 GCA_964632945.1 uncultured Planctomycetia bacterium | reverse complement strand
GCCGCGGGGGCTACCCCCGGGGCACCCCCCGGGGGGGGGGGGGGTCCGGGGGGGGGGGGGGGGTGCCCGGGGGGGGGGGGGGGGGGGGGGGGGGGGGCACACACCTATCATCCGCTGTATCCGATGGCGATGGCGTTCGCCCACCTCTTCATCCCGGATTGGGAGCGCGCGGGCCAGGCGGTCGCCGTGCTGGCGTCCGCGCTCGGCACGTTGCCGCTCTACGGCCTGACGCACCGTCTGGGGGGCGCGCGCATCGCCGGCGCCGCTGCCTTCGTGTACGCCCTGTCCCCGTATCCCGTGCGCCTTTCCGCGGAGGTCCTGACCACCGGGCTCTATCTCGGCCTCACCCTCCTGGCGCTGTGGGCGGCGGTGGAGGCGTGGACCGGGCGGCGGGCGGGCTGGTACTTCGTCGCCGGGGCGGCCTCCGGGCTGGCGTATCTGACCCGAGTGGATGGCATGGTGCTGGCGGCGGGGCTGCTGGGCTGGTCCGTCGTGCTGGCCCCGCGGGAATGGCGCGAAATCCCCGGCCGGCGCGGTGCGGGGGTGGTCGCGTTCGGGCTCGCCCTCCTCGTCACGGCAGGGCCGTATCTTGCGCACCTGCGTCACGACACCGGCGCGTGGACGCTCAGTCGCAAGACCAACGCCGCCACGTTCACGGGCAACCTCGGCACGGTCGCTGCGGGGGGCGGGGAGACCGGGGAGGACGGGGTGCCGGATCGCGAGGAATTGCCGCCTGGAAACGAGCCGCTGCCGGGGAACGATCCGGTGCCGGGAAACCCATCGTTGCCGGGAAACGAACCGCCGCAACCGGCGAACGGCCCCAAGCCCGGCGACCCGGTCATCCCCCGCGTGACCGAGCGGCGCGGCACGTACGACTCGGTCGCGGCGAAATGGCTCGCCGCTGCCGTGCGGGTCGGGCGCGATACCGCGGAGGCGTGCCCCTGGCCGCTCGTCCTCTTCCTCGGTACCGGCCTTGCGCTGGCTGCCGGGCGACGTCCGCGGGACTGGCGCGCCCTGGCGATCCTGTCGGTGCCGCTCGCCTTCACGGCGGCGCTCTTCCTCTTCTCCGCCACGCACTATCGGGAGAGCAAGCGCTACGCCACGCCGATCACCGTCTGGCTCGTGCCGTGGATTGCCTGGGGGCTGGCCTGGTGGGGGGATCGGCTCGCGCGCTGGCTCCCGGCCGTCCGCGACGCGCACCGGGGGTTGATCCTCCTGCTTGCCCTCTTCGCGGTCGGCATTTCGGTCAAGACCTTCAAGCCGAACGGCTGGGACAAGCGCGGCGAGAAGGATGCGGGACTGTGGATCCGCGCGCACGCGCGCACGCCGAACCCCGTCGTCTATACGTCCGTGCCCCGGGTGATCTTCTATTCCGGCGCGCGGCCGGTCCTGCTCTTCAGCAACGTCTTCCACACGCCGGACAGCGTCCTGCAGAAGATGCGCGAAGCGAGGGCCGAATTCCTGGTCGTCGACCGGCACATCGAGCGCAACTGTCCCGGGTTCGACGCCTGGGTGGAGGACGCAGCGCGTTCGGGGCTGAGGTTGGCGTACCGGTCGGAGAAGGCGACGAAGGGAGGATCCGACCGGGACGAGGTGCGCGTGTACGAGCCCGTGCGCTAGCGCGGCCGGGCCCCCCGGCCCTTCCGAGGGGGGTGCGCCGGATCCCGCGCCACCTCGCCCGCGCGGGCCGATCGCGGGCGGCCCGGTCGACTTCACCGCCCGAGCCGGAACAAGCGTTCCGCGTTCCCGTGCATCACCCGTGCGAAGTCCTCCGGCGCGAGCGCCTCGCGCAGGGCGCGCACCAGCGTCTCGTAGGCGCCGTAGTGCTCGGCGCCGAAGTAGGTCGCATCCGTGCCGAAGAGCACGCGCTCGGCGCCGACGCGGCGGACCATGGCGACCGCCGCGTTCGCTTTCACCTGCGCCGTCTCGAGGAAGAGCCGGGCGTCCCCCTTGCGCACCGATTCCTCGACCGTGCGGATCGCCTCCTCGTGGTCGCTGAAGAAGCCGCTATGGTAGAGCACGACGGCGACTTTCGGATGGCGCCGCGCCGCCCGGTAGATCGGCGCGGCCTGGTCGCAGTGGAAGACCGCGGGGACGTCGTACTTCGCGCACAGGGCGAGGTAGCCGTCCACGCACGCGGCGTCCGCGGGAAAGCGGTTCATGCCGGGGTGCAGTTTCACTCCGACGAAGCCGTGATCGCGCAGGAAGGGTTCGACTTGTTCCGGGGAGGATCCTTCTTCGCCCGGGCGCGCCCACACGAGGCCGCGCAGTTCCGGGTGGGCGGAGACGACGGCGAGGGTGGCCTGATTGGTCTCGAGTTCGCCGAGGTCTCGGGTGATCCTGGGCAGGGCCGCGCCGTCGATGTTGGAGACGAGCGCGAGGCGGATCCGGTAGCGGCGCAGATTCGATCGCAAGGTCTCGAGCGACAGGTCGAAGCCCTTGTACGTGCCGATGTGGGCGTGAACGTCGATGGCGTCGGCGGCGCGCCAGAGGTCGTCGGCCGGTTCCCCGGGGGCCACGGACGGGGCGCAGAGGAAGAGCAGGGACGCGAGCGCCGCCGTTCTCGCGCAGGCGCCGGCGCGGAGCGAGGCACCGAGGGTCGCCGCCGCCGGCGAGCCCGGGCCGCGGTCGCACGCCCGGGCGGGAGGGACGGCGCCCGCGCGGTCCGCCGGTGCGCGCGCATCCTCCACGCTAGCGCTCCCGGCCGCGCCGGGTCGCCGCCGGGCCGGCCTCGATCTCCTCTTCTTCGAAGTGGCGCATGTAGGAGCGGTAGACCGCCCAGTCGTTGGCGGTTGCGTCCCACTGCCGGCCGTCGCGATTGACCGTGAGCTTGCCGGACGGATTGCCCCGGTCGCGCGTCTCCACGAAGATGAACCGTTCCCCTTCGGGCGTCAGCACCTTCAGCGTCTTGCGGTCGATCGGCCGGTCGTCGATGTACGACTGCTTCGCGACATACAATTCCAGCCGCGCGCCGGTGATCGGATCCTGCCGTTCGTGCATGACTTCGCGGACGCCATAGGCCGAGCAGCCGAAGACTCCCGCGAGCAGCGCGACCGACGCGGCTGCGGTTCCCATCCACCTCCTCATCCCCGACCCCCCTCGCTTCTCACTCGTAGCCGTACAATCTCAATCGCCGGAAGATCAATCCCGTGTCCAGCCCGTTGACGCGCACGGCCAGAGCATGCGTGGCGGGCAGAAGATTGTCCAGGAAGTGGCAAGGCGGCCACACGCCCTCGCCGAACGGATCGTAGTTGGCCTTCGGACGTTCGACCTCGCGATCGTTCACGCCCACCCGGATCTGTTCGTGGGAGAACTGCACCGAGCCGCACAGGTCCGTGAGCGCGTCGAGGATCGGCTCGGTCTCGGCGTCGAGCATGAGGTCGGTGAAGCGGCTCCGGGAGCCGCTCGTGAAGGAGAAGAAGTACTTCTCGTCGAGCGTGGGGCGCCCGACCTTGATGTCCTGCAGGGTGCCGGTGAGCCGTTTCCAGCGCAGGGCCCAGCTTTCGCGGTGGACGGTGGCCTCGAACTCGGGCTTGCACTTCATTTCGAGATCGAGGGTGAAGTCGGAGGCCTGGGCGAGGTTCTTCCGTCCGCCCGACCAGCGCACCTGCAGGGTGAAGGGGCAGCCGCCGATCTCGCCGTGGATGTCGGGCTGGCCCTCCTTGCTGCGTTGGAGTTCGAGGCGGGAGGCGAGGCGGCGCCAGCCGGCCATCTGGGGGAGGTAGGGGATGTCCCAGGTGGAGGAGAATCCCGTGGGTCGGCGGGCGGCGGTGTCGGTGATGCGGATGACCTCCGCGGGGCGCGGATCGGGCGGGAACGGTGTGTGGGGGCGGATCCGGGGCCGTGGCGGAGGCGGTTCGGGCTCGTCGAAGCCGATCAGGTGGATTTCCGGCTTCGGCGGCGGGGGGCTGTTGGGCGGTGGGTCGCCGATGAAGAGGAGTTCGGACGGCGCCGGCGGCGCCGGTTCCGGGCGTGCGGCCGCCGCGGGTACGGGCGCCGATTGCGCCGGTGTCGGGGGGCGGTTCTCGGCCAGGCGGAACAGCGCCTCCGCGTCCGGATCCGTGGATTTCGCGGCGGGGGCGGGCGTGCCGGAGTCGGCGCCGACGGCGCCGCCGAGGCGGCGGAAGCAGCCGCGCAGCCGCTGGGCCGCCGCCGCGATGCGCTCGATGTCGGTCTCTTCGGGCCACGTCCCGGAAGCGACCGCGCCGCGGGCCTCCTCGAGCGAGCCTTTCCATCCCGCGCTGGAGACGTTGAGCGAATCCACGCGCATGCGCACCTGGGTCTTCGACTGGCAGAGCGCGTCGAGGATTTCGAGGACGGTGGCGTCCCGCAGCCAGGGGAGCGCGCGGCCCAGGTGGGCGTCGGTGGCCTGGGCATCGAAACGCTCGTCGAACCGCGCGATTCCGGTGGCGCCGCCCGTCGCTTCGGCCGGGGGCCGGCTCTTTCCCTTTTTCTTCTTCGCGGCCGGCTTGCGGCGCACGCGCACGTCGAACCCGAAGGGGAAGTCCATGACGAAGTGCCAGCGGATACGATGGGGGACGTCGTCCGGATCGTCCCAGTCGTCGTCCTGGACCGCGAACGAGAAGCGGAAAGCATATCCGTGCAGGACGCCGCGCAGGGCGGGGAGCGCATCGGCGCCGGAGAGCAATTCGTGCTCGCTGCTCCGCTCGATGAGCGGTTCGAAACAGGGCGGCGTCCCGCCGCCGTCGGAGTGGCGCATCGTGACCGGACGCCTCGTCAGTCGTTGTCGAAGGGATGGGGAGGCCGCACGTCCTTGCCCTCGTCGGCCTCGCGGCGAATCTGGTCGGCGCGCTTGCCGAAGGCGTCTTCGGCCTCGCGCCGGCGCGCATCCAGCGTCTCCGCCGCGGCCCGAAAGGCGGCATCGGAGTCGACGGGGCGCTGCGCCCGCTCGAGACCTTTGGCGAAGGGGTCGGCGGGGCGCGCGCCGGGCTTTTCGTGCCGCAGGACGCGGCCCGTGCGGGCGTCCACGTCCAGGCGGGCGCCGCAGCAGGGGCACTTCACCGACAGATCCCGGATCATGGCCGAACCTCCGCCGACTCCCCGGCGATCCTACCACAGCGGCGGGCCGGGAGGAAAGGGGTATGCGCGATCGATCGCCGGCCGCGCGGGACCCGCCTCTCCCGCGCGAAATCCGTTGCCGCCGGCCCGCGCCGGCGCTAGGGTGGCCCTTCATGTGCGGATTCGTCGGCATCCTGAACTTCGACGGCGAGAAGGTCGATCACGACGTCCTCCGCCGCATGACCGCGGCGCTCGCCCACCGCGGCCCCGATGACGAGGCGGTCTACCTGCGCGCCAACGCGGGCCTCGGCTTCCGCCGCCTGTCGATCATCGATCTCAGCCCGGCCGCCCGCCAGCCGATGGCCAACGAGGATCGCTCGGTCCATCTGGTCTTCAACGGCGAAATCTACAACCACGCCGACCTGCGGGCGGAACTCGAAGCCGCCGGACACCGGTTCCGCAGCAAGAGCGACGGCGAGGTCATCCTGCACGGATACGAGCAGTGGGGCGAGGCGGTCGTGGGCCGCCTGAACGGCATGTTCGCCTTCGCCGTCCTGGACGGGAAGCAGGATCTGGTCCTGGTCGCGCGCGACCGCTTCGGGATCAAGCCCCTCTACTATCACCTCTCCCCCGAGCGGATGATCTTCGCCTCCGAGATCAAGGGGATCCTCGCCTCGGAGAGGGTGAAGGCGGAGGCGGACGACAAGGCGATCGTCGAGTATCTGACCTTCCAGAACGTGGTCTCCGAGCGAACGTTTTTCCGCGGCGTGCGCCTGATGTCGCCGGGGTACCTCGCGGTGGTGCGCCTCAAGGGGCCGTCGACGGAGTTCCGGCGCTGGTGGGACGCCGATTTTTCCGCCGAGCTGACCCCCAAGGAGCTCCGGGAAGAGGAATGCGCGCTCGCCCTGCGCGGGATCCTGCGCGACGCCATCGAGCGGCAGTTGATGAGCGACGTGCCGCTGGGGACCTACCTGAGCGGGGGGATGGACTCGGGGACGCTGACCGCGGTGGCGAGTCGCGCGATTCCGCACCTGATGACGTTCACGGCCGGATTCGACGTGCGGCGCGCGACCGGTCTGGAGGCGGGGTTCGACGAGCGCGCGGCGGCGGAGGCGATGTCGAGCCACTTCGGCACCGAGCAATACGAGATGGTGATCCAGGCCACCGACATGCCGCGGGTCCTGCCGCGGCTGGTCTGGCACATGGAGGTGCCGCGGCTGGGGATGAGCTACCCCAACTTCCTGATCTCGCGGCTGGCATCGCGGTTCGTGAAGGTCGCGCTCTCCGGGGCGGGCGGGGACGAACTGTTCGGCGGCTACCCCTGGCGCTACCCGGGCGGGTCCCGGGCGCGGACGATCGAGGGGTTCGTCGACGCCGCCTTTCCGGCGTGGCAGCGGGTGGTGCCGGCGGAGCGGGCGGACGAGGCGTACGGCCCGCGACTGGCCGAGGCGCGCCGGGCGGCCCCGCCGCGCGAGCGCCTGGTCGAACTGCTGCAGAACGCGCCGCGTTTCGAGCTGTGGAGCCCGCTCAACCAGGCGCTCTACTTCGAGATGAAGACCTTCCTGCACGGGTTGCTGGTGCTGGGAGACGCCCTGTCGATGGCCCACTCGCTGGAGGAGCGGGTCCCGTTCCTCGACCACGCCCTGGTGGACTACGCCTTGCGCGTGCCGGCGGCGTACAAGTACGACGCCGCGCTCGAGACCGGCGCGGCGGACGCGCAGGGGCGGCGGGAGACGTCGATGGGGAAGCGGGTGCTGCGCAGGGCCATGGAGGGTCTGGTCCCGGAGGAGATCCTGCAGCGCAAGAAGCAGGGGTTCAGCGCGCCGGAGAAGTCCTGGTATCGCGGGCCGAACGAGGGATACGTGCGCGACCTGCTCCTGGCCCCGCGCACGCTGGACCGCGGGCTGCTGCGGCCCGAGTTCGTACGCGCGGTGGTGGGGGAGCACTCCTCCGGGGAGAAGAACCACCGGCTGCTGCTCTGGTCGCTGCTCTGCCTGGAGCACTGGCACCGGATCTTCGTCGACGGGGAGGCGCCGGCGGAAGTGGCGGTGGCGCCGGCCGGACGGGGACGCCCCTGACCCGCGGCCTGGGTTGCGGGCGGGACGATCGCCCCGCCTACCGGGGCCGGATCTCGACCGCCTCCACGTCCTCGATGACCACGCCGAGTTTGCCCGGCGGGACCCGGATGGAGCGCATCTGATTCCGCCGCGCGATGTCCACCGTGACCTCCGGCCGCTTTTCCCCGGTGGCGGCTTCCATGGCCGCGGCGAGGTCCGCCTTGCCGTGGATGGGCGCGCCGTTCACCCCGAGGATCACGTCTCCCGGCTGCAGTCCGGCGGCGCGCGCGGGGCCGTCTTCCGCGATCTGGACGATAAGCGCGTAGGTGACGGGGACGACCTGCAGGCGGTCGAAGAGGAGCGGGACCGCCTCCAGTCCGAGCGTGGTCTGGGTGTGATGCGCGTAGGCGATCTCCTGCTCGCCGCTCGGATGGCCGCCCGCGTCCCGCCACAGGGTGCGCAGGGCCGCGGCCTCGCGCGGCCGCGACTGGAGCGGCAGAGAGTAGCGTCGCAGGAGCGTCTCGACGCGTTCGCGTGAGCGTCCCCAGGCGTCGCGCCGGGCGGCGGCCCCGCCCCGGTCCGGGGCCCCTGCGGCGCGCCGGAGGG
>CAZWCX010000210.1:0-8778 GCA_964632945.1 uncultured Planctomycetia bacterium | reverse complement strand
GACGGAGCCGGATTGTTCACGAGCAGCGAAGCTGTTCGCGAATAATCCGGGCTAGCCGGACCGGTCGCCGGGCCGGCGCCCCCCGGTCCGGTCGGTTCTCCGGTGCGGGCGATCATTCCGGCGGCGGGCGCATCACCAGCACCGGGCGGAGCGTGATTTCCAGCAGCGAACGCGCCACCGAGCCCATCACCACTTTGGCCAGCCCCGTCCGCCCCTGCGACGCGACCACGATCAAATCGGCCCCGGTCCGTTCCGCCGACTGGGCGATCGCCCGCGCCGCATTCGCGTCGGGCACGACGTGCACGTGCGTCTCGATGCCGCGCGCGATCGCGGCGTCCGGGACCAGCGACCGCAGTCGATCCTCGATCTCCCGCTCCTTCCCGGGCGTGTCGGTCACGTGAACGAGGTGGACGCACCCGCCGGCGCCCAGCAAGGCGTAGGCGAAGGGGATTGCCCGATTGCCGGGCTCCGACAGGTCGGTCGCCGCCACCACCTGACGCAATTCCGGGATCGCCGCCGGGCTCCCCGCCCCCCGGGCGGTGGTCGGCACGCACGCCACCGAGGTCTTGGCGAACCGGAGGATGTCGTGCGACACCGAGCCGTGCCAGAGCTTGCTCAGACCGGTTCGCTGGTGCGTGCCCACGATGAGGAGATCGACCCCCTCCTCGGTCGCGATCTGCAACAGGTGATCCGCCGGGCGGCCGAGCCCGCTGCGGATCTGGAGGCGCGCTTCTCCCTCGCCCCCCAGGGGAAGGAACCGGGCCCCCAAATCGCGGCCGAGCGCGCGTTCCACTTCCGGATGAGGCTGCTCGAGATCGAGCGGGCCCTCGATGCGCAGTCGCCGGTGCTCGCCTGGGCTCCAGCAGACGTGGGTGAGGATCGCGTCGCACGCGTGCAGGGCGCGCAGCCCGGCCAGCCAGCGCACGGCCGCATCCGACGTGGTGGAAAAGTCCACGCCCACCATCGCGCGCAGTCGGCGCGACTTGCGCGCCCAGTCGACGAGGCGGACCGCGTCCCGGACCACGAGCACCGGAACCTTGCTCACCACGACCAACCGTTCCGCCGAACTGCCGAGGGTCCACTCTCCGCCCGGACGCTGACCCAGGGAGGCGACCACGATCAACCGCGCGTCCGTCCGCTCCGCGTGGGCGGTGAGGGCCGCCTCCGGGGGGCCGGTGAGAGTCTCTGCGCGGACCTCGGCGCCGAGGGCGCGGAGCCGTTCAGCTTCCGCGGCCAGCGCAGCCCGGGCCGGCTCCGGCGGCTCGCCCGCCACCGCGACGTGGGCGAGCTCGAGGGGCTCGGAGCACCGGATCGCCAGGGCCGCGGCCGCGTCCGCCGCCGCGGCGGCGTGGGGGGAGAAGTCCGTACCGCACAGGATGGCCATGTTCTACTCCCTGTCCTGGGTCGGCGATGCGGCGGGCGTGGTCGCATGCTCGACGTGATGGACGACTCGATTCTTGCCCATGGACTTTCCCTGGTACATCCGCTCGTCGGCCTGCTGGACCATGACCTCCACGTTGTCCGGCGGAGCGGGAAAGGTGACGGCGCCGATGCTGGGAGTCACGGGCCAGCCCCGCGCGGACAAGTCGGACACGAGGTCGCGATGCAGCCGATCCAGCACGCCAGGGAGTTCGGCCGGGGAAGCGTGCACGAGCAGGGCCGCGAACTCGTCCCCGCCCATGCGCGCGAATGCGTCGCCGGCGCGGAGGTGACTCCGGAGGGAGCGGACGGTCTGCAACAGCACCTCGTCGCCGACCCGATGTCCCATCCGATCGTTCACGGTCTTGAAGTTGTCCAGGTCCAGGAACACCAGGGTGAGGGTGCGCGGGGATCGACGGGCGCGCGCCAGTTCCATCTCGACTCGTGTATAGAAGGCGCGGCTGTTGGGCGCACCGGTGAGGGAATCCGTATACGCCGCATCGCGAAGCCGGCGATACGCGTCCCGGAGGCGCGCCAACGCGACGCCGACGATCAGGAACGTGATGAGCCGGACTCCGGCGTTCCAAATGTGTACGGCGTCGTGAGAGACCGGAACCTGGACGTAGTCGACATACAGCCAGGCGGCGCCGCCCAGAACGGAAAGGGCAATGGCGGAATAGATTCCCCCGTACCAGGCGACCCACGCGATCGGTGGAATGTAGAAGATGGAGAACGCCAATTCGGGACCGGTCTGGTGATCCAGGAACGCGATGATCCCGATGGAGGCGCACCCGATGAGAAAAGCCAGGGCATCCCGGCCCGACAAATGGTGATCCTCGGCCCGGATCCGGTGGATACCGGAGGCGGCGGAAGCGGGGGGGCGGGTCACCGCCGCGCTGCCAGCCGCTCTGCGGCTGCCTTGAAGCCGGGCTTGATCCGGTTGTAGATGATGTCGCACCGCCGGTCGTAGGGGATGAATGCACTCTTCATGGCGTTGATGGTCAATTTCTCGAGGTCACCCAGGGTCAGCCCGAACGCCCGGTGTGCCGCCAGCAATTCCGCCGTTTGCGTCGTCCGGCTCATCAGCCGGTTGTCGGTGTTGAGGGTGACGCGGAATTTCTGCTCGAAGTAGAGCCCGAAGGGGTGCTTTTCGATGGACGGCGCCGCGCCGGTGTGGACGTTGCTGGAGAGACAGATCTCCAGCGGGATACGGTGATCGAGCACGTACTGGGCGAGGCGGCCGAGACGCACGACTTTGCCGTCGCCGACTGCGATGTCCTCGGAGAGCCTCGTGGCGTGGCCGAGCCGGTGAGCCCCGCAGAACTGGACCGCTTGCCAGATCGACTCCATCCCGAACGCCTCGCCGGCGTGGATGGTGATGTTGAAATTCTCGCGCTGGATGAGGTGGAACGCTTCGATGTGGCGCTTGGGCGGATGCCCGGATTCTTCGCCGGCGATGTCGAAGCCCACGACGCCCCGGTCGCGAAAATCGAGCGCGAGTTCCGCCATTTCCAGCGAATCGCTGCGGTCGCGCATGGCGCACACGATCAGCCCCGAGACGATCCCGAACTCCCGCCGCGCCTGTTCCATCCCCGACGCCACCGCGGCCACGACCTGCTCCAGGTTCAGACCGCGCTGGGTGTGAAAGACGGGGGCGAATCGGAGCTCCGCGTACACCATTCCCTCGCGGTGCATGTCCTCGAGCAATTCGTAGGCGACCCGGCTGAGGGCCTCGGCGGACTGCATCACCGAAATCGTCACGCCGAACCCCTCGAGGTAGAGGGGCAGGCTGCCGCGGTTCGCGCCGCGGAAGAACCACTCCGCCAGCTCCCCGGGATCCCGCGTCGGGAGCTCCACCTTCTGACCGCGCGCCAGTTCGATGATCGTCGAGGGCCGCAGGCCCCCGTCGATGTGCTCGTGCAGCGCCACCTTCGGGAGCGGGAGAAGATCGGCTTCGCCAAGCGCGCTCATGGTGAATTCCTCTCGTTCGGGTCGGGCGGCTACTCTATCACGGTCGCCGCCGGGTGGCAAGCGGGGAAGGACGGTCCCCGAGCGTGGGACGGGGTCTCAAACCGGCAGGCGGGACAGGCCTTTGCGGGCGGGCTCTCGTCGCGTACAATGGCGCGCCATGGACGACCATACTCTGCTGGTCCTGGAATTCCCCAAGGTGCTCGCACGCCTGGCCGATTTCGCCGCCTCGGCCCCGGGACGCGAGGCCCTGCTCGCCGTCCGGCCCCTGCGGGACGCCGAGGAGATCCGCCGGCGTCAGCGGCTGACCGCCGACTTCCGCCGTCTTCAGGACGAGCGCGTCGTGGTACCGCTGGACGGGATCCATGATCTGAAAGCGGTGTTCCAGCTCGCGCGCATGGAGGACTCCGCCGTGGAGCCGGCCGGGTTGCTGCAGGTCGCCGACGAATTGCAGGCGGCCCGGCTCGTGCGCCAGGCGGTACTCGGTACCCAGCATCCCGTTCCCGACCTCAAGGGGGTCGCCCGGTCCATCACCCCCCTGCCGCGTCTGGAGGAGAGGCTCCGCGAGGCCATCGCCGACGACGGCACGGTCACCGACCGCGCCAGTGCGGATCTCCGCGCGATTCGCCGCGACGCGCGCTCCGCGGAGGAACAGATCCGCACCCGCGTGGAGGCGATCCTGCGCTCCCGGGAGGCGCAGGGGTTTCTCCAGGACGCCTACGTCACCCAGCGGGACGGGCGCACCGTTCTCCCGGTCAAGGCCGCGGAACGGCACCGCCTCCGCGGCATCGTCCATGACCGCTCCGACAGCGGAAACACGGTGTTCATCGAACCGGAAGAGATCGTGGAACCCGGGAATCGCCTGCGGGATCTCCGTTCCCAGGAGCGGACGGAGGTGCAGCGCATCCTGCGCCAGCTCACGCGCGAGGTCGGGGCCGAACTCCGAACGATCGAGCTCAACCACTGGCTGCTCGTCGATCTCGACTTCTTTTCCGCCCTCGCGCGCTTTGCCGCGCAGTTCGCGATGACCACCCCCGCGCTCTCCGACCGTCCGGAGGTGGTCCTCCTTGCCGCCCGGCATCCGCTGCTGGTGTTCGCGGGCCATCCAACCGTGCCGATCGACGTGCGCGTGGGGGAGACGTACCGCACCCTGGTCATCACCGGTCCCAACACCGGCGGCAAGACCGTGACCCTGAAGACCGTCGGTCTGCTGGCGCTGCTCGCACAAGCCGGGCTCCCGGTCCCGGTGGATGCCGGTTCGCGGCTGGGCGTCTTCGAGAAGATCTACTGCGACATCGGCGACGAACAGAGCATCGAGCAGAGCCTGAGCACCTTTTCCGCCCACCTGACGCGCATCATCGCCATCCTGGCGGAGGCCGACGGCCGCACGCTGGCGCTCCTCGACGAATTGGGCGCCGGCACGGACCCCGCCGAGGGCGGGCCGCTCGGCGAAGCGATCCTCGAAGCCCTGTTGGAGCGCGGAGCGGTGTCGATCGCGACCACCCACCTGAGCGATCTCAAGCTGCTGGCGCACCTCCGCGAGGGAATGTCCAACGCCTCGGTCGCGTTCGATCCGGAGTCGCTGCGACCGACCTACCGGCTGATCGAAGGCCTGCCCGGAAACAGCAACGCGCTGATCATCGCCCGCCGGCTCGGCATGCCGGAGGACCTGGTCGCGCGCGCGCGCGCGGCCATCGGCGAGAAGCGGCTCGACCTCGAACGGATCATCCGGGATCTGCACGAGCAGCGGCGCGCGCTGGAACAGGAACGGGATGCCGCCCAGCGCGCCCGCTCCGAAGTCGCCGCGCTGGAGGAACGGCTGCGCGAACAGGTCGCGGGCTGGAAGGCGGAGAAGGCGAATCTCCGGCGCAGCACCCAGGAGGAAGCGGAACGCTTCCTCGAGGAGGCCCGCCGGGAGATCGACGCCCTGCTCGAGGAGTTGAAACGGAAGGAGCGCGGCGAAGCGCCGGCCAAGGTGCGCGAGGAGGCGCGCCGGCGCCTGAACCAGGTGTCCGGGGACCTGGAAAAGCGGACCCCCGGCGATCCGGAGTCCGCCCCGGAAACGGCCCCGACTTCGATTCGGCCGGGGCTCCGCGTGCGCCTGGCGAAGTTCCACGCCACCGGGACCGTGACGCACGTGAACGAACGCAAGCGTCGCGCGCGGGTCGATACCGGCGACATGACCATCGAAGTGTCGTTCGAAGATCTCGCCGAGGAGACGTCCGTGCCGGCGCCGTCGCGCGCCCCCGCGGTGTTCGACGCCCAGGTCGTGCGCGCAAAAAACGCCGCCCCGACGGGGCGTCGACTCCACCTCCTCGGCCGCCGCGTGGACGAGGCCAAGGCGGAACTCCGGCGCTTTCTCGATTCCGCCTTCCTGGTCCGCCACCCGAGCGTGGAAATCGTCCACGGATACGGAACCGGCGCCCTGCAGGACGCCGTGCGCGAAATCCTGCGCGCCCATCCGCTCGTGGGGGCGTTCCGTGCGGGGCGACCCGAGGAGGGGGGGCAGGGGGTGACCGTCGTCGAGTGGAAGCGGGAGAGGTAAGGAGGCCGTCATGGTCCTGCTCGAATTCAGCATGACTCCCATCGGCAAGGGAGAAAGCGTGAGTCGCTACGTCGCGCGCTGCGTCGACCTCGTGGACCGGTCCGGACTCCGCTACCGCCTCAACCCCATGGGCACCGTCGTCGAGGGGGAGTGGGACGAGGTCCTGGCCGTGGTCACGAAGTGCTACCGGCGATTGAGCCGGGACTGCCCGCGCGTCAGCGTGTCGATCAAGATCGACGCCCGCCGGGGAAAGGCCGGCCGGTTGGACGCGAAGGTCGATGCGGTCGAGCGCAGGCTGCGACGAAAGCTCAGCCGGTAGGGATTCGGTCCCGGCCGCGGACAGGCCGGGAGTGCGCCGGAGTCCCGGACGGGGCCGAACGCCGCACGGCGCACCGGACCCGCGCAGTCCTTTCGGCGATCCTCGACCCTTCGGCGCCCTCCGCCTCCCGGCGCGCACGAGGGCGCGTGCCGGGGGGCGGGACCGCCGCCGGATCGCGGGGTGGCCACTCCAGGACGCACGGACTCGTGGGACCGGCGGAGCGAGATTCGGTGCTCGCGGATGGGGCTCCCTGCACCGACGGGGTCGGTCGCGCGGGGAGTCGGCCTGGACCCCGGTGACGGCGGCCCGCGCCATGCGGCATTCGCGAGTCCCGGCCCGGGGCTCCTGGCGACGGGTGGTTTCGCGGACTTTCCGCCGAGCGTTGACCTGGCCCTCGACCGGGCATTTCCCCTCCCCCGGCGGGCGAAATCTCGCCCAGGCACGTCCTGATTGTATCGACACGATTTCCAATCTAATCACAACATGCTGCTATATAAATATTTACAGATATCACTTTTGGCTTGCATTGTATCGGTATATCCGTATAATCCCCTCCCGTCCGCTGGAGGATGGTGATGATGGCCCACAAGAACCCGGCCCGCGCGGCGGGAGCGATGATGTGGCGCATGCCGCGTCGTTCGGAGGGGGGGGAGCCCCTGTACCGCCAGGTGGAGTCGCTGATCCGGGGTGGGATCGTCGAGGGGCGGTTGCGAATCGGGGACCGGATTCCCTCGGTATCCGACCTGTCGCAGCGGCTGGGGGTGAACAAGGTAACCGTGGTCCGCGCGTTTCAAGAGTTGGAGCGGGCGGGCGTACTCACCTCCCACGTGGGTCGGGGGACGTTCGTCGCGGCCGCCGCTCGGGAGGGGGGCGCCGGCGGGAAGGCGGAGGACGGGTCTCCGGCGGCCGTGGGGAGGACCGAGGTGCAACGGGCCGTGCGACGGCTGCGGGAGTCCTTCGCGGGCGGGCTTCGCGAGTTGCTTTCCCTGCCGCGGCCGCCGGGCACGATCAACCTGGGGGGCGGGGTTCCGCCTCCGGACACGGTGCATGAAGAGGTGCTGGCGCACTTGACCCGGGCGGCGCTGGCGGAGGACCCGCGTCGGCTTTTCAGTTACGGGGGGGCCACCGGGCTGCCCGAACTTCGGGAGGAGATCTCCCGCTGGCTGCGCCATCAGGGCTACGATGTCGCGGCGGACCAGGTGATCGTGACGAATGGGTCGCAACAGGCGGTGATGCTGCTGGCGTGCTGGGCGCTGGACGAGGGGCGCGGCATTCTGTGCGAGACTCCCACGTTCACGGGAACCCCGAGCGCCTTCGCCATGGTGGGTCACGCGGTCGAGAGCGTCCCCTGGCGGGGCGCGAGCCTGGACCTGGCGCCGCGGGCCGCCACGGCTTCCGCTCGCCGATCCCTCCTCTACTGTTGTCCGGACCATCACAATCCGACCGGGCAGTCGTTCGATCGCGAGGCCCGGGAGCAGCTGGCGGCGTGGACGGCGCAGGGCGACCGGATCGTGATCGTCGACGAGATTTTCCGGGATCTGCGCTTCGATGGGGAGGCGCAGCCGGGGCTTTACGGGCTTCTTCCTCCCGGGCGGCGGGTGCTGATCGGCTCGCTGTCCAAGAACTTCATGACCGGTCTGCGCGCCGGTTTCCTGGTGGCCGACCAGCCGCTGATCCAGGACCTCGGTCCGTTCAAGCGGCACCTCGACCTCGGCAGCCCTGCGCTCACGCAGGCCGTGGCGGCCCGCTGGCTCGCCGACGGTCACGCCGCGCACCTCGAGCGGGTGCGCGAACACTATCGGGTGCGCTGCCGTGCCGCCATCGCGGCATTGGAAAAGCACATGCCCGAGGGAGTTCGCTTCACCCGGCCGGAGGGCGGCTTTCAGCTCTGGGTGGAACTTCCCGGAGAGGCGTCGAGCGTCGATCTCTACCTGCGCGCCCTGGAACGGGGGGTCGCGATTTCGCCCGGACCGGTGCACGACATCGACGGGCGTTACCAGAATTGTTTCCGGCTCGGCTACGGGCACGCGTCCCCGGGCGACCTTTCCCGCTCGATCGAGATCCTCGGTCGCACGGTCGAGGAATTGCTCGCGCGCAAGCCGGTCCGGGTATCCGCAACGGGTTTGGGACTCCTCGTGTGAGGGGTCCGCATCGCGGGGTCGCCTGGATTCGAGTGCAGGACGACTCCGGGGAACGGCGGGACCGGGCCGCGCCGGCAGGCCCGGGGCGGGGATGCGCACGCCGGACGGGATGGCATCGAAGAGAGAACGAGGAGCACCCACCATGGAAACCACTCACGGGACCCTGAAACTGAAGACCGGGCTCGCGGAGATGCTCAAGGGCGGCGTCATCATGGACGTCACCAACGCCGAGCAGGCGCAGATCGCCGAAAAGGCCGGCGCCGCGGCGGTGATGGCGCTGGAACGCGTGCCCGCCGACATCCGCGCCCAGGGCGGCGTCGCGCGCATGGCCAGCGTCCGGCGGATCCGCGAGATCCTGGACGTCGCCAGCATCCCGGTCATGGCCA
>CAZWCX010000209.1:0-8861 GCA_964632945.1 uncultured Planctomycetia bacterium | reverse complement strand
GCGCGAAAAGCGACCGGACCAACCTGGGAAATCAAGGTTGAAGCCCCACTAGGGCGCCTCGTCGCCCAGCAGTGCGCGCACCTCCTCGCGGAATTCCTCCTCGGTCGCCGTCACCTCGCGGAGCAGGTCGAGGAACTCCTCCCGAAACCAGCGGCGGGCGCACGTGACATGCTTGTTGATCTCCGCCGCGGTCAGCCCGAATTCGGCTCCCAGGACGGCCTGCGTGGGCGGTTTTCCGTCCGCGCCGCCCAGGAGATAGCGCTCGAAGACTTGCGCGCTGATCTGCCTCTCCTGGTCCGCGCAGCGGATGCGCAACCGGGACAGCGCCAGACTGAGGACGTGCTGCATCCATTCCTGCTGGAAATACTCCTCGACTCCCTGGGACGACCGATCGCTGCCGCGCGACAACTCCTCCTCCGCGGTCGCGTAGTCGAGCGAATGGAACTTCAGGTGTCCGCCCCGTTTCAGCCGACGCGCGGCCTCGTGCTCGTGCGCGAGATACCCGTCCAGGCAGACGCGCAGAAACGTGCGGAATCGCGCCTTTCCCGGATCGTACACCTGCACGGACCGCTTCTCGATCAGCGTCGAGAAGAACCCCTGGGTCAGGTCTTGCGCGTCGGCGTTGTGCTTCTGCCACTTGACGCGGATGTATTTGTACACGGGCTTCCAGTACATCCGAACGATCGCCTCGCCCGACCGCCGACGGACCTCGGCATCTTCACTCCCGATTCCGCGCACGACGGACCCGAGCGTGGTGGGGAAACGGCTGCGCGGTCCGCCCATCTGGGTGTCCGGGTCCATGTCACCCCCCGGGGTCCTCGGGACGCCACCGATTCCGTCTTCCCGCAGCCGGCTCGGGGCGAGACGTCACGCCCCCCTTTCCGCCGCCGGAAGTCTCCACCCCTGTCTATCACGGCGTCGCGGGGTGGTCAAGCCGCCTGCCTTCGACGGATTGCAGGCGGATCTCCCTCGCGCTAGAATGAGGTCCACTCGTGGTTCCACCGGCGGATTCAGGCGGGACCAGCGCCGGCGCTGCGGCCCACGCGAGGAGACTGAATTGGGCGACCCGCTTCCGGGTGAATTGAGACTGCTGCAGGCCGCCGTCCGCCGCGGCCTCGTCACGGAGGCCGACGCGCGCTTCCTTGGGGAAACTCTGGTTTCGAGCGCCGGTCAAGGCGCGGGCCTGCCCCGGATCGAAGACCTACTCGGCCGCCAAGGTCGGCCGGATCTGGCGGACCGCGTCCGCCGGTTTCGCGCGACCTGCCCGGACACGCTGGATGCCGCTCCCGGGGACCCACCTGCCCCCGGTTCGCCCCCGCAGCCCACCCGGATCGCCGCGCCCACCGATCCACCGAACGTTCCCGCCACCGGTATCGTCGGCCACCGGGAGGTCGACGCGCCGGCGGCGGCGCCCGAGGTCCGGATGGGGAAGTACCGCATCGAACGCGAGTTGGGGCGCGGCGGCATGGGCGTCGTCTACCTCGCGGAAGACGAAGAACTGCGCCGATCGGTGGCCGTGAAGACTCTGCGCGCGCTCGACCGCTGCGCCCCGGAGTTGGCCGAGCGCCTCACGCGCGAGGCCCGGACGGCGGGCAGCCTTCGACATCCGGGCATCGTGCCGATCCTCGACTACGGGATCTCCGACGGTCTCCCGTTTTTCGTGATGGAGTTCATCCGGGGAAAGACCCTGGACGAGGCGGTCGACCGGGACGGGTCACCCGCGGAGCGCCGCTGGCTGGAAGTCCTGCGCGAGGCCGCCGAGGCGGTCGCCCACGCGCATTCCCGCGGGATCATCCACCGCGACCTCAAGCCCTCGAACATCATGATCCGCGACGAAGGCGGGGTCGTGGTCATGGACTTCGGCCTGGCCCGCCGCCTGGAAGGAACGCAGTTGACGCGCACGGGCCAGATCCTCGGCACCCCCTCGTTCATGGCGCCGGAACAGATCGAAGGGGACGCCGCGCTCCTCGGCCCCTTCACCGACGTCTACGCGCTCGGCTCGGTCCTCTACTGGCTGCTGACCGGGCATCTCGTCTTCGAGGAAACCTCGAACGAGGCGGCGGTCGCGCGGGCCCTGATGTCGGATGTCACACCCCTCCGTCGACTGACGTCGACCGTGCCGCTCGACCTCCGCACGATCTGCCGCAAGGCCCTCGACCGCGACCGGGCGATGCGCTACGCCACCGCGGGAGAGTTCGCGGAGGATCTCGGCCGGTACCTGCGCGGAGAGCCGATCCGGGCGCGACCGGAACCCCGTTGGCGTTCCTGGGTCCGCTGGACGGGGAAACGCAAGGCTCTCGTCGCCCTGTCCGCCCTCGTCGCGCTGGCGCTTGCGGTCGCCGGGACCTCGATCGCCGTGCAGCGACACGCCGAACGCGAGCAGCAACGGGTCCAGGAGGAGGCACTGGCGGGCCTGCGCGCCGGCACCGACCTCTGCCTGAAGGCCATCCTGACCCACCGGCGCAAGGGGGGCGCGACGCGCGACCTGGAACGCGATCTCCTGCCGGGCGTGGAGGAGACCGTGGCTCGAACCGTCGCGGCGGCGCCCCGGCTTGCCGAGCCGCATTTTCGCATGGGTCGCATCCATCGCGCGCTGCTGCGGTGGGCGGAGGCGGAGGCGGAACAGGATCGAGCCCTGGAGAAGGAGCCGGGGTACCTCCCGGCCCGGTATGAACGCGCCCTGCTCCGCGCGCGGCGCTATGCCGCCGCGGTGGAACGGTTGAATCACCGCTGGCTGCAGGAATTCGGCCGTCGGGGCGGGGGCCTGGAAGCGCTGCGCTCGGAATCGATGCCGTCCGAAGGGGATCTGGTGGCCGCCGATCCCGCGACGGCCGCCCTTCGCGACCGGTTGCAGGCCGACCTCGCGGCCCTTCAGACTTCGGCGACCGGCGCGCCCGACGCGCCCGCGCACACGGAAGCGCAACGACTCTGTCTGGAAGGCCTGATCCGACTGACGCACGGGCCGGAAGCGTCCGATCGCGCGGAATTGCGCGCCTGTTTCCGCGAAGTCCTGCGACTGGACCCGACGCTGGAGGAGGCGCACGAGGCGCTGGCCCGGGTCACGCTCGAACTCGGAGACCTTGCGGCCGCGCGCGAGACTTACGACGCCGCCGTTCTGGCGGACGCAGGCTACGTACCTCACCGGATCGGCCGCGGAAGGCTCCACTCGGCCCTGGGCGCGCTCGCGCAGGCATCGGGGCGCGACCCCGCGGAGGAGTACGCACGAGCCGAGGCGGACCTACGCGCGGCCGTGGAACTCGATCCGCTCGCCGGAGAGGCGTGGCTGGCGCTGGGGATGCTGGAGCACAATCGGGCCGCGCGCCTGCAGGATCTCGGCGGGCCCGAAGCGCTGGACGCCTTCGATTCCGCGCGCCGGCATTTCGCGCGGGCTCTCTCGATCGACGGATCCAACTTCGAGGCCGAGACCTCAGCCGGAATCCTGGAGACGAGTGCCGGAACGTTCCTGCACCTGCGCGGAAAGGATCCCACCGAATGCTATCGACGCGCGGAGCAACATCTGCGTCGGGCAGTGCAGGGGCTTCCCGACGCTTTCGCCCCGCGCGTCTTCCTGGCCGATCTGCTGGCCAACCGCCAGCGCTGGGAGGTGGATGCCGGGCGCGATCCGTCCGCGCTGGAGGAGGAGGGGGTTCGTCTGGCCGAAGAGGCCATCCGGCTCAATCCGGCTGCTCCGGAGGCGTGGGCGTGTCGCGCGCGTTTCTTCCGGTTCATCGGACTCGCCGAAGGGACCCGCGGCACGGACCCGCGACCGCGCTATGGGGCGGCGTTGCGCGACCTCACGCAGGCGATCCGTCTGGCGCCCGACTGCGCGGAATCGTGGGCGGAACGGGGGGAGACCGCGGTCTGCCTCGCCAATGAGGAAGAGCGGCGCGGAGTTTCCGCGTGGGAAACGTACCGGTCGGCGTTGTCGGACTTTGATCGGGCGCTCGCGCTCCATCCCGGGCGCGTCGAGGTTCTGATCTCCCGCGGAAATCTGTCGGCCAATCTGGCGGCCGCGAGGATCAACCGCGGACAGGATCCCGCGGAATTCTATCGCCGGGCCTGCGAGGACTACGGACGGGCCCTGGAGGCCGCGCCTGCATCGACGGAAGTTCGACACCTGCGAGGTCGGGTGCACGAGTCGTGGGGCCGGTGGCGGCTGTCGATCGGAGCCGATCCCAGCCCGGCCTTCGAGGCGTCGCTGGCCGACTTCGACCATGCCACGATGACCGGCGTCGACGGCCCGTCGCCCCTTCTGGATCGCGCAGGGGTGTGCGCCTTGTGGGCGACCTGGAAGCAGGAGCACGATCAGGATCCATCCGCCCTGCTGGCGCGCGCGGAGGAGGACATCGCGGCGGTCCTCGCCGCCCGCCCGGAGTCCGTGCCGGCCTGGCTTGCGCGCGCGGATTTATACGGACGGCAAGCGCGGATCCTGCGCGCCCGCGGCTCCGATCCGGAGCCGGGATTTGCGGCGGCGGAGCAGGCCTTCGCCCGGGCGCTGGCCCTCGACCCCACGTCCCGCGATGCGCGCCGGGGCCGAGGGATGCTGCGCATCAATCGTGGAAACGAGCGGGAGCGCCGCGGACACGACCCCGCGCCGCACTATGTCGGCGCCCTCGAGGACCTGGACGCCGTGTTGTCCGGCGCAGCACCGGTCGCGGACGATTGGATGAAACGGGGCACACTGCACGCCAACTGGGGTTTCGCGCTGGAGCGAACCGGCCGGGATGCGACCGATCGGTTCCTCGCCGCACTGGCCGATTACGACCGGGCGGTCGGGGAACGCCCGACGCTGGTGGAGGCCCGGTGGCGGCGCGGTTGGATCCACTATGCGCTGCGCCGTTGGCAGGACGCGATCTCGGACTTCGAGGCGGCCGAAGGGATGAGCCCGTCCAGCGCCGGGGCCTTTCGAGCGGCGCTGGACGACGCGCGACGGCGGGGCGCGGGTGGCGCCGCCGAAGTCGCAGCCGCGTGGGGAGGCCTGTCCGCCCAGGGATCGAAGGCGCTCCAGACCGGCCGGCTCGAGGATGCGGTGGCGGCGTACGGGCGGATCCTGAGTTCGTACGACGACCTGAAGGAGACCGGGTCGGGTGACGCCGGGGGGATCGACCGGGACCCCGGACTGCGCGCGACGCTGGCGACTGCGGCGTACAAACTGGCCTGTGCGCACGCCCGGCAGGCGGCGGTCGCCGCCGCCGGCGGGGAGCCGGATCGCGCGGATGCGCGCAGAGGCGCCGCCTTCGTCGCGCTGGATCGCGCGCTTCGGTTCGGCTTCGATGACCGGGCGCACCTTGACGCGGATCCCGACCTCGCGGCGCTACACGCGGACCCGCGCTGGGAAGCCCTGCTCCGGCGGTGACCCGGGCCGCCCCCCTGCGGATCTACTTCCCGATCGGGTCCAGGACCTCCCGCCAGCGCGGATCGTCCCGCAACGGCGCCAGGTCGGGATCCCTCTCCGCATGGGCCGCGTCCTTCCACCCCAGACCGATGGCGCGGGCGAGATGCGCGAACGCGCGATCCCGATCCGCGGCCGCGTGCCGGCAGGCGAGGTTGTACTGCACGCGCGACGCCTCGCCGCGCGCCGTCGCGTGATCCGGTTTGCGCTCGAGCGCCTCCGCGTAGGCGCGTGCCGACTCGTCGAGCCTGCCGAGTATGGCCGACGCCAGCCCGAGGTTCGACCATGCGCCCCAGAGCGTGTCGTCCACCTCGACGGCGGCTTCCAGGTCCGGCAGCGCCGCCGTGCACGCCGGCACCGGATCACCGCCGCGGGCAACCTCGGCCCGGGCGAGCAGCACCCAGGCGTTGCCCCGGTTGTACCGGCAGTAAGGCTGTCCCGGGGCGAGGTCCACGGCGGTGGAGAAGTCGTCCACCGCCGCGCGATAGTAGGGACGCGGATCCCCTCCTGCCGCGGCCTCCGCGTCCCCCCGCCCAAGTCGAGTGTTGCCGCACGAGTTGTACGTCGACGCCCGGGAGAAGGCTGCGCCCGCCGCCGCGAAGCGTTCCAGCGCCCGGTCGTAGCTCGCCCGCGGGTCTTTCCCCGCCCACGCCTCCCGCTCCGCCAGCCGGCGCCACGCCTCGCCGAGCGCGTGCGCCGCCTGTGCGGATCCCGGGTCCTCCCGCCGCGCCCCTTCCAGGTCCGCGATCGACTCTCTCAGGATCGGAAAGGGATCCGATGCGATTTCCGCCTCGACGAGACGGAGTCGACCGTTCCACAGGAGCACGGCCGCCCCCTCGGCATTCGCTGCGCGCACCTTGTCCAGGTCCGCACGGGCGGTCGCGACGTCCTCGCGCGGGTCCCTGCCGGTGCGCGCCGCCTCGGCAGCCCGGCGAATCCGCGCTTCCGCACGTCGGATCAGAACCCGCGCATCCGCCGGCGCCCGGGCGGCCGCCGCATCGACCTCCTGGATCGCAAGCCCCAGCAGCGAGAGGCCGTCGCCGCCGGCCTCGGCGACGAGGTCGGACTTCGCGAAGAGGCACTCCGCCAGATTCATGCGGAACCACGCCGAGTCCGGCGCGAGACGGACCGCCGCTTCGCAGTCGGCGAGGGCATCGGACAGCAGCGCCTCGAATTCCGCCGGCTCTCCGGATCGCGTGGCGAGCCTACACAGGCGAGCCCCCGCACGATTGGACAGCGCCTCCGGGAAGGCGGGGAGATGACGAAGCGCCTCCGCGTAGTCCGCGATCGCCTTGCGATACCAGGGGAGCGGGTCTTCCCCCGCCCTCGATTCGGCCATCGCAAAGGCCATGCAGGCGCCGCCCCGTCCGTTCCATGCGTACGGATTCTCCGGGGCGGCCCGCACGGCGGCGTCGTACGCTTCCAGCGTCTCCCCGAGCAGCATGCGCGGATCCTCCCCCGTCGCGGCCGCCTGCTCGGCGCGCGCGATCAGAAAACTCGCCTTCGCTTCCAGGGAGCGTGGGTCCTCCGGGCGCGCCCGCACGACGAGACTCATCTGCTCGACGGCGCCGGCGAAGTCCATCTGCAGGTACTTCATGCGGGCGAGGGCCGACCGCAAGGGGGTCTCGACCACCCGCAGGTCGGGGGCGGAGAGCGCCTGACCCAGGGCGGTTCCCGCCTCCGCATAGCGCTCTTCCTGCCAGTGGCGTATCGCCTCCAGAGCGAGCCGGCCGTCTTCCGCTCCCTCCCGACCCCAGACCGGGGCGGCCGCGGCTTCCACCAGGAGGCTCTCTGCCTGGCGCCGAAGCCGAACGAGATCCGGCTTCTCCGGGGGCATCGGGCCGAACTCGACGCGCATCGCCCCCACCCGTTGATCCGGGAGCGGTTGCAGTTCCACGGCGAGGGCGAAACACCAAAGCGCCTCCATGAGCCTGCCGTACGGCGTGTCGGGATCCAGCGCCGTCGCCTCCCGCATCCGGGCGATTCCTTCCGATTCCTTCCCGTGCAGAATGCGCGCGTAGCCGGCCAGCGCGCACGCGCAGGCTTGCGAGGTGGGGTCGTCCGGCGTCGCCTCCAGGAAGGCCTCGATCGCGGCCCACGCGGCATCCTGGTCCTTGCGCCGATCCTCCGTCAACGGGCCCAGTCGGAAGAAGGAGGCCTCCAGCGCGCGCGCGTCGGGGACGACCGCCGCCCAGCGGGACAGCACGCGAGAAGCCAATCCCGCCTTGCGCAGGACGTCGCGGGCGGCCCCCTCGGCCGCGCGCGCTTCCTCCGCGCGGCGTCGCTCGGCTTCGGCCGCCCGCATCCCCTCTTCCCGCGCCCGCACCGCCTCCGAATACGCGCGCCCGGTCCACCACGCCGCCGCCAGCACGAGGCCGAGGAAGCCTGCGCCCGCCCACAGCACCGTCTTCACGCCGCGCCGCGCCAATCCGCGGCGCACCCGGTCCACCCTCGACGTGCGCCCCGCCCGCGGAGCCTCGCCCGCGCGGAACCGCCGCAGATCCTCCGCCAATGCGCGCACCGATTCGTATCGCCGGGCCGGGTCCTTCTCCATCGCCCGGGCGCAGATCGCGTCGAGATCGCGCGGCAGGGCCGGGTCGATCGACCGCAACGTCGGCGGCTCCTCCTCCGCGATCGCGTTGAGCAGGTCGCGCAGATGTTCGCAGGAGAACGGCGGCCGCCCGGACAACAGTTCGTACAACAACACCCCGAGCGAGAATTGATCGCTCGCCGGGCCCACCTCCTCGCGCCGCCCACCCGCCTGCTCGGGACTCATGTAGCCGGGGGTCCCCACCAGAGCTCCGCTCTGGGTCAGCGCCCCGGGACCGGTCGCGCCCGGTCCGGACAGCTCGCGCGCGAGCCCGAAGTCGGTCACCCGCACGCACCCCTTCGGGTCCACGATCACGTTGGCCGGCTTCACGTCCCGGTGGATCACGCCGTGATCGTGGGCGAAGGCCAGCGCGTCGGCGACCGCCGCCACCGTGTCGACCGCTTCCGCCACGGGCAGGCGGGGGGAGTCCCGCCGGTCCAGCGAACGTCCCTCCACGAGCTCCGCGACGAGGAAGGGCTTCCCCTCGTGCTCGCCCACGTCGTGCACCTGGACGATGCCCGGATGATTCAGGCGCGCGGCCAGGCGGGCCTCGCGAAGGAATCGGGCGCGCGTGGCGCCCCCGTCCCCCACCTCCGGCCGCATCTGCTTGAGCGCGACCCAACGGCGCAATCCGCCGTCCCACGCCTTCCAGACCACCCCCATCCCCCCTTCGCCGAGCCGCGAGGCGAGGCGATAGCGGCCGAAGGGTATCCCCTCCGGACCCGGATCGCGTTCGGGCTCCGCATTCGGCAATGGCCGCGGCTGCAGGTTGCCCGGCGTCTGGATGCGCGTGACTTCGCCCGGCGCGCCGCTGATCCCCGCGGCGCGGTCTTGGGTCTCGGGCACGGGCGGGGCGGGTTTGGGGGTCGAAGGGACGGA
>CAZWCX010000208.1:0-9068 GCA_964632945.1 uncultured Planctomycetia bacterium | reverse complement strand
GGGGGGGGGGCCCCGGCGGGGCCGGGGGGGGCCCCGGGCGCGGGGGGGTGGGGCGGGGGGGGGCGGGGGGGGGGCCGGGTTTGCGCCGCCGGCGTCGTGGATCCTCGGCCCGGGCGGACGGGGGATGCGGCGGTCCGGACCCGGGGCCGAAATGGCGCGGCGCTGCGGGGGATCGACGCGGGGAGCGACCCGATCGCGGGAACGCCCGTCCCGAGGGATCGTCACGGCGACGGACGGAGGAAGATCGCCTGGACGACCCGCGGTGGCCCGTCCGTCGCCGCGTCGGGCCCGCGGTCCGCCTTACGGCGCGCCTGATTCGAGAGGGCTCTCGATGACGACGAGGACCGTCCCACGTTCGGTTCGCCTGCGGGGCCGTCGAACGACCTTCCGGGGTCCCGCGGACGGTCCATTTGGGACGTCCCTCCGCCCCCCCCGGTTGGCGGCGGATTCTCCCGTCGCCCTTGAATCTCACCTGTGCAGGAATTCGCGAGAACGGTCTTTGTGGCGTCGGCGTGAGGCCAGGCATCCCGCCCAGCCTCACGCCCCCGGGCGACTCCCGTTTCCGGTCGCCACCCGGCGCCACCCGCAAGCGTCGGTTCGTCGGGCGCTGCGGGGCACGGGAATCCGGACCTCGCGCGGGATATGGGAGAGACTCGGTCCGCGCAGGGAGGGTCTTGAAAGGCACTTTGGATGCGTCGGGGGAGGTTGGGGCATGCAGGTCGCCTTGCTCCGTGTCCGAACTCCGGCCCCCCGATTTCCCTGAGCGCCTGAATCCCATTCTTACTACGGGGGTCGCTCCCTCGATTCACCGTGACATTCGAAAATTTCCAGAGGGATTGGTCTTGAGCACCCGACTCGATGCCCCCTTCGATCGCTTTCCCACCACGCAATGGACCCAAATCGTCCAGGCGGGCTCGCTCGATTTGGAGCGGCTTGCCGCGCTGGATACGCTGGCGCGCCGATACTGGCGGCCCATTCGCGAGTTCATCCGCGCGCGTGTGGGCTGCGACCATGCCGCCGACGACCTGACGCAGGAGTTTTTCCAGCGTCGGATCCTGGAAGGTCACCTGTTGCAGAAGGTGGATCGCGCCCGCTGCCGTCGGTTTCGGACCTTCCTTACGTTCGTCCTGGATCGCTTCGTCATCGATGAGTACTTCCGCAAGTCCAATCGAAAATTAGTGTTGGGGCGATCGTTGACGGGAGTCGAGGATCCGGCTGCGATCGATGCCGAGAATGCCTTGGATGAATCGTGGCGCGCCGAACTGCTGACGGACTCGTTCCGGCGGTTGGAAAAGGAGATGCGGGAGCAGGACATGGGAGTCTGCTTCGAGGTCTTTCGAGACTATTTCCTGATCGAGGGGGACGGACCGGACTACCGGATACTGGCCGAGCGGTTCAACCTCACGGCTCCGGGCGTTTCCGGCTGCCTTCAGCGTTCGAAGAAGCGGCTCCGGGAAATCCTGCGCGCTGCGGTCGAGGCCACGGTCGATCCCGAGGAGTTGGAAGCCGAATGGACCTGGTTGTTCGATCCGGAGTGATCCCTCCGGAGGATCCGCGCGGCGTGGGTTCCGGGCTTGCGCCCCACGTCGTCCGGAAGATGCTGCGCTTTCTCGATCCGTCGAAGGATGCGGAAGTTCTTCCGGACGCACTGGGGAAGTACCGGCCCATGCGGGTGGTCGGGCGGGGCGGCATGGGGATCGTCTACGAGGCCGAGGACACGGAACTTGGCCGACGGGTTGCGCTGAAAGTGCTGGAGAGCGCCGACCCCGTGGCGGTCGCGCGATTCCGGCGCGAGATTGAGACCCTCGGACGCCTGAACCACCCGCACATTGCCGCCGTCCATGACAGCGGAGAGGCGGGCGGGCGGCCGTTCTGCGCGATGCAGTTCGTGGAGGGCGAGACCCTGGCCCGTCTCGCCGGGGGGGACGTCCGGTTGCTCGTGCGTCTGGTCCGGGACGCCGGCCTGGCGGTGCATCATGCGCACGAGATGGGGATCGTCCATCGCGATCTCAAGCCGCAAAACTTGATGGTCCGGTGGATCGAAAACGGACCGTCGGCGCCGGCCCGGGACCCCCACGTGTATGTGCTCGACTTCGGGCTGGCCAAGCGAGCGCAGGTCGATCCGTCCCTTTCCGTCACGGGTGTGCTGCTGGGGACGCCCGCCTACATGTCGCCGGAGCAGGCGCGCGGCGACCTTGGCCGCGTCGACGCCCGCAGCGACGTGTATTCCCTGGGCGCGACCCTCTATCACCTCGTGACCGGCTATCCCCCTCACTTCGGTTCCGACCTTAACCAGGTCGTCCGAAGCGTGCTGGCGGGCGAGATCGTCCCTCCGCATCGGCGGGCGGCGACGATCGATCGGGAACTCGAGGCGGTCATTCTCCGGTGCATGGAGTTCGACTCGGCTCTCCGCTACGCCACGGCAGCCGAGTTCGCTCAGGACTTGACGCGCTGGCTCGACGGCCGGCCCACCTGGGCGCGTCCCCCGTCGCGGGCGGCGCGTTGGGGAAAGCACCTGCGCCGTCACCGGCGCTTGTGCATGGAAGTCGCGCTCGGGCTGGCCGTTTTCATTGGCCTGGCGACGTGGGCCGTCCGCGAGGTCATGAACGCGCGCGCCAGTACGTACAATGCCATGGGGATCGAGCACCGGCGCAACGCCGAGGAACGCGAAGACCGGGGGGAGAATCCGGAACGCGCCTACGAGAGAGCCCGGGAGGACTTCGCGCGGGCACGGGAGTATCAGCACTGGTTTCGACCCGAGCCGCGGGTGGCGCACGGGACCTGCAAGAATCTGGCGACCGTGCACTTGGGCCTGGCCCGGGTGCACGAGCGCGCAGGGCGGGATCCGCGCGGTCACTACCGGGAAGCCCTGCGGTGGTCCGAGGAAGCGGTGCGACTCGCGCCGGACTCGTGCGAGGCGTACATGAATCGCGCCCGCGCGCTTCATGGCCTGGGGTCGGCGGAGGCCATAGCGGGCGGCGATCCCGTCGGTGCCTTCCTCGCGGCGATTTCCGACTACACCCTGGCCGTCGAATGGCGGCAGCGGGTGGAAGGCCTGCCGTACGGCGAGGCGCTGCGCCGGCGGGCGGAAGTCCACGCGAGTCTGGCCGAGGAGCGGGGGCGCCGGGGGGAAAGCCCGCTGGACGCCCTGACCTCCGTGGCGGCGGACTATCGCGCCGCGATTGCGGCGTACGAGGAGCACGTGATCGCCGAGCCGGACTTCCGGATCGAAGCCGAAAAGCAGATCGGACGCATTCGCGAACGATTGGAGCGGAAATAGCGGTGGCCTCCGCCCGCTCCTGCGAGCGGGGATCCCTTCGCAAGGCACCTCGCCCCGGCCGAGTCCGAGATCCGTCGGGTGTCACCGGGCGCGTTCCCGGTCGCCCTGCCCGAGGTTCCCGGAGGAAGCGGTGATGCGCCCGCCGCCGCGCGGCGCCCTTGACCGCCGCGCCCATTCCTTGACCTCCCCCGCCCCCAGGGGTAAGGTCGTCGCATGGTGCGCAAGGTCCGCCTCCTGCTCGCTCGTCCCCAATTCGACATCGTCGTCTTCGTCCTCATCCTCTTCTCGGTCGTCACCCTCGTGCTCGAGGTCGTCTCCGAGGAACCGGACACGCAGGCGATGTTCGAGAGCGCGGGGCTCTGGATCACGGTCCTGTTCTGGATCGAGTTGACCCTCCGATACGTCGGCGCGACCAACCGCGCATCCTTCTTCCGCGAGTACTGGATCGACCTGCTCGCGGTGGTGCCGATCCCCGCCATTCCCTCCCTGCGCGCCCTTCGCCTGCTGCGCTTGCTGCGGGTCCTGCGTCTCTTCCGCGCCGGGATCATCATGAACCGGCGTTTTTCGCGCGTCACGGGGACGTTCTTCGAGGGTTCGGGGGAACTCTTCTTCATCGGCTTCATCGTCTTCATGGTGGTCGTGTTCGGCTCCACGGGCATGTACTTCGTCCACCGCCATCTCGACGGAAAGTTTCCGAGCTTCGAGGATGCGCTCTGGTTCTCCCTGTTCACCATGCTGGCCGGGGAGCCGATCGAGGCGCCGCCGTACTCGACCGTCGGGCGCGCAATCGCCCTCATCGTCGCGTTCTCCGGCATGACCGTCTTCGCCCTGTTCGTCGGCGTCGTCACCGCGGTGATGAGCGAGCGCCTGCGTCGCCACTTGGAGGCCACGTCCATGGACCTGGAGAGCCTCGAGAATCACATCCTGGTATGCGGATGGAACCCGTCGGCGTACATCATTCTCGAGCGCGTCCTCAGCGTCGATCCGCGCGGCAGCGCCATCGTCGTGGTGGCGGAACGACCTTTGAGCGACCGTCGCCGGGACGGCAATGGGGGGATGGTCTATCACCTCGTCGGCGACCCGACCCGCATCGACGTGCTCCGGCAGGCGGGGGTCGAGCGCGCGCGCATGGCCATCCTGCTCGCGGATGCCAGCGTCACGCGCAGCGATCAGGACCGGGACGCGCGTTCGGTCCTCACCGCCCTCATGGTGGAAAAGCTGAATCCCCGCATCCAGACCTGCGTGGAACTCCTGAACTCGGAGAACGAGGCGCACATCCGCGAGGCCGGCATCGAGAACATCATCGTGCCGACCGAGTGGGGCGCACACCTGATGTCCTCGCTCGCGGTCCACGAAGCGATCGCCATGACCATCGAAGAGTTGCTCGACCGCAATCGCGGCAATTCGTTCCACCTCGTCGACCCGCCCGCGGATCTCGTCGGGATGCCGTTCGGAAACGCCGTCCTGCAACTGAAGCGCACCCATGACGTGCTTCTCGTGGGAATCCAGGATGCCCCCGCGCCCGCGGTGCCGACCACCGCGAGGGCGCGAACCCGGGTCAGCCTGAATCCACCGGCCGACCGGGTGATCGCCGCCGGAAATCAGCTTGTCGTCATGAGCGTCCAGCCTCCGGACCTGCACACCCGACGGTAAAAAACCTCTTGAGTCCGCGGCCCGATCCGCATATACTGCGCCTTCACGGGAGGCCGTTGAAGTCTCGTTTTCGCGCCTCTCCGGTCTCATAACGGGCTTCCCCAAAGGGATTTGGGTATTCCGTCGGTCGGGAGGTATCGGTGCCATGCAGCCTCTGCCTCGGGACGCCGGATGGATCGAGGTGATCTGCGGGAGCATGTTCTCGGGGAAGACCCAGGAACTGATCCGCCGCATCCGGCTTGCTACCATTGCCCGTCAGAAAGTCCAAGTCTTCAAGCCGGCGCTCGATGACCGGTTTGCGGTCGATCACATCGTTTCGCACGATCATGCAAGGTCGCCCAGTCTGCCGGTGACGAACGCGCGCCAGATCCTGGAGCATGTGAAGCCGTCGACGCGGGTGGTCGGCATCGACGAGGCCCAGTTCTTCGGCGCGGACCTGGTTGACGTCTGCCAGGAATTGGCGGACCGCGGAATCCGTGTGATTGTTGCCGGACTCGACCAGGACTACCGCGGGCGACCCTTCGATCCCATGCCGTCGCTCCTGGCGGTGGCGGAGTACATCACGAAGAATCTGGCCATTTGCGTCGTGTGCGGCAATCCGGCCAATCGGAGCCAGCGCACGCGTGGCGGGGGTGGCCGGATCGAAGTCGGCGCAGGCGACAAGTACGAGGCCCGCTGCCGGCGGTGTTTCCACGCCGAGGAAGAGGATCGGGGAGCGGATGCGACCGGCACGGCCCGCGCGTCCGGCAACGGGACGGAACCGGCGGTCGGGCGGATTTCGGAGCGCGTGTGATGCAGCGGGAATGGACGGGAATCAACGACCTTGGATTGGGGGAGACGGGGGTGGTGGACATCCGGCGCAAGGGCGGACGTCGCGGAGTGGATTCCCGGCGCGTGGTCAAGCCCGAGGGGATGAAGATCCTGATCTCGGAGAGCAAGCTGCGGGCGCGAATTGCCGAGTTGGGCGCGGAAATCACCCGCGACTACCAGGGCAACCCGCTGGTGCTGGTCGGGATTCTCAAGGGGTCCTTCATCGTCATGGCGGACCTCATCCGAAAAATCGACCTGCCGCTGACCTGCGACTTTCTGCGCGTCTCGAGCTACGAGTCCGGGACCGAGTCGTCCGGCGCCGTCCGGTTCGAATTCGACGTCACCCAGCCGCTCAAGGGAAAGCATGTTCTCCTGGTGGAAGATATTGTAGATACGGGTCTTACCGTAAACTACCTGATCGAGAACCTGAAGACCCGCAAGCCCGCCAGTCTGCGCGTATGCGCGCTGCTGCACAAGCCCGCGCGGACCCGGGTGCCGGTGAACATTCACTATCTTGGCTTCAAGGTCCCGGACGAATTCGTGATCGGGTACGGGCTGGACTATGCGGGGCAGTTCCGCAATCTCCCGTACATTGCCGTTCTGCCACCCCCCAAGTCGTAGCCGGCCTGGGTTCCCGGACGACTCCCTCTTGCTTTCTCCAGGGCCGTTCGCTAAGATCCGAGCAGATTTGCGATTTGGCGGAGGCCCTGTCATGAGCACGGATTCGTCGCAGACGGCCGAGAACCGGCGCGATACCCGTCGCATTCCCGTCGATGGCGTGGTGGTCGAAATCGCCCGCATCGATGAGGCCGGGGACATCCAGATGGACGAGGGACAGAGCAACTGTCTGGATCTTTCCGAGGGGGGGATGCAGCTCGTCACGGATCGGAATCTCGCCCCCGGGCGCCGCTATGGGTTTCGGGTCATGTCTCCCGCACTCGAGAAGCCGAACTGGTTCGTCGGCAAGGTGCGCTGGGGGACGGAGACGGAGGACGGGCGGGTCCGCGCGGGTGTGGCCTTTGAGCCGATGGAACCCGAAGATTCCGCCGTCTTGACCACCCTCCTGCACCAGCACTCGCGCGCGGTGGTTTTCTAGCCGCGGACGGTGCCTGGGAAAATCATTCCGGACGGAGCACCCGACGGGGGTGTCGTTCCGTCCGCCGGGCGGCGGACGGAGGTTTTGCGCGGTCCGGCCGCGCGCACAGGACGAACAGGCGAGAGGCACGACATGCATGCACGACGGCGAAGCATGGTGAATCACATCAAGGCCAAGAAGCTGCGCAAGCGCCGGAAGCAGGCCAAGAAGGCGCAGTCCTGATCGACGGTCCTCTCGTTGCGGCGGCCCGCCGGCCCGGAGTCTCCCGAAGACCGCGTCGGCCGCCGCCGAGGGCCATCGGCCTTGCCATGGACGCGAAGTTCAAGGTCCGCAACGGACCCCCGATGGCCCCTCTCGTGATCCCGCTGCAAAGCGGGGTCAGCCTGGTGATCGGCCGCGGCTCTTCCGCGGACGTCCTCCTCGAAGACGCCAAGCTGGCGGAAATGCACTGCCAGGTGGTCGAGCAGGAAGGGCGCTACATCCTCTTCGACCTGCAGACCCTGAACGGCACCTACGTCAATGGCGTGCGGATCGCTCGCCAGGACCTGCAGCCCGGCGACGTCATCGACCTCGGGCTCACCGAGATGGTGTTTCAACGCGTCGAGGAGGGCAAGACGGTTCGACGCGAGCGCCGGCGGGGGGCGCGCGATCCGCTCCCCGGTTCGACCGTCGGCGACTACGATGTCCTCGAGCCGGTCGGCAGCGGTGCGATTTCCGTCGTCTACCGCGCCCGGCAGATCTCGCGGGACCGGGTCGTCGCGCTCAAGGTCCTCTCCGCCCGCCTCGCCCGCGACCCCGCTTCGCGCGATCGCTTTCTCAAGGGCGCGAAGAACGCGTCGGCGCTTCGTCACTCGAACATCGTCCAGGTGTACGCCGCCGGCAACGTCGGCGACCTCTACTACCTGACGATGGAATTCGTGCCCGGAGAGAGCGTGAAGGAAGTGATGGCCCGCGTGGGAGTCGGCGGCGTGCTGCTCCCGTCGAAGGTGCATTCCGTGGCATCCCAGATCGCCGACGCATTGGTGTACGCCGCCCAGGTCCGAATCGTCCATCGGGACATCAAACCCTCCAATATCCTGATCGACGCTGCGGGCTCCGCCAAACTGTGCGACCTGGAACTGGCGAAAAAGATCGACGAAGTCGAGGAGGGATCCGATCAGCGCCTGGGCGGCTACCTGGGGACGGTTCCCTATATGCCGCTCGAACAAGTGCTCGACCCCGAGACGGTCGACCAGCGGAGCGACATCTACGCGTTGGGGGCGACCATGTACGGCATGCTGACGGGAAAGAAGCCGTTTTCGGGCGAATCCCGCACGGAGATCGTCGATCGGATCTCCGCCGGCGAGTACAAGCACCCGCGCGAGCTCGGGTTGACCGTTCCCGAGACGCTCTGGGCGGTGATCGAGAAGGCGATGAAGGTCTATCCGGAGGACCGCTATCAGACGGCGGACGAGTTGCGCCAGGCCCTCCGTCACGTCGGGGTGTCGCACGGGTGGGAAAAACCCTGAGCGGAACCGAACCAAGGCCCCGCCCGCCGGTATTTCGGAGCGGGGCGGCGGGGCTGCACGGTCCCCGCGCGGGCGACCGTTCCGGCTTTCCCGGGGGCAAGGAATTTTGCTTGCAAACGATGCGTGCCCGAGTATATTAGCCCCCTCACCGCCCGGGCTTTCGGTGCGTGCCGAAGCGGCCCGTTGGGCCTCGCGCTAGCCTAGCTCAACGGTAGAGCACCGGTTTTGTAAACCGGCGGTTGTGGGTTCAAATCCCACGGCTAGCTCTCCTGTCCTTTCCCTGCGTGCCCCAAGGGGGTGCGCGGATGGTGTTGCACCGGACGCGCACTTCGGTGCGCGCCGGGGCGGGGGACGGGGCCGTGGGGTGCGACAAGAGACTGTCTGTGCATCGTCGGACTTGAGGGAGACGCGAAATGGCAAAGGATGTCTTCAAGAGAACCAAACCCCACGTGAACGTCGGTACGATCGGTCACATCGACCACGGCAAGACGACGTTGACCGCCGTCTTGACCCACATCCTGGCCAAGCGCGGTCTCGCCAAGGAAAAGAACTACTCCGAAGTCGCGAAGGGCGGCGAACAGCGCGGCGAGTCGAAAATCCTGACGATCCAGGTCGCGCACGTGGAATACGAGTCCGAAACCCGCCACTACGCGCACATTGATTGTCCGGGTCACGCCGACTACATCAAGAACATGATCACCGGCGCGGCGCAGATGGACGG
>CAZWCX010000207.1:0-9156 GCA_964632945.1 uncultured Planctomycetia bacterium | reverse complement strand
CGAGCTGGCCCCCAAGGACCCCGAGTGCTGGAACGCGCTCGGCAATCAGTACTCCCGCCTGGGCAAGCCCGGGGAGGCGCGCCGCGCGTTCCGCCAGGCCCTCCTCCTGCATCCGGAATTCGAGTGGCCGCACCACAACCTGGCGCTCCTCGCCCTCCAGGAGGGGAACCTCGAGACCTGCATTCGCGAGGCCCGGCTCGCCCTCGACGCCAACTCGGAATACGTCGAGGCGCGGCACACGCTGGCGGTCGCGCTCTTCCGCCTGGGACGGTTCCGGGAGGCCGAGGAGGAGTGTCTGCGCACGCTCGAACTCGCCGGGGACGACTGGCGCGCCCACCTGAACCTCGCCAACGCCTGCGACGCGCTGGGCGAGCATCAGCGGGCGCGGGAGGCGTACGAAAAGGCGATTGCGCTCAACGACTCCGATCCGGCGGTGTTCCTGGACTTCGGCATTTTCTGGGCCTCCCAGGGAAAGCTGGATCGCGCGATCCACTTCTTCGAGGTCGCGCGCCGGCTCGATCCGCGGTCCGGCGACGTGCACAACAATCTCGGGCTTGCCTGGCTGCGCCGGCGCAACCTCCGGCTGGGCGTCCAACACCTGCGCCGGGCGGTGCTGCTCGCGCCGCAGAATGCGGCGGCGCACTACAACCTCGGACTGGCGCTCTACAAGGGGGGAAAGTTCCAGGAAGCGCTGAGCCACACGCGCCGGTCGATCGAGCTGGAACCCGGGTACGCGGCCGCACACAACGACCTCGGCTGCACCCTGGAGAAGCTCGGGCTCTATCGCGAGGCGGCCGACGCCTATCGCCGCACGTTGCAGCTCAACGAAAACGAGCCGCACGCACTCAGCAACCTGGCCGCGCTGTACTTCAAGGAGCCCGGCGGCGGACTGGTCAGCAAGACCGAGGCGCGCGAATGCCTGTTTCGGTCGATCCCTCACCTCAAGGAGCCGCGCCAGGTGCGCGCGACCTTCCGGCAGCTGGAACGGCTCGAGCGCACCGGGACCCGCAAGGGATCGCGAGGCAAGACGGGCGCGCGCAAGTAGGCCCGCGCGCCCGTCGCGTTCGCCGCTACTTCCACTCCCCGAGCCGATCGAGCTGGTCCTGGTGCTCGAGCAGGTAGGCGTGCTCCCCGAAGCCGTACAGGCCCCGGTAATTGAGCACGATGCAATTGGCCGACCAGCGGTCGAGCTTCTGCGTCTCGGCGAGGATGCGCACGAGGGTGCCGTGGCCGAGTTCCGGACCGCCGACGCGGTCGCAGAGGTCGACCCAGTGCGTCAGCGGGCATCCGGACTTCTGGAGCACGGTGCGGAGCGTTTTCAGGTGGGTCGCGACGGCGCTGCCGCGCGCGGCGGCAGCCTTACCGGCCGGGGCGGGCCGGGACGCCTTGCGCGGCGTCGCGGCCTTGCGGACCGGCTTGACGGCGCCCTTCCTGCCGCGCGCCTTGGCCGCCGGCTTGGCCTTCGGCGCGGACGCCGCCTTCTTCTTCTTACCCGGGGACGAGGACGAGCGAGCCTTGAAACCCATGGCGACCCTCGAACTGGACGACGCGAAAAACGAACCGCTCCGTCGCCTCAACGCAGCGCCTGCAGCGCCAGCAACGCGAGCGCGGTCCCGTATTCCTTGTGATAGCCGTAGAAGGGGAAGTCCCACCAGGACCCATCCGGCTCCTGGATGCCGGCCAGGAACGAGCGCAGCCACGCCTGGTGCGGGTCGCGGCGCTCCGGTTCGAGCGCGGCGATGGCGAGGGCGGCGTAGCGGTGTCCGAAGAAGAAGTAATACCCCGCCGTGTAGTACCACGCTTCGTGCGGGTAGGGACGTCCCTGGCCGATGCGCAGGAAGTGGTGGTGGCGACGCAGGTCGTCCACCCCGTGGGCGAGGTCGTCCCGGTCGAGACCCGGTCGCTGCCACAGCCAGAGGGCGACGTTGCACGGCTGGGAGCGGCCGAGGGAGCCCTTCACGCGGTTGTAGAGCATCTGCGGGTGAAGGTGGGCATAGACGCCGTAGATGTAGGCCCCGTCGGGGAGGCGCAATCGCTCGAGGCAGCGCAACGCGTCGGCGACGAGCGCGTCCGGCACCGGGATCCCCGCGGCGCGCGCCTCGTGGAAGGCGACCAGCGCGGCGGCGGTGAGGAACGAGGTCGACTCGTGCCCGGACGGGCGCGAGAGGGCCCAGCCGAAGTCGTAGTAGCCGAAGCCCCCTTCGGCCCCCTGCAGGCGGGCCAGGGCTTCGATCTCCCGCCCGGCTGCGGCGGCCACCGCTTTCGCATCGGTCCCGGCCCGGGCGCTGTCGCGCGCCAGGCGGGCGAAGCACTCCAGGCGGTAGACGTGGGCCCAGGTATTGTAGAAGGTCCCCCCGGTTGCCCGCCGCAGCGGCGGGGCGTCGAGGAGGAAGCGAATCCCGCGCGCCAGGGCGGCCTTTGCGTCGGCGCGGCCCGCGGCCGGCTCGATCAGGGCGGCACAGGCGAGCGCCGAAGTCGCCTCGCGGAAGCCGGCATGGCTGGCCACGGTGTCGAGCCAGATCTCCCCCGGGCGGCGGGACTCGAAAGAGCCCCAGGAGCCGTCCTTGCGCTGGGCGGCGACCAGGAAGTCGACGCCGCGCGCGGCGGCGGCGGTCGGATCGGCCGCGGGCGCGGTCGCCGCGACGCCCGTCCCCGCGGGTTCGGCGGCGGCGGGCGCGGCGCCGGCAACCGCCAGCGCCAGCGCGCACGCCAGGATTCCGGCCTGGAAAGCGTGCCGGTCCGAAATCACTGGGCGCCCCCTTCGTCGATCACCAGGACGTCGCCGGGTTCGAGCCCCTGGACCACGTGAACCCGCTCGACGTCGCCGAGCCCCAGGACCACGGTGCGGGTCACCGTCTCGCCCCCCGCACGCACCCGGCAGGTCGTCTTGCCGTCGGCCGTGACGAACGCCCGGCGCGGCGCCCCCGTCACCCCCTTCAGTGAGAGTCCGGCGATCGTCGCCGTACAGCGTTGCCCGGGCCGCAGGAGCGCGTGCGATTCCGGCAGCGCGACCTCCACCGGGAAGCGCGCGGGCTTCCCCTTTCCCTCCGCAGCGCGGCCGATCGGGGCGATGCGCAGCAGCGTCCCCGCGATCGACAGGTCCGGGAAATCCTCGGGGACCACGCGGGCGGACGCGCCTTCCGCCAGGACGCGCAGGAGCGCAGCGTCCGCCTCGGCGGCGAGCTTGAGCCGATCCACGTCCTGGAGCGTGAAGACCACGGTGCGGGGATGCACGAGGTCCCCCTCCTCGAGCGAGTGAGTCACCACCCCCGCCGCGGGGGCCGTGAGCTTGAGCCGCTCGCGGTCCCGCTTCAACCGGTCGGCTTGCTCGTGCGCGTCCTTCACCCGCTGGCGCGCGCGCGACATCTCCAGCCCCCGGCGCCCGCGCGCGATGCGGATCGACTCCCGCTCGCGCGCCAGCTCCAGCACGCGGTAGTCCACCGCCAGCGCGAGCTCGCGCCCGCGATCGGGGTGGCCGTAGAGCCGCGTCGCCGCCTCGTCCGCCCGGGTCAGCTGCAGTCCGGCCTCACTGCTTGCGACGTCTCGCCGCGCCCGCTGCAAGACGATCTCCTGCGTCTCGCTCGCGAGCTCGCTCTGCCGATACATCCCCTCGAGTTGCGCCAACTCCTCCTTGCGATCGTCCACGCCGTGCTGGGCGCGCTTCACCCCGAGCGCCGCACCCTCCAGCATCCGCGGGCCGGTGAGCTTCTCGAACGATTCCTGCTCCCGCACCGCCCGCGCCACGCTCTCCTCGCGCTGCTGGATCCGCTGGCGCTCATCGTCCTCCCGTACCGCATGGTCGGCTTCGAGAAACCCCAGTTCCGCCTCCGCGGCCTCGACCTCGAGGTGCGCGCGGCGGATGTCGCGATCGAGGTCGCGGGATTCAAGCTCGACCACCTGCTCGCCCGCCTGCACGCGCGACCCCGAGGGCACGAGGCCGAGGACCACCGCCGGTCCGCCGAACGCCTCCGGCAGATTCCAGATCTTGCGCGAACGCACCGGCTGAAGCGTCCCCTCCACCGCGGCCTCGACGACCAGGTCGAGTCGCTCGACCCGGAGTTCGGTCAGGGTTTGCGGGGCGGGTTGCTGGGACCACGCGGGGGATGCGGCCAGCGCCACGGCGAAGACGCACGAGGCCAGGCGGCGGGTCAGGCGGGACGGGAAGCGTCGCATCGCGGGGGGACTCCTCTCTCGGCGGTGTGGCCATCCGGACGAGGGACATTTCATCCGCGCGGCCCGGCGGTGTCAACCCTTCCGTGGCGACGGTCCGTGGGCTGTGGAATTGGCTTGACCCTTCCCCCGGCGGAAATATAATGTCCAACCCTCGGGCGTTGCCCGACCGGGCAGGTAGCTCAGCGGTAGAGCTCTGGACTGAAAATCCAGGAGTCGGCGGTTCGATCCCGCCCCTGCCCATTTCCTGCCGGTTCCGCAAGCCTGGACCGATCCACCGATAGCGGCGCCGCCGGCGCCGACCGGACGCCCACACGTCCGAGAAAAACGGGGGTACAGACCGGGGTACAGGCCTCGCTCGCACGCGGCCTTCGTCTCCGGCGCCCCGCCTACCTCGACGCTCCCGGCTCGAGGTCCGTCCATTTCCGCCCGGCCCCGGACGGTCCGGGGCACCCCACGGGCGCGGGCGGGGAGCCCTCACTCCCCGCCCTGACCCCCGCGCAAGAACGCCGGGCGCTGCGCCTGGCGATGCTGGATTTTCTCGGCCTGGTGCTCGCGCTCTCGCTCTTGGCGCTCGCCTGGTGGGCGAGCTCGGGGCGGGTCGCGGGCCCGCAGATTGCGGAGTGAGCGATGTTCGAAGTGCACCGGCTGAATGCGGGCGGCTTTAGCAGGGCGGAGGACCTGGCGCAGGCGTTCGACGATGTGGAACAGAGGATGTCGGAGGCGGTGGGGCCCATCGCGGACGGCGGGCGAGGCGTGGGCGGGCGTGAGCTGGCGCTGGCGAGGACGAAGCTGCAGGAGGCGTGTTTCTGGGCGAAGCGGGCCATGGCGCTGCAGGTCGAGAATCAGGAGGTGGCGAGTCATGCCGATGGTCGGAGCGGGGCGTAGCGACGTGTGCGACTGTACGACGTGCCAGCTTCGGCGGCTGGTGGAAGAACAGGGGCGGATGATCAGCGACCTCAACGGGGAGGTCGGAAGGCTGCGCCGGGGAATGGATGGACTGCTTGAGATGATCCGTGCAGCGAAGCGAGCGGAGGTGCCCGCGTTTTGGGAGAGGGCTGGCAAATGACGAGGGAGGAATTCGAGGCTCGCTACGCGCGGCAGAGCAACATGACGTTGGAGAAGCTGCGGGAGCACGGCGGCCGCGGGGTGCCGTGCGACTGTGGAGAGCCGGGGTGCGCTGGGTGGGCAATGACGTTTCCGGCGGACCGGAGGCGGATCCTCACCGAGGGGGAGATCGAAGACGCATTTGCGAGGAGGCGGAGAGTGAACATGGATATGCCGCACGAGACGGACCTGGACCGCATGTTCAGCTACCACGCGCCAAAAGGGGACCAGGCGGCGCGGTATGAGCGGATCAATCAGGCCGCGAAGGCCTTCGCGCGGGTGATCGTGGAATGCTGCCCGGCGAGCGGGGACCGGACGAACGCACTCGCGATCGTGCGAGACGCCCGGATGTGGGCGAACGCGTCGATCGCCTGCAACGAATGACCCCCACAGGGTGGCCGGCAATACGCTCGGAATCGCCGGCCGCTCGAGCCGTCACGCGCGGGCTGACGGCCCCTGCGAGCTGGAGGGAGGTCGGCCGGGGGCAAAAAGGACGCCGGAGCGGGTGACCGAGGCCCATGGACCGCACGTATCCGGGAATCTGCCGGTGGGAGGCAGGGCGTAATCGACCTTTGAAAATGTGGGGCCCCGGGAGTCGCCTCCGGGGCGGAGAGGGGCGGGCCGGGAGGGCGTCGGCCGCGGCGGAGGTGCGAAAATGGCGAAGCTCGTGAAACGGGCGGAATGGATGGCGGCGCGGGCGGAGGTCCTGGCGCGGGCTCGCGGCCGCTGCGAACACTGTGGGCGTCCGGACGGGGAGCGGGTGGCGGTCCGGCCGTGCGGGTGCTGGCAGCTGGCGGCCGGGTATGTGTTGGTCGGGACGCACCCGGGGTGTCTCGCGAAGGGCCTGGGGGCGGCGCACGGAACGGAGGCGGGCGGCGAGCGGACGGTCGAGGTGACGGAGACTCGGCTCGTGGTGGTCCACCTGGACGCGGAACGGTCGGGAGCAGATCCGAAGAAGCTGGCGGCGGTCTGCGGGGACTGTCGGAGTCGGCTCGAAGAAATGATGGCCGAAGACTTGGCGGGGCGGTGGGAGCCCGGCCAATGAAAGACCTGTTCGGCGACCCGATGGATTTGCGGGAGGCGTCGCGGCGAGGGGAGCGCGCGGACCGCGCGCACGCCGCGCGTCCGGGCTGGGGTCCCGCGGGCGAGACGTGCGGGAGCTGCGGGCACCTCTGCGCCCGTTCGTACTCGAGGACGTATTACAAGTGCGGCCTGATGCGGGAGCGATGGACGGGGGGGGGCGAGCAACGGACGTACGGTTGCGGGACGCGGCGTGCGAGTTCTGGATGGTCCGAGAGGGGGCGGCGCGATCGGCGCCGATGACGGAATGAAGGCGCTCACGATTTGCCAACCCTACGCGGAGCTCATCGCCCGGGGCGAGAAGCGGGTGGAAAACCGCCTGTGGCCGACGCGCTACCGGGGGCGTCTGGCGATCCACGCGGGCGCGTCCCGTGCCTGGCTGTATCGGGCCGCGGTCGCCGGCGACTGGGTGGGCGCGTCGTGTGGGCTGGCGTTCGGCGCCGTGGTGGCGGTGTGCCGGCTGATCGGCTGCGTGCATGTGGACGGGCGGATCCCGCGGGAGCTGGCGTGGGTGAAGGAAGATCGTCACACCTGCGGGCCGTGGGTGTGGGTGCTGGCCGACGTGCGACGGTTGACGGAACCGATTCCGGCGCGCGGGGAGCTGGGGATTTGGGAGTGGAGCGGAGATGTGCGGCCGGCGCGAAAGGCGGCCGGGAGTGGCCAAGGGTTGCTGTGGGAGGGCGGCGGATGATCCTCGGAATCGACCCATCGATCAGAAATCTCGGCGTCGCCTTGGTGCGTGACGACGGCGAGCTCGACGAGGAAACCGAGGCCTGGACGGTGCATCCGCTGGGCGCGACGGACGCCGCGCGCGTCGACGAGGTCTATCGGGAGGTCGAACACGCGATCTACCTCGGCGAGGTGGAGATCGTGGCGTGCGAAATCCCGGGCCACTGGGGCCGCGGCGAGCGGAGGGTGAACCTGGGAAGCCTGGCGAAACTGTGGCGGGTGATCGGCGCGATCCAAGCGTGCGTGCGCGCGAACGACTGCCGGTTCGTCGAGGTTGCGGCGAATCGATGGATGCGCGGCCGCGGCCGCGCCGGCAACAAGTCGGTCGCCCACGCCCGGCGCGAGCTCGCGGTCGAGCTGGCCGGGCGGGGTCTGGCGGGACGCACGGTGGGCGGTCCGCCGCTTTCGTCGCTCGACGTCGAGCGCCTCTCGGAACACGCGGTCGCGGCGCTCGCGATCGCACGGTGGGCGGCGCGGGAAGATCGCGTGCGGAGTATGGCGTAGGACGGCGCGAATAGGTGGAGGTGACTGTGGAAATCGTAGTGGCGTGCCGCGATTGCGGCGGGGCTCTGTCCGCGAAGGCGGGGGCGGCCGGCAAGGGCGCCGGGATCCGGCTCGAGGTCTCGGGGTGCGGCGGCTGCGCGGCCGAGGCCGGCGCGCACGTGCGGACGGAGCTCGAGCGCCTGGTGGCGCGACTTGGGAAGGGGGACGGGATGGCGATCGTTGAGAAGGCGCGCCGGCCGAGCGAGGCGGTCGCGGAGCCCGGGAAACGCTGCGCGTGCGGCGCGTCGATCGCTTCCCGGTCGAGCGCGTGCCGGAAATGCGCGACCCGCAAGTCCGCGGCGAAGCGGCGCGCCGGAGCCGGGGGCGGCAACGGCGGGAGTTCGTGCCTGTGCGGGTGCGGCGAACCGGCGATGGCCGGTCGCGTGTACGCGTACGGCCACAAGCCGACGGGCGCGACCCGGGAGCGGGGCCCCGGGTCGGCACCGCCTTCGCCGCGCGCGACGGCCGGTGCGGAGGCCTGCGAGCTGTGCCACCTGGTGACGAAGGTCGAGGGGATGCCGTGCGCGAAGGGGCATCCCCACGCGATCTGCCCGACCTGCCGAGGCGCGGGCGGCCGGGTCAGGCTCTCGGCGGCCGGCAAGACGCTCGAGCTGGTCGAGTGTCCGGGGCGGCCGGCAGCGGGACGAAAGCGGCGGAAGGCCGGGGTGCCGGCGTGAGCGTTGATCCAGGGGTGTTGAAGCGAATGATGTCGGCGAAGGCGTACCTGGAGCTCGAGGCGTGGGCCAAGAAGGCGTTTCAGGTAATCCGTCGGAAGGACGTGCGAGACCGGAACCACGCGCTCCCGCTGGTGCCGGCGGAGGTCGAGGCGGCGATGCTGGTGGACGAAGGTCGGAAGCTCGGGCTCGAGTGATCCGGAGGTTGGGATGGGTGGCGGATACGTGGCGCGGGTCGAGGACCTGGACGACCCGAGGACATGGCGGATGGCGGCGGAGCTCAGGCTCGAGCCGGCCCAGGCGTTCGGGCACGTGGTGGCGCTCCGTCTGTGGGCGCTGTCGCATCGACCTGACGGGGACCTGACGGGGCTCACGCCGAGCGAGATCGCGCGGGCCGCTCGGTGGACGGGCGATCCCGAGCGGTTGGTCGGTCCGCTGTGTCACTGGCTGGAGGACGCCGGTCGGCGGCTGGCCGGGTGGTCGGCGGATGGGGAGGGGGGCGAGGACGATCTGGCGCGGGCCCGCCGGCAGGCCCGGGAGCGGAAGCGGGCCCAGCGTGCGCGTAGCGCGCCGGCGGCCTCGCAGGGCGCGTCGGATGGGGCGGGACGACCGGAAGGTCGGGCGGAGGCGTCGGCGTGCTGTGGCGGGCCGTCGGCGGGGGGGAGTGGAGACCGAGCGGCCGGGACGGACCCGGTCGGGGTCGCGGGGGCGGAGACGCCGGCCGAGCGTGACATGTCACGTGACGGTCACGTGACCGGTCACGTGACCGCGAGCGTGACGGTCACGGGACAGCCTCCCACCCCCCCCCCCCCCCCCCCCCCCCCCCCCCCCCCGCCCCCCCCCCCCCCCCCCC
>CAZWCX010000206.1:0-9689 GCA_964632945.1 uncultured Planctomycetia bacterium | reverse complement strand
CGACACACGGCGTCGCACGCTGGGCGAGGCAGTCCTGCTCCGGACGGCCTTCGTGGCGGGCCGGAGCCGGTTCGATCGCGAACCGCGAAGCGGTTCGTAAATCTTCCGGGCTAGGTGATCTCGTCCGTCTCCCAGAACTGCTGAAACTCGTCGGCCCGGGCCGGACTGAGCTTTTCCTTCGGCGGCAGTTCGATGGCGACCGGCGACTGCTTCTTCTCGAGCCGCTTGAGTTGCGCGTAGTAGGTGACCGCGCGCAGCGGCTTCCCGGCGTCGTCGCATTCGAAATACGTCCAGGCATCGCCCTTGCGACCCTGGTACATGGAGTGCTTGAAGTACTTCATCCTGACTTCCTCCCCCATCGGACGCAACGGGATTGTACCGGGGTGACGGCCCGCCCGCAATCTTCCCGGGGCCGCCCCGAGATCGCAGACCCGGGCGGGCGCGCGGCGACCGTCCCCGGCGGAAACCGCCCGCGCCGGGGCCGCCTTTGACCCGACCCCGGACAACTGATAAAATGCACGCGAAGACGGAGGACATCCCCTTGAGCCAAGAAGCGGACGATCTTGTCCAACGGGTGGAGTCTGAGGTTCGGGACGCCTTTTCCCGGGCCAACGAGGTGCTCACCTTCGACGAGTACCTCGCAGCCGTAGCCCTGCACCCGTATCGCCACACGCGGACCGCCTACCAGTACATCCGCGATGCCATCCTCCATTTCGGCGTCGAGTCGGTAAAGGAATGCGGCCGCGTCTATCCCCGCTTCGGGCTGTTCCGCGATCCCTTCTTTGGAGGACAGCGGGAGGTGGTCGGCCAGGTTGCCCCGATCGCCCAGCTCTTTAAGCACATCGACGCCAGCGCCAAGCAGGAAGAGGACGAGAGCATCTACGTCCTCATCGGCCCGCCCGGAACCGGCAAGTCGCGGATCTTCACGCTCCTGCAGAAGGGGATGGAAGAATACTCCCGGACCTCGGACGGCGCGGTCTACAGCGTCAACTGGCTGTTCCGCGACCTGTTCGAGGAGGACGGCGCCAAGCTGGGATTCCGCCGCATGGAGGAACTTTCCCGGGAAACCGGGAGCTACGCGCACCTGCCCGAATCGGAGATCTTCGCCAAGGTCGAGTGCCAGGTCCGGGATCATCCGCTGATTCTGATTCCCCGCAGGGAGCGGTCGGCCTTCCTGCAGGCCGTCGTGTCGCAGCACAAGGGCGGACAGGCCGGGGCGCTCCGGGACTTCGTCATCCCGCAAAAGGTGCTGGAACTCGAGCCCTGCCGCAATTGCCAGATCGTCCGCGACCGGCTGCTCGAGATCTACCACGGCGACTGGAAAAAGGTCACCAAACACATCCAGGTGGCGCGGTTCATCTACTCCCTCGAGACCGGTCGCGGGCTGGCGGAGGTCGACCCCGGGGTGAACGTGGAGACCTCGGTCCACCCCGTCTCCACCGAAGAGGGAAAGATCCATCTCTCCGCGCTGCTGCGCGGGGTCCGGCTGTACAATTTCTACGGCAAACCCACCTGCGCAAACCGCGGGTTCATCAACTACCAGGACATCTTCAACAAGAATCACCAGCAGCTCCAACACCTCCTGAGCGCGGTGGAGGAAAAGACCGTCGACTTCGGCGACGTGACGCTCAAGATCGACTGCGCGATCTTCGGATCCACGAACCTGCCGGAATCGAAACTCCTCGAGGAAAACGTCCTGACCGAGGGCTTGCGGGACCGCATCGAACAGATCTCCGTCCCCTACCTGCTCAATTTTCACGAGGAGGAACGGATCTACGAACCGAACGTGCGCGAGATCCGGAAGGCCCAGCACATTTCTCCTCACAGCGTCTCGACGGGGGCGATGTTCGTCGTGCTCACGCGACTCTGCGAACCGAATCTCCACGAGTTCTTCGAGGCGGAGAAGAAGCGGATCGAGCAGTTCCAGCACGACAAGGCGCGCTGGGAGAGCCGGCGGGCGATGCTCCAGAAGCAGCAGCAAATGGTCCAGCAGATGTCCCTCGTCCAGAAGGCGAAAATCTACGCCGGAGACTTCGACTGGATCGCCCACGACCAGCGGGAGGCGTTCACCGATTCGTTCGCCATGGCCATCCGCGCCGAGCACGCCGACGTGGAGGGGAAGAAGGGGCGGAGCCCGCGCTGGTTCAAGCGGATCCTCGGCCAGCTCTCGATGGACGAGAACAACCGCTGCATCAACCCGTTCCAGGTCTACTCGAAGATCCACGAGGCGGTGGGCGAAGACAGCCGACCGCTGCTCGACGCCATCCAGACCGAATACAACCGCTGGGTGATCACGGAAGTCGAGCGCGCGCTCTTCGAGGTGCGGACCGAAGACCTGGAGGCCCGCGTGGAGTCGTATCTCCGGCACGCGAAGGCCTACGTGAAACGCGAAATGGTGATGGACGAATTCCGCAAGAAGAACGTCGATCCGGTGGAACACCTGCAGCGCGAGGAGGAGTTCCTCGGGGTGGCGCCGGATCAGCGCCACGAGTTCCGCGTCGGGATCATCCAGAAGTTCGGCAAACATGCCGCGGAAACCGGCGAGCGGCCCGATCCGAGAGTGGCCGTGCCGGAGTTGATTTCCCGGTTTCGCGAGAAGACCTATCTCAACGTCAAGAGCCGGTACAACTACGATGGACTCCTGATCGAACTGGACAAATTCGACTCCCAGGAGGGGGACTTGTTCGAGGACTCCTTGCCGAAGTCGGACCGGGCCGAAACCAAGATGGGAGCGGAAGTCCTGCGCGTGATCAACACGCTGCGCCGCAACAGCGCGGAGGCGGCCCGCACCGCCGGCATGGACCCGCGAGCCGGCTATTGCAACGACTGTGCCCGCAAGGTCGTCAAGTACGTCCTCACGAACGAGCACACCCGGGGACACTTCCGGATTCCGGCGAAGTAGTCCCGGCCGTCGGACCGTTCCGGAGGGCGGTTTCGCGCGCGGTGCGCCACTGCGACGCAACCTCTCCTGCCGCCGGCCTGGACCGGGCGGATCCGCGCGCCGCGGCGCACCGCCCGCTTCCGGATCCCGTTCGGATTCCTCGCGGGGATGTCCCGCAGCCGGCCGGCGCTACCCGAGCCGCGACATCACCCATTGGAGCTCGCGCTTGAGGCTCTCCAGCAGGCTGTTCCCCGACGCCGACTCCCGATGCGTGGCGGGGAGCACGTCCCAGGTGTAGGTCTCCACCTCGAGGTGGGAACACTGCCCGGTGCCGAGCAGGTGCGTCAAGGCCTTCTCCAGGTCTCCCTGTGTGGTGGGAAGGGGCCCCAGGGAAGACAGGTGGATCGGGACGTGGACGTGCGTGCGCCAGGAGGGGCACGCCATCCACTCCGCTCCCGGACTCTTCAAGAGATCCGCCAGATCCACGCTGCGCCGGAGTCCGCCCGCCGCGTCCCGTCCGATTACCTGGTGGAGGTAGCGGTCCTCGGAGAAGGCCCGCAGCGCCTCCAGGACCTCCGGGTTGCTGCCGGCGCGCGGGGCTTCCAGCGCGCAGGAGAGCTGGGCCTTCCCCACCGGGATTCCCGCTTCCGCAAGGGCCCGCAGGCTCGTCGGAAGGTCCTCGTACTCCACGGACTGATGGCACGCGTCGAAACAGACGCCGAGGTGCCGTTTCAGGGTCGCCTCCGCTTCGGGTTCGGCAAGGCTCAGGTGCTCCATGACCTGCTTCCGGCCCTTGTCGAAAATCCAGTCCTGGAAGAAGCGGACGGTTTCCGCAGTGGTCTCGAGGAGGGTGAACGGCTCGGGCTCCAGGCAGACCATGATCTCCTTGCCGGTACGGGCGCGCAGCTTGTGCATGTGCACGGCGGCGCGGACGAGGTTGCGGCAGACGCCCTCCGCCACCTCCCGGTCCTCCCCCCAGGGCTTGAAGGAGCCGGCCAGTGTGCTCACGGTCCCGCGCTCGAGAGTTCCCATGAGGTCGGCGAGCACGTCGGCCGTCTGGCAGGTGTAATTGACGCGGGCCTCGTCGAGCCAGGTGGGTCGATAGACCTCCTCCTTCACCCGGTCGGCGTGAAAGTTCCCGATCGGGAAACCGTTCACGGTGAAGGCGATCAGTCCGTGCTTGGACAGCAGGGCCTTGAGCTTGTTCCGCTCGGGGCGGCTGAACCAAAGCCGGTTTGCGGCCTTGCCGCTCAATCGCAACCCGATCCCCATCTCGCGATCCGGGAACATCGCCGCGCGCAGCGGTCCGGCGAACTGATCGAGGGCTTCCTGGACCTGCCCGACTTCCTCACCCGGATGCACGTTCATGCAGTAGCCGAGGAAGCCGGTGCGGGATCCGCACGTGAATTTGGGCATGGGCATCCTCCCTGGTCGGCGGGCGTATTCTACCGGGGGACCGGGGAGGACGGCAAATCAATCTGCAGCCGCGGAATGGCGTAAATCCGCACCAGAGCAAAGCCTGCGGCGGCACCGCCGAGCATGGTGCTGGGCGTGGAGATCCCGCCCGCCAGGACGGCGCCGGCGGCGGCCGCCGCCAGGGGTCCGAAGGAGTCGCCCCAGGACGCTCGGCCCTCGACCGGACGCGACCAGGTGGCGCGAACCGCCTGCACGGCCAGCGCGCCGCCCGGGACGGCGGACCATGCCCCGGGGTCGATCATCGACGGCAGAACCGTCGTCCCGGTCGAAGCATAGCCCAGATCCACGAGGACACCGACCAGGCCGAGAACCGCTCCGCCAGCCCACGCCGCCGCAGCGATTCCGACTCCCCCCGGAGACGGAACCAGACGACGACCCAAGGCGCAAAGCAAGGCCAGGAGCGGGCCCCACACGGACCATCCGTAGTGGGCGACCGCGACCAGGGCCAGCTGCAGGGCCAAGGCACGAGTGAGGTCCGCGCCGCGCATTCGCGCGGATCCAAAAGTGCGCCGCATCGTCTCCCAGACCAGCAGCAGTCCCGCCGCGCCGGGGAGGGCGACCATCGGGAGAAGCAACCACGGCAGCCAGGAGCCCTCGCCGGGAGAGAGCCGTCCGCGCAGCAATCGGCGCAGGGGCAACTCGAATCGATCCCCCAGGCTCCATTGGAATCGCGGGTGATCCGCCCAGGTGTTTCGCGGGACGCGGAACGTTCGTTGCGGCATCGGCGACGGGTCATCCACGTTCCACCGGAGCTCCCGGCCCCGCTCCCGATCGCCCGGGTCGGAGTCCGCGGGTCCCGGAGTCCCCGCCATCGCATCGATCCCGGGGCGAATCCAGCCCATGAGGGAGCCGTCCCGACGATGCCGGAATCCGAGCACGTGCCCGAACTCGTGGGCGGCGAGGAAGGCGACGCGCCGCTGCACCTCCGCCGGGCTTTCGTGCTCGAGGCGGACTCGTCGCACCGACACGATCATGCGTCCGTCGGAGAGCGCGGTCCCGTGGATCCAGGGCGTCTGCGCATCGGGGCCGCCCGCCAGATCGACGTCGCAGATGATCGCCACGAGCGGGTCGTGCGGCAGCCGGGGGACGCGGCTGAGGATGGCCATGGGCGGATAGCTCGGCCCCGCAGTGCCCTCGGCGTGAGGGAGTCCGTCCAGCTTGACCGGCCATTCCGCCGCCTGGATCGATAGTCCTTCCGGGTAGGCGACCTGCAGTCCCGAGCGGACGGTGGCGAGCCAGCGGGAATCCGTGCCCTGGACGGGGATGAGCACCAATCGAAGGTTCTGCTCCCGGCCGGCGAGCCAGAGGGCGGAGAAGGTCGCGACCAGGACGGCGGCGACAATCAGGGCGGGTCTGGGCATGGGGCGCGGGACCTTGCAGGGGTTCTCGTCCCGGAGAGTTCCGGGCGCGCGCCCTTCGGCTGCGGGCCGGGCGCCCGTTCGCTCCTATCGCTTTTTCACGTCCTCCGATTCTCCGGCGCCGTCCGGGCGGGAGGTCAGACCCGCAAGATCGGTTCTGACGCTACGGACAAGCAGATAGAGCTCCTCCCGCTGGCCCTCGACCTGCCTGCCGCCGTCGGAGAGCGGGATCCACCCGGGCACGGCCAGAAACATTCCGTGTCCGCGACTGATGACCTCGGTGAAGGTGTGCACGATCCTCCGGGAGGTCGGCATCTCCAGGGAGATCGAGGTTTCCCGCCGGCCGGCATCCGCAGGAACGCCGAACGGGTGCGGATGCATGGGTTCGGCGACCCCGGCGACTTCGAGCGTACCCTCCAGGCGGATCCACTCGCCGCCGGGATGGCTGACGGCACGAAGTTGGAGGAGCATACCGGTCTGCATGGTCTCCACGAGCGGATCGAGGACGACTCCGGTCGGTCCGTTCTGGATCTGGTGGTCCTTGAGATAGGCGATCTGGTCCGCGACCAGGATGCTGGCGCCCTGTCCCTGGAACGTGGTCAATCGGGGGGCCTGCAGCACCCGCAGCTCGACGTCCGGGAACGCCCTTTCGATGAGGCGGGTGAGCTCCTGGGCGGTCATTTCCCGATTCTGGGCGAGGGCGGGCAGGACGTGGGTTACCCGGGGGGCATCCGGTTTGGCGCGTCCGCCGAACAGGTGCACGTGGGTGGTCACGAGGGTGTTTTCGCACGTACGCAGATCGTCGAGGAAACGCCGGACGGCGACCTGGACTCCCTCCGGGGCGATGACCGCGAGCGCACCGTCGGCGGCGGGGGCGAGGCCCGCGCCCGGCTGCGAGGTCCAGAAGGTGGGCAACACGTTCTCGCGCACCAACTCCGCAAGTCGTTCGGTGGCCGCGTTCAGCCCGGCCAGGCGACCGGGGGATTCCTCCTTTCCGGCGGAATCGGGCGCGCCGTTTCCGCCGCCCCGCAGGGTCGACCGGAAGTCGGTGGCATCGACCACGATCACGTCACGGACGTCGAACAGTTCGGTGCGTGTGGGGGCTCCTTCCACGGGTGCCTCGACCCGGCGGCCCGGTTCGGACTCGAGCTGCCGGACGAGGTCTTCGCCGCGGGGACTCCGCGTCGGGGACTGCTTTCCGACGTAGCGGACCAGCAACAGCATCTGCATCGCGGTCCCGGATGGCGCGCGCCCGCGCGGATTCTCGCCGGCGAGCGGATCGATCACACCGAGTGCGGCGATCGCCTCACCCGGTTGCATTCGCTCTTCGAGGTCGTACGACATGCTGGTGAGGGTCGGGACTTCCAGCGTCCCCATCGAGGTGCGCAATGGTTGCAGCCCCAGCAGCAGCGCGCTCCGGATCTTCAGGTGGAAGCGCACGGAGTCCCCGAGCGGCTCGTCCACGCTCGCCTGGAGGCGCAGGCCGTCTTCCGCGACGCCCGGGCGCGGCACTCCGAATCCGCGGCCGAATGCAAAGTGCTGTTCCAGGTCCGCGGCGTGGGTGGTTTCCCGGACCAGGGAGAGGGCGGCGCCTTCGCCCCAGGCCAGGGACAGGACACCCTGACCGCGATCCAGGTATCCCTCCCGGGCAGAGAGGGCGGCCAGGAAAGCCTCGGCCTCGGCCTTCTTGAGGCGGAATCCGGGGATGGCGCCGTTGCCGATGCGCGTGAATGCCTGCGACTGGAGACGCTGGAGAAAGGCCGGCGCCACGGCAAGGACGCTCAATTCGAAACGATGGCAAGACCAGGCGATGGCGGTGACGGCGTCGATCAACTCGTGGACGCGGCGATGAAGCGGGGCGGGTCCGACGACGCACACGCCGCGGACCGCCGCCCGGACGCGGGAGGTGGGAGTGGCCAGATCGCGGGAATTCAATTCGAGCCAGCGCGCAACCTGCGGTGCGGTCCAGCGATCCGCCTCCGGTCGCCGGTCGGCCGGCGGGACAGCGGCGTGCGCTTCCCGTGCGGCCTGCTCGAAGGCGGCCAGCCAGGTCGTGCGGGCGCCGGACGGCGCCTCGGCGCGAATCGCGGCGGCGACGCTGGCGGCCGGGAGTCCGACCAGCGCGCTGGCGTCGTGGACCAACCGGTACTCCGGTTCCCGCGCCCCGGCGGACGCCAGGGCGAGGATGCCCGCCGCGGCCGCAAGGATGACGGCGTGAAGAACTCGCATCTCCGCTTCCTCCCCATGATCCAGCGCCGAAGTCCGGGCGCACCCGGAAGGCTTCGGCAGGCTCGCTCGTTACCGGTCTCCGACCCGCAGCAGCGTCTTCCATCCGCCGGCCCCGGCGTCCGGCGAATCGGCGCCGCCGAGACTGGTTTTGACGACCACATCCGCCATCTCCCAGCGACCCGCGTCGAGGCGACCCACCCGGGGGGGCGGTTCGCTCGCCGTCCGGGCGAGGAGAATGTCGGTTCCGCCGTCCGGCAGGCCGACCGCCGACTCCCGCACCGGTTCGCGGGGCACTTGGGGGGACCGCCCCTGCGCCCAGCTGGAATCCGGGGAGACCGCCACCCGCTGGCGCGGGATCTCCGGCAATCCGCTGACCACCAGTCCGCCGGAGGCCGCCGTATCGAAGCGATAGCGCGCCGGCGCCAGAGTATCCCGGCGCGCACCGGGCGGGATCGGCCCGGCCTCATTCCGGGCCACGGCGCGGTGCGGGGGGTCGGCAGGACGGAGGACCCCGTCCATCCACGCCGCGACGCCGATCAAGACCGCGGCGGCCGCCGCAATCGCGGGACGCGCCCAGCGCGTCACGCCGAGTCTCCCGCCGTGGGACGAAGGAGCGGCGAGTCCGGCTCCGAAGGGTCGCAGCGGCACCCTCAGCGGGGGGACCTCCGGAACCAGCAGCCGCTCGCGGGCGGCGAGGAACTCCTCGCGCTCCACGCGACAGGACGCGCAGACGGCCAAATGGGCCCCGAGCCGAACCGTCTCCTCCCCATCCAGCTCGTCGTCGAGCAGGTAAACCCAGGGGCGTGCGATGTCGCAGTCCATTTCGTTCTCGCTCATTCCAGGTACTCCGGGTGTCTCGTCTTCAGCCAGCCGCGCAACTTGCCGCGCGCGAGGGACAGGTGCGCCTTCGCGGCGCCCACGGAACACTCGAGCGCCTCGGCCACCTCCGGAAGCGGCAGCCCGCGAACGTCGCGAAGCAGAAACGCCATGCGCTGTTGCGGACTCAATTCGTCCGCGAGCCCCAGGATGATGTTGCCCAGTTCCCGGGACTCTTCGTTGCTCCGACCGGGATACTCCGGCGGCGCAGGGGGAAGTCGATCCCCCTCCGGCAAGCGACCCGCCACACGAACCCGGCGCCGCCGCAAGGCGTCGATCGCCAGATTGACGGTCGTCCGACAGAGCCAGCCGATCACGGCGGCCGGCTCACGAATCTCCTCCAGCCGGTCGAGGAAGCGCAGGTAGGTTTCCTGCGTCACGTCCATCGCGTCGTCGCGACTGCGCGTGATCGCGAAGGCGATCCCGAACATCCGCGATTGCGTGTGGGAAACCAGCCGTTCCAGCGCTCCCCGATCCCCGGTCTTGCACCGGCCGAACAACTGGGGGAGTTGCTCCTGAAAGACCACGTCCAGTTCCGCAGTGGCAGACACCCCCACCATCTCCATCCTGGGCTCGCCTCTCGGATCGCCAGCGGGCTGCTCGTTCACCATCGACTCGTCCGAATAGACGAACCACGGGGGCAGGCGTTTAACGGACCCGCAGGATTGTGCACGAGTTGCTCGTCGCGGTAAAGGGGGATTCCCGCCGCGGGTCCGCGTCCACCCCCGGCGCTCCGCGCCGTGCCGGGGCCGAAAATGAGCGGGGCGGACGCACCCTCGCGTCCGCCCTTCCGGGACCACGGCCTCGCCGCCGACCTAGCCCGGATTATTCGCGAACAGCTTCGCTGTTCGCGAACAACCCGGCTCCGT
>CAZWCX010000205.1:0-9725 GCA_964632945.1 uncultured Planctomycetia bacterium | reverse complement strand
CGGGGGCATCGCCTCCTCCGCGCGCCTCGCCGGGCGCGAAAATCGCCTCGGCCGAGCCTAGGATCTCAAGGTTGAAGCCCCACTAGTCGCTCTCGGGCGCGGGGACGCTCGCTTCCCGCTCGAGCGGGGCGATGTACGTCTCGATGATGCCGTCCACGTCCGCGGCGGTGACCCCCGTCAGCCAGAGGTTGTCGGGCATGATCATCACGTTCGGCCCGGCGGCGCACTGGTCCAGGCAGCCGGTGCTGCAGACCCGGATCAGACCCTTGAGGCCGCGATCCCTCACGTGGAGTTTGAGTCGCTCGAGCAGGTGCTCCGAACCGCGGGTGCCGCAGGCGGCTTCTCCGCCGTCCCGTTCCCGAACGCAGACCAGGATCATCCGGCGATACGGGGAGGGTTGCGTTTCCATGACGACCTCACGAGTCGGGCGGCGCTGGACGGATTCCCGATGCCTGCATTATAGTGTGTCGCTCGTCCCGGGGCACCCATTTCCGCAGGGAGACCGACCGTCATGGCCGCAGCCACCGCGACCCTTCCCTTCCCGGCCGCCGTCTACTCGGCCCGCCTGACGCGCCTGCGCCGCGAGTTGGCGCGCGAGTCGCTCGACGCGGCCCTCCTCACCCCCTCGACCTCGTTCACCTACCTCACCGGGCTGGCGATCCACCGCAGCGAGCGATTGCTGACGTTGCTCGTGCCGCGCGCCGGGAAGCCGGTCCTGGTCGGTCCGGCCTTCGAAATCGACCGGCTCGGGCAGACGCCCGTCACCCGCGACCTGCGGCTCTGGCAGGAACACGAGGACCCCTATGCCCTGGTGGCGCGAGTCTGCCGCGAGCACAAGATCCGGCCGGGACGACTCGGGCTCGAGCCGACCACGGAAGTGCGCACGGCGGAGGACCTGGCGCGCGCCTTCGGCGGTACGCGGTCGCCCGAAGCGCGCGCACCCTTCGTTCGCCTGCGCTCGGTCAAGTCCACGGAGGAGATCGAGAAGATCAAGGGCGCCCTGGCGATCGCCCGCAGGGCGTTCGACGAGGTGAAGGCGCGCCTGCGCGCGGGTCGCACCGAGGCCGAGGTGGGTGAGGAACTCCGGGATGCGATGGCCCGGCGCGGCGGCGCCGAGCCCTGGACGCTCGTCCAATTCGGACCGACCTCCGCCATCCCGCACGCGCCGGGGGGGCCGCGCAAGCTGCGCAGGAGCGATGCCGTGCTGCTCGACTTCGGCTGCACCTTCGGCGGCTACCAGTCCGACCTGACCCGATCGTTCTGGTTCGGGAACGGGACCCCCGCGGAGTACGAGAAGATCCGCGACGCGGTCGTGCGCGCCTTCAAGGCCGCGCTCGCCGCCGTTCGCCCCGGCATCGCCGCGGCAGCGGTCAATGCGGCCGCCCGCGCGGTCATCGAGGAGGCCGGCTACGGCCCGTACTTCACCCACCGCACCGGCCACGGGCTCGGCATGGACATTCATGAGGAACCGTACCTCGTCGCCGGCAATGACGTCGGGCTCCTGCCCGGCAACGTCTTCACCATCGAGCCCGGAATCTACCTGCCGGGTCGATTCGGGGTCCGGCACGAAAACGACGTCCTGTGCAGCGCGAAGGGCGGCGAGGTCCTCTGAGGCGAGAATCCGCTTGCGTCCCGCGGCGGGGCTTCACTAGAATACGCCCCGCTGCCGATCATAGGAAATGCGCGGCCGGGCCCGTCCCGGCCGGATTCCGGTTCGTCTGGGAGGGTGTCATGCGAGCGAAGTGCGTTCTCGCCGTCGCGGCGATCGTTCTGGCCTCGGCCGTCGGGGGTTGCGTCAAGCCCTCCCGGATGATCAACCAGGATGGCCGCTTCCAGGAAGCGCTGGAACCCTATCCGGACGAGGAGCTCGACACCTGGGGCTGCCTCGCCGGACGCATGGATGTCGTCCAGGTCGGCGTGGAAATGGGCCGCGAGGGCGACGTGCCCGTCAAGGCGATCGTCGTCGACGGATACACCGAGATGCCCGACGACACCGACGTCGTCGTTGCGCTGCGCCCCATGGGCACCCGCCTCTACAAGACCTGGGCGGACGTGGTTGCCCGCGACCACCGTTTCCGCGCCGTCCTCGGCCCCTTCCGCGAGGACCAGCTTCCTCAGGGCACCTACGTCGTCGAGGTGATGTGGCTCACCCACCGGCAGCACCCCCGCGTCAAGGCGCAAGCCGACGTCCAGGACGCCAACATGAGGCATCGCGGCCGCAACATGGACATGGATCACCGGGCGAGCAAGATCGTCCGCGTGCCGGTCGCCGTGCTCCCGCCGGAGCCCGAACCGGCCGCGGAAGGCGCGCCCGCCGGCGAGCATCCGAGCGGAGAACACCCCAAGGGCGAACACCCGGCCGGCGAGCACCCGAGCGGGGATCACCCCAAGGGCGAACACCCGGCCGGCGAACACCCGAGCGGGGATCACCCGCACGGCGAGCATCCGACCGGGGGCGGGAAATAGCGCGGTTCCGCATGACCGGCTACGGCATCCGGGTCCTCGCGCCGGCAGGGGCGTTCGCCGCGCTCCTGCTTGCGGCGGCGGTTTCCTGCGCCCAGCCCGCGAATCCCGACTCGGATGAGAAGGAGATCGAGGCGCAGGCCGTCTCGCTGTTCCGGCAACTCGTCACCGGGGATGCCTCTCCGCTGCTGCGCGCGCTGGATCCCTCCACCATCCGTACGGAGACCTTCTCCCGACTGCGCGACCGCGGCGTCGCCGTGACGGACGACGAACCCACGCGCGCGCTGTTCCGCCAGGCGCTGGAGGGAGTGGCCAAGGGCATTGCGGCCGACCTGCGGGAGATGCGCTTCGAAATCACCGGACGTCGCGTGGCGGACGGACGCGCCGAAGTGGTGGCCCACGGAGAAAAGCCTCCGCGGGAGCACTTCTTCCTGGTCGAATGGACCCGCGCCGGCGGGGACTGGAAAGTCACCGGCTTCGCGCAACCGATCTCCGCGGTGGACGTCCCCGAGCTGACGCTCGCCATGATGGTCGGCTATGCCGCCCGCCACCGCGAGGGAGAGGGATCGTCCTGGGCGACCCGGATCGAGGCCGGCGTCGGGGCCTCGGCGCTGCTCTTCCTCCTCCTTTGGGCCGCCGGCCGCCTCGTCCCGGCGCGTCGAAGGACCGCCCGAGTCGGCGCCGTCGCCCTCTGGGGGGTCTGCCTCGCCGGCGCGTTTGCCGCCTCGCGGGCGCTCGAGTCCACCGACACCCGATTGCGGCGGGAGCTCCTCGTCATGCCGGAAACCCCCGTCTTCCTCGCTCTCCGCGCGGCCGAATTCGGCCCCGCCCTCGAGGCCCTGGAACGGGCGCTCGTCCGGCGGCCCGGGGATCCGCACCTCCTGGGCTGGCAGGCGTTCCTCTTCGGCGCGCTCGGCAAGGGGGACGTCTCGCGCGAAGTCTGGACCGCGCTCCTCTCCCATCCCCCCGCGCGCACCGCGGCCCACTACGCCCTCGTGCACCATGCCCTGCGCGAGCAGGACATGGCCACCGCCGCCGAGCATCTCGCTCCCGCCTGCGCGGCCCTGCTGGACGACCCCTACGTGAAGGCGAAACTGCTTTGGATCGAGGCCCGCCTCGGCAAGATGGACCACCTGGACCGCGAGTTCCTCAAGTGCCTGGCGCGCGCCTACAGCGACGTGCCGATCCTCCTCCTGCGCGCGAAGAGCTACGCCACTCTCGGCATGCTCAATCGCGCCGTGGCCGATCTTCAGCTCCTGGCGGGACAGGGCCACCTGTATCGGGAAATGGTCGAAGACGATCAGGACCTGCGCGCGCTGCGCGACGATCCGCGCATCGAGGCGCTGTTGCCCACGCTTCCGTCGTTCGGGAAATAGGAGCGTCCCCCCGTCCGACCCGGGGAGTCCTTCGGTCGCGCCAGAGGCTAGACACGCGGCCCCCCCCTGGTATAATCCCCGCGCTATGCCCCGACTCCTGCAGATCAGTCGTCTCGGCCATCCGGTCCTTCGCGCGCCCTGCGAGCCCGTGCCGCCCGAAGAGATCCTCCGCCCGGCCTTCCAGGAATTCGTCGATGACATGATCGCGACCATGCGCGAGAACCGCGGCGTCGGCCTCGCCGCCCCCCAGGTCTTCGTCTCTCGCCAGGTGGCGGTCATCGAACACCTGCCCAGGCCGAAGGGTTCCGACGAACCCGAAACCCCCCTGACCGTCCTCATCAATCCCGAAGTCACTCCGGTCGGCAACGACGTGGAAGAGGATTGGGAGGGGTGCCTCTCGATCGACGACCTGCGGGGGATCGTGCCGAGGTGGTGCAAGGTGAACGTCAAGGCCCTCGGTCGCGACGGTAAGAAGATCGGGCTCAAGGCGCAGGGATTCTTCGCCCGCGTCATCCAGCACGAGTGCGATCACCTCGCCGGCGTGCTCTACTTCGACCGCATGACCAGCCTGAAGTCTCTCATGCACCTGACCGAGTTCCACCGCCACGCGCAACAGTTCGAGGCGCCGCGCCGGAGGAAGGCATGACGCGACCGTCTCCGATCGCCGGCCAGCTGGGCACCTTCGGCGCCACGATGACCGAGGCGTTCGGCGTGCAAGTGGCCGCCCGGTTCTCTCATCCGGAGGAGGAACATCGGGCGGTGCGCACCACCGGCGGCCTCTTCGATCTGTCCCACCGCGGGCTCATCCAGATCACCGGTGCCGACCGAAAAACCTGGTTCCGCGGCCAGTGCACCAACGAGGTGATTGCGCTCCCGACGGGCGCAGGGAACCACACCTGCATCGTGAACCGGCTCGGCCGGCTCGTCACCGACGCCGTCCTGTCGGTGACGGAGGACGCGCTCTGGCTCGAGATGAATGCGGACCGCGTCGCCCCCGCGATCGAACACCTGGAGAAGTACCACATCACGGAAAAGGTCGAGGTCAAGGACCGCACGAAGGACTTCGGCCTCCTCGGGCTCCATGGGCCGGCCGTCGGCAAGGTGCTCGCCTCCGTCGGCGGCCAGGACGTCCCCGAAGCGACCGAGTATCGCTTCGCGGAGAAGCAGGTTGCCGGAGTGACCGTGCGGGTGCAGCGCTGCGACCACACCGGCGAACCGGGATACACGATCGTGGTGCCGTCCATGGTTCACGCGGCCGCCTTCGGAATGCTCGCGCAATTCGGCATGGTCCACGGCGTGCGCCCCTGCGGCTTCGAAGCCCTGCGCAGCCTGCGGGTCGAGGCGGGACGGCCGGTCTTCGGGCCGGACGCGACCGACCAGCATCTGCCGCTCGAGTGCGGACTCGACCACACGGTGTCCTATACCAAGGGGTGCTACCTCGGGCAGGAGGTGATCGCCCGCGTGTCGACCCTCGGGGAAGCGAGCCGGTCCCTGGTCGGGCTTCGACTGCAGGGGGAAGCGACTCCCGCGGTCGGAAGCCCGGTAACCCGGGACGGCGCGGAGGTGGGGCGACTGGGGACGGCAGTCCTGGCCCCGACCGTGGGAGGCGTGATCGCGCTGGCCGTGATCAAGAAAGAGCATCGCGCCCCGGGAACGGAAGTGGCCGTGACGCCGGCGGCCGGCGGGGCTACGATCCCGGCCACGGTCCGCGCGCTCCCGTTTTATCGCCGCGGATAGCCGGCGCGCGCCGGCCCGGAAGTCGTCTTCACTCGTGGGCATCCGCGCGGAATCCGTCCGCCTCGGCGACTCCTTTCCAGGAGGGTGACTCATGGCCGTTTCCCGTCGCCGCCTGCGCGGCGCCTCCATCCGCCCCGAACCGATCACCGGCCGCATGACCGTTGCGCAGATGGTCGACGAGGCCTTCCTCGCGTACAACGCGGCGCGATTGCGCGAAGGCTGCCGCCTGCTCGTCGAACGAATGCTCGACCGGGACGTGACCATCGGCCTGAGCCTGTCGGGGGCGCTCACCCCCGCGGGTCTCGGCATGGCCGCCGTCATTCCGCTGATCGAGGCGGGCTTCGTCGACTGGATCGTCAGCACGGGGGCGAATGTCTACCACGACACCCACTTCGGCATCGGGCTGTCGATGCACCGCGGCACTCACCAGGCCGACGACGTGGCGTTGCGCCGCCAGGGGATCGTCCGGATCTACGACATCTTCTTCCACTACTCGGTCCTGCTCGACACCGACCGGTACTTCCGTGAACTGATCCGAGGAGCGGAATTCCAGCGGTCGATGGGGACGGCGGAGTTTCACCACCTCGCCGGCAAATACGTCGACGCGACCGAACGGCGCCTCAAGATCAAGCGCCGCTCCCTCCTCGCCGCCGCGTACCGCGCGGGCGTGCCGATCTACACCTCCTCGCCGGGGGACAGCTCGATCGGCATGAACGTGGCCGGTTGCGCGCTGGAGGGCAACCGGCTGCAGTACGACGTCTCCCGCGACGTGAATGAGACGGCCGCGATCGTGTACGATGCCAAGTCGTCCGGCGGCAAGAGCGCGGTGTGGATCCTGGGCGGCGGGTCGCCGAAGAATTTCATGCTCCAGACCGAGCCGCAGATCCAGGAGGTGCTCGGCATCAAGGAGAAGGGGCACGACTACTTCCTCCAGGTCACCGACGCGCGCATGGACACCGGCGGTCTTTCCGGCGCGACCCCGAGCGAAGCGGTGAGCTGGGGCAAGGTGGATCCCGATCAGCTCCCCGACACCGTCGTCTGCTATCTCGACTCCACGGTGGCGCTGCCGATCCTGACGGCGTACGCCCTGGCGAAGCACAAGCCGCGCAAGCTCAAGCGGCTCTACGAGCGGCGCGACGCCCTGGTCGCGAAACTCCAGAAGAAGATGCGGATCGCGCGGTAGGTTCGACGGCGCGCTCCGGGGCTGGCAGGATCCGCGTGCGGAGGACGAACATGGAAAAGACCGACCCGCTGGCGGAGGGGAAGGGATTGATTGCGCGCGGCAAGCCGGCGGAGGCGATCCAGGTGCTCGCCCCCGCCGCCGAGCGCGACCGCGATGACGCGCGCCTGCTCTGCGAGCTGGGAATCGCACTCAAGCTGTCGGGCCGGGTGGAGGAGGCCCGGACCACGCTTGAAACGGCGTGGCGGATCGCCCCGCCCGGGGACCCCGATCTCGCGCAGCGCGCCGGCTTCATCCTCGGGCTGACGTACGGCGACCTCCGACGGATGGAGGACGCCATCGCCATGTTCGAGAAGGTGCGCGGGGTCGCGCCGGAGACTCCGCTCGGCGACACGGCGCTCTACTATGTGCAGGCGTACCGCAGCCGGGTGTCCGGTCCGCCGCCGGCGTAGGCCGGGCTCGGGGGGAAATGCGCATGGGTCCCCGGGACGTGCGAATGCGCGCCGTCACCGCGCGGTTTGGGGGCGCCCTCGTGCCCCCACGCGGGCGGGCCCGCGCGGTGGCCTGGAACGTCGCCGGGCTTCCGGTCCGCTACGCCGAACGGTCGATCGGGGCGTCCTGGTGGGCGGGCGTGACCGCTCACGCCCGGGCGGCGCTGCCGACCGCCCAGATCCGCGCGACGGCCGGAATCCCGCGCGGGGCCGCGGCGATCCTCCGGGGCCCTCGCCTGCGCGCGGACCTCCCGGACTTCGACGCCGGCTTCGAGTGCGTGGTCGCCCCCTCCCCGGACCCGATGCCGCCGCTCCCCGCCACCCTGTGGACCGCGTTCCTCGCGCTTGCCTCCTGCACCGCGCCCGCCGCGCCGCTCCTCGACGTCGGCCGCGGCCGCGCCGTCGCCCTGCTCCCGAACGTGAACGCCTTCGCCCCCGAAGCGCTGCTCGACGCCGTCGCAGCGTCCTGCCGCCTGCTGCAAACCCTCTTTGCCGCCTGCGGCCTGCCGCATCCCGGAACGCAGGAGAGCGGACCCGCGAGCGACTCGGGAGCCGGGACCTGTCAGATCTGCGGCGGCGAACTCGCCGGCGAGCGGCACCGGTGCCCGGAGTGCCGGACGCCCCATCACCGCGAGTGCTGGGAGTACCTGGGCGGCTGCTCGACCTACGGGTGCGCACGCGCCCATTTGCCGCGGTGATCCGCCGGGCGGAACGCCGCCAACCCCGCCATTCCTCCCTCCCCGGTGCGGTGAAACCGCTACCAGTCCAGCGTCCGCGGGTCCAGGTTCGCGAGCGTCGGCACCACCCGGTTCGCTTCGCTCAGCCGGTCGGCCGAAACGGAATGAAGGACCGCCAGGCAGCGCATTCCCGCGGCGCGCGCCCCCCGCACCCCAGCGGGGGAATCCTCGATCACCAGCGTGTCCGGCGCAAGCACGTCCCCCTCACCCGGCCGTCGGGCGCTGCGCAGCGCCTCCAGGGCCTTCAGGAAGATCTCGGGGTCCGGCTTCCCCTTGGTGACGTCTTCCGCCGCCACGATGGCGCGGAAGTGCGGACGCAGCTCCGCGCTCGCGAGCAGGAATTCGATCTCCTCGCGCGCCGCCCCCGAGGCGATGGCGAGCGGCACCATCTGCGCGCAGCGGCGGATGAACTCTTTCACCCCGGGAAAGAACTCCACCCCGCCGGCGCGCATCGTCTCCCGGTAGTACGCCTCCTTCTTCCCGACCAGTCGCGCCTCTTCGGCCGCCGACAACGGCCGGTCCAGGTCGCGAAACAGCGACCGGACCAGCGTGTGATCGTCCATGGGCAGGTAGCGCGCGTAGTACCCCTCTTCCGAAAAGGGAATCCGCTCCTCGTCGAACACGCGCTGGAACATGCGGTAGTGCAGCGGTTCGTCGTTCACCACCACGCCGTTGAAGTCGAAGATGATCGCGCGCAGCATGCGGGCTCCTCCAGGACGGGAAGGCGCCCATTGTCCGCGGCGGCGGAGGGGATTTCAACCTCAATTGCCCAAGCCCCGCCCATCCGCGTTCACGGCCGGGACGGCATCGTCCCCACGTACCTCCCGAGCGGAGCCGCATAGCTCCCGTCCTGGTCCGCGTGGACGAAATCCATCCCGATCAGGATTTTCTTCCGCATGTCGTACACGCTGATGTTCACCCCCTTCGCCTTGGTCTCGAAGATCCACTGCTTGGAGCGTGTCTGCGTCACACGCGCCCCCTTCTCGGCCACGATCAGCGTGTCGACCTCGTCCGGGGTGGAGGCCCGCAGCGCGGAAGCGACGTAATAGAAAGCCGGATCGACGATCGGCGGCTTGGCCCCGCCGATGTTGTCGTCGCTTCCCCAGCCGGGCCGGAGGATGAAGACCTTGCCCGTGCGATACGGACGCTCCTCCCCTTGGACCGTTCCCTCCCCTTCCGGGAAGTCGACCCCATGGAATTCCATCAGCCGGGGCTCGAAGGCCTCCCGAACCCGCGACGGCCCCGTCGCCACATGGTAGATCCCGAAACAGGCCGCAATCCCGATCCCGACCGACACCAACTTGCCCATCGCCATCTCGTGCCTCCCGTGCGCTGGAACCGCCGGACCTTCGAATGGAGCAAGGGGAAGCGAAGCGCATGCCAACGTGCCGGTGCGGGGCCCGACCTGGGACGGCGGCCTCGTAACCGGTGAGCGAGTCTGTGGTTGCGGATGGTTGGCGAGGGATGGCGACGGCGCGCGACCGCCGCGTCCGACCGCCCCATCCCGAAGCAGCGCCCTGCGTCGGAGCAGGTGGGCCCGGCGTCCGCAGATTCCCGGGACGTTGCCTTCCGGCGGCCGGGGGGGAACGACGCGGACCCCGGGAGAGGCGGATCCGGGACTCCGCGCGCGCGGGCGCCGCGTGGCCGGGGCGCGAGATTCTTTCCCCCCGGAGCGCAGGCCGCTATCCTAGTGGGTCTTCAATCTTGAGATCCTAGGTTCGGCCGAGGCGATTTTCGCGCC
>CAZWCX010000204.1:0-9729 GCA_964632945.1 uncultured Planctomycetia bacterium | reverse complement strand
GCGCTACTACCTCGTCGCGATCCTGTTCATCCTCTTCGACATCGAGACCGTGTTCCTCATTCCGTGGGCGGTGGTGCACCGCAACCTGCACGTCGCGGGGTTGATCGAGGTGCTGGTGTTCCTCTTCATCCTGGGAATCGGCTTCTACTATATCTATCGGCGAGGAGCGCTCGAATGGGACTAGAGTCGGCGCTCAAGGACAACATCCTGACCACGATCGTGGACAAGGCGGTCAAGTGGGCGCGCAAGCACAGCCTGTGGCCGATGCCCTTCGGCACCGCCTGCTGCGCCATCGAGATGATGGCGACGCTGGGACCCCGGTATGACCTGGCGCGATTCGGCGCCGAGGTGATCCGGTTCTCGCCGCGGCAGTCGGATCTGATGATCGTTTCCGGGCGAATCTGCCTGAAAATGATGCCCGTGCTGCAGCAGATCTACGAACAGATGCCGGAACCCAAGTGGGTGATCTCCATGGGGGCCTGCGCCTCCTCCGGCGGCGTGTTCGACACGTACACGATGATCCAGGGGGTAGACCAGTTCATTCCGGTGGACGTCTACGTGCCGGGCTGCCCGCCGAGGCCGGAGAGCCTGATCGACGGCATCCTCATGGTCCAGAAGAAGGTGGACCTGACGCGCATCAACCAGGAGATCAAGCCTCCCCCGGTGGGGAAATGAGACCCCGGTGATCCGATCCCGCCGGTCCCGCAACGCCGCCCCGTCCATCGTCGGATGGTCCGGAGCGCGGGCAGACCGAATCTCGAGTGAGTCCGCATGACCCCCGGCCAGGAAAAGACGGTCGCCCTCGTGCGCGAGAAGTTTCCGCAGGCGTACCTTGCGCACGCCGAGTATCGCGGTCAACTCTCGATCACGATCGCCGGCGCGGCCAACGTCGCCGTGCTGTCCGCCCTGAAGGCGGATCCGGACCTGCAGTTCGTGCGGCTAGCCGACCTGTGCGGAGCCGATTACCTCGGCCGCGAGGAGGCGGAGCGCTTCGCCGTGGTCTATCACCTGCACTCGTTCGCGCACAATCTGTGGGTGCGTGTGCGCGCGATGGTGCCCGAACGGACTCCGGAGATCGAGACGCTGCACGGAGTATGGCCGTGTGCCTCCTGGCTGGAGCGCGAGGCCTTCGACATGTACGGGATCCGCTTCCGCAATCATCCGGATTTGCGTCGGATCCTGATGCCCGAGGACTATCCTGCGTTCCCCCTGCGCAAAGACTATCCGGTGCGCGGGTTGGGAGAGCGGAACGGCTTCCGCAAGTACGACCCGGACGAACCGGCCGCCCGGCCGGCCGACGGTTTCCACTTGTAGGCGCCGTCCCGCCAGACGAGGAACGGAACCCATGGTCGAAACGCTCACGCCCCCGCCCGCTGCCGGCCCGCGCCGGATGGTGATGAATTTCGGTCCGCAGCACCCGGCCACCCACGGGACGCTGCGCATGGTCCTAGAACTCGACGGCGAGACCATCGTCAAGTGCACGCCGGAGATCGGCTTCCTGCACACCGGCTTCGAGAAACTCGGCGAGAACATGTCGTTCAACCAGTTCGTGACGGTGACGGACCGGATGAACTACCTGTCGCCGCTCAACAACAACATCGGCTTCGTGCAGACCGTCGAGGAAATGCTCGGCATCGAACTGCCGCCCCGCGGCAAGACGATCCGGGTGATCATGTCGGAACTGTCGCGCATCGCTGACCACATCCTGTGCTGCGGCCTCCAGGCCATGGATCTCGGCGCGTTCACCGTCATGCTCTGGTGCTTCCGCGAACGGGAGCGCATGTACGACATCTTCGAAATCGTGACCGGCGGACGGCTGACGACCAGCTACACCCGCGTCGGCGGCCTCTCCCGCGACTTGCCCGACTCCGCGGTCCCGGCGATCCGCGCGATTTGCGAGACCGTCCTTGCCACGCTCGACGAGGTCGAGAAGATGCTCTACCGCAACCGCATCTTCCTCGAGCGCTCGAAAGGGATCGGCATCATGAGCAAGGAGGACGCGATCGCCTGGTCGTGGACCGGACCGATTCTGCGCGCCAGCGGCGTCCCCTGGGATCTGCGCCGCGCGCGCCCGTATCTCGACTACGAGGCGTACGATTTCGACGTGATCACGCGCACCGAGGGCGACAGCTTCGCGCGCTTCGACGTGCGCATGGACGAGATGCGCCAGAGCGTGCGCATCGTCCGCCAGGCACTCGACCGCCTGCGGCCGGGACCGTTTTGCAGCGAAAACGAGAAGGTGATGCTGCCGGACAAGGACTCCGTCTACCAGCGGATGGAGAGCCTGATCCACCATTTCAAGATCATCATGACCGGGCACGGCTTCACGCCGGCGCCCGGCGAGTACTACTCCTGTACCGAAGCCCCCAACGGGGAACTGGGCTTCTACCTGATCAATACCGGCGACGTGCGGCCCTGGCGCGTGCGCGTGCGGCCACCCTCTTTCATCAACTACACGGCCCTTCCGAGCCTCGTGGAGGGGCGGTTGCTCTCGGACATGGTGTCGATCCTGAGCAGCCTGAACATCATCGCGGGCGAACTGGACCGCTGAACCTCCCCCGGAGCGACGCATGCAGATCACCCAGGTGCCGGCCCCGAAACTGCGCAAGGTCGAGTTCTCCAAGACGGTGCGCGAGGAGGTCGACCGGATCATCTCCCGCTATCCCGTGCGCAAGGCGGCGATGCTGCCGGTCCTGCACGTCGCCGAGCGCGAGTTCGGGATCATCGACGAGAGCGTCATGACCTACGTCGCGGAGATTCTGGACGTGCCGCCGAGCAAGGTCCTCGGCGTCTACACCTTCTACACCTGGTACAAGCGGGCCGGCACGGGGAAGCACCTGCTCCAGGTCTGCGCCACGCTCCCGTGCGCGCTGCGCGGCAGCGACGCAGTGGTGCGCCACCTCGAGAAACGGCTCGGCATCAAGGTCGGGGAGACCACCGCAGATGGGAAATTCACGCTGCGCAAGGTCGAATGCCTCGCGGCATGCGACAAGGCGCCGTGCCTCCAGATCAACGAGGACATGCACGAGGATCTCACGCTGGCGAAGGTGGACAAGATCATCAACGAATTGAGCCGGAAGTAGGGCATGGGCTTCGAACCGTTCCTGAGCACGCACTTCGGCAAGCCCGAGGCGCGGGCGATCGACCACTACCTGAACCGCGGCGGCTACGGGGCCGCGCGCGCGGCGTTCGAGAAACACGAACCGGCCGCCCTGATCGAACTGGTGAAGCAAAGCGGCCTCCGCGGCCGCGGCGGGGCCGGCTTCCCCGCGGGGATGAAATGGGGCTTCGTGCCCAAAAACATCCCCAAGCCGCGCTACCTCTGCGTCAATGCGGACGAGAGCGAACCGGGGACGTTCAAGGACCGCGCGATCCTGGAGTTCGACCCGCACGTCCTGCTCGAAGGGATCCTGATCTGCTGTCGGGCGGTCGAGATCCACACCGCCTACATCTACATCCGCGCGGAGTTCACCTTCGGCGCGAAGGTCGTGCAGAACGCGATCGACGAGGCGTACGCGAAGGGATTCTTCGGCAAGAACGTCTTCGGCAGCGGCTTCGACGTCGACGTGACCCTCCACCGCGGCGGCGGCGCGTACATCTGCGGCGAGGAGACCGGGCTTCTGTCCTCCCTCGAAGGCGGCCCCGGGCTACCCAAGATCAAGCCCCCCTTCCCGGCCGTCAGCGGGCTCTTCGGCTGCCCGACCGTGATCAACAACGTCGAGACGATCGCCAACCTGCCGTACATCCTCGCCCGCGGCGTGGACTGGCACAAGTCGATGGGCACGGAAAAGAGCCCGGGTTCCAAGCTGTTCTGCGTTTGCGGACACGTGAACAAGCCCGGCCTCTACGAGAAGCCGCTGGGCTATCCGATGAAGAAACTGCTCTACGAGGACGCCGGCGGGATCCTGGGCGGCAGAAAGCTGAAGGCGGTCTTCCCGGGAGGATCGAGCGCCCCGGTGCTCACGGCCGAGGAAGCGGAAAAGGTGACCCTCGACTACGAAGCGCTCGGCGCCGCGAAGTCGATGCTCGGCTCCGGCGGGGTGATCGTCCTCCACGAGGACACCTGCATGGTGAACGCGCTCTACAACATCGCCCGCTTCTACCACCACGAATCGTGCGGCCAGTGCACGCCGTGCCGCGAAGGCCTGGGCTGGATCGAGAAGATCTGCCGGCGGCTGGAGCACGGACAGGGCCGGATGGAAGACCTCGACCTGATCCTCGACATCAACAACAACATGCGCGGCAAGACGATCTGCCTCCTGGCGGACTCGCTGGCGATGCCGGCGCATACCATCGTCCAGAAGTGGCGCAAGGAATTCGAGTACCACGTGACCGAGAAGAAGTGCATGACCGCCACACGGGACCTTGGGGTGGTCCCGGTGTAGCGCGGATCCGACCGATCCGATGGAGCAGTCCCCCGGCCCGCCCCGTTCCGGGGAGGGCCTGATGACTCGAGGGCGACCATGACCGAATCCATCTCTCCCGACGTCCGCAGCCGGTTCGAGCAGGTGATTCGCGGACTCTGCCTGGGCATCCTGCTGGTGAGCGGGCTGTGGAGCTGGGCGCTCCTGACCGGATCCGCGGGGCTCGGCGCGTCCCGGCTCGGGTTGATCGCGGGCGCGCTGCAGCTCCTGATGCTGGCCTGGGCGTGGCTCTACCGCTGGGGGCGGGAAGGCGTGCGCTGGCAGTTCGGCTGCGGGTATGTCGGGTTCGTGGTGCTGGCGTTCAACCTCTATGCCCAGGTGTTCCTGGGCGGGGGGACGTGGCTGCTGACCATGATCGGCGGCGCAGGCGTGATCTACGGTCTGGTGCCGATGGTGCGGCGGTCCACGGACGACGATGTGGAGCGCACTCCGGCGACTTCGCCGTCCCCGGTCGCCGCGACGGAATCCGCGGAAGCCCGCCGCCGGCCGGACGCGCTCGAGTTGACCTTCCAGGCGCAGGCGCTCGCCCTGATCGTGATGATCGGGTGGGGTCTGCTGGTGCTCACGCGCCTGGAGGAGTTCGTGACCTTCATGAGCCGACCCGCCGGAAAGGTCATCGCCGCGTACCTGTGGATGGTGATCGGCGGGTTCTGGTGGTTCAGCATGGGCCGTCGCGGCATCACGGCCAAGTCGTTCCTCGCGGCCGTCGCGAGCGCCTTCATGGCCGGGAACCTGTACGCCGAGGCGTTCCTCCGCGGCGGATCCTGGGTGGTCACGCTGCTGGCGTTCCTGGTCAACGTCGCCGCCCTGATGCAGTGGTTGCCCAACCGGGGCATGGACGCCCTGCCCCGGTCGCCGGGTCTGGACGACGCTCCCCCGGCGCCGGCCGATGCCGGACACGGTCACCACTAGCGCGGAACCGGAATCCTGTCGGGAGTGCCCGCCATGCCCAAGTTCACCCTGGACGGCCTCGAGGTCGAAGCGCCGGCCGGAAAGACCGTGCTCCAGGTCGCCCTGGAACGCGGCATCGATATCCCGTACTTCTGCTGGCACCCGGGACTGTCGATCGCCGCCAACTGCCGCATGTGCCTGGTCAAACAGACCGCGCAGGGGCGCTCGGGTCTGGTCCCGTCCTGCGCCGCCATGGTGGCCGACGGCTTGGTGATCGAGACGCGCACCCCCGACGTGCTCGCGGCGCGCAAGAGCGTGCTCGAATTCCTGCTCATCAACCACCCGCTCGACTGCCCGCAATGCGACTGCGCCGGCGAGTGCATGTTGCAGGACCACTCGTACAATCACGGCTCCGACCGGAGCCGTTTCATCGAGAAGAAGGTCACCCGGCACATCACCAATTTCGGGACACTGGTGCACTACTGGGGATCCCGCTGCATCGTGTGCACGCGGTGCACGCGCTTCTGCGACGAGGTCGCCGGGACCGGCGAGTTGGCGGTGGTGAACCGCGGCGACCATTCCGAGATCGCCATCTTCCCGGGCCGGCCGCTCGAAAACCCGCTCTCCGGCAACGTGGTCGACCTCTGCCCGGTGGGCGCGCTCATCAACACCGATTTCATGTACCAGGCGCGGGTCTGGTTCACCAAGCCGACCAAGAGCGTGTGCCCGTCCTGCAGCCGCGGGTGCAACATCGACGTCGACGCCCTGCAAACGACCGTGAAGCGCTTCTTCCCGCGCCACAATCCGGAGGTGAACTCCTACTGGATGTGCGACCAGGGGCGGCGCAACTACCGCTATCTGAACTCGGCGGAGCGGCTCGGATGGTTCCTGGTGCGCGAGCAGGGAATCCTTCGCGAGGCCGCTCCCGACCAGGCGATCCAGCGGATCGCCGAGTCCGGTCTGGCGGCCCGGAAGAATCATGGCGAGTCCTCGGTCGCCGGCCTCGGCTCGCTGTGGCTGACCAACGAGGAGATCTACCTCTTCGAGCACCTGATCCAGTTCGCCTTCGGTTCCCCGTGGCTGGGCTTCATCGGCCTGCCCGCGGGGAAGGCGTGGACCTCGAAGAGCGGATTCGTCATCGACGCCGACCGCAACCCGAACCGCACCGGCGCGCGCTGGATCGTGAGCGACGAGGCGGTCGAACGGGGATACGAGAAGGTGCTGGCGGAAATGACGGCCGGCCGGATCCGATTCCTGTACGTCGTCTCCGGCGTACCGGGATGGGAGCCGCCGAAGGAATTTCTGGCCGCCCTCGAGAAGGTCGAATTCGTCGTCGTGCAGGACATCGTGCAGGGCCCTCTGACGGGGCGCGCGCACGTGGTCGTGCCCGGCGCGGCGTTCACCGAGAAGACCGGAACCTGGGTTTCGTCGCAGAACCGGGTGCAGCAGGTGCGCCGCGCGGTGGCAGGCCCGTTCGATGCCGCGCCCGACGCGGAGCTGCTCCAGCGACTGCTCAAGACGCTCGGCCGCTGGTCCGAGGTCTTTCCGCCGGAGGCGATCTTCAAGGAAATCGCCCAGGAGGTCGGACCGTTCCAGGGGCTCACCTACGCCGGGATCGGCGACCAGGGCAAGGTGGTTTCCTCACCCGGCGGCGTGGCCGCCCGGGCGTGATCGGGAGGGTACACCGATTCTCATCGAAGGCCTCAAGATCGTCATCGCGATGTTCTGCTACGTCAACGTGGTCCCGCTCCTGGTCTACGTCGAGCGCCGCGTGGCGGGTCTGGTGCAGGACCGCGTCGGCCCCAACCGGGTCGGGCCGATGGGCCTCCTCCAGCCCGTCGCCGACGCGATCAAACTCATCTTCAAGGAGGACCTGATCCCGTCCGGCGTCGACCGCCGACTTTACACCCTCGCCCCCCTGCTCGCCCTCATCCCCGCGGGGCTCGCCTTTGCGGTGGTGCCGTTCGGCCATCGCATGACCCTGTTCGGGCAGTCGATCCGGCTGCAGATCTCCGACGCCAACGTCGGCATCCTCTTCGTCCTCGCGATCACCTCTCTCGGCGTGTACGGCCTCGCGTTCGCCGGCTGGGCCTCCAACAACAAGTACTCGCTCCTGGGCAGCCTGCGCGCCAGCGCGCAGCTGATCTCGTACGAGATCGCCATGGGGCTCGCCCTGGTCTCCCTGCTGCTCGTCAGCGGAACCGTGAGCATGAACGAGATCGTGCAGCAACAGGCCGACCGGCGCTATCTCGGAATCTTGCCCGGGTGGAACGTATTCTGTCAGCCGATCGCCTTCCTGCTCTTCTGGATCGCCGCGTTCGCGGAGAACAATCGCCTGCCGTTCGACCTCCCGGAAGCCGAGCCGGAACTGGTCGGGGGATACCACACGGAGTACGCCGGGATGCGATTCGGCATCTTTTTCATGGGCGAGTACCTGGCCATGGTGACCATGTCGGCGGTGACCGTGACCCTGTTCCTCGGCGGATGGCACTTCCCGGGGCTGGTCGATGCGTACGACCACTCGACCTGGAACGGCCTGAAGTCGATCGGCGTCTTCGCCGGGAAGACCGCCTGCCTGCTTTTCGTGGCCATCCTGACCCGCTGGACCCTGCCGCGGTTCCGGTACGATCAGCTGATGGACCTGGGCTGGCGCGTGATGGTCCCGCTCGCGTTGATCAACGTGATCTTGACCGCGGTCCTGACCGTGAAGGTCTAGTTCGAGGACCCCCGATGTCGCACGACCTGCAGCAGACGACCCCGGACGCCGGGAAGGCGACGGGCGGCTCCCTGGCGGACCAACTCTACCTGCCGGCGATCTTCAAGGGCCTCGCCCGCACCTTCCTGCACATGGCGATCACCATCAAGAAGCTCTGGAAAAAGCGGCAGTTCACGCTGCTTTATCCGGAGGAAAAGCGGCCGGTCCCGCCGCGGTACCGGGGCGAACCGCGGCTCAAGCTGGACGAGAAGGGCCGACTCAAGTGCGTGGCCTGCTACATGTGTCAAACGGCCTGCCCGTCGCAGTGCATCCACATCGTGGCCGAGCCCGCCCCGTTCGCGGATCGGGAAAAATACCCCAAGATCTTCAACATCGACATGCTGCGCTGCATCTACTGCGGGTTCTGCGAGGAGGCGTGCCCCGTGGACGCGATCGCGCTGTCCCAGGTGTACAACATCTGCTCCTACACGCGCGCAGAGCGCGTGTATGACAAGGAGAGACTGACCCGGATCCCGTAGTCTCCGGAGTTCGGCTGAAGGTCGCATTTTTTCCGGTCCCGTGATCGCGGTTTGCGCCGATCCGATCCGTTGGGTCGCGCCGCCCCGTCCCTTTTTCCCCCGCAGCGCGCGAAGGCTTCCGTTCGAGGTTGATCGACATCCTCTTCCTGGTGGGCGCAGTAATCTCCGTGGTGGGCGCCATCGGCGTGGTTTCCCAGCGCAATCCGGTCTACGGCGCCATGGGACTGCTGGCCTCGTTCATGGGGCTGGCCCTGATCTTCCTGCTGCTGCACGCCCCGTTCGTCGCGGTGATTCAAGTGGCGGTGTATGCCGGAGCGATCCTGGTCCTCTTCCTGTTCGTGATCATGCTGCTCAACCTGAAATCCGAGGAGTTCGGCGCGGACCCCGAACCGCCCGCGCGGCGCCGGATGGCGCTGGCCTCGGCCCTGCTTTTCGTGCTGCTCGCGTGGAGCGTCGCCGGCGCCGGCCTCGGGGCGCTGCCCTTCTCCCAGGAAATGCCGCCCCCCGACTTCGGGTCCACCCAGGCGATCGGCGAGGCGCTCATGGGGGCGTGGGTTCTCCCCTTCGAGGTCACCTCGATCCTCATCATCGTGGCGATTATCGGCGCGGTCGTCCTGACCAAGAAGAAGATTTGAAGGGTTTGCCGACGTGTTCATCCTGAGCAACTGCCTGGTCCTGGCCGCGGCGCTGTTCGCAATCGGCGTCTACGGCGTGCTGGCGCGCCGCAACATGCTCATCATGCTGATGTCGGTGGAACTGATGCTCAATGCGGCGAACCTCGCCCTGGCGGCCTTCGCCCGCTATCACTTCGCCCGCGGCGACCACGCCGGACAGGTGTTCGTGTTGTTCGCGATCGCCGTGGCGGCCGCGGAGGCCGCCGTCGGCCTGGCCATCCTGCTGGCCTTCTTCCGCAACCGCGAGACGGCCGACGCGGGGGCGCTGGACATTCTCAAGGGCTAGGCCGAGATTCCTCCGGAACCGGAAAACCCGAAACGGAGCTGGACCGAGACCGTGAAAGAGACCGAATCCCTGGCGGTACTTCTCCCCTGGATCCCGCTGCTCCCCCTCCTGGCCGCGGCGATCAACGGGATCGGCGGCAGGCGCATCGGCCGGGAATTTTCCGGTTGGCTCGCCTGCGCCGCCGTCTTCGCCTCGTTCGTGATCGGATTGAGGATCTTCT
>CAZWCX010000203.1:0-9881 GCA_964632945.1 uncultured Planctomycetia bacterium | reverse complement strand
CGCGAAAATCGCCTCGGCCGAACCTAGGATCTCAAGATTGAAGACCCACTAGAGCGGACGCCGTGCCGGGACCGGCGGGCGGCCGGTCACGCCTACTCGGTCACGCCCTCTTCGCGCCGACGCGTGACCGCCAGGAAGAGCTCTTCCAGGCTGGGGCGCTCCTCGACCAGGTGGTCGATGTCGATGTCGCGGGCGAGCAGGGCCCGCGCCACGAATCCCGCCGAGCCGTTCCCATCGCGCAGGGTCACGAGGATTTCCACCCCGTCGGCCTCGGCGGACTCGACGGCCGGATGGACCTTCAGCGCCTCGATCGCCTCCGGGACGCGGCCCGCCGGCCGGACGCGCACGCGCCGCGTGCCCCCGTCGTTACGACGGGCATCGGCCGGGCTTCCGGTCCAGACGAGACGGCCCTGGTCCACGATGGCGACGCGGGTACAGACCTCCTCGAGTTCCGGGAGAATGTGAGAAGAGATCAGGATGGTCTTCCCCATCCCCTTCAGTTCGCGGAGCAGTTCGCGGATTTCGATGCGGGCGCGCGGGTCGAGACCGCTCGCCGGTTCGTCCAGGATCAGGACGTCGGGGTCGTGCACGAGGACGCGGGCCAGGGAGATTCGCTGCTGGGTCCCGCGGGAGAGGTCGGCGATGAGGCGATCGCGCAGGCCGCCGAGGTCGACCAGTTCGAGGATCTGGTCCACGGTCCGTTCGCGGGAGCCCTCCGGGATCGCGTAGGCGGCGGCGAAGAAACGCAGGTAGTCGGCCACGGTCATCCCTTCATACACTCCGTGCAGGTCGGGCATGTACCCGATCCTCCCGCGCACCTCGCGGGCGGCGTGGCGAATGGAGTGTCCGCAGATGGAGGCGTCCCCGGCCGAGGGCTTGAGGATGGTGGCCAGCATCTTGATGGTGGTGGTCTTGCCCGCGCCGTTGGGGCCGATCAGGCCGAAGACATCCCCCTTGGCGACGTCGAACGTCAGATCGACCACCGCCTTGCGGTTGCCGTAATAGCGGCTGAGGCCGCGCACTTCGATCACGACTGCGACTCCTTCGCGGCAGGGGGGGCGTTCGGTTCGGGCGGAAGGCCGGTCGCGCCCTCACCGGCCGGGCGCTCCACGACTTCGCCCCAGGGGTCGAGGCTGCGGGCCGTGGAATGCGCTGCCGCCCGCATGGCGAACATCAGCATCGCGCAGCACCCGGCGTAGAACGCCAGGCCGCCGTAGAATCCGACCGGATACCACGCGGGGAAGGATGCGCCGAGGGTCAGCGATTGATCGCCGAAGTAGATCGGACTGAAGGAGGCCTTCAAGGTGTGCCAGGCGAGCGATAGCCAGCTCTCGCTCCGCGGTTCTTCCATGTCCCAGGTGAATCGGAGGAGCCAGAACACGCCCAGGCAGGCCAGCAGCGCCTGGCCATTGGTCTTGGCCCCGGCGCCGACCGCCATTCCGTAGCGGACGAGCACGACCACCCACGGGACCAGGCAGAGGATGGCGAGCAGCGCGCCGGTGACGCGGGTCGGATTCGGACCGCCGGCGACCGCCGCCAGGAGGAGAGTGGCGCCGCCCAACGGCGCAAGGAAGCGCAAGATGCCCAGCAGTTTTCCGCGGAAGATCTCGACGGGGGAGAGCGGCGTCAGCAGCAGGAGTTCGAACGTGTGGCGGCTGCGTTCGAGGGTGAACGACGTGGCGCCCAGGGTCACCCCCAAGACCAGGGTGAGGACGGCTGCGGCATGGAGGAGCGACGCGGCCGGTCCGCGGGCGGGGTGCCAGGACATGGGATGGGCCGCCAGCCAGACCCCGTAGGTCGTCAGCGCGAGCGTGAGCAGATCGCGCAGCGTTCGCAGTCCGCCGGTCTCGTAGAAAGCAACTTCCTTGCGCAGAATCGCCCGACGCGAGGAGCCCTGGAGCGAGCTCTGGGCGCCGCTGCGTCCGAGGAGAACCATGCGGCGGGTGTACCGTACGGTGACCGCGGCGACGAGGGCCAGGGCGGCGACTCCCGCCGCGGCGGCCCCCGGCGTGTCCGAACGCAGGGTCTCGACGGAGAACCAGATCGCGACCCCCGCGGCGATCGCGATCGGGTAGATCTGCAGCCGGCGTCGGCGGGTTCCCGCGTCCCCGCCCAGGAGCAGGTGCGTGGACGCGGCGGTGAGGAGCGCCGTCGTCGCCGCGCACCAGGCGAAAACCCCGGCCCACTCGACGGGGGTGACCGGAAAGTCGCCGAAGTTGGCGAACCGATGGAAGGCAGCGGCCGGAGCGGCAAACCGCAGCCAGTCGATCGGGGTGGCGGGGCTGTGGGTGAACGGCGGAAGACCGAGGCAGAGATAGCCGAGCAGCACGACGGCGACGGGATAGGCGATCTCCGCCGCGCGAGTGAGCGCGGCCATCGTGATCGCAAGCATGCCCGCGAAGATCGTCACCGCCAAGGTCAGGGCCAGGGAAAGGACCCACTCGGCGCCGCCGATCCAACCCATCCACCAGCCGTAGGCGAGCAAGGGCTGGAACAGGAACAGGAACGGCGCTGCCAGCCAGAGGCCCACCGAGAGCTTGGCCAGCGGGATTTCGGCGCCCGGAAGCGGGGCGATCCGCAACAGTTCCAGCGTTCCCTCCTCCTCCTCGCCGGTGACCAGCCGGATTCCGACCAGGGGCACGATGAGAAGGCAGGCCACCAGCTGGGCGCACATCCCCACCGAGCACATCATGCGGCCCTGGGAGAACCAGGACACGAGCCCGGGGCGCGTGGCGGCGCCGGAGAGCAGGCCGGGAAACGCGACCGCGGCGAATCCCACCAGCGGCAGGCCGAGATAGAGGAGGGTTACCCAACCGCTCCATCGATGAACGGTCAGGTATCGCAGGTCGCGACGGAAGACGACCATGGATCCATCCTACGGCGGAAGAGGCCATTCCACGATCGTCCAGGATTCGGCCGGGGGGGCGGACCCTTCCACGAGCAGGATCTCCGGATCGGCGTGGACATGAAAAAAGAGCGTGGATCGGCCGGGGGGCAGCCGGCGCGGGCGGTCTTCCAGATGCGAGGTGACGACTCCGCCGAGGGCGGGCCGGATCTCCGTCGGGGAACCGTCTTCGAGTCCGGCGGAGACAATCTCTTTCCGGAGCCAATCCCGAAAGGAGGCGCCGGGGGGCGGGCGGACCGCGGGGCGGACCGGCATCCGTTCGACGACGCGATCGGGGTCGAGGACGGACTCCGCCCCGGGCGCGATTGGTGCGGGGGCGTGCAGCTGTCGGCCGTCCCACCACCGGACGCCGAAGAGGGGGACCGGCGCGCCGTTGCGGATGCGCAGGATCCGGCCCTCGACACGCACGGTGACGGCCTCGAGAAGCGTCGGACGGCCTCGCCACTCTGCTGCGGCGGCCACGTAGTCGCCCGCGTCCACCTTCAGGGCGGCGATTCGGCAGCCCTCCGGCACGCGCAGGAGGCCGGCGTCTTCGCGCGCGAACCGTCGATACGGATGCCGCCATACCGCATCCCCGGGAGCGATCAGCCCGAGGCCGCCCTCGGGGTCGGACAGGAGCAGGTCGATCGTCCCCGCATGCCCGCTCACCGCCGTGTACAGGCTCACCCCGTGCGCTTCCCCGCCGGTGCCCGGGATCGCCCGGACGGAATGAAAGGCGTGCGCAAACGGCGACGGCCGATAGGCTCCCCAGGCGAGGGCGATTCCGAGTCCCGCGCCCGCGGCGGCGAACGCCGCGAGAGCCCGGCGGAGATCGCGCCCGGTCCGGGCGCGGGCCAGGACGTGGGCGAGGAGAAACCAGGCGAACCCGAGGGGGGAAACAACGGCAAGGAGGACCAGCGGCAACCGGTCGGCGGCCTCGGGCAGGGCTTGCTGCTGCACGATGGTTCCGAGGGAATCGAGGGATCGGCGGGACGTCTCGGGCGAACGGGAGGGGCCGGGTGCCTCTTGCGGTGCCGGCGCGGACTCGGAGGACGCTCCGGCCGCCGGGGCGGGTTCGAGGGCGGTATCGCAGAGGCGGCTCCAGAGCGGAAGCCGTCCCGGCCATTCGCGCAGCGGGGGCGCGTCAAAGGAGAATCCCAGGACCGTCACGTCTCCGAGGCCGAGCGGGAACCAGAACGCCCAGGCCGACCCGTCCGGCGCCGGAGGGGAAATCGGGACCATGCCGTCGACCCGGCCGTGGAATGCCCACATCTCCGCTGCGGGCGGAACCACCCCGGGAAGAAAGCCGGCCCACGCCTCGGGCGCAACCCGGGCGGATCGCCACTCGGGCACGGGGGGGACCTCCAGGTCGGGCAGAAACCCTTCGGCGAGGGTCTTCCAGTCGATGACGGCGCTTCCCCCGGTCTGAATCCATCGCACCAACGCATCCCGAGCCTCTCGTTCCCACGGACGGGCGGGGGCCGGCGGGGCGACGAGGACCCGTTCGGCCGCCGACCAGCCGAGCGGCCGGCGGGGGAGCAGGTCCACCTCGAGCCGATGCACCTGGAGGTTCCCGTCGGGTCCGGACATCGCCTCGAGCCCCATCCACGCGTCCCCGACGATGAACCACTTCCGCTCGACGCCGGAAAGAAGGATGGGAGCCGTGGTCCGTCCCCTCGATCGTCCGCGCGTGTCGCGCAGCTCGACGGAGATTGACGGCGCGACGCGCCCCAACAGCTCGAACTCGAACCGTTTGCGCGCCTGGGGTGCGACCGAAGTCGATTCCGTCGCCAGGTCCCGCGCCCCCGCTCCGTGGTCGAGGACGATCCGCACTTCACCGACGACCTCGTCCGGGCCGCCGTCCGCTTCGACGACGACCGGAATCCAGGCCCCGGACAGAATCTGTCCCCCCAGGCCCGCCTGCGCCCGGATGCGCACGTCGTCGGATTGTGCGCGGACCGCGACCGCGCCGCCGAGGACGGCGGAGCACAGGAGCAGGAAAGCCGAAGTGCGTCCGCGGGCGGATGCGGTCACGCGGGTGGACATCCGCAAGGGATCGAGGAGCACCGTGGACAACCCCCGGAGTACTTTTCCATCGCGCGAGTGACGTCGACCCCGCAGACGTTGGCGAGCGACAGCAGCCAGGCGAGGACATCGGCCATTTCGGCTTCGCGGTCCTCGGGGCGATGGCGTAGCGCCTCGGCCAGCTCGCCGACTTCCTCGACGAGCCAGAGGAAGGTCCGCTCCGCCCCGCGCGCCCGATCGCGAGTCCCGTAGGTGCGCTCCATCAAGGACTGGAGTTCCGCGAGGGTCATGGGGATCTCCTGTGGGGGAGGGGCGCCGGACGCGCCGATGCGGTCCGCTACCGAGCGGTCGGTTCCGCGTGGGTCGGGTAGCGGAGGATGCGCAGGCGGGGGTGGGTCGGCGGGAGCAGGGCCTCGGCGCGCTCCAGCGCCCGGCGCGCGTCTTCCAGGTCGCGTTCGAGTTCCCGGATCCGGGTCTCGACGCGGGGGAGTTCGGGGGCGAAGTTGGGCTCCTGGCGCCAGGCGGCGAGCCGGGCGACTTCGGAATCCCGCTGGCGCTCGAGTCGTTCGACCGCCGCCACGGCGCGTTGCCGCTGCAGTCGGATCGCCAGACGGATCGCCTCCGCATCGCTGTCCACGAGCGCCCCGGCCAACGCCGTGGCGATGGCGACGGCGCGCGCGGGCGTCGCGCACGCGGCGACCACGGAGAACCGCGGGCCTACCGGGCCTTCCCCCTCGATGCGCGCGGCGCCGACGATCTCCCGTTCATAGTGCTCGCGGACCCGTTCCGAGCGGAGGATCGGGTCGCGGGCCGCCCCCAGCAGCTTGCGGGCCGCTTCGAGGCTCATCCAGGTCGAACTCCCGCCTTTCGGGTCTGCGGCGATCTCGCCCGCGCGCAATAGGAGGGCCGCATTCTGCAGCAGCCTGCTGTGAATGCGGATTTCGGGATCGAACGGCAAATCGGCGGGCGAGGGATCCGCCGCCGGGTCCTGGGGGGCCAGAGGGGTCGCATCCAGGTGGAGCGCCGCCCGGGCTTCCCAGAGCGTGGGCGGCATCACGGCCGCCGAGGGCGGAAAGATCTGCGTGGACCGCCAGGTGGGGCTGCCCGGCCTCATGGAATACGGAAGCAGAAGGGTCGGATCGCGGCGAACCATCTCGGCAAAGGCGCTGAGGATGACGAGGAGTCCGAACAGCCCGAGTCCCAGCCCCGTTCCCCCCAGGGCGCGGGAACCCGATCGGCCGGCCGCCCCGCGCGCGCGACGGACCAGGAGCAATCCGAGCACCATCGCGACCGCGGCAGGCACGAACAGAATCAGCAGCGCGTATTGGCCGAAATCGGGAGCGACGAACATCTCACTTCCCCTGCAGCCGGTTTTCCAGCGCGCGAATCTCCTGGCGCGCTTCCAGCACGAATCGTCCGCCGGGATCCAGTTGCAGGTAGCGCTGCCAATCCGAGATCGCGCCCGGGAGATCCTGATCCTCCTGTCGAGCCCGCCCCCGCAGGCGGAAGCCTTCGGCGTTTTCCGGTTCCAGCCGGAGCAGGGCGTCCAGGTCCTGCACCGCGCCCCGGTAGTCGCTGAACTGAAGCAGCAGGCGAGCGCGCTCCAGGAGCGCGGGACCGAAGGTCGGATCGTACGACAGGGATTCGTTGAAGTGTTCGAGGGCCAGCCGCGCATCCTGGTCCGCGGACCAGCGGCCCTGGAGGTACGCGGCGTACGCAGGATTGTCGGCGCGCGCCGGGACGGTATCGGTGACGCGGACTTCCGCCTTTCCGGTCGCGTCCCCATCGACCGCGCGGAGATAGAGCGCCAATCCCTCCCAAAGCAGGTCATGGCAGAGGAACAGGGCCATCCCGTTCAGCAGCAGGGTGACCCAGCCGAGAGAGATGCCGGCGACGGCCGCCGCCCGGCCGCGCAACTCTTCCGGATGTCGGCGCACCGCCCGCAGCCCCGCCCATCCGGCCGCGATCGCCAGCGCGGACGGTGTCAGCGCGATCGCGATCAGGGCGTAGGGTTCCCACGGCGTGGTCATCGTCACTCCGAGCTCGAATCTCAGCGCGTGAAGGTCTCGAAGAGGGAGTAGAACGCGAGCGCCAGGAACGGGAGGTAGCCGAGGATTCCGAGCAGCAGCGAAAGGACCGCGAGAGCGGAGAGGCGGAGGCGCGGACCCGCCGGGACCGGCGCGGGATCGGTCGTCGTCCCGGTCCCGTCCGCCGGCGGCGACCCCGACTCGGCCGCAGCCGTCGGACCTGCGAGGGGGGTCGGCGGGTTCGGGTCGGCGGCGCTCAGGGCTGCCTCCGTCCCCGGCCGGACCGGGGGGGCCTCCGCGGCGGCCGGCGAGTCGGGAGCGCCGGAGCTCACGGGCGACGCGGGGGGCATGGAATCCGGAGCGGGCGGCGCGGAGTCCTCCGTGGAGGCGCGCACGGGCGATTCGGGCGCGGGTACGGCCGGTTCGTCGGACATGAGATCCCCTGACACCAACGGTCCCAACGTCCGCAGTATAGGGGGAGGGGGACGACAAGTCAAAGCCGGCCTCCCGCCGCGCCGGCGCGATTTCACGCGGACCCTCGCGGCCATCCCGGGCCGAATCCAATGCGAGGGCAGGACTGGACGCCGCGGCGCCGATTCCGTACCGTAGGGCGCTGCGCATGCCGGGTCGGGGCCACCCGCCGGCGGTCCCGCAAGAGGGGGAAAATTCCGTGCACGCACGACGATTGACGATCGGACCCCTGACCGTCGAGACGCCTCCCGGCTGGTCGGACATCACGTCCGAACTGGACGATCCGGATGCCCCGCCGACCCTGGGTCGCGCCGGCGGCGAGGGCGCGCTGCAGTTCTCGGTCGTGCTGCACGGACGGGGGAGCCCCCGCAACCCGGGAACGCGCGAATTGCTCGAGATGTCGATCAACTACGGCGAAGATGAGGAGTTGGGCAAGCCCCGCGACCCGGTGGAAGAGGAGGGCCCGTTGCGCCTGGGCGCGGTCGGCTTCCGCACCGCGGAGCAGTCGATCCGGATCTGGCACGTCTCGGACGGGCGCAACTTCGCCTGCGTGTGCTACACGGGACCGCGCTCGGGTCACGAGGCGGAGCTTCGCGAGTGCGAAGGGATCGTGCGCTCCCTGCGCTTCGCCTCGCCCGCATCCCCGGAATCCGGCGCCGCGCCGGCCGGATAGCGTCGGCACCCGCGCCGTCGGGTCCGCCCGCGGCCGGCGCCCGGTCCGCCCCGCTTGACAGGCGTTCGCGCGCAGCCGATACTGTTCGCCGCGAGTCCCTCCGAGCCTCGAGTCACCCCGGAACCCTTGATGGCCTCACGCAACGAGCTCCTCTTCGGCACCATTGCCGTTCAACTTGGGTGCGTCAACTCCGCCCAGGTCACGGAGTGCGTACGCACCCAGGTGGCGCCGGAGACGATCGTCCCCCGCCCCCTCGGCTTGCTGCTCGTCGGCAAGAAGTACCTGCAGACCGACGATGTCTCCCGCGTGCTGCGCGAGCAGGCCAATCGGCTCAAGACCTACCCGATCCCGGCCCCGCACACCGCCCGCGGCGAACCCCTGGGACAGATCCTGACGCGCGAAGGCTTCATCAACCGCTATCAGCTGAACGAATGCCTGCGCCTCCAGGCCACCTACCAGGAGGACTACGGGCTGCCGATGCGACTCGGCGAGTTGATGGTCCGCAAGGGCTACATGACCCGGGAGCAGGTGCGCCTTGCGGTGCGCAAACAGGTTTCGGAGGTGCTGGCCTGCCCGCGTTGCGGGGCCCAGGTGAAACAGGCGCCGCCCAAGGGGAAGAAGACGGTCCCCTGCGGGAGATGCTCCGCGGCGCTGGAGCCGATGACGCCGTCGACCGAAAAGACCAGCGAGGACGTCCTGCTCCAGATCTTTCACGACCGAACCTCCAAACCCAAAGTCGTGGTGGAGCCGATTCCGGAGGAAATCCCGATCCTGGCCCCGGAGGGGGGGGTCTCCGCGGCGGTTCTCGTGGCCAAGGAGGCGTTTCCGCTTGCGGAGGACGACCTCGTGCCCACCGGTCCCGAGTCGACCCGGCGGGTCAAGGCGCACCTGGCCGAGCGACGCGCGCGCATGCCGAAGACGATGGCGCCGGTTCAGGATCCTCTGCGGGTCACGCCCGAGGAGTTTGCGGTCGCGCGCAAGGACCCGACCCGGCGCTTCGAGGGCTTCGTCCTCGTGCGTCGCCTCTTCCGGGGGCCGAGGGCCGAGGTTTTCGTCGGCGTCCGGGAAGGCGGCGGCGATCCCGCGATCGTCAAGCGGATGACCCCCGGCGCACTCGCCACCGCCGCCGACAGCGCCCGGTGGGTGGAAGGAAATCGGCGACTCGCGCGCGTGCGCAGCCCGTTGTCCCTTCGTATCCTCGGGCTCGGGCAGGCCGGGGGCCAGCCCTATGCGGTGTACGACCCCATCCCCCTGCTCGGCCTCGATTTCCTGCGCGCGCAGGGAATCCTCTCCGCGAAGCACGCCTGGTCGCTGGGTGAGGCGCTTCTCGCGGCCCTGGCGTCCTTTCACGCGCAGGGGATCGTCCATGGCAACCTGAAACTCGCCAACATACTGCTGGATTCCCAGGCGGCGGAGAAAGGGACGATCGATCAGGTGTGGTCGAAGCCGGGGGGCCTGGTGCTGATGGACTTCGGGTTGCCCCCGATGTTGTCGGCCATCTCGCCGGCGGCGGGTTGCCCGCCGCCCGCTCCGGAACAGACCGACCGGCGCATCGCCAAGTGGGATGCCCGCGTGGACGTACACGCGGTGGGGGAACTGCTTTCCGGGCTGTTGGCGGGGACGGACGGGGCCAAGCGCCGAACCGGCGACCCCGAGCGCGCCAGTTTCCTGGCGCGCGCAACGGCCCCGGATCGAGATCGTCGCTATGGGCATGCGGCGGAGATGCTCACCGTCCTGCGCCAGATCCGGCCCTAGCCCGGATTATTCGCGAGCAGCTTCGCTGTTCGCGAACAATCCGGCT
>CAZWCX010000202.1:0-9883 GCA_964632945.1 uncultured Planctomycetia bacterium | reverse complement strand
ACCACTTCCGCGGTGTGGTTGGGCCCGATCGGCTTCCCCGGCCTCACCTGGAACGCGTTGGGGGTGCGAGTGCTCTGCAGGGGCACCGACGCCTCGAGCAGGGGCATTTCCACCGGCAGGCAGAAGGGCGGCGCCTGCATGACGTCCCTCACGCAGGCATCGGAGTTGAGGGAGAAGAACTCCTCGAACGGCTCGAGCGGAGCGATCGACGTGGAGTCCGCCACCGAACCGAGGTAGTCCCTCACGCCGAGGCGCAGGATGTCCATGGCGCGCAGCTCGCCGATCAGCTTGCCCTCCGGATCCACGACGGGAAGCGAGTCGGCGACGTGTTCGCACAAGGTTTCGACGGCCTCACGGAACGGCGCGTCCGCCCGGATCGACGGGGGGCACGGAGCGACCACGTCCTTGAGAGTCGCGGCCGTCGTGATGCGGATCCCCATGTCGTGAATGTAGTCGTAGACCTCGTGGATGTCTTCGGTCCCGAGGATGTTCTGCACGTGGAACGGGTTGGCGAGGATATTCGAAAAGGCGGCCAGCAACTGGAGGTAGAGGTGGGTCTGCGCCTTGGGCAGGACGAAGAGGACGACGACGCGCACGGCGCTCCCGTCGGTCGCCTCGAAGTCCACGCCCTGCGGCGAGATCCCCACCGTCACGTAGATGCGATTGACCTCCTCGAGCCGCGCGTGCGGATACGCGATCCCCTTCCCCATCGAGAAGGCGCCGAGCCGCTGGCGCTCCTCGATGGCGAGCCAGATCTCGCGCTCGAGGGGAAGGTTCTCCACCGTCACGAGGTGCTGGACCAACTCCTGGAGGGCCTCGCGCTTCGAACGCGATTCCAGGCGGCGGAAGAGACCGGGATTGAGCAGTGCGGCGAGTTTCATGACGGGCGAAGTATAGCCGCCCCGGGAACCCCGGTCAATCGTGCCGGACCGCCGCCCGGCGCGACCCGGATTCTCTTTGTGCCCGCGCCCGAGCGCGTAGAATGGCCGACGGCCACCCTTGACGCCGGGAGATCCCTGTGACCGCCCTTGACCCGTCGGAAACGCGCGCGCCGGAGGTTGCCCCCCCGCCGCCCCCGGTCGGCGCACCGCCCTGCGTCGATCCGCTCCACGACCCGGTGCCGAAGTCGTTTTCCAAGCCCGCTCACGGCCCGGCGGTCGAACCGGCGACGGGCTCGCCGGTGGGATCGCCCGCGGACGCGACGAACGGGGCCGGTACCGCGCCGGACGGACGGCGCCCCGGTCCCCTCTTCAGCCTCGGGGAGATCGCCCTCCTGTACGGGTGGTTCTTCTTCACGGTGTGGGTCGTCTTCCCCTTGCGCGACCGCACCCTGTCGAACGGCGCGGCCCTGGTCCTTCCCCTGCTTCTGCTCGCCTCCCATCTCCTGCACCGCGATCCCCTCTCCCGCATCGGACTTCGATTCGACACGTTCGGCCCGTGCCTGCGGGAAAGTACCCTCCTCTTCGGACCGGTCGCGCTGGCCTTGATCGCGTACGGCATCTGGTTCGGTCCGGCGAAGTCGTGGGCCGGTTTTCTGCGTTCCTGCGCGGGCTATCCATTCTGGGGACTCTTCCAGCAGTGGGCGTTCCAATCCTTCTGTCACCAGCGTCTGCTCGAGGTGACCGGCCGCCCGCGCCTCGCGGCGATCCTTACCGCCGGCCTGTTCGGACTCGCCCACGTCCCGAACTGGGAACTGACCGCCGCGACGCTGGCGGGCGGGGCGGCTTTCGCCTACCTGTTCCAGAAGCACCGCAACCTGCTCCCCCTTGCCCTCTGGCACGGCTGGGTGGCGTCGGGATTCTCGCAGATCCTGCCGCGAACCGTCTTCCACGGCCTGCGCATCGGCCCCGGCGCCTGGTTCTGATCCCGAGGAGCCCACCATGCCCGTCCGCGAAATCCTCCGACTCGGCCACCCCCTCCTCTGGATGCCCGCCGCCCCGGTCGACGACCCGCTCGCGCCGGAGGTCCTCGCGACGATCCAGGATCTGGCGGAAACGCTCGCGGACTTCCGCACCCGTCGGGGGTTCGGCCGGGGGATTGCCGCGCCGCAGATCGGCGTGCGGTCCCGGATCGTCCACCTCCAGGTCGACGGACCGCTGTCGTTGCTCAACCCGGAGATCGTCTCGGCGAGCGCGGAGACGTTCGAACTGTGGGACGATTGCTTCAGCTTTCCGGATTGGATGGTGCGGGTCCAGCGCCACCGCGCGGTCACGGTGCAGTACCGCGACCTGGCCGGCGAGGAGCGGACGATCCACGCGCGCGACTCGCTTTCCGAGTTGCTGCAGCACGAGATCGACCACCTGGACGGGATCCTGGCCACCGACCGCGCCCGCCATCCGCGCGCGATCGCCTGGCGCGGGGAGGTCGAGTCCGGCCGGGCCGGTTGATCTACTTGCCGCCCGGTTTGCCGCCCTTTCCCGGTTCCTTGCCGCCCGACTTCTTTCCCGCGGGCGCGACGTGGCGGAGCGATTTTCCCGCCAGCGCGGCGGAGGGCTGGATGCCGCCGAGGGAGATCGCGAGGTCGGGAGCCCCTTCCGGGACAAACCGGATGTCGACGGAGTGCCATCCCGCCTCCAGAGGAAGCATCGCGGCGGACAACCGGTCGGCGCGGGCCTTCGGGACCTCGAGGACCGGCTTGCCGCCGACCGCGACGGTCAGCGCGCCCTGGCCGCGCAGGTCCAGCTGCACCCAACCGGTCGAGGCGACTTCGAACTCTCCTTCCAAACGGATGGATCGGATCTCCCCGGCGACCTTGCCTTCCAACGACTTCCGGAGCTGGCCGCTCCCCGGGTCGCCGAATCCGGTGACGACCGCCTCCGCCGACTTTCCGGCCGCATCGGTGACGGTGGCCAGCAGGCCGGCGCGCGTCTGCGCCGACTTCGAGGACGGCTTCCGCGCACCGGGCGACTCCACAACGAAGTCGACGAACGGACTCACGCCGCCAAGATCCCCCTGCATCGGATCGGAACGGACCTGGAGGGTCGACGCGCCCAGGCCGAGGGTCGCACTCGGAACGACCGCCTTCCAGGCCCCTCCCTTCACCGTCGCGACCGCCACCTCGCGCGCCCCCGCCATGACGCGCACCTGTTTCGCTCCGGGCGCGGTGCCCGAAAGCGGGATCGGGTCGCCGTACGCAACCGGCTTCTTCGGCGCGACGACCGTCACCGCGTTCTTTCCATTAACCACGGTGACCCGGGCGAGCGCGAACGAGCGCGTCTCGATGCGATCCGCCTCGACCGCCACGCACCGGATCTCGTGCGCGCCGTCCTCCGCATTCCTGGTGTCCCACGGGATCGCGGCGCCGGGCGGGGCCTCACCGATCCACTTTCCGTCCACCCACAGCTCCACGCGCCCGATCGGCCGCCCGTCGACACCGGACACGCGGGCCCGCACCTCGACCGCGCCCGACCACGGCGCCTTCGGGTCGGGCCCCTCGAGTTCGACTTCGGCGAAGTGCGCGAAAGGACGCGCCAGCGGATCCCCCACGATCAGGAGCTGATACGGACCCCAGACGCTCTGGTAGAAGGCCTCGGCGAGCGAGCATCCCTCCGCATAGAAGACGTGGAGATGCGGCGTGGGGAATTTGGCCTGGAGCGCGTACGGCTCCGCCACCGCTCCCGCGGATCCGGCGGCGCCGTGCCGGATGAATTCGGAGATCTTGGTCTGGCCGGAGATCTCGTACGCGGCGCCGTAGGAGGTGAGATGTTCGGCGATCGCGCCCGGCAGCAGTCGGCTGCCGGACTTCGGCCAGTCGAACCCGGCGATGCCGACGCAGGCCCCGACGACGTCGGGCTTGCCGACCGGGAGAATGCCGTCCTGGCCCTCCTCTCCCGGCGACAGGATGGCCGCCGGCCGCCGCAGTCCGCGCAGCGCCGACACGGCGGTCGCGAACAGGGGCTCACGGGTCTTGGAGCGGATATCGTCGTTGCGGGGAAAGTAGACTCCGCCCTCCGGCCGTGTGCCGTCGCTGCCGGCCGCCGAGGCCAGGCAGGCGAGAATCTCGGGCACGCTGTTGCCGCGCTCCCCCGCGTACCCGAGCATGACCGACAGCCAGTATCGGTCGTCGGCGTCCGCCGCGGCGCCGGCCCCGGGCTCGCCGTCGCTCGCCCAGGCAATCCTCGAGGAGAACGCACGCGCGGGACGAACCTCGTACACCCGGTCCCGGACGGCGCCGCGCGCCTTTTCCATGCGACCGAGCAGCTCGACGAATTCGGGCCGGCCGCGCAGGCTCTCGAGATCGGCGTCCTTCGTCGCGTGCCCCGCATCGCTCCAACCGTGCACGATGGCCTGCCCGAGGGCGGCCAATGCTTCGTCCGCCTTTCCCAGCAGGGCGCGGCAGCAGGCCAGGTTGTACCAACTCTCCGCGTGCTCGGGATAGGTGGCCAGCATCCTCTCGTAGGCGGCCGCTGCCTCGGCGTGTTTCTTCTCCTGCAGCGCCTGCGACGCCTCCTGGTGATGGCGCGCCTCCGCGGCCGTCGGGCGGCGCACGGCGGGGCCGGCCTCCTGGCCGGAGTAACGCCGGAAGTACTTATTCACCTGCAGGTTCAAATACCCGTCGGCTTCCTTCTTCTCGACCCGGCGGGCGAGGTAGGTCATCGACGTCAGCGAGGCGAACTTCGAGATCCCCGGCGGATACGGGGGCGCCCGATCCGGATCGAAATCGACGGCATACGGAAAGTCGAGGGAGTAGGCGATCAGGTCGACGCGGTCGAACAGCGAACGGGATTCCAGCCACGCCCGCAGCGGTTTCCAGATCCGCTCCCGGAACGCCTCGATGTCGGTGATCGGTCCGCCGGGAACGTCCCCGAGCACGCACACGTGGGTCGCCGGGATGCGCCGCAAGCGCACGTACTCGTTGGCAACCTGGAGCGACCGCGGCGAGTCCGCGTTGACGACCACGACCGTGGTTTCCGGCCCCCCGCCCGCCCGAACGGACGGCGCCACGAAGAGGACCAGCAGCGCGGCAACGCAGGGGAGCGGGAGGCGTGGGAACATGAAGAACCCTCGACTGAGAAGCCCGGCCCGCGGACGCGGCGCCGGGACGTCCCGGGTCCGACCGGACACTCCGGCCGTTCAGGGCCGACCGCAGCCGGCGAGCCCGCGCCGAAGCGGGCGGGCGCGGGGGATGGACTACGGCGCCAGAATCTCCACCATCCCGGAGTCCAGGTCATAGCGCGCCCCCGCGACCCGGAGGCCGTGTTCATCGACTTCGCGCTTGAGGACGGGGGTGGACCGTCGAAGGCGCGCGGCAACGGCGCGTACGTTCGCGCGCACCGCAGCGTCCATCCGCTCCTCGCCCGTCCCCGCCAGACCGCGCACGTGGGGCGCGATCGCCCGCACGAGGCTCTGCACGTGCCCGCCGGCATCTCCGCCGGCGAGTGTAGCCTGGACGGCCCCGCAGCGTTCATGACCGAGCACCAGGACGAGGCGCGTCTCGAGATGCTCGACGGCGTACTCGATGCTGCCCAGGACTTCGTCGGAGACGACGTTCCCCGCGACGCGAACGACGAACAGGTCGCCGATCCCCTGGTCGAAGAGCACTTCGGGAGGCACGCGCGAGTCGGCGCAGGAGAGGACCACGGCGAACGGGCGCTGCGTGGTCGCCAGTTCGGCGCGACGAGCGGCGTCGGCGCGGGGATGTTCCGCCCGTCCCGCGACGTACCGCCGGTTGCCCTCCAGCAACCGCTCCAGCGCGGGCGCCTCCGCCGTCCGTCCCCGGTCCGACGAACCGGAGGCGCAGCCGTGCAGCAGGAGCGCGCAGGCCAGGGACGCGGCCAAAACCGGGGGCGCGATGCGAGACATGGTGGATCCTCCGATGGGGTTGGCGCGGGACTGCCCGCCCATGATCCCCGGTCCCGACGGGTGCGTCAAGCCCTGAAGCAGCCGGGCGCACGCAGATCGAAGTTGCAATTCTCGCGCCCTTGAGGCCACAATCAGGAACTCGCCGCGCCTTCTCGCGGCGGCTGCCGTCGGTCCCGGGGACGCCCGAGCCCCCGACCCGCCCGCGGAGGCAAGGACATGGACGACCCGGTTCTCCCCTCCCCCGCGCATGGCAAGCGCATTCTCATCGTCGACTCCGACCCGCTGGTGCGGGACCAGATCGTGGACGTCCTCACCGGTTTCGGGTTCGACCTCGAGGAGTCGACCGATCTGCTGTCGGCGATCGCTACGATCGTCCGGCGCAAACCCGACTTGATTCTCACCGACCTCCATCTCGCCGTCGAATTGGACGGCCTGAAGCTCTGTCAGAAGCTCCGCTCCACCCCGGGGCTTTCGTCGCTCCCCATCCTCTTCTTCACCGCGGAGCGCAGTCGGGAGCGGATCATCGCGGCGATCAAGGCGGGGGCAAGCGGGGTGTTCCTGAAGCAGTCGTACTCCACCACTCTCCTGCTTCAGAAAATCGAATCCGCCCTCGGCATCAGCGTGCGCGCAAAAAGTCCCGCGCCGGCCGCCACCGCCGCGGGAAAGCCGATGCCCGAGAAGGGCTGGGAAACCAAGCGGAGGGAAATCACCGCCAAGCCGGGAGCGCGGCCCACCCGGGACGAAGTCCGCCGGACCCTCCAGGAAGCGGCGGAGGTGCGGACCCTCCCCCATGTCGCCAGCGAAATCCTGAGGCTCTCGAACGAGGAGCGTTCCGACGCCAAGACCCTGCGCCGGATCCTGGAAGGCGATCCGTCCGTAGCCGCCCGCGTGCTCAAGATGGCCAACTCCACGTACTACCAGCGACTGGGAAAGGTAGACAGCCTCGACCGCGCGATCGTCAACATCGGATTTCGCGGGATCCGTCAAATGGTCCTGAGCATCTCGCTCGTGGACGAGTTCCGCGGCAAGGGCAACGTGCTGGACCGCGCCCGGCTCTGGCGCCACAGCGTTTTCACCGCCACCCTCGGCCGCGCCCTCGCCGCGCTGGTGGATCGCGAGTTTGCCGAAGAGGTGTTCATCGGCTGCCTCCTCCACGACCTGGGGAAGGCGGTCCTGGACGACCTGTATCCGGAGATCTACCAGGAGACGATTCTCAAGGCGATCGAGACCCGCAAGCCCCTGCACGTGGTCGAGCAGGACGCGTTCGGGATCCACCATGCCGGGGTCGCGAAAATCGCCGCCTCCAAGTGGAACTTCCCCTCCGAGATCGTCGACCCGATGGCGTTGCACCACTCCCCGCCCTCCGAGTTCGCCAAGTCGCACTCCGAGAGCTACCGGCACATCTGCCTCTGCCAGGCCGCGAACATCCTGGCCAAGTGCTACGGAATGGGACTGGGCCTCACCGATTTCCTGGAGCACGTGCCGACGGAGATCCGCCCGCTGAAGGACATGAGCCCGGAGAAATTGCACCTCACCTTCAAGGCGGCCCACGAGCAGTTCCGGGAACTCGACCGGCTGCTCGCGCTCGGGGCCCATTCGAGCGAGGGGGAGGACGCCAAACCAGACGAGGGAACCGCCCTGCTGATTCAACGGGATCGCGGGAGTATGTTCCCCGTCCTGGCGGCCGTCCACGGACACGGCGGTCGCCCGGTGCGGGACCATCGTTCCTGGAAAGACGGCTGGACCGGTGAGCGGCCGGCCCTGTGCATTCTCGGACCCGCCCCGGCGAAAGCCCTGGAGACGGACCTCACGGAGTTGAGTCAGCAGGAGTTTCCCGAATCCGGACCGCCTCCCACGTTGGTGCTCGTCGACGATGCGCTCCCGGAGCCGCAGATGCAGATCTGTCAGAATCGCGGCCTTCACGTCTTGACCCGTCCGGTCACCGTACAGCAGGTGGGCGAGTGGTTGAAACGGCCCGAGATGGCGCCGCCGGCCCCGCCGACGATTGCGGCGTCGCCGGATGAAGTGACCTCGAAGGACGCGGAACATGGGCCGGGCGAGATCCCCGGGTCGGGGCCGCCGGGAGCGCCCGGCCATGCGGCGGGGTAGGGCCGATTCCGGAGCGACCCGTCCACGCCGCTCTCCCGCCCGCGCGCCCCGGTTCATCGCCGCCCCGAAAATCAGCGAGGCCGGGGCTCGCCGCCCCGGCCTCTTTCGCCTTCCCGGCCTCCGGATCCGCTACAAGTCGTAGCGACCCGCCGCGATGACGTGCTCGGCAATCCCCCGGCGGACCTTGATCGTGTCCATCGGGCCGACCTTGCTGAAGCGGTTGAGCGCGACGATCTGGGTGCGCAGGGCATCCCCTTCGGCGCACGCGGAAACCACGCGCCTCGCCTCCTGGCCGCAGCGCTGGATCGCCTCGTGGATGTACAGGCGCACGATGTCCAGATGGATCTTGCACGCCTCCTCCCCCTTGGCGGCCACCAACTTGAGCGCGCGCAGGAGCGCACTTTCCATCGCGAACGCCTCCATCACCAGGTTGGCGATGGCGGTCAGCACTTCCTGCTCGTCCTTGAGGGCTTCCATGAAGCGCTGGAACGCGACACCGGCGGAGAGGAGCGCGAGCTTCTTGGCGTTCTTGACCAGCTTCTTTTCCTCCACGAGGAGGGTCTCCTCCTCCATCTCCATCTGCGGGAGGGAGAGGATTTCCTCGAGGACTTTCTGCGCCGCCGGCACCAGCGGGAGCGTGCCGCGCATCGCGCGCTTGATCAGCATCGCCGGAATGAGGAGCCGATTGATCTCGTTGGTCCCCTCGAAAATCCGGTTGATGCGGGCGTCGCGGTACGCGTGCTCCACCTTGTATTCGCTGCTGTAGCCGAGGCCGCCGTGGATCTGCACGCCTTCGTCGGCGACGTATCCCAGGATCTCACTGCCCAGGACCTTGATGGTCGAGCACTCGATCACGTACTCCTCGATCGCCTTGAGCACCTCCTCGTTGTTGAGGCGATCCACGCCCTCGAGGGAGCCGTCGATCAGCCCGGCGGTGCGGAAGACCATGCTCTCGCCGACCCAGGTCGTCACGGCCATCTGGCCGATCTTGTGCTTGATCGCGCCGAAGGACGCGATCGGGGCGCCGAACTGGTGACGCTGTTTGGCGAAGGCGACCGACTCGTTGATGATGTTGCGGCTGCCGCCGATGCATGCCGACCCGAGCTTGAAGCGGCCGATGTTCAGGCAGTTGAAGGCGATCTTGTGACCCTTGCCGATCTCGCCGAGCAGGTTGTCGACCGGCACGGGGACGTTGTCCAGGTTGAGGATCCGGGTCGACGATCCGTGCAGGCCCATCTTCTTCTCTTCGGCGCCGGTGGACACCCCCGGGTAGCCCTTCTCGACGATGAAGCCGGTGAACTTGTCGCCGTCGACCTGGGCGAAGACGATGAACAGGTCGGCGAAACCGGCATTGGTGATCCACATCTTCGTGCCGTTGAGGATGAAGTGCTTCTTGTCGGCGGACAGTTCGGCGCGGCACTTCGCCGCCAGCGCGTCGGAGCCGGAGCCCGGCTCGGTGAGGGCGTACGCCGCGATCATCTCCGCCTTGACCAACGGCGGCAGGTACTTCTTCTTCTGGGCTTCGGTGCCGAAGAAGACGATCGGCAGCGTGCCGATGCTGGTATGGGCGCCGAAGGTCGTGGAGAAGGACGCGGCCTTGGACAGCCCCTGGACCACGAGCATCGAACTGACGATGTCGAGCTCCATTCCGCCGTAGTGCGCCGGCACGTCGAGCCCGGCGAGGCCGATCTCCGCGGCCTTCTTCATGAGCGCGATGGACTGCTGAAATCCGCCGTCTTCCAGTTTCGAGTAGACCGGCAGGACCTCCTGATTGACGAAGTCCTCCACGGTCTGGCGGATCATCTTGTGCTCATCGGTGAAGTCTTCGGGAGTGAAGACCTGCTCGGGGGAGGCATCTTCCAGAATGAAGGCCCCGCCCTTCGGGAGCTTGGCGGTCTTGCTCTTGGATTCCGTGGTGCTCATGATTCTCTCCTGCGATTCCGTGCCCGGGATACCCCTCGGTGCACCCACC
>CAZWCX010000201.1:0-9975 GCA_964632945.1 uncultured Planctomycetia bacterium | reverse complement strand
CCGCTCCCGGGGCCGCCTCCTCCCCCGCTTCCCCTGTCGGGATCCGGGGTCCGCTTTCGTCCATGGCCGCAACGCGGGAGCCCTTGCTCATGTATTCCCTCGAAGACCTGGGTTGGAATCCATCCCTGCACTCGGAATTCGCATCCTGGCGCGCCGAGGGCCTCGAGCCCGCGCGCGTCGCGGAAGAGCATCGAAACGGCTATCGGGTCCTGACGCCCGCGGGCACCTGTTCCGCCGCGATGTCGGGCCGACTGCACCACGCCCTGGCCGAGCGCGGGGATCGTCCCGCCGTGGGCGACTGGGTCGCCATCGCGACCCGGCCGGCCGAAGGCGCGGCGACGGTCCACGCGATCCTGACGCGCCGCACCGCGCTGCGCCGGAAGACCGCCGGAGCGGTCACGGAGGTCCAGGTCGTAGCGGCCAACGTGGATGTCGGACTCGTCGTCTCCTCGCTCAATCGGGACTTCAACCCGCGACGAATCGAACGCATGCTCGCCCTGGTCTGGGACGGGGGCGCGCGGCCGGTCGTCGTGCTGAGCAAGCTCGACCTTTGCGACGATCCCGCCGCGCGGGTGGCCGAGGCGGAGGCGGCGGCGCCCGGGGTGGCGGTGATCGCGTTGAGCGCGCACTCCGGGGCGGGCCTGGACGCCCTGCGGGAACACCTGCCCGCGCGGACCACCGCCGCGTTGCTCGGCTCCTCCGGCGTGGGGAAGTCGAGCCTGATCAACCGCCTGCTCGGCGCCGAGGTCCAGGCGGTCCGCGCGATCCGCGAGGACGACGACCGGGGGCGGCACGCCACGACCGGGCGGCACCTCTTCGCGCTCCCCGGCGGCGCACTGGTGGTGGACACGCCGGGGATGCGGGAAATCGCGCTCTGGGACGGCGGTCTCGACGGCGCCTTCCCGGAAGTGGATTCCCTGGTCTCCGGCTGCCGGTTCCGCGACTGCGGCCACGGCAACGAGCCGGGTTGCGCCGTCCGCGCGGCGCTCGAGTCCGGGACTCTCGATCCCGCGCGGTGGGCCGGGTGGGTGAAGCTCCAGCGCGAACTTGCGTTCCAGAGTCGGCGCGTCGACGAGCGGGCGCGCCTGGCGGAAAAAAAGGCGCGCATCCGCCTGCATCGCGAATACCGGAACCGGCCGCACCGCCGCACCTGAGCGGCGGACCCCCGCGAAAGGGGCGATCCCGCGGGAACGGCAGATCGCCTTCCCCGATGGCGCGATCCTCTCTTGAAACCTGGAATCTCCCGGGTAAAGTAGTGGTTCCGGTCGTCGGTGAGGGGAACGCGCCGGGAATCCGGGCGCACCCCGGCTTCGGTGCCATCCCGGCCGATCTCCCGCGCGAGGAGTTACGCGCCGAACGATCTGGAGAGGAATCCGTTGAGCATCACTCCGGGCGGCATGCGCACCAGCGGATGGCTCCAAGCCGTTCACGCGCCGCTCACCCTCCCGCGCCTCCTCGAACGCTATCCGTGGGCGAAGCGCTGGACCGACCTCGGCGAACCGATGGACTACTTGTGGAAGTTCGAACTCGACGTCCCGGTGCGCAAGATCTGGCCCTGGCTCGCGGACACTTCGACGTTCAACCGGATGCTCGGCCTGCCGGCGATGAAGTTTGAGGAGAAGAACGGCCGCCTGTTCGGGTCTTCCGGTTCCGGGGTCCTCCGTCTGGAATGGGAGGAAGCCCGCTGGGAATGGGAGTACGGTCGGGGGCTCAACAGCGCGCGCATCTACAGCGAGGGGTTCGCCCACTACGTCCGCGCCCGCTATCTCCTGCAGGACCTTGGACGCGGCCGGTTGCGCCTGTTCGTGTACTTCGGGTGGATTCCGCGCACCACCCTGGGCCGCCGGGTGCTGTTGCCGCTGTCGATGCGCTGGCTGGAAAAGCGGTACGTGCAGGCGATCGGGCGGATCGTGGCGGCGATCCGGGCCGACGAGGCCCCGCCCGCCCCGCCGCCGCGGGCGCAATTGGCGCCCGACGCAGAAGCCCGCCTGCGCACGATCCAGGCCGATCTCCGGGCGCGCGGCATCGACCCCGGACTCTGCGATCGCCTGATCGAATTCGTCCGCGCCGCGGACGACGACGACCTGCACCGGATCCGCATCCGGCCGATCGCGCGCCGCTGGAAGGTCCCGGAGGAAGACCTGCTGCTCGCCTTCCTGCACGCGACCCGCGCAGGCCTCTTCACCCTCTCCTGGGACGTGCTCTGTCCCCACTGCCGGGGCGTCCGTCGCGAGACGTTGCGCCTCGGCGAGATCCCCCGGCGCGGCACGTGCGAGGTGTGCGAGATCGACTTCGACGCCACCGGCATCAACAGCCTCGAAGTCACCTTTCACGTCCACCCCTCGCTCCGCAGCGTGGAAAAGAAGATGTACTGCGCCGCGGAACCCGCAACCAAGGCCCACATCCTCATCCAGCAGGATGTCGCACCCGGCGAAGAGGTGATCCTGGAGACGATCCTCGAGCCCGGGCGTTATCGCCTGCGCATGCTCGGTTCCCGCGAATACGGCATCCTCGATGTCGCGGAGTCCACGCCTCCCAAGCCGATTCTCTGGAAGGCCGACCAGCGTGAACCGCAATGGCAGACCGGTCCCGGGCCGGTGATCCAGCTCCTGGTGGAGTCCGGACCCTCCCGCTGTTTCATCGTGGAGGAGAACCGCATCGATCGGGATGCGCTCCGCCCGGCCGATCTGTTCCGTTTCCAGGTCTTTCGCGACCTTTTCTCGGAAGAGGCCGTCGCCGCCGATGTTCAGCTCGACGTGGGCGTGCAGGCGATCCTGTTCACGGACATCGTCGGCTCGACGCGCTACTACGAACTGGCGGGCGACTCGGTGGCCTTCGCGCGCGTGTGGGACCATTTCCGGCAGGCGTACGAGATCGTCAAGGCGCGGCGGGGGGCGCTGATCAAGACCAGCGGGGACGCGGTGCTGGCGGCTTTTCTGCATCCGTCCGACGGGCTGGCGGCGGCGGTGGATCTGCAGACTCACTTCCGCGAAGGCGCCACCGCCTCCGGGTTGCGGCTGCGGGCGTCGCTCCATGTCGGTCCCTGCCTCGCCGTCCGGCTCGACAGCAACATCGACTACTTCGGCAACACGGTCAACCTCGCCGCCAAGATCCAGACCATGGCCGATGCGGGCCAGATCGCGTTCACCGAGGCGGTGCACGGCGATGGCGGGGTGCAGGAGTTGCTGCGGGAGCGCGGCTTGACCGCGGAGGCGGTGCCGTTCCACCTGAAATGGTCGGGGGAAACGATCCGCGCCTATCGGATCGAGATTCGCTGATTCGACCGCGCCCGGGCGGGCGGGGGGGGAGGCGGGTCAGCGTGCCTGCTCCTCGAGAGCCTTCGCCGCGGCGCGCTCGTCCTCGCCGCGACGCCGTTCGCGCAACCAGTCCTGGGCGGCCTTGCGAACCGACGGATCCGCCGACTGCATCCAGCGCAGCACGCGGGCATAGATTCCCTCGTCCGCGTGCGGCGCCAGCGCCAGCGCGGCGAGAATGGCTTCATTCCGGACCGCCTCGTCCGCCGCCGCCGTCCGCGCCAGGCACTCGCCCAGGTGCGGAAGCAGTCTGCGCGCGCGGACGATCCGGAGGGCGGCGATCGTTGAGGCGGGATCTCCCCCTTTCCAGGCCGCCGCCAGCGGGGGCTCGAGGAGCGGAGGCTCGGCCCCGCTCAGGGCCTCGATCAGGGCGCCGCGGGCGTCGCCGTCTCTCTCGCCGGCGGCGTACCGGGAAATCGCCGGCAGCCAGCCCGCCGAAGCCAGCGCGCCCGTGAGCCGCGCCGCCCGCCGCCGCACCGACCGGTCCGGGGATTCCATGCACTCCTCCCAGGCCGCGCGCATCGCCGGACTCTCCAGGACGGGCGCCGGGCCGCCCGCCGATCCCCACAAGTCCCTCACCGCCGCGCCGTACTCCACGCGTGCCATCGCATCCAGTCCTTCCGGCGGCTCCGCCGTGAACACGCTTCGGTCCCGATCCCCCGCGGCGTCGCGAAGGAGAGCCTCGAGTTCCTCCCGACCGGTCACATCCGCGAGTCGCGCCGAGGCCGGGCGCAGGGGAGTCGTGAAGGCCGCCGCGCAGTCCTGCCGGTGGTGGGTCTCGAGGATCAACACCGCGAGCGCGGTGGCCAGCAGGGGACCGTGCTTTCTCGAGACCCAGGTGTCCGGCGGGCTCCAGGAACCGCGGGCGCAGCCGGAGGCGCGCCGGGCGTCCGTCAGTTCATTCTGCAGGTGAAAGTTCCAACCCCGCCAGACCTCCGGTCCGCCGTGGATCAGCCCCTGGGCGGCCAGGTACCAGAAGTAGAGGGTGTTGGTCCGATCCGCCGGAGGGTCGGCGGCCAGGTCCCGCCAGGGCGAGCGCCACCCGGCGATCCGGTCGCGCGCCCGCGCCATCCACGGATCGTCCGGCGGCGTTCCCAGATAAAGACGCGCCAGGTAGGCGGACGCCGTGCTCCCGCGCGTGGGCGAGCCGTCCCCCACGCCCCCTTCCGCATAGGCCGCCGTCCCGTCCCGACGGGAAAGTCGCCGAAAGAACGCCGCGGCCTCGTCGAGAGCCCCCGCGGCCACGGGGATGCCGGCATCGGCCGCCGCCCGGAGCGCCGCCACCTGGACGACGCTGACGCACGCCGTCGCCCGCCCGGACGGCCGGTGCGTGTAGTCCCAGCCTCCCCCCTCCTGTTGCGCAGCCTGCACGAACCGGGTCGCGCGCTCCACGGCATCCCGCACCTCCCGCCCCCCTCGACGCTGGGCGGTCTCGAGCAGGGCCTGGGTCGCGAAGCCGTGATCGTAGAGGAAACCGCCGACCTTGGGCCCGATGCACCCGTCCGGGCTTTGCCCGCGCAGGAGGTATTCCGCGGCCCGATCGGCCACGGCCCCGAAACGCTCCTCCTCCCCCGACCAATCCGCGCCGACCACCGCCAGCAGCGCCAGCGCGGTCCGACCCACGGGGGAACCGCCGGCGGCCCCGGAACAGGCAGCCGGGTCGGTACACGCGGAGCCCGGGCCCGGATCGCCCCACGCGCCGTCGGCGCGCTGATGCCGGGCCAACCAGTCCAGGGCGCTCCGCACCACCGCTTCCGTCCCGGGCGTTGCCCCGGCACGGGCGCGCAGATCGCGCAGCGCGTCCCGATCGGACGGGAACGGCTTCATTCGGCGAGCGGACGGCATGGCCGCAGTCCGGCGCGGTTCCACCACCCGCCCGGCGAGGAGATCGTCGAGCGAGTATTGCCCCTCCCCGCCGATCCGCACGGGCTCGGGGGACGGGATCGGCATCCCCGCGCCGCTTTCCCCATCGACGCCCGAATCCGGCGGCAACCGCGGCGGAGATTCGTCGTCGTCCGGTGCGGAAGCCGGGCGCACATCCAGGGCGGGGGCCGGGGGGCGCAGCGTCACGAGGAAGCCCGGCGTCTCCTCCGCCCGGTGCAGGCTCACCGCCATGACGCCGAGGAGGAGGAGACAGAACCCGTGGGCGGCTCCGGCCAGCGCCCACCCCAGCGCGCGGGTGCGGACCTTCTCCGTGTCCTCCGCGTCCCCTTCCCAGGGGCGGCGCCGGGCCCGCCCGGGGGCCGCGAGCGCCTGCGCGAGGATTTCGCGCATTCGACCCGAAACCGGATCAATCCTGCGTTGCGGCATACACGGTCAGATGCACCGTCTTCCCCTGGTAGATGAGCGCCTCGCCCTCCAGGCGCTCGCTGGCGCCGAAGTCCGCATGAATCCGATGGCATTCCTGATCGGCCGCCCCCCGGCCGTGCGGCGCCGGCCCCGGGGGGAGCGGGGGGTCCCGCAGGGCGCGGGCGGATCGCGGCGCCGGGCGCTAGTGGGCAAAGGCCAACCGCTCGACGAAACTCCGCACGAAGCGTCGCGTCGGAGTGCCGGCCGGTGGCACGGTCCCGGCGGCAACCTCCGCGACCGCGGACGTCAGCAGTTTCGGATATTCCCGCGCAAACAGGTCCGATCCGCCGAACAGATCGAGGCTGACCACGCGGTCGCCGATGACCGTGACCATGCCGATGCACCGGTCCGCGTGGCCCGGGGCCGGATCGCCAAGGGCCTCCGCGTACCCGCGTTGCCGTACCGCGAATCCATCCTCGTCGAACGCGGCCCGGAGCGTCCGAGTCTGATTCTGCGCGGCCGAGCCGATGAGCAGGCCGGAGATCCGGTTCCAGATCGCCTCCTGATTGCCGGCCAGGCCCAGCAAACGGATCGACGGCGGCGCGAGAAAGGCGAACTCGTTGAATTCCCGGCTCGGACCTTTCGACCGGTTCTGTTCACAGCACCGCACTTCCAACGCGCGCACCTCGCCGGGGGCGATCACGAGCGAGCGGAGGTTGACCCGGTCCTGGTGTCCGCCGACCAGGATCTGTCCGGAGGGGAGGAAGACCGGTTCCGGGCCGCGATTCCGCAGGGTGACTTCGGCGTGGTCCAGGACTTCGAGTTGTCCCCGGCGGGCGGCCTCGTCCATCGTCCGGATCCCGGAGCGCACGGGGGCGGCGGCCAGGAGGGGATAAACGGCAAGATGCGCGTGCACCCGGGGCTCGCCGACGACGATCCCCTCGAGCAGGTGGAGCGACTCCGGCGCCAGCCCGGCCGCGATCCCGCGCACGGTGACCTCGTCTTCCGGTCGCGGCGTGCGTTCCCCGCGCAGTCGTCCGTCCCGCTCCTCGGGGGTCATCCAGAGTCCGTCCAACGGGACGAATCCCTTGGCGAGGAGGATCTGCTCGGCCGTGAGCCACTCCCCGCGGTAGCGGCGAAGTCCTCGCGCCATCCGCTCGGCGTCCTCGCCGGACACCCATTCCCCGCGCACGCAGCGGAATCCGCGCGCTTCCGCGTCCCGCCGCGCCATCCAGGTCTCGTTCACCGGCACCTGGCCGAGGCGCTCCCGGGCCGGGGCGTGGTCGGGGTCGAGCGCGACGACTTCACGGAACGTCGCTTTCGCCTCGTCTACGAGCCCCTGTTCTTCGCACCAGAGGCCCAGCTTGAAGCGCCCCACGACTTCGCCGGCCGCCAGGGCGGCGCGCCGGTCGCGGTAATCGTCCTCGGGGGTCGGGAGCCTCGGCGTCGATCCCGCGACCGGGGCGCGGCCGACGGGCGAGGGATCAACCGGTCCGGTCCCTGCGGGGCGCCCGGGGAGGGCGAGCCATACGGCCGCCGCGACCAACGCCGCCGCCGCCGCCGCGGGGGGGAGCCAGATCCGCAGGCGCCGAGGAGCACCGGCGTTGCGCCGCCGATCCAGCAGCAGGCGCGCCTTCGCCAGCGTGGCGACCCGGAACGCCTCCCCGCCCCCCCCGGTCGCGACGCCTTCCCGGACGGGATCGGCCGCGCGCACGAGCGCCCTCAACCCGCGCAGTCGCTCCAGCTCTCCGGCGCAGTCCGCACAGCCCGCCACGTGGCGGTCCATGCGCCAGCGGTCCTCGAGACCCATCTCTTCATCCAGGTATTGCGACATCTGGTCGCGGATTTCCGCGCATCCCATGGAAGTCTCTCCCGGCTACACGAACATCGCTTTCCACCGGCCGGCCGCCGTCCGGCGCGCATCGGGCGCGGGCTCGCCGCGCCGATCCGACAACGCCTCGAGCAGGCGGCGCCGTACCCGATGCAGCGTGACCTTGACCCGCTCGAGGCTCCACCCCATCGTCTCGGCGATCTCCCCGTACGTGCGGCCTTCCCATTCCCGCAGAAGAAGGGCCGTTCGCTGATCGGCCGCGAGTCGGTCCATCTCCGCGTGCAGCCGCTGCAGGTCTTCCTGGGCCTCCAGGCGGCGCTGCGGCGTGTGCGCCCGCGGATCGGCCACCTCGCCGGCGCCGGAACCGGGCCCGTCCAGGCCCAGGCGCGCGGCCAATCGGCGCTTCCGGTGGCGGCGACGCAATTCATCGATGGCCAAGTGGGTCAACGTCCGGGCGAAGAAGGCAGCAAACCGACCGTTTGCCTGGTAGGCCCCCGCCGCGTCCACGAGCCTCAGGAATCCCTCCTGCGCCAGTTCCTCCGCGACGTGCCAGTCTCCCACCAGACGCGCGCAGGTTCGGATCGCGGAGGCCTGGTGACGGTCGACGAGGCGGGCGAGCGCGTCCAGGTCGCCCTCCCCCAACCGGGCCATCAGCCGGTCGTCCTCGTCCTGGTGCATGCCCTGCTCCCTCGATTCCGGCTTCCCTGGGGCTCAACGAAGATCGGACGCCCGGGTTACGGGAAATCCGGATTGAAGGACAGCCTACGCCGAGACGGGTCGCCGGGTCAAGGCGAGGGGGAAAAGTCGGGAGTCGATCGCGGGCGGCGGCAGCGGGAGGACGGCCCCGGGGCCGAGCCCGGCGGCCCGGCCCCCGCGGCGGAGTGCGGGGCGCGAACTCGGGCCCAACGCGGATCGCGCCGGGGGACCCCCGGAGGGCCATCCCCCGGCTCCGGAAGGACGCGTGCGGGAGAGGGGCACGGGATCAGCCGCGCACGACGATTCGGCGCGACCCCTTGCCGGGCTGCTTGGGGATCCGCAGCGTCAGAATCCCCTCCTTGAACTTCGCCTCGATTTTCTCCCGATCCGCGTGGGCGGGGAGTTCGACGGAGCGCTCGAAACGACCGGAGCGACGCTCCCGGCGATGGATCCCCTGAACCGTGTCGGACCACTCGTCCGCCCGTTCCCCTCGGACCGTCAGCCGATTCCCCGAAATCTCGATGTCCAGATCCTCGGCGCGAAGTCCGGGAAGATCCATGCGGACCATGATCGCGTCATCTTCTTCGGCCATGTCGAGCGCCGGCCAACCCACGTCGGCCAGAAGCGAACCGGGTCCGCGATCGAAGTCCTGCCAGAAGCGCTCGAACAGCCGGTCCATTTCGCTCTGGAACCGGGTGAGGGACGGGTCCTCCGGGGCGCGCCGCACCGGCGCCAGCGTCTCGGCCCGGCTTTCCCCCCCGAACAGTTTCTTCAGGAATCGCATGATGGGCCTCCTTCCCATGACCGGCGGCCGCGCCGACCCCGTCCGTCCGGGGCGGGGAAGTCGAATCCGACCGCCCCGCCCGGATCGGGGTCCGCGCTCCGACCGAACGTCTAACCGGCCTGGATGGAAATGCGTCGGGTCTTCGCAGACTCGGCCTTGGGAACCCGCAGATGGAACTCGCCGTTCTTCAGGCGCGCCTGGATCCCCTCCGCATTCACCGGGGTCTGGAGCGTGAACGAACGATGAAAGTGCCCCACCCCATACTCCTGCCAGATGTACGTGCGCCCCTCCGTCTCCCGCGGTCGAACCCTGCCCGTCAGGGTGAGGACGCCGTTTTCGTACGTAATGTGAAGATCCTCCGGCGACACGCCGGGCAGATCCCCGTGGAAGTGGAACGCCTCGTCGTCTTCGAGGATGTCCACCCTCGGGAGGTAGTAGACGGCCTGGTCCAGCCGTTCGGGGTGGACCTCCGTCTGCTCCTTCTTCTGAATGTCCAGCTTGGCCATGGCGATCACCTCCTTTCCAGTCGCCTGCTAGGCGGTCAGCACCTTGATCTTCCGCGGCCGCGCACCTTCGCTCTTGGTCAACTGCACCTGCAGGATCCCGTCCTTCAACTTCGCTTCGACCTTGCCGGGGTCGATCTCCCACGGCAGCGTCACGGTGCGCGAGAACTTTCCGATCGGGCGTTCACGCCGCAGCCAGACCCCGCGCTCCGGGGAGTGGAACTTGCGCTCGCCGCTGATCGTCAATTCATTGCCCGCCACAAAAACGTCCATGTCCTCGAGTTGGATTCCGGGAAGTTCCGCCTCGATGAAGGCCAGGTCGCCTTCTTCCCAGAGGTTGAACGGCGGGAACTCGAGGCTGCGCCAACGTGCGGAGGGGACGTCCTCGAACAACCCCTCGAACAGCCGGTTCATTTCGTTTTGAAGACGAACCAGCGGCGCAAACTCACGGGTCATGCGATGGAACATGGCACTCACCTCCTTTCTGCAATCTTCGCCGCCCCCCCCAAGGGTGGTGGCTCACGAGGAAAGGATTATCAAACCACGTACCAATCGCTT
>CAZWCX010000200.1:0-10007 GCA_964632945.1 uncultured Planctomycetia bacterium | reverse complement strand
CCCCCACCAGGGACAGGACTGCGGACCAGGTCAAACCAGGCCGAGGGGTCGGGCGGGGCGGACGGGTCGCCTCGCCGGCGCGGGGATCGGGCGAAGGGTGGTCGGTTGGCGCCCTCGCGGCCAGGGCTCTCTGATCGCTCTCCACCACCTGCCATGCCACCAGGAGCGCGACCGTCGTCGATGCGACCAGGGCGAAGTCGAGGCTTTTCATCGAGGATCGTGTCCGACGCCGCCGATGCGGGTCCCGCCGCGGGAGTCGAATTCGGGAACGGCGGCTCGGTCCGATCCGGGTGGCGACCTCGCGCGGGGTGCTTCGGCCATGATATATCGGCCGGAACGAGCGCCCAACTTCAGCGGGCCGCGCCGGATGGGGTGACTGCGGGAATCCTGCGCACGACTCGGGGAACGCCCGGGCAGTCCGGACCGGGGGGCCCGTGAAACGGTCCCGTGCGCATGGGGGGCGAAGGCCGCGGATCATCGGAGCGACTCCGCCGAACGGGATCCGCAAACGCATTCCGGAAGACCGGAGGCCATTCGTTCGGCGGTGCCTGCGAGGATCCGCGCCGCCGTACCCGGATTCCCCGCGGGCGCACGGGGCCGGGCCGCCGCGGTGTAGACCGGTCCGAGAGTGCGGGCGAATCGCGCCGCGGCTTCCGGGTCGGCGGAGCCGCAAACCGCCACGACGTCCGCACCGAACCGGCGGGCCAGCCGGGCGGCGACGACGGGGACCTTGCCCATCCAGGAACTGCGGTCGAGGCATCCCTCCCCCACCACGACGACGTCCCCCGGTCGCAGGCGGCGGCGGAAGTCCAGGGCTTCCAGCACCAGGGTCGCCCCATCCTCCAGACGGGCCCCCGCGAATGCGTGCAAGCCCGCGGCCAGCCCCCCCGCCGCTCCTCCGCGCGCAACCTGCGCGATCTCGATCCCGAGCGCGCGACGCGCGATCGCGGCCAACCGGCCCAGACCGGCTTCCAGCCGGCGCACCTGCGCGGGCCTGGCCCCCTTTTGCGGCCCAAACACCCGCGCCGCGCCGAGTGGACCGAGCAGCGGATTTCGCACATCGCAGGCGATCCGCACCCGCACGCGATCGAGTCGCGGATCGCGCCGGCTCGCGTCGATGGCCGCCAATCGGATCAAGTCCCCCCCTCCCGCGGAGAGTTCTTTGCCCTGCCGGTCCAAAAAGCGATAACCGAGCGCGCGCGCCGCGCCGGTCCCCCCATCCACGGTGGCACTTCCGCCCGCCGCCACGACGATTTCGCGCACGCCGCGATCGAGCAGAAAGTGGATCAACCGGCCCGTTCCGCGCGTGTCGGTCCGCATCGGATCCCGTTCCCCGGCGTCGAGCAGGGCGAGGCCGGAGGCCCGCGCCATCTCGACGAATCCCACCCGGCCGTCGGCGCTCACTCCGCAGCGGGTTCGGATCGGACGTCCGAGCGGATCGAGGGTTCGCGCGGAAAGCAACCGGCCGTTCGAGCCGGCCACCAGGACCTCGAGCGTGCCGTCCCCCCCATCTGCGACGGGGAGGAGGAGGCAACGGGCGTCGGGGCGGGCGCGGCGGATTCCGGCGGCGAGGGCACGCGCCGCCTGGATCGCGGTGAGCGACCCCTTGAAGGCGTTCGGCGAGAGGAGGTAGCGCACGGGCTCGATCGCGCGGCGCCGGATCAATAGTTGAACTCGAAGGATTCCTTGTTCTTCTCCCACCACTCCTGCCACTTCTGCTGGTAGGGGGCGGGATAGTCCGGCGAGAAGTCCCCGAACGACTCTTCCTTGGTCAGCACGACGAGCATTCTTGCCGCGCCCGCGGCGATGTCCTTGATCTCATAGGTGAGCTTGGCGATCATCGCGGGGACGATCTCCTTGCCCTGCCGGACGATCCGCTTCTCGCGGGTGAGCCGTCCGTCGAGATCGGCCGTGGTGTAACCGGCGAGTACTTCATCGAGCAGCTTGGAGGTCGCCGCGTCCTTCGCGTCCACCTGGGCCTCGCCGGTGCCGGCGGCGTACGCCGTGGCGTTGTCGTTCCACCAGCGGATCCACTTGTCCCGCTGGGCTTCCCGGTCGCTCTGCGACATTCCGGGGGACCAGGAATACTCGTGCCCGGTCATCTTCTTCAGGACGCGGGTCGCGTACTTGCTCACCCACTCATCGGCGCTGCCGACCGCCATGATGAGGCACGGGATCGCGGGAGTGCCCTTGCCGACGATGGTCGCCTCTTCCTTCTCGATGTCGGCATTGCCCATGTCCTGCCAGCGCGCGAGCAGACCTTCGATCTCGCCGCGCAAGGCGGCGTCGATCTTCATGTGGTCTTCGCGAGGCCGCGCGTTCTCCCCGGTTCCGTCGGACCCGCCCTTGGACGAATCGCCGTCCGGCGAGTCGCCCTGGGCGGGCGGCTCGGTCTTGTCCCCTTGATAGGCGGGCGTGTCGGGCACCCAGTTCTTCGGGTCCAGGAGTTTGGGGTCCGGCGGTGCCTCGGCGAGAACCGGCTGGCCCTTCTTGGGCTTGTCGTCCTCGATCTTGGCGGCCGGGGCATTGGACTTGTTGGAAGTGACCAGGAAGAGCAGAAACGCCAGGAATCCGGCGATGAAGACGCCCAGGATGATGAGCGGCATCGAATCGACCTTTTCGCCCCGCGGGCGGCCGCGGCCGCGTTCGGGCGCCATCTCCTCTTCCTGGATCGGCGCGCCCCTGCCGCGGGCGCCGCGGCCATGAACGCCGCTCTCGCGGCCGCCGCGCGAATGCACGCCGCTGGCCCGGCCGCCGCCACGCGAATGGACGCCGCTGGCCCGACCCCCGCGGGAGTCCTCACGCCGCGACGGGGCCGGAGCGGGCGCCGAAGTCGACGAAGCCGTTCCGGGTTCGCGCACGGTGATCATCGATCCGCACTTGGAGCAACGCACCTTGGTGCCCGGACGCGACTTGGTGACGTTGTTGGGCGTCAGGCACTTTGGACACTTCATCAGGCGTTGGGACGACGAGACCGACATGCTGAATCCTCCGCGCGCACCGAACGATTTTTGTATTCTAGGGTTGCGCCGAGGCCCGGAGCAAGCGAAATCCGGGGAACGGCCGGGGAAACCCGGGTTCCCGTTGACACGCCCGGGCGGCGTGAGTACAGTGTTCCGGGTTTTGGGAGGTCGGCGCGTGGCCCTTCTCGTTTTCGAGGACGACTATTGGGATCACGAGACCGGCGAGGGCCATCCCGAATGCCCGCAGAGACTTACTGCCATTCTCGGAACCCTGACCCAATCGGGACTGCTGGGGCGTTTCGAGCGCTGGTCGGCGCGGCCGGCAACGGAGGCGGAAGTCCTGCGGGTCCACGGCCGGGGGCACCTGGAGCAGGTGCGCGCCGCGTGCGCCTCCGCGCCGGGCCACTTGGATCCGGACACCCCCGTCTGCGCCGGGTCGTACGACGTGGCCTTGCTGGCGTCCGGCGGCCTGCTCGCGGCCTGTGACGAAGTGATGCGCGGGAACGCGCGGCGGGCGTTCTGTCTGGTGCGGCCGCCGGGACATCATGCGACGCCGGCGGCGGCGATGGGGTTTTGCCTGTTCAACCATGTCGCGATTGCCGCGCGCCATCTGCAGGAGAAGCACGGGATCGGCCGGGTGTTGATCGTCGACTTCGACGTCCACCACGGCAACGGGACGCAGGATGCGTTCTATGAGGACGACCGCGTGTTGTTCTTCTCCATTCACCGGTGGCCGTTCTATCCCGGCACGGGGCGGGCCGCGGAGACCGGGGCGGGCCGCGGCAAGGGGTATACGATCAACCGGCCGATGCCGGCGGAGACGACGCGGGAGCGTTTCCTGGAGACGTTCCGGGAGGTTCTGCGCGGCCCGGCGCGGGAGTTCCGGCCGGAATTCGTGCTGGTCAGCGCGGGCTTCGATGCCTACAAGGGCGACCCCATCGGCGGGTTGAACCTGGAGACCAACGACTTTTCGACGCTGACGCAGGAGATCGTGGCGTTGGCCCGCGAGTGCGCGGGCGGGCGGGTGCTGTCCACGCTCGAGGGCGGCTACCATCTGGACGAGTTGGGCTGGTGCGCGGCGAATCACGCCGCCGCCCTGCTCGAGGACGAGTAATCCGGAAACGAATCGACCCATGACGGTACGCACGAGAATCGCGCCGAGTCCGACCGGCGATCCGCATGTCGGAACCGCCTACACGGCGTTGTTCAACCTGGCCCTGGCGCGCAAGAACGGGGGGCAGTTCCTGTTGCGCATCGAGGACACCGATCGCGCGCGCTCCACCCAGTCCTCGGAACTGGCGATCTACGACTGCCTCCGCTGGATGGGGATCCGCTGGGACGAAGGGCCCGACATCGGCGGGCCGTACGCCCCTTATCGCCAGTCCGATCGCTGCGCACTCTACCGGGAGCACGCGGAGCAGCTCATCGCCAAGGGGACGGCATACGTCTGCTTCTGCACGCCCGAACGGCTCGAAGTCGTCCGCAAGACTCAGGAAGCCGCCAAGACGCAATCCCGGTACGACGGTCACTGCCGCGAACTGCCGGCCGATCAGGTCCGGGAGCTCCGAGCGAAAGGAACGCCCCATGTCGTCCGGCTCAAAGTGCCGTCCGGGCGCACCGTCGCCTTCCAGGACCAGATCCGCGGGGAGATCCGCATCGACACCGACCAGGTCGACGACCAGGTGCTCCTGAAGAGCGACGGCTGGCCGACCTACCACCTCGCCAACGTCGTCGACGACCGGCTGATGAAGATCACCCACGTAATCCGGGCGGAGGAGTGGATCAGCTCCACCCCCAAGCACATCCTGCTCTACGAGGCGTTCGGTTGGGAGCCGCCGAAGTTCGCCCATCTCCCGCTGCTGCGCAATCCGGACCGCACGAAGATCAGCAAGCGGAAAAACCCGACTTCGATCGGGTGGTATCGCGACCAGGGGTACCTGCCGGAGGCGTTGGCGAACTTCCTCATGCTGCAGGGTTTCTCGGTGCCCGACGGCACGGAGCAATTTGGATTCGAGAAGGTGGTCGAGCACTTCGGTTTTGACCGGATCAACACGACCGGGCCGGTCTTCGACCTGAAGAAGCTGGAGTGGCTGAACGGCCAGTACATTCGGACCTTGAGTCTCGAGGATCTGACGGAGCGACTGAAGCCGTTCGGCGCCGCGGAAGTGCCTGCGGAGCGGTTGGCGGCGATCCTCCCGCTCGTGCGCGAGCGGATGAAGCTGCTCGGGGAGTTTCGGGAGGCGGTGGAGTTTTTCCTCCGCGACATCGATTATGATGTCGCCCTGCTGGTCCCGAAGAAGAAGACTCCGGCGGACGCGGTCGCGCTGCTGAAGTCGGCGCAGGGGGTGTTGGAGGGCCTCGACGACCTGCCGGCCGAAACCCTGGACGCCCGTCTGCGCGCGGAGGCGGAGCGGCTGGGGGCAAAGGTCGGCGACTACCTCATGTGCCTGCGCGTGGCCGTCACCGGGAAGACCGCCACTCCGCCGCTCCTCGAGTCGATGAAGGTGCTGGGCGGGCGGACGGTGATGGATCGCATTGCGAAGGCGATCGCGAAACTGGATGGTCGCTCCTCCGCGGCGTGACCGCAAGGCGCGTCGCCCAATCGAAGCTCGGGAGGACACGATGTCGTTGCTGGTCGTGGGAAGCCTGGCGTTGGACACGATCGAGACCCCGAAGCGCCGACAGGAGAACGTCCTGGGGGGCTCGGGGACCTACTTCTCCACCGCCGCGAGCGTGTTGACCCGGGTGCGGATGGTGGGCGTGATCGGCAAGGACTTCCCGGAGGAGCACATCGACTATTACCGCACGCGCAACATCGATCTGACCGGGTTGGAGCGTTCCTCGGGGAAGACGTTCCGCTGGCACGGACGCTACGCCGGCGATCTCAGCGAGGCCACCACCGTGTCGGTGGAATTGAATGTGCTGGCGGACTTCTGTCCCGAGATCCCCGCGACCTATGCCGATTCGCGCTTCGTCTTTCTGGCGAACGGCCACCCGGTGACCCAGCGCAAGGTGCTGGAACAGCTGAAGGGTCCGGACTTCATCCTTCTCGATACGATGAACTTCTGGATCGAAACCGCGCGGCGGGATCTCCTCGATTTGTTGCCCCTGGTCGACGGCCTGATCGTCAATCACCACGAGGCGATGCTCTTGAGCGGCCGGTCGCAAATCCTGCCGGCCGCGACGGACATCCTGAAGCTCGGGCCGCGCATGGTCGTCGTCAAGAAGGGGGAGCATGGCGCGCTCCTGATCACCCGCGACTCCTATTTCGCGTTGCCGGCCTATCCGGTGATGGAGGTTCTGGACACCACCGGCGCGGGCGACTCCTTTGCCGGCGGATTCATGGGGTACCTGGCGAGCCGGACCAACGGTCGCGCCCCCGCGGCGGGGACCGGTCGCGACGGGCACCGCCGGTCGGTGCGCGGGAGCGAAACCTCCGATACCGATTTGCGCCACGCCCTCCTGCACGGCACCATCCTGGCCTCGTTCAACGTCGAGGGTTTCGGGCTGGAGCGGCTGAAGTCGGTGACGCAGCGGGAGGTGGAGGAACGTAAGGAGGGGTTCGTGCGGATGATCATCCCGTAGCGCGGCCGGAGAATTCCGCCGGCAGGACTCGGAGGTCCGCCGTGATCCGCGAGCGATCGGCGGGCGGGGCGCCCGCGAAGAGACGGCCGACGGCCGAGTGAGGACGAATGAAGAGTTTCTGGTTGTTCTTCCCCATCTGCTTCATCATCAGCCTCGTCCTCTGGGCGACCAAAGAGGACGACTTCGGCGTGATCTTCAAGCGGTCGTTCCGCACCTTCGTGCTGCTGACCGTCCTGATCGTGATCGGCTGCGCCCTGATCGCCGTGCTCGGCAGGGCGATCTGACCGCAAGGTCAATCGGCCTTCGCCGCCCCTTCCTCCACACCCTTGTCCTCGGGACTCACGGCGCCGCTCCCCTTCCGTTCCCCCGCCTTGACTTCGACCGGGGGCAGGATCGCCATGATTACCAGGATGTTCAGCAGGCCGGATACCGACATGTAGAGCAGTCCGGGCTCGAAGTAGACTTGCGGCATCCACCCGCGCGGATGCAGGTTGGTGCACAGGTAGGTGAGCAGCAGGTTGAGGCCCGATCCGACCTGCCCGACGAAGTAGAAGGGATTGTCGGAGGCCCGCACGGTTCGAAAATCGGCCAGGAAGAGTCCGGCGACGAAGGTGAGGATCAGGACGACGAAGAAGAACAGGCCCTTCTTCACCTGGCCGATCAGGAGATGGCCGGCGCCGGGGATCGCCCAGCCGGCGACCATGGCGACGACGGGGTCCACGGACCTGCGCGGGGGCCTGGGGGAGTCGGGCATGGGGGGAGGCTCCGGATCACATCGTGAAATGTTCGCCCAGGTACACCTTGCGAACCAGCGGGTTGGCGACGATCTCCTCCGGACGCCCCTGGGCGAGGATGCGGCCGGTATCGATAATGTACGAACGGTCGGTGACCGACAGGGTCTCGCGAACGTTGTGATCGGTGAGGAGGGTGCCGATTCCGCGTCCCTGGCGGAGCCGGCGGATGATTTCCTGGATCTCCGCGACGGCGATCGGGTCCACTCCCGAGAACGGCTCGTCGAGCAGGAGGAGCTTCGGCTCGGTGGTCAGGGCGCGGGCGATTTCCAGCCGGCGCGTCTCGCCGCCGGAGAGAGTGTAGGCCAACTGGTCCACGACCTTCACCAGGCCGAACTCCGCGATCAGGTCGTCGGCGATCCGCTTGCGCGTGGCCGAATCGTGCCCCTGGGTTTCCAGGACCGCCAGCAGGTTTTCGCGCACGGTCAATCGCTGGAAGGTGGAGCGTTCCTGCGCCAGGTAGCCGATCCCCTTGCGCGCGCGGCGGTACATCGGCAACCGGGTGATGTCCTCCCCTTCCAACAGAATGCGGCCGCCGTCGGGCTCCACCATGCCCATCGTCATCTTGAATGAGGTGGTCTTGCCCGCGCCGTTCGGCCCGAGCAGTCCCACGATTTCTCCGTGATTGACCTCGAAGCTCACCCCGTCGACCACCTTGCGGTCCCGGTAGACCTTGGCCAGGGTATCCACACGGAGAAGTACGATACCCGGCAGAGTCGGACGGCTGACGGCGGGCGGTTGCGCATCGGGGCGCCGGTCGGCGCCTGCGCGCGCGGCATCGCCGCCGGAGGCCTTCCTCGTTTGCTCCATGTCCTGGACCTCCGTCGTCATCGGATCCGCTTGGCGCGCTTGAGGGGCCACCAGACGAGCAAGGCCTTGCCCACGAGTTCCTGCTCCCGGACGAATCGGTGGTAATCGGCCCCCTCGGCGACGATGGCGTCCTCGGGCACGTGGTGGACCACGCCGTGCATGTCCTTGATCTTCCGCAACCCGTCCGTTTCGTGGGAGAAGTTGCTCCGGTCGCTTTCCCCGTCGTGGTCCCCTTCGAGGATGGCGCCGCTGGTGAGGCGGACCCATTTGCGCTTCCACGCGCGGCTGTCCTTGCTGTTGGGACAGTTGTCGCCGATCATGAAGTAGCTCCCGGCCGGAATGTCGACGGTGTTCCCTTCCGCGAGCACGTTGGTCCGGTCGGAGTAGTAGTAAAGGTCGCGGTGGATGGAGAGTTGCGACACCTTTACGGCGGCATCCTTGACGCCGAAGGCGATGCGCTTTTCGAAGGACGCGGAGGTGGCCAGGTCCTCCTCGTCGACGTAATCGAAACGGAGAACGGGGACGTCGTCCAGCGTCACGTACAGCGTGCCGTCGAAAGCCATGACGGCGGCCTTGTAGAGGCGATTGCGCTCGAGCGAAACGTCCTTGATCGGGACACGCTGCGTCTCCGACGCGGCGTGGAGGTTGTCGTATCCGAGGACGCTGCCCCCGCCGACCGAGAGCCGGACGGTGAAAGCATACGGCTCGTTGTAGAGGTGGAAGAGAACGCCGCCGGTGCCGGACTCGATGGAGAAGACCGCGGACAGTTTCACGTCGCCGACCCAGTGGGAACCGCCCTTCTCCCCCACGTTCTCCCGGTAGTAGTCGGAGATGTGCCGGTTGTAGTGCAGCCGCACCTCGCCCCCGTCCGCGCGCGCGGCGTCCAGTCGCAAGTCCTGCCCCGTCAGGCGCCAGGCTTCATCGTCGCTGACGGTCCAATGGCTGAGGAGATGTTCCTGGTCGAACTGGCTGTCGTAGGCCGGGATCCAGATCGCCTCCTGGACCTCGAGAGGCTTCTTCGCGAGCCGGAACCGGATGGCGTCGGGCGTGCGGGAGTACACATCCCCGTCCTTGAGCTTCAGCGTCTCCGGTCCGATGCCGACGACGCGCTTGACGAAGTTGCGGGACGAGTCGAGCGGGTAGCGGAAGACGATGACGTCGTAGCGGGAGACGTCGACGAAGTGGAGGAGGAACTTGTTGACCATGATGCGGTCGCCGGTGACGGCGTGCCCCATCAGGGTCGGCTGCATCGAGCCGGTCGGAATCTTGAACACTTCGACGCAGAAGCAGCGGATGACGAGCGCCATGACGAAGGCGACGACGACGGCCTCGAAGTTCTCGCGGAGCCAGGGGAGGAGCTTGTCGTCGGTCGCGGCCGTGGCGCGCGCCGGTCTGACCCGGGCGGAAGGCGCGCCCGCGGCGGAGGGTGCGACCGGCGATGCCGGGCGCTCCCCGGGCGGGGACTCGGCCGGCGGCTCGAGGAGGCCGGTCGGGCCCGTCCCCGGTCCGCGGGCAGCAGGCTCCCCCCCGCCGGGTTCCCGGGATTCGTCCGCGTCGCCGACGGCATCGTCCCGGGGGTCGAGGGAGGCTCCGGGTTCCGGCCCCTCTCCCGCTCCGGGCCCCGCGGCCGGGCTGATCGTGCGCAGGGGCTCGCGGGGCAGCCGGGCCGACGGCCCATCCATGCCCGGGGCGATCCGCTCCTGGTTCATTGCCTGCCGCTCGACTACTCTTCGGGTGCCAAGACCGCCATGAAGGCCTTTTGCGGGATCTCGACCCGCCCGACGCTCTTCAGTTTCTTCTTCCCTTCCTTCTGCTTCTCCAGCAGCTTCCGCTTGCGCGTGATGTCGCCGCCGTAGCA
>CAZWCX010000199.1:0-10027 GCA_964632945.1 uncultured Planctomycetia bacterium | reverse complement strand
TGGCAAGATCATCATCATGACGGACGCCGACGTCGACGGCTCGCACATCCGGACGCTCCTGCTCACGTTCTTCTTCCGTCAGATGAACGAACTGATCCAAAACGGCAATCTCTACGTGGCGTGCCCGCCGCTCTACAAGGTCAAGCGGCGGCAGGTGGAGTCGTACGTCCTCTCCGACCGGGAAATGCAGCGCACCCTGGTCGACCTGGGGGTCGAGGGGACCTCGCTGGTTCGGCTCAGCGACTCGCGTCGGCTCGAGCGGGAAGACATCAAGAAACTCGCGGACCTGATCGTGCGCCTGGAAGAACACGCCGCCGCCCTGCAGAAGAAGGGCCTGACGCTGCAGAAGTACCTCGCCGCCGGCGACGCGGCGACGGGCCGGCTGCCGCTCTACCGCGCTGCGGTTCAGGGCGACGTGCGTTACTTCTTCAGCGACGAGGAACAGAATCAATTCATCGAGGGGCTGCGCCAGCGCACCGGCAAAGAGTACGTGATCTACGATCCGGACGAGACGTATTCGCCCCTCGACGAGGGGGTGGAAGCCGACAGCGTGATCGAGCTCAAGGAATTCCACGAGTGCCAGGCGGTCGAGCAGACCGTCCGGGATCTGCGCGAGATGGGGTACGAACCGGGCGAGGTGTTCGCGAGCGAGAAGTCGGAACGGGCGGAGCGCCAGGAGCGGATGGAGAAGGCCGCGAAGCCGGAGCAGCCGCCCCGCTACGAGCTCTGGTTCGACGGCAAACAGACTCCCATCGTCGACCTGCACGACCTGCTGAAGGAGATCCGCAAGATCGGGCAGACCGGTCTGGACGTGCAGCGCTACAAGGGACTCGGGGAAATGAACGCGGAGCAACTGTGGGAAAGCACGATGGATCCGGCGCGTCGCCGGCTCCTGCAGGTGCGCCTCGAGGATGCGATCAAGGCGGACGAGATCTTCTCGATCCTGATGGGCGAAGAAGTCGAACCGCGCCGCGACTTCATCGAAAAGCACGCGCTCGAAGTGAAGAACCTGGACGTATAGGGCGTCCGGAGCCCGCGGCCCCAGGCCCGCGGGCGGACCGGCGGAACGTGGCCCCGATGAACCAGCCCCCGAATTCCCCCTTCCACGGGCCGCCGGCGCCCGCCGATCCCGGGGCGGGCCCTCCGCCGAGCGCGTCGCCGGCCCCCTTCGAGGCGGCTGCGGCGCAGGAAATCCCGGGCAAGACGCCTCGCCCGGCGCGGGGCCGCGCGGGGCCCGGCGTCGCCGTGGCGGGATTCGGCTGCCTCGTCTGGCTGCTCGCCATCGGTCTGGCGGCGACCGCGTTCGTCGGCGCCTTCGCGGATCGGCGGACCGTCTACGCATTCCTCGAGGGCGACCGACTCGTCATCCACCGCGAGGCCCACCTGCCGCTTTCCTGGCGCGGCTCCCGGCGCGCCGATTGGGTGCGCATCGAACGGGACGGCGGCTGCTCCGTCACGGCGGCGCCGTCGCTCGGCAGCGGCTTTCCCGACGTCGTCGGCGTGGGCGTAGCGGGCGGATCGGTCTGGGCTGTCGACGTCCAGGGGGCGAGGGAGGTGTCGGCGGAGCGCGCGGGACGGCGCATCGAGACGAAGGGAACGGTGCTGGCCGTCCAACCGCACGGGGACGGCATCCAGGCGCTCGTCGAACGGGACGGGGCGCTCCACCTTGCCCGGTTCGACGGCGTATCGTGGCGGGACGAGACCCCGGTGGCGATTCCCGGGGGCGGCCTCACCGCGGGAGAAGAAGCGGAGGCCTCCGGCCGGGAGGGGGAAGACAACCGGGAAGACCTGGGCGGTGAAGCGGACGGCGAGGAAGAAGAAACGGAAGACCCGGCCGACGGGAACGGGTCGGAGGAAGAGCCCGATCCCTGGGCGGACCCCGTCCAGGGGGCGGGGCCGGTCTCCGTCCCGTTCGGGCGGATCCGCGCCGGCGCCGGGACGGACCACCGGCTCGTTTACGTCGGGGGACTTCCGTGGGTGTTCTGGAAGTCGTTTTCCACGCTGCGCTTTTCCCGGCTTACCGAATCCGGCTGGAGCCGGGCGCGGGACTTCGGCCCGGTGGAGAACTACGCCGTTGCCGCGGAAGGGGACCGGTTGATCGTGTTCTTCGACCGGATGAACCTGCCGCGATTGCTCGGCCTGGTGGGGATGGAGCACCACATCTTTGAAGGCGGCGTGTGGCGTGCGGGCGGGGGAATCGAGTCCGACCTCCATCCGCAGTCGGCGTTCGCGGCCGCGGGGTGGGGAGACCGGGTGGCGTATGTCCAGTTCGATCTCGACACGGTCCGGATCCGCGAGTTCGCGGGCGGACGTTGGGGGGAAGAGCGGGAGGCGCCGGGGGTCAGTGACATACGACGGATCGTGCGCGGCTTCGTCGGCACCGGATTCCTGATGGTGGTGCTGGCTTTTCCCGGGATCGCCCTTTGTTCGCGCTACGCGGAGCGCCGTCGCGATCGGTGGGTCAGCACGGAGTACGGCCGCGTGCGGGTCGCCTCGCTGTTCCGGCGCTTCACCGCCCACGTCGTGGACGGCGGACTCACCCTGGGGGTCGTGGCGGCGTACGCGCTTCTGGTTCGCGTCGGGTGGAACGACGGGACGCGGCTGGAACCACCCCTTTCGGCCGACTGGGTGCTCCTGGCGATCGTGGCGGCGGGCACTCTGTACGGGTTGGTGCTTTGTGTCGGCGAGGCGGTCTGGGGCACCACGCCGGGGAAGGCGTTGCTCGGGCTTCGGGTGGTGCGGGACGCCGAACCCACCGTGGGGCTGCGCGCCTCGCTCGCGCGCAACGTGTTCCGCGTCATCGACTCGCTCATCGGCCAGTACCAACTCGGCGCGGTCATGCTTGCGGTGGGCGATCAGGGCCGGCGCGTCGGCGATTGGGTGGCCGGGACCCTGGTGATCGAGAACGCGAGTCTGCGGTCCCCGCAAGAGCCGCCGGGACGCGCGGAGCCGTAGGCGTCCGGGGCGGCGGTTCCGGAGCCGCCGCGGGGGCGGCGACGGCCGACCCCCGTCTCCCTTCCCCGCCTTCCCCGCTCCCCGGTCCGCGCGCGCGTCACACGACGAAGGTCTTGGGCAACCGGTTGAGATTCTGGCAGCCGCCCTTCTGGACCACCACCAGGTCCTCAATCCGCACGCCGCCGATCCCCGGATAATAGAGGCCCGGCTCGATCGTGATCGCGGCGCCGACCGGGAGCGGGCCGGCGTTCCGGCCCACCTTGGGAAGTTCATGCAGGTCGAGCCCGACGCCGTGTCCGGTGCCGTGGAAGTAGCCCTGCCAGCGGCCGTTCTTCTTCTCGGTCTTGAACCCCGCCTCGGCAAAGGTCTTTTCCACCACCTCGTGGACCTCCCCGCCGGTCACGCCGCCCCGCACCGCGCGGACCGCGCGTTGCTGGGCCAGGACCACGGCGGCATAGACGTTCTGGAGCGCGCTGGACGGGCGCCCGCGCACGACCGTTCGCGTCATGTCCGCCCAGTAGCCGGACTGGGCAGAACGCGGAAACACATCCAGGACGATCGCCTGGTCCGGCTTCAGCGGACCGCTGCCCCGGTCGTGCGGATCGCAGGCCTGGTCGCCGCAGGCCACGATCGTCTCCGCGGCCACGAGTTCGTCGCCGATGAGTCGCTCGGCCAGGTAGCGCTTGACGTCCTCCGCCGTGAGCGGCGTGCCGTTGCGCCACAGGCGACCGTTGGCGATCCGCGCGGAAGCGATCAGGCGGATCGCGCCGGCGAGCGCGTCCTCGGTGATGCGAACGGCCTCGGCGATGGCGCGCACCTCTTCCGCGCGCTTGACGACGCGGCGCGGGAAGAACGGCTCCGGCCGCGGAAAGACGAGAATGCCGCGGCGGCGCAGCGAATCGGCCAACAGGAGCGGAAAGTTGGAGGGCACGGCCACCGACTTGACGCGCAGTTCCCGGAGGAGGTCGGCCACGATCATGCTGTACGGTACCGTCTTGCGGCGGGGCGAGCGCAGCCGCGCCTCGACGTCGGCGATCGCCACCACCCGGTCCACCGGGGCTTGCCGTTTGGCCCGGTCGATTTCCAGGGTGCTCACCGCGAGCACCTTGCGACCGCGCACCCCCACGTAGAGGAAGGGATCGCCGGCGAGGAAGCCGGAAGCGTAGCGCATGTTCGCGTCAAGGCTCGACGCGAACAAGAGCTCCGCGTCGGTCTTCGGCAGCGCGGAGTCGGTGCGGGCGACGGACGAGCGGGCCATCCGGAAGCCTCCTGGAAGGGGGAATCAGCGGGGAGTGGGCCGGAAAATGCGGATGACGCCGTCTTCGGCCCGATACGTCAGGTCGAGCAGGCCGACGACGGTGCCCAGCGCCTGGTCGAACGGCATGTCAAGAATGTCCACCGAGACCAGGAGCCGGTCCGGGCGCGGGACATCGCCGGCGTCGATGCGGATGTCCGCGCCGGTATAGAGTCGGAAGAGCGCGACCACGTCGGCGAGCGACGCCTCCGAAAAAGAGATGTCGGAGCGGTGCGCGGCGAGGACGGCAAGCGCGGCGACCGTCGCGGTTGCGGGCAGGGCCGCGTCAGGGGCGAGCCGGGGGAGATTCGCGCGGGCGGAATCGGGATCCCGCGCGGCTCCCGGGGCGTCGGCCGACGCGGGCGTGGCCGGGGATTCCGGAGTACCGGAGGCCGGCTCGTGGGCCCGGGCAGGGGATCGGTCTGCGGGGGTCGCGCTGGGGCCGGGGGCCGATTCGGCGGGGACCGGCGCGGCCGGCTTCCGGGCGCGCGCGCGCGTCACGGTCTCCGACATCGCGAGGGCCCGGTCGGGACTCGGCGGGGGTGCGGCGGGAGCGGCGCGGGCGAAGCGCGCGCCCTGGCGGTTCCCGGCCAGGGCCAGCGCCGCCGCCAGCAGCAAGAGCGCGGAAAACCCCGCGAGGGTCGCCTTCATGATTCGGAGCCTCCTGCGGCAAGGCCGGCCGCCGTCATTCCAGTCGCCACCGGAGATCCTCGAGCGCCGCGGCCCGCGCGGCCTGCGCTTCGGCCGGGCGATTCCGCCAGTCGGACATCGCGCCGTTGCCGAGGATCGCCGCCAACGCCCGCTTGCGCACGCCGCCCTGCAGCATGCCCAGGTCGGACTGCAAGCAGGCGAGCGCAAGATAGATCACGTCGCTCGCCGCGGGGTCGTCGAGCGAGTCGCCGAAGAGCGCCAGCGTCGCCTGGGTCGCCTCCGGAACCGGCGCGCCCGCCGCCACGGCCCGCTCAAAGGCCGCGCGTACCGCGACCGCCAGAGGGTCGTCGAATACCCCAGGGCCCCAGGCCGTCATCGAATCACCCGTCAGCGGACCATCTCCGGCAGCGCGTTTCCGGCCGGCAGGGCGGCCTTTCGCGACTCGACCTCCGTCCAATCCGTGACCCCCGAGCGCAGGATGGAGAGATAGTCGTCGATGTCCTGTTGGAAGGTCGGATCCAGTCCGCGCATTCGCTCGAGGACGCCGGCCGATTGCGCGCCGCCGACCTGGACGATCGAGCCGAGCAGCATGCGGCGCACCATCGGGGAGGCGTCCTTCGCGTACCGTTCTTCCATGGCGACGAGGCGCGTCCCGGGGTCGAGGTGCGCCGCGGTCGGGAGCAGTGCGGCCACCGTCGCGCGCACGTCCTCATCCTGGTCGCTCGCCAGAATCTCGAGCAGGAGGCGGCCCTCCGAGCCGCCCGGCCGGGAGAGGTCGAGCGACATGACCGCCTCCGCGCGAAGCCGGGGATCGGCGTCGTGGCGGGCGGTGCGCTGCAACGAGTCGGCGACCTCGCGATATTCCGGCAGATGGGGATCGCTCAGGTATCGGGAGAGCATGACCATCGCTTCGAGGCGCACCTCGGACGAGGGGTCGCCCTCGGCGATCGCGCGGATGTCGGCCAGCGCCTCGGAGGGGTTGAGGTAGGCGCCGTTGAGGACCTTGAGCGCGGCCAGCCGGTTGGCCTTGTCCGCGCCGGACTTCGCGGCGGCGACCAGCCCGCCCAGGGCGTCGGAGGGCAGACCCTCGGGCAGGTGGGAGGCAAGCACGTCCGCGAGGTGCTCGAGCAGGGCGGGATCGGTCGCGGTGCGCAGCCACGCGACCACGGTCGTCGCCGGCAGCGTCCCGTTCTGGATCTGCTCGCCGAGCAGGGCGCGGAGGTAGGCCAGCGCGGGGCCGTCCCGCCCCTGCAGGGCCTGGGCCAAGGCCGTGAGCAACTCTTCCGGGGTGCCCGGGCGGCGCACGCCGGCGGGCGTCGTGGCCGTGTCGGCCGGGGCGCCCGCCTCGGCCTCCCCGCCCCGGCGCGGCCGGCGCGCCCCCAGGGCCTCGGTGCGCAAGCGGACCTCGCGGGCCTTGAGGTCGGCGATTTCCCGGCGGAGCGCGTCCACCAGGGCGGCATCGGGCGCCGCGGGCGCGGCGGAAGGCGCCTTCTCATGGGCGTCGACGGCGCGGGGCACGGCGGCTCGGGGCGCCGATTCGCGGCCGACCAGGAACCCGAGCACGAGGCCGAGAAGCAGGCCGCCGACGCCGAGGGCGGCGGCCAGGGAACGGGGGTTCATGGGTACGACCTGCGCCAGGCGATCTCGAATTCCGGGGCGCGGCCGCGCGCCCCCGGGTCCCCGCCCGGAACGGTGCCGGCGAGGACGATCCACTATAGCCGCGGGTGCGTGGAAGGGCAAGAGGCGCCGGGAGGCCGCTCAAGCTCGCGGCGGCAAATGCCGAAGTAATACCACGCCGCCCGTGGGGCTTCGTGGAGTCCGGGGCAACGGCGCCACGAGCGATCCCGCCGTCTCTGCGGAGAGGGAGGGATCGGTCGGAAGCGCGCGGGCGGTCGCGCCACGGTCCGCGGCCGGTCCGGGACGCCCTCCGGAAGGGGTCGGCGACCGGCAAGACCGACCGAAGTCTCTGTACGGCCGCGCGCCTCCCCCTGGGGCGGTCGCGGCCGAGACGAACCGGGGGGCGCCTCCGGGCGCGCAGCGGCGCGCCGTCGGAGGGCCCGAAAAAAGGTGAAGAGCCGACGGCGCGAGGCCGGCGGCTCTTCCCATGGCGGTATCGGTGTGGTGTGGTCAGTGGATGGTTAGGTTGAGTCCTACGAACCGCCAGCGAGAGAGAGCTTCGTATTATTTCTTGGCCGCGGCCCGCGCCGGTTCGCGCGTCTCGCGCGCGGCCGGCACCTCCGCGGGTTTGGCATCCGCCTCCTTCTCGTCTTTCCCGTCCTTCGCGGCCGGTGCCAGCGGCGGCGCGGCCAGGCCCACCTTCTGAAGAATCGCCTGGTGGATCTCCCGGGCGATGTCGGGGTTCTGGCCCAGGAACTCCCGCGCGCGATCCCGCCCCTGGCCCATCCGGTGTTCCTTGTACGAGAGCCAGGTTCCGGACCGCTCGATGACCTCGTGCGTGCAGCCCAGATCGATCAGGTCGTTCTCGAACGAGATGCCGCTGGCGAAGAAGATGTCGAACTCCGCCTTGCGGAACGGGGGCGCGATCTTGTTCTTCACCACCGTGCAGCGGATGCGATTGCCCGTGCTCTCCTCGGAGTCCTTGATCGCCTGCAGGCGCCGGATGTCGATGCGCACGGAGGCGTAGAACTTGAGGGCGCGGCCGCCCGGCGTGGTCTCGGGATTGCCGAAGACGACGCCGATCTTTTCGCGGATCTGGTTGGTGAAGATGACGCAGGTCTTGCACTTCGAGATCGTGGCGGTGAGCTTGCGCAGCGCCTGGGACATCAGGCGGGCCTGCAGGCCCATCTGCGGGTCGCCCATGTCGCCTTCGAGTTCGGCCTTGGGCACGAGCGCGGCGACCGAGTCGACGACGATGACGTCGACGGCGTTCGAGCGGACGAGGCACTCCGCGATTTCCAGCGCCTGCTCCCCGTAGTCGGGCTGGGAGACGAGCAGGTTGTCGATGTTCACGCCGATCTTCCGCGCGTACTGCGGATCGAGGGCGTGTTCGACATCGATGAAGGCCGCGGTTCCGCCTACGCGCTGCGCGTTGGCGGCGATGTGCAGGCAGAGCGTGGTCTTGCCCGACGACTCCGGACCGAAGATCTCCACGACCCGCCCGCGCGGGACCCCGCGGCCGCCCAGGGCGACGTCCAGGGACAGCGCGCCGGTGGAAATCCCGGTGATGTCCAGATGCGACTTGCCGCCAAGCCGCATGATGGAGCCCTTGCCGTACTGCTTCTCGATCTGCTGAAGCGCCTGGGATAGCGCCTCGCTCTTGCCGTTGTCTTTCAGGGGGGTAGGTTGCACGGTGCTTCTCCCTGTCGGTTGGGTCCGCGCGCCCGGCGGCGCGGCGGACGGGTCTTGGGTCCGGCCCACGCAGGGAAGGCCCCGAAGGGCGGTCCCCGCCACCACACATCCGTTGGTCGCCCTCCGGAACCCCCGGTTGGGGCGAGAGATACCGCACGGGGCCACCCGGCGACCCGCGCCCGACAAGCGTTGAAATCCAAGCGTCTGAAAGGAGATCAACACTTTCAGTTGAACGAAATTATACAGGTGAACACGCAGGTGTCAAGCGAAAATCGGGGCCCCGCCCCCACCTGCGGGTTTTTCAGTTGCGCGAATCGGGATCGACGCTAGAATCGACCTACCCTCCGGCTTTCGCAGGTCAAGAGCGCCCCATGGACCCGACGACCGTTCTGGAACGCCTCACCCAGGGCATGGCGCGCCTGCGCGAGGGGCCGCCCAAGCGGTCCCCGCTCGATCGGATGCGCGCACGCGGCGTCCGCCACGCCCCGGAAGTCGACGGCATCCGCGAATGCGCGGAAAAAGAAGGCTGGTTTCTCGACGACGCCTTCTCCGGCAGCCGGCTGTTCACGCCGCGGGTGATCCTCATTGCCGACACCGGCGACAGCGACGATGCGGTGACGGCCCTCTTGCACGGCATGATCGACCAGGGGTGGATCTCCTCCCGGGACGCGCTCCTGCTCGCCGGCGAGCAGGGAGCGGTCGAGTACAAGCGCACCGAGGAGTTCGTCGGCATCACCTTCGACGTGGCGATGGCGCTCAACGAGCGGCGGGATCGCAATCAGACCAAAGAGATTCTCCGCGGCGCGGGGTCGCCGCTCGACCTCGACACGCTGCTCTCCGGGATCGAGTTTGCGGTCGCGCAGAACCTGATGGTCCTGGTCCTGCGGCAGGGCGCGGCGGAGCGCTACCCGCTGGTCCTGCCGGGCCACTACCTCTACCGTCTGTATCCGGAACTCGAATCGGTCGGGGTGCCGATCGAGTTCGTCGACGATCCGGCGCTGGCCCGGCGGACCGCGGAGATGGCCGCGGCGCTGCTGGGCCGCAACGCCTTCTGGTGCGATCCCGGCGCCGACGCGGCCGCGTTGGGCGAGTATCTGGGGATCACCGTCCGCCGCGCGGACGAATTCTTCGCCCCCGCGATCATGCAGTCGGCCACCATGGGGCGCGTGTATCAGGTCCTCGGCGTGGCGGACTACCTTGCCGGAAATCTGACGACGCTGCTCCAGGAGAATGGGGTCCCCTATCTTGCGCTTTGCCCCCGCGAACTGCCGGCGCGATCCTCGACCGGGTTCCACGTCCGGTTGAATCCCGCCGTGAACGAGGGCGGGTACACGGCCGCGGCGCTCGCCGCGCCGCCCGCCGCCGCGGAGGTCCCCGCGGACGACGAACCGACGCTGGCCACGTTTGAACCGCTCCTGGAGTCGGCGCCGTCGACGGAGGAGTTCCAGGCGGCCGCCCGGACGAAGACGCCGGCGCCTCCCCCGCCCCCTCCCGCGGCTCGGCCCGCCGCCGCGGCCGAGGCCCCGGTCGAGCGCAAGGAGACGGCGAAAGGCGGTCTCAAGTTCAAGCGCGTGAAGATCGCCGGCGAGGAAGCCGTCCCCGCCCCGCCCCCCCCTGCGGCGGTCCCGTTGCCGATGGAACCGCTGCCGCCGCCCCCGCCCATGGGCCTGCCGCCGCCCCCGCCGGGGGTGGCCGCGGCGAGGACGCCCGGTTCCGCGACGGAAATCACCGAACCCGCGGGCACCCGGGAGCGGGTCGCGGGGCCCCCCCCCCCCCCCCCCCCCCCCCCCCCCCCCCCCCCCCCCCCCCCGCGGCCGT
>CAZWCX010000198.1:0-10053 GCA_964632945.1 uncultured Planctomycetia bacterium | reverse complement strand
GGCCGGTCCGGATGGCCGATCAGTCGCTCCGGATCGCGCAGCCCGAGCTGCTCGACGATGTCTTCCTGCACGGTCCGGGTGGCCGTGGCGGTGAGCGCCATCCGCGCGGCCCGGGGAAACGACTCGAAGGCATCCTGCAACTGGCGGTACTCGGGGCGAAACTCGTGTCCCCAGTGGGAGACGCAGTGCGCCTCGTCCACGGCGAGGAGGGACACGCGGTCCCGGAGGCGGGGCAGCAGATCGCCGATCGACAGCCGCTCCGGACTGACGTACAGGAGATCCAGTTCGCCCTGGTCGAGGGCGGCGCGCACGTTCCGGCGGTCTCCGCCCCCCACGTTGGAGTGAAGCGCGCCCGCTCGGATCCCGACCTCCCGGGCCGCGGCGACCTGGTCGTCCATCAGCGCGATCAGCGGCGACACCACCAGGGTCATGCCGCCGCCGCAGACGGCGGGCAACTGATAACAGAGGCTCTTGCCTCCCCCGGTCGGCAGGACCACCAGCGCGTCGCGCCCGGCCAGGGCGGCCCCCACGGCTTCGCCCTGCAGCGGCTTGAACTCCTCAAATCCCCACACCCGGCGAAGGGCGGCGAGCGGGTCCACGCGTGTGGGCATCCTGAGAGTCCTCCGGCGCGGAGGCCGGCCGACCCGGAACGGGCCCGAGGGCCGGACTCCCGGGAACGCATTCTACCGGCGCCCGGCCGAATGGGGAACATTCGGTGCGCCCCGCTCCCCCACCCGGACCCCGTCACTTCACGCGCAACGTCGCCTGCGGTACCTGCCGGCCGCAGAGAGAGGTCGCATGGTCCTGGGTCAGGAGCGAGCGCCCTTCCGCACGATCCTTGAGGTAGGCGTCGCAAAAGGCGAGCTGGAATGCCTTGCAGATGCGCATCGTGTCTTCGCGCGCCGGGGAAGGCAACAGCTCGCTCTTCGGGTTGTCCGCAAAGGACAGGTGGTCGGCATTTTCCAGCCACACGAAGTACTTATCCCCGTCGGGCATCAACTCGAACGCCTCCCATCGAGTCTCCGGGGCCTGGGTCGATCCGTCGTGGCCGAGCTGTTCGTCCTTGGACCCGCTGAAGCAGAGGAGCGGGCGCCGGATCGTCGAGAAACTCCCGGGGCCGAAACGCGAAGTCCCCGTGCCTTGCGGCGACATGGCGATGCCGATCGTGACCCGGGGGTCGCTGAGATCCTCCGCCATTCCGGTTCCCATGGGGGGATCGAGGTGGTCGAGAATCGGTCGGGCCCCGCAGACCGTCAGCGTCGTGTAGGCGCCGAAGGAGTGTCCGGCCACTGCGATTCGCGAGAGATCGATCTTCCCTTTCAGACGGGAGTGGCTCCGATTCCATTCCTCGGCGCGGTCGATGGCGAACGACACGTCACGGGGACGGCCGAGCACGGCGCTCGGGTCCTTGACGATGCGGTTGAGCGCCCGCGTGAAGCGCTGTTTGACCGGCCCCCGATCCTCGCGCACGTACTTGCGCACCGTGTCGATGTTGCAGGTCGGGTGCTCGAGGCAGAACGCCACGTAACCGTGGCGCGCAAGATTCTCCGCCTCGAACAGGTGGGCGTCCCACGAACCCGCGCCGCCATGAGAGAAGATCACGAGCGGAAACGGCCCCCCCTCCGCAGGGAATATCGCCTTGATCTTCACCGGGCGGTTCTCCCGGACCGCGTCGGTCAGGAATGGGAATTCGATCGTTTGCAGGACCGAGGTGGCCTCCGATTGCCCGGCTGCGGCGGGAGAGTCCTGGGGACCGGGCTCGGCGCGCAGGTCGGCGGGTAGAACACAGACGAGCAGGACCGTCAGGGGCAGGGTGCGCCATCGATGCATGTCGGAATATCCTCCGTCGGGGACACCGTGGAGTACCGGATCTCGGATCCAGCGGTTTCGGGGAATGCCAGGGGCGGTCCCTGCGGGCGCACCGGGGGGGCGGGTGCAGGACCCTGCTCGCGAGCGCATCGAAGGGCAGGGAGAATCGGCCCGTGGAGAGGCCGACCGGCCCACGCGACGCGCCCGTTTCCGGCGCACAGACGAACGGCGCGTGGGGGGACGGCGCTGTTCCACACCGACGCACCGCTCCGACCGGACGCAGGGCGGCTGGTTCGTGGTTCCGATCCTAGTACCCAAACCATGATATTGTGTAGAGTTGCGCGCAAGTTCGCGGTGTCTGCTGTGGCACGTCGGTTGCGATGGATCGCCATGCCCCTGTTGGAGGCCGAGGCATGATGGTAACCCCGGAATCTCCCGTTTACCCGAATCGGGTCGTCCTTTGCTTTCTCTTCATTCCTGCGCTCGCACTGCTGGTGGCTCCGCTGTCGGCCTACAAGACCCAGGATCGGAGAACTCGTGAGCGCCCCGACATGCCGGGGTTGGAGCGGTTGCGGGAAGATCCACAGGAAGCCGCATCTCGGGGCGGGCGGGATCATCGGATCACGGTGCTCGGCGCCTCTTCGGCCATTGCGCTGGTCGTGTCCGTGCCGGCGGCCGCCCGACTGGCGATCACCCCGGCGATCACCACCGCGGGGTGCGGGTTGCTGGTCTTCGCGGCGATGTTCGATTTCGCCCTGGGGAGCGCGCTGATCTGGATTCCGGTCGTGGGGACGTACTTCGCCTGGCGGGGCCGGTCCGCCTTTCCGCGTCCCTTCGACGGTGCCCGGATGGCGGGTTGGATTCGCTCGGGATATGCCGGCTTGCTCGCGACGGGAGCCGGAGCCTGGCTCCGCCTCCTGGCCGGGCTGGTGATGTTGCTCGGCGGAAGCGTCGCCGCACTTTTCCTGGCGCCGGGACTTGCGCAGGATAGCGGCGTCGGCGCGCGTCCGTGGGGAAAGGTGTTGCTGATTCCCGCCCTGCTCGGCGCTCTGTTGATCGGTTCCGCCTTCCGGTTGTCCGACGATGAAACGCTCCCGACGAATTCAGGCGCCGAATGACGAGATGACCCGCGTGACCCGGGGTGCGGGGCGGGCCCGCACCTACGCCGCCGCCCCCGGTCCCGCGGCTCGGTACCCTACCGGGCCTCCCCGCGCTTGGCGATGAGGGCGCCGAGCGCCTCCCGATCCGGTCGCAGCAGTTCCGCGATGCGGTCGTGGTTCACCTCCGCCACGATGATCTGGCCGACCTCGTTGTTGACCTCGCGGAAGATGCCGTGCGACTTCATTTTCGCGGTCTGGTACTGGTTGTCTTCGGTCGGGCTGACGTAGTGGACCGAGTCCGCCTTGTAGCGGTGGACCAGGTACAGGTGGATGAGGGTCATCAGGCGCTTCTGGCGCAGGGCCATGTCGTGGGTGTTCTGGTCCCGCACCGAGAGGATGGTGCGCCCGCGACGGTCCTGGATGGGCGCGAAGATGACGTTCGCGACGCGGGCGTCGGCGGCGCCATGGATGGCGAGTTCGAGCAATTCCGACCCGGCGCGGTGCGGCCGCAGGCGGACGCGCAGCTTGACGGGCAGCTTGTAGTGCTCGGACCAAAGCGCCAGCCACTCTTCCAGGAGCTTGGGCGGCACTTCGGTGAGGACGAGGTGCTGGTGCTGAGTAGACCCCTTCCCCATCGCGCGGGTCGTCGCGGTCCGCCCCGAGGAAGCCGCCAAGGCCCCGTCCAGGCGGGGTCCGCCGACCAGGGTCTGCGGGGTCTTGTACGGCGACTCGACCAGGCGGATCTTCCGCTGCAGGCGCGCCAGCGCGAGCATGCCGTCCTGGCGCAGCGCGGTCGCGAACTCCTCGCCCGCAAGGCCGTCGACCTGGTGCCCGCCGTAGGTGATGAAGTTGAACACGTATCCCAACCGGCCCAATTCCTCCGGGAAGCGCCGCATCTCGTCGTCGCTCATCCCCGTGGTGTCCCAGTTGAACGACGGCGAGAGATTGTACGCGAGCATCTTCTCGGGGAACGCGGCGTGAATCGCCTTCGCGAAGCGCCTGGCATCCTCGAGGTCCGCCGTCTTCGTCTCCATCCAGAGGATGTCGGCGAACGGGGCGACCGCCAGGGACTTGGCGATCGCATAGTCGATCCCCCCCTGGACCTGGTAGTACCCTTCGGGCGTCGTGGCCCGCTCACAGTCCCAGATCACATGGATTCCCAGCGTGCGCGCCTTGTCCTTGGCGGCCTGCAACGAGGCGTGATCCGCGAACTTGCGCCACTCCTTGACGTCGATGGCGAACTCCTCGCCCTCCCGCGAGCGGAATTCCATCACGTCTCCGACGGCTTCGGAGTAGGTCTTGAGACCGGCCTCCGCCTCCCAGGCGTCGAGCAGGCGGTTGGTGACCTTGTCGACCAATGCCTCGACCGACAGGGAGTTCCCCTTCGCGTGTACCGCCGTCCCTTCCTTGATCAGGGTGGCGATCCCGGCGCGTTCGAACCACGGATCGACCGACCGGTACTCCTCGTCGGAAATGGCATAGAGGTGGAATCCGTTCAGCTCCGCGATTCCGGCATCGTGCAAGCGCTTGAGCAGGGCCAGCATGCAGGTCTTGTACGAGGGGACGTTCACGTTCGTCACGCCCAGGAGATAGGGCTGGTCGCGCTCGTCACCGCGTCCGTCGATGAGGGTGGCGGCCTCGGCGTCCGTGCGCGCGACGATGATCCCCTCCACCCCCATGACGTCGAGTTGGAATCGCGCCGCATTGAGCCTCTTGATCTGTTCATCGGAGGCCACCAGGACCTTGCCTCCCTGGTGCCCGCACTTCTTCGTGCCGGGGCGCTGGTCCTCGATGTGGTAGCCGGGGACGCCGGCCTCGACGAACCGGCGAATCAGGTTGCGAACGTGGGGGTCGCCGCCGTGGCCCGTGTCGGCGTCCGCGATGATGAACGGACGATAGTCGTAGGCCGGCGTGGCATTTCGTTGCTCGGCGCTCATTCGCGAGCGCAGGTAGTGCTGGTTGCGGTCGGCCGTGAGCAGGGCGCGCACGAGACCGGCGGCCTCGTCGGGCACCTGGCTCAACGGATAGCTCGCGAGATCGGGACCGGGGTCTTCGGTCGTCGACCCCTTGGCCGAGGTTGCCCAGCCGCCGAGGTAGATCCCTTCGATGCCCATCCGTTTGATCGCGACCGCCTGCCCCGGCGAATAGGGGCCGAACGTGGTGATGCTCGACTTGCGTTCGAAGAGCTCGCGAAGCCGGGCGTAGAAGGCGGACGCCGCGGTGCGGGCGACCGTGTAGTCGCTGCGGATCGTGCCGCGCTGCTCGACCACCTGACGCGCCGAGTAGAGGCGGGTGATCCCCTTGAACCTCGGGCTGTCGAACCATGCCTGAGTGTCGCGGAGTTCCTGATCGAACGGATTCATGGATTCCTCCCCTCGCGTGAAGCGTCGAAGTCGAGATTCCAAGTCGTGCGGGTGCCGTCGGCCCCGAAGGAGTCGAAGTAGCGGCGAATGCGCTTGCGGGCCTCGTCCAGGTCTTGAGCATCGAGATTGAGATTGAGGAGATCGATGGTCCACGGGGCCTTGACGTCCGCGAGGACGCAGGCTGCCACGATCTCCCGGGCGATCGGAAGGGTGGTTTCCTTGGAGTCGTCGTGCACGTCCCGGTCGCGGGCGGCGCGGAGCTTGGCGTATTCCTCGTCCAGAAGCCTCGCAAAGAGCGGCCGGGTGAACGCGTCGCCCGCGCGAATGCCCGTGCCGGCATCGTCCTCGTTGAACGTCGCCCCCTTGTGCAGCCACTCCCAGAGGATGCTGACCCGGATCTCCCCGGTCGCCATGTCTTCCATCAGGTAGAGGACGTCGTCGTTGCCGAAGTAGTCGGCCGGTTTCAAGGCGGCGGCCTGGTATCCCCGTTCGAAGGCGTTGCCGTACTGCAGGGCGACGCTGAGCAGGTCGCGCGCCCCGCGCACGGTCCGCGGCGCCGGTTCGAGCAGCGTCAGGCCGGCGGCATCCTCCGCGGTGTACGTCAGGCGCGGGAACCGTCGTCCGAGCTGGTTGTCCTGGCCCGCTCGTTCCCATACCGGGCGCACGATATGAACCATCTTCCAGTGGGCCACCCACTTCCCGCTCGCCCCCTCGCGCTGCTCCCGCTCGCCCCCGGCGACCGCCTTCTTCATTCCCGCCTCGACCCCCGCCTTGGAGCCGACCGGGATGTTGGGCTCCATCCCCCCTTGCCAGAGGGCGAACCGGCCGTTCCGATCCGGGGTGTTGACCGCGCGGCGCACGCGATCCTCGTACGTCCGCATGTAGCCGTAGGTCATGCCGATGGCGTCGATGTTCGGATTGACGAAGGAGCGGTCCCAGGAGAGCGCGTCGGCGACGCTGTTGATGTAGTCCCAGCGCCCCGTGTTGTAGCCCACGAAATGGACCCCGAGGGCGGCGCGGATCTCCATCAACTGGAAGCACGCTTCGATCTGCTCGACCAGCACGTACGCCTTGAGGGTCCCGGCGGAAAGCCGCAGATGCCCTTCGAGCGCCGTCAATAGGTCGTTCCAGAGGGCCGCTTCCCCGGCGGTCTGGATCTTGGGGAGGTAGAGGACGACCGAGGACCCCGCCGCCTGGAGCGCGTCGAGGTTGTTGACCACGTACAGCACGAGGTCGACGATGGAGGCCGAGAACCCGTCGCCGCCCGTCTCCCGCACGTGGCGGTCGTCGAGGTGAAGCCCCCGCGCGCGATAGATCCGGGTCGTGAAGGAGAGCTGCTCCCGCACGTCACCGATGATCGCCCGCCCGAAGAATCCGGCGGACCACTCGTTCATTTCCTCCGCGACGCGCTCCGCGATCGCCAGGAACGTCGGATCGCCCGCGATCGCCTTCTTCAGATTGCGCTGGTTGTCGAGCGACATGGTGTCGACCTGTCCCAGCGCATCCTCGCCGTCGAACATCCAGCCGTCGGCGCCGGACAGGAGGGCGTACGCCACATTGCGCAACCCGGTCTCCAGGCCGGCGCGCGGCCGTGTGGCGGGGCCGGTGCCCTGGATCCACTGCCGCTGGAGGTCCGGAGGAATCTCCGGGCCCTCGAACTTCCCGTCGCGCGCGTCCTGGACCGTGATCGTCGTGCGCGGGATCTTCGCGGCCGGATCGAGGAAGTCGATCCGTCGGCCTTCCCGGGCGCGCTCCCTCCGTCGCCGGATCCGGGCGTCCATCATCTCCCGTCGGTCGCGGTTGAGAGGCGCGAGGGCATGGAGCGCCGCCATCACGGCGGGAGTGAGGACGTCCGCATACGCCGGCAGGACGCCCGCGCGGAGTTCGATTCGCGCTGCCATTTTCGCTCCCTCCTCTCCGGCGGAGTCGCGGGATCCGGGGGCGGCACGCGTGCGGATCCGCCGGTCGCGTCCTGCGCCTTCCCCGCGGGAGGTCCCGGACCCGTCGCAAGGGACGGTTGCGGCTGCCGCACCGCAGGGTTGCGGCGCCGGCGACGAATCACGCCCGGGACTTCCCTCACACCGCTATCGTAGTCGATGTGACGCGATGCGGCAATTCCAAAATCCGCCGGTCGCCGGGGGCGTCGGCGGGCCGGCGGAAGCCGGGGGGCGAGGCCCGGGGGAAGCACGGGGAGGGGGAACGCGGGCCCGTCCGCCCGCCCGGGCCGACTCGGCGGCGGACGTCTACTTCTCCGGCTTCGGGGCTTCCGGCAACGACCACTCCACGCCTTCGAGATCGGGCGCGAAGTCCGCCGGGCCGGCCCAGACGATCTTGCGTTTGCATTCCGAGCAGCCGGAGGCCGACTCCGCGGCCAGAAACGCCGTCCGCGAGGCGGCATAGACCAGCGCGAGGGTCGTCTCGACTTCGCAGCCGTCCGTCACCTCGATGCGAATCGTGCGCGGGGCGCCGAACTTCTTCTCGATGTCGGTCACCGCCTCTTCGTGCTCCCCGGGACGCACGACCGCATACAGGAGCCGATCGCCCCGGAAGACGAGCACGTTGTCGTGGACCTCGTCCCCCACTCGGGGATAGGACAGGACTCCGACTTCGACGTGAGACTCCGGCCCGGTGCGGGGTCGCCGGCCGAAGGCCCCCTCCCCTTCCGAGCGCGGTTCCACCTCGAGGCGTCCGCGGAGCTGCGAGCGCTTGAACGTGGCGGCGGGCGGCCCCATTCGGTCGACCACCTGCTCCCGTGTCGTCGTTCCCGGCGCCAACCACGACCAATCCCGGGGCTTTTCCTTCCCCTGCTGACCGCGGGCGACCCCCGCGACAAGGGCCAGGACCGCGAGGGCCACGAACAGGATGCGGATCTCCATGACGGCGGACCTCACTTCAAGAGTTCGGGATGGTCGTCGATGAACTGAATCAACTCCGGGGACAGAACGTCGTTCGAGGGATCCGAGTCGTTCGCCTTCTCCCGGAACTCGCGGAACTTGTCCGGCTGAAACTTGGCGATCTCCACCGCGATGGCGAAAGCCTCGCGCGGATTCTTGATCGCGTGATCGTCCCCCGGGAAGCGACTGGGGAACCCGAAGGCCTCCAGGCGAGCGGAGATTTCCCGCTGCGCCTCCTGCAGGTCCTTTTTCAGGTCCGGGTTTTCGTCGAGGATCTGGCCGAACACTTCCGGATTGGGGAGGCCGTCCTGGTCGAACGCCTCCTTCCCCTTCTTCTTCGCGAGCTTCTTGATCTCCGCTTCGACGGCTTCGATGGCGAACTGCGCGACCACGAACTGCTCGTCCGACTCCAACTTCCCTTTCCGGGAGTCGAAGTCGGAAAAGAGAGGATCCACGATCCCCGAGTTCTGCTTGTGGAAGACGTGGACGATCTCATGGAAGAGGATCCGCGGGACGGTGAACCCCGGGTCGATGCCCGTGGTCTTCACGAAGAAGTCGTTGATCGCCCCGGGGGCATTCGGATCGAGCGCAAAGGGGCCGATGATGATGAACTGCCTGGTCGTGTTCACCTGCACGTTCTTCTGCGTGGAGAACTGCAGCGTCTTGGGCGCCAGTTCCTGCAGGGCCTTCGGGAGTTGGGCAAGGGCGGCGACGAAGGCGGCTTGCTGTTGCGGGGTGAATTTCGGATCGAAGACGATGCCGCTCTCCTGGATCGCGGCCGGGATCGCGATCGTCGCCGGATCCACCAGAGGGACCCCGAAGAACTGATCCTCCTCCCCCCCGTCGGCCGGTTTCGAAGCCGGGGTCCCCGCATCGAGATCCGCGGTCCTCTTCGCGAAGAAACTGGCGATCTTCCGACCGAAGATGGTCGTTCCGATCAGCAAGGCCACGGCGATTCCGACCACGACCAGGATCGTTTCGGTCTGGCCGGCAGCACGGCGACCGCCACGCAAACGCTCAAGCAACATGCACTTCCTCCGATTTCGATGCTCAGGACTCTACCCGGAGGATCGCCGGAAGGCAAGCACGGGCCGGACCCCGCCGGGGCGCCGACGCGCGGAGGGTGCGCGCCGATGCGAAAAAATCCGGAATGGCGGCAAAAGGAAAACGAGCGGATCCCGAACAGAAGGGGGCTGTGGAGTCCCGCTTCCCTTCCGGAGGAATCCCGATGTCCGACCGTATTCACCCCTCCCCCGCACGCGCGCGGTCCCGACAAGGATATGTTCTGATGGTGTCGATGGGAGTGATCTGCCTGCTCGGAGTGCTCGGGACCTCGTTCCTGAGCATCACGCGCACGGAACGACAGATGTCCGCCGGCTACGTCGACCAGGTGAGGGCGCGGATGATTGCGCACGGGGGTGTCGATTTCGCCCTGGGTCAAATCCAGTTCGGCGAGAAGCGGCAGGCGTGGTCCGGGCACTATGCCCACACCGACACGATCACCGGGGCGAACTACGCGGACGCCGGGGCGGGGGTCAACTTCCCGGCCGGCCTGGTGGACGGCGGTTTTGACCGCTGGTTCTACGGCGAACTGTTCAAGGAGGCGGTTGCCGCTCCTTCGGGGCCGACGCAGCGGCAGTACGGCCGCAGCCCGGCGGATCCGGGTGCGGCGGACGTCGTTTCCTTCCATGCCGGGCTCGTGAGCATTTCCGGACAGGCCCCGTATGCGTATTCGGGTCCCGCCGCCGGTCGCAGCGGGTTCCCCGGCACCTACGGGCGCACGCCCGGCAATCCGGGCGACTTCTTCATGCTGAAGGTCGTGGATTGCGCCAGCCAGATCAACGTGAACGATACCGACGTGAACGGTCGCCTGACCCGGATCCTGAA
>CAZWCX010000197.1:0-10089 GCA_964632945.1 uncultured Planctomycetia bacterium | reverse complement strand
CGGGCGCGAAAATCGCCTCGGCCGAACCTAGGATCTCAAGATTGAAGACCCACTAACTGCCGCCGCGCAACCGCTCCGCGCCCATCGTCTCCACGCGGCGGCGCACGGTCCGGTAGTCTGCCGTGGCCTCGGGGACCCACAAGGCCGTGCCGGACGTGCTCTCCCCCTCGAAGAGGCCGGCCCCGGGAGCGAACCGGAAGGTCGCGCGCGGCGCGTCCGACTGCCCGGCGGCGTCCCCGCGCAGGTCGAATCGGAACGACGCCGGTTGCGTCGAAAAGTCTTCGCGGGCGATGACGAACCCGTCGCCGGCCGGAAAAACGTCGATGACGATCCCGAACGAGCCGCTCCGGCGCCGCCACTCGGGGGAGGTGGCGGTCCAGGCCGCCTCGGCGCGACGGCGGAACCCGGCCGCCCGGTCGAAGTCGCCGGCGCCGTGGAGAACCTGCACGGCCAGCTCGAGCGCGTCCAGCGACTCGCCGTGGGCGGCGAGGACCGCCTCGGCTTCCGCCAGGGCTTCCGGCCAACGCGCCATCGCCTTCAGGCAGCGTCCCGCCCCGAGGTGCGCAGCGGCGTTTGCCGGATCGATCGCGGCGGCGCGGCGGAAGGCCTCCAGCGCCTCGGCGAGTCGCTTCGCGGCGTGCCGGGCTTCTCCCAGTCCGAGCCAGGAATCGACGGAGGCGGGCGCAATCTCCGCCGCGCGACGGAAGCCGTCGGCGGCAGCGGGCCAGTCCCCGCGGGCCAGGTGGTCCTGGGCGAGGCCGAACACGGCCCAGAAGAAGTCCGGATCCCGCTCGACCGCGCGGCCGAAGGCGGCCCTGCGGCCCGCGGGGTCAAGCAGCCGGCCGTGGAGGTAGAGCCAGATCGCGCCTTCCGGTTCGCGCTCGAGCCGGGCGGCGTACTCCTGTCGGGCCTCGTCGAGGCGGCCGAGGGCGCGCATCAGGTTCTGGTAGTCGCGGTGGGCGTCGACGAGCCCCGGGTCACGTTCGAGGGCCGACCGGTAGTCCTCGAGGGCCGCGTCCGCGTTGCCGGCGCGTTCGCGCTCGCGGGCCCGGCGATGAAGGTCGCGGGCTTCGGTCGCGGGATCGGCCGTCAGCTCGGCGACGCAGAGCAGGGTCGACGCCAGGAGCGCCGCACGAAGGAGGAGGTTCATGAGCCCCGCCTACATCCCGAACTTTTTGGCGCCGTCCACCTGGAGCCATTTCTCCGCAATCTGGACGGCGTTGAGGGCCGCCCCCTTGCGCAGGTTGTCCCCCACGATCCACAGGTGCAGGCCGTTCTCCACGCTCCAGTCCTCGCGGATCCGGCCGATCAGGACCGCGTCCTTGCCGTCGGCCATGATCGGCATCGGGTACTGTTGCTTGGCCGGGTCGTCGACGATCTCGACGCCCGGGAACGCGCGGATGTGCTCCCGCGCCTCGCGTGCGGTGAGGTGACGGACGGTTTCCACGTTTGCGGCGATGCAATGGCCGCGGTAGACGGGGACGCGGACGCAGGTGGCGGTGACGCGAATGTGCGAATCGCCGAGGATCTTGCGGGTCTCGTGGATGATTTTCGTTTCCTCCCCGGTGTACCCGTCGGTTCCGAAGGCGTTGGCCTGCGGAATCTGCGGAATCACGTTGAAGGCGATCTGGTGGGGAAAGACGGTGCGGGTGTGCGCCGAGCCGCCCAGCAGGGCGCGCGCCTCCTGCTCCAGTTCGTGCACGGCGCGCGCGCCCGCGCCGGAGACGGACTGGTAGGAGACCACGACCACGCGGCGGATCCCGGCGCGATCATGGAGCGGCTTGAGGGCCATCACGAGCTGCGCGGTGGCGCAGTTGGGGTTGGCGAAGATGCCGCGATCGAGCCGCACCCGGTCGCCGTTGACTTCCGGGACGACGATGTCGACTTCGGGATCCATCCGGTAGGCGCTGGAGTTGTCGATCACCACCGCGCCCGCCTTGACGGCGATCGGGGCGTACTCCTTGCTGACGGCGTTGCCGGCGCTGAAGAGGGCGATCTTGACGCCGTCGAAGGCGTTGGGTCCCAGCGGCTCGATCGGGACTTCCTCGCCGCGGAACCGCAGCGTCTTGCCGGTCGAACGCGGCGAGGCGAACAGGCGCAACTTGCCGACCGGGTAGTTGCGCTGTTCGAGCGTGAGGACCATTTCCTTGCCCACGGCGCCGGTGGCGCCGACTACCGCCACCGTCACGTTCGTCCGCATGTTTCAAGACTCCTGACCCGGGGAAAGTCCGCCGCTGCGGGCGGGGAAGCGAATGTTGTAGCGCCGCCCGGGCGCCCGGTCAATCTCTTCGTTGCCGCATCCAGGCACCGCTGCGCCCGCCGGCCTTCTCGAGCAGCCGCAAGCCGGAGATCTCGATCCCGCGGTCGACCGCCTTGCACATGTCGTACACGGTCAAGGCCGCGACCGATGCGGCGGTCAACGCTTCCATCTCCACGCCGGTGCGATCCGCCGCCTCCACGGCGGCCTCGATCCGAATCGTTCGGGCGCCGGTCGGCGCGAGGCGGACGTCGACCCGCGTGATCGCGATCGGATGGCAGAGCGGGATGAGGTGGGCGGTCCACTTCGCGGCCTGGATTCCGGCGAGGCGGGCGACGTCGAACACGGCCCCCTTGGCGAGGCGTCCGGCTTTCGCCAGGCGCAGGGTGGCGGCCTTCATGGTCACGCGCACCTCGGCGACGGCCCGGCGGGCGGTGATCGGCTTCTCCCCCACCCCGACCATGCGCGCCTTGCCGTCGCGGGTGAGGGGGGTCTGGGGGGGTGGGGTGGGGGGGGATGGGGTCTTGTGTACTGGCGACTGGGGACACGGGCCGCGCGGCCCGCCGGGTCAATAGGACTTCCGCTGCCGGCTGGACAGGATTCCGAGCGCCTTGCGGTACTTGGTCACGGTACGGCGCGCGATGTCGAGGCCTTCCTTGCGGAGGATCTCCACGATCTTGTTGTCCCCCAGCGGGTTGGACTTGTCCTCCTTGTCGATCAACTCCTTGATTTGCGTGATCACGCTGACCCGGGAGTGCGCCTCCCCGTCCGAGCACTCGGTCGCGCCCGAGAAGAAGAACTTGAGCGGGAAGATCCCGCGCGGAGTCTGCATGTACTTGTCGGCGATCGCGCGGCTCACGGTCGAGACGTGGATGCCCAGGTTGTCGGCGACCTCCTGCATGCGCAGCGGCTTCAGGTGCGAGACGCCGTGGGCGAAGAAGTCCTGCTGAATGCGCACGATCTCGCTGGCGATCCGGTAGAGGGTGTGCTGGCGCTGTTGGATCGCGCCGATCAATCGCTTCGCGGACTCGATCTTCTTGCGGATGAAGTCACGCACCTTCTCCGTCGCGCCCCGGTCCCCGAGGATGCGGCGGCAGTACGGCGAGATCGCCAGGCGGGGCAGGTAGGCGTCCTCGAGGCGCACCTCGTACCGACCCTCGACGTACTCCACGACCACGTCGGGGGTGATGTAGGGAACGCTCTCGCCCGCGAAGGTGGCGCCGGGCTTGGGATTCATCTTCTGGATCGCCGCGACCACGCGCTTGACCTCGTCGATGCTCTTGCCGGTGTCCTTGGCGATCTTGGGCAGCTTGTTGGCGCCGATGTCCTCCAGGTGGTTGTCGATCAGGAGGCGCTTGAAGTCCCGGTCGGGGTCGTCGTCGCCCAGTTGGAGGAGCAGACACTCGCGGGTGGTGCGCGCGCCCACGCCGGCCGGGTCGAGTCCCTGGATCATCTTGAGGGCCGCTTCGACGTCGGGTTCGGCGACCCGGTGCGCCTGGAGCATCTCCTCGGCGGTCTTCGGGCAGGTCCCGTCGTCGTTCATGTGGCGGATGACCCACTTCTGCAGTTCCAGGTCCTCCCCTTCGGGGTCGAGGCTGTTGAAGGTGCGCTCCTTGGGCGTCTGCTGGGGATCCTCGTCGCGCGCGAAGCGGAGGGCGCGATGGATCAGGTCCTCGATCCGCTCGAGCGTGTACTGGTTGACCGATTCGGCGATTTCCCGCAGCGCGATCTTGATGTAGCCGTTGTTGTCGATGTTGTAGATGACGTGCCGGCCGATCCGGCGCATGCGTTCGCTCATCTCCAGCAGGATGAACTGGCTGAAGAGGTGGTCCTGCAACGACACGCCGCGGGAGGGAGTGTTCTGCAGCGCCTCGAGCTTCTTGTCGCGGTCCCCCTCGTCGCCGCGCATCCACTGCTGGGAGCTGAAGTCGCCCCATTCCTCCTGCTCGCGACGTTCCAGCGCCTCGAGGGTCCGCTCCAGGTCCTTGGCGTCGTGATCTTCCTCCGTGGCCGGGGACGGCGCTTCCTGGTTGAGCTCGACCCGCTCTTCCTTCTCCTCGCGGCGCTCCTCCTCCTGGACCTCGCGCTCGATCTCCAGGGTGGGATTTTCCTCGAGCTCCTGCTGGATGACCTCCTGGAGGTCGAGGGCGGGAAGCTGGAGAATCTCGATCGACTGGATGATCTGGGGCGCCAGCTTCATCCGCTGCTCGAGCTTGTTCTGAAGCCGGACTTCCATGCGCATGCGGAATCCCTCGACTGATCCGGTGGCGGGCGGGACGCCCACCGCGCCCGCGAACAACGGTCAACGGATTCGCGCCGCCCGGAGCGGCGCGGATCGAACGACGGTTACAACTCCCTGCGGCCTTCCATGGCGTCGACCAGGATCGCCCGGCTGGCGTACTCCAGGGACGAGCCCGCGGGGATGCCGCGGGCGAGACGGGTCAGCCGGACCCCCGTCCCGTCCAGTGCCTTTTGCACGTAGAGCGCGGTCCCGTCCCCTTCCAGGTTCGGGTTGGTGGCGAGGATGACCTCGCGCACGCCGCCGTCCCGGACGCGCTGGACCAGGAGCGGCAGGGTCAAGTGTTCGGGGCCGATGCCTTCGAGCGGAGCCACGTGGCCCTGAAGCACATGGTAGTGGCCGCGATACGTCCCCGCCTGTTCGATGGCCCAGAGGTCGCGGGACTGCTCGACCACGCAGAGGACCGAGGCGTCGCGCGCGGCGTCGCGGCAGATCGGACAGGGGTCGAGGTCGGCCACGTTGGCGCACCGCGAGCAGGCGTGGGCCCGGTCCTTGAGGTCCCGGATCGCGTCCGCCAGCCGGACGGCTTCCGCGTTCGGCTGCTTGAGGAGATGGAACGCGATGCGCTCCGCCGACTTCTCCCCGATGCCGGGGAGTCGGTTCAATTCCTCGATCAGCCTGCGCAGGGATTCGGGGTACGCCATGGCTCCTGTCGATCGGAAGTACGGGCGCGGTCGAACGTGGCGCTAGAGTCCGGGAATCATCCCCGGCGGCAGACCGAGTCCGCCGGTGAGACGCTGCATTTCGGCCTGGGCCATCTCGCGGGCCTTTTTCGTCCCCTCCTGGACGGCGGCGACGATGAGGTCCTCGAGCATGGCGACGTCGTTCTTGTCCACCACTTCGGGGTCGATCTTGAGGGCGAGCAGGTCCTGCTGGCCGTTGACGATCGCCTTGACCATGCCGCCGCCGGAGGTGGCTTCGACGACCATCTCCTTGAGCTGGTCCTGGGCCTTGGACATGTTCTTCTGGAGATCCTGGACCTGTTTGAACATGCGGTTCATGTCGAAGCCGCCCTGGCCGCGCATGGTGCTACTCCTCTACATTGACGATGCGGGCGCCGAAGATGTCGAGCGCCTTTTTCACGGAAGGCTCCTGGGTTGCCGCCTGGGCCCGTCCCCCCCTGGGCGGGGCCGCGGGCGCATCCGGGGGGACCTCGGACGGGGAGGGCTCGGGTCCGGAGGACGTCGCGGGCGCGCCGGGACCGCCGAGGGTCACGTGCAGGGACAGGCGCACGCCGAGGATCGACTCGATCACGGCCTCCACGACCTGGCGGTTGGCGTCCTTTTCCAGATTGTCTTTGTGGAAGACGAACCCGCCGGCGAACGCGAGGGTGAGTTCGCGACCGACGAGGCGCACGGGCGCGGCTTCGCGCACGTAGGCGCCGATCATCATGCTGCGCTTGCGGACAGCCTCGAGGATGCCCGGCCAGAGGCCCTGAATGCGTTCGAGGGTGGGCTCGCCGGCCGGGATCGGGGGCGGGGCGTCGTCGTCGGAGGAATCGCCCGGATCGGCGGCGGGGGGCGGCGGGGGCGGCGCCGCGCGGACTTCGACGGGCTCTCGGGTCGGCGGGGCCGATCGTGCCGGGCCGCGGGCGCCGGCGCCGCGAGGCGGAGGGGCGGTCGCTGCGGGGGCGGCCGGTCGGGCGATCGCCGCCGCCGGGGCCGGAGCCGGGGGGGCCGGTCGGGCCGCCGGCGCCCCGGGAACGACGGCCGTCGCGGTCGGCGCCGATCCGGCATCCATGCGCGCCACGCTCTCCAGCCGCTCCACCACGCTGCCCATGTCGAGCAGGTCGCGCACCCGGGCGAGCTTGATCAGCGTCAGCTCGAGCAGGATGCGGGGATTGCCCACGTCGCGCAGGCGGCGACGCGCCTCGCCGAGAACGTGGATCGCGGTCGTCAGTCCGTCGACGCCGAAGGCGCGCCCGCCCTCCTCCACCCGGGCCCGGTCCGCCGGGTCCACGTCCACGAGCGCGAAGTCCCGGCCGCAGGTGGTCAGGAGCAGCATCTGCCGGAACTGCTCGGTGAGCTGGTCGAGGAAGACCCCCGGATCGCGTCCCCGCGAAAGGAGCTCGTCGGCCGCCAGGAGGAGGGCCTGGAAGTCCGCCTTGACGACCTCGTCCACGAGGTCGAGAACCTTGGCGTGCGGGACGTGTCCCAGCACGTCCCAGACGTGTTCGAGCGTGGGGGCGCCGTCGGCGTAGGCGATCGCCTGATCGAGCAGCGACTGGGCGTCGCGCATCGATCCCTGGCCCGCGCGCGCGACCGCCTGCAGCACGGGGGCGGGGCACTTCACCTTTTCCTTCTTGCACACCTGCTCCAGGCGACCGACCACGTCGGCGGTGGTGATGCGGCGGAACTCGTATTGCTGACACCGGGAGCGGATCGTGTCGGGAACCTTGTGGGCCTCGGTGGTGGCGAAGACGAATTTGGCGTGCGCCGGGGGCTCTTCGAGCGTCTTCAAGAAGGCGTTCCAGGCCCCCTTGGAGAGCATGTGGGCTTCGTCGATGATGTAGACCTTGAAGCGGTCCCGCAGCGGGGCGTAGCGGATGTTGTCGCGAAGGTCGCGCACGTGGTCGACGCCGGTATTCGAGGCCGCGTCGATCTCGATCACGTCGGAGTCGGCGCAGTCGGCGATGGAGCGGCAGATGTCGCACTCGTCGCAGGGGTCGGCGGTGGGGCCCTTCTTGCAGTTGAGGGCCTTGGCGAGGATCCGCGCCATCGAGGTCTTGCCGACGCCGCGGGATCCGGAGAAGAGAAAGGCGTGAGCGATGCGGCCTTCGCGGACGGAATTGCGCAGCGTGGTGGCGATCGCTTCCTGGCCGACGACCTCGTCGAACGTCTGGGGACGGTATCGACGGGCGATGACCGTGTACGACTCCATGCCGCGCTCTCCGACACGGGACCCGGGCCGCACTTGCGGGACCGCTCCGGGGTGAGCCGGGGCGCACGGGCGCCCTGGCCGAAACCACCCTCCTCGCCGTGCCCTGAACCGGGGCGGGCGTTCACGTCTGTCGCCGCGGATCCCGGCCCGAAGGCGGGGAGCCCCGCGGCGGGACCGGTGTGCCCGTCCGGCTCAACCGCTCACGGTCTCAATGTTCGTCGCGCACCCTCTCGTCGAAATTCCCCCTCAGACACCGCCTGCCGATGATCGCTCCGACCAGGATCCCCACGGCACAACGGGAGCTCCAGTTAAGGCTGCTACGTTCCCGTCCTGACCTGGTTCCCGGGTCCCGATTGCATGGGTCCCGGCCATCAACGCGATCGAAAACAGGTGAGGGCTTCGGAGTTCATCCTCGGAAAGGGATTCGACCCTGCGTACAGCGGAATTCAGGTCCCCCTTGCGGGTTCAGGGCACCGCCACAGCCCCATCTAGCGCGACTTTCCCAAATGATTCCCCGGCAGCGCCGCAGCGCCCCGGGTTGAAACTGGCGGAGAGGGCGGGATTCGAACCCGCGGTCGAGTTTCCCCGACACATGATTTCCAATCATGCACTTTCGGCCTCTCAGTCACCTCTCCAGAATAGCTTCTTCGGCCGAAAGCGACGCCGGGAACGGACTCCGGCAGCGAAACCAGCCGGAAGAAACGACGGAAGGCGGAGAGGGGGGGATTCGAACCCCCGTGCCCCCTCATCGGAGGCAACCCGATTTCGAGTCGGGCCCGTTATGACCTCTTCGGTACCTCTCCAGGCGCACCGCGGCAGGCTCGGATCGCGGCCGCCGGCCGACTCGCCGGGTGGCGGGACCCGTTCCGCCGTTCTCCTATCCACGCGTTCGGAAATTCGCCCGGGCAGATTTGAACTGCCAACCTTTGGCTCCGCAGGCCAACGCTCTATCCAATTGAGCTACGGGCGAGGATCGGGGGATACCCGGAAATCGAGTTCAATCCCGGTTGTCGAACTTTACTGGACCGCCTCGGAGTATACTCCTCCCCCGGAGGGCTGTCAAGCGATCCCTGCGCGAATTCTTTCCCGGCGACTTTGGGGCATTGTTTTTGCTTGACTTGCCTCAACCAATTTTTACGAAGGAGGTTACAGAAGTGGAGTGGGACCGGGGCAGCCCCGTCGGCGCGGAGGGCCGGGGAAATGGGCGCGAATCGGAGTTCCGGCCTAGCCGTTGCGGATGAACAGGATGCGCCCGCAAGTCCGGCAGTTGACCACCTGGCGCCGTCCCATGATCAAATTGAGGTCCTGGCTGTTGGGTTCCATGAAGCACCCCTGGCAGAAGCCGTCCTTGACCTCCACCAGGGCCTTGCCGTCGGGCTTGTGACCTTGGATGCGGCGGTACTGCGCGACGATGTCCGGGGGCAGATTCCTCGCCGTGGCGTCGCTCGACTGCTTCAACGAGGCGATCTTTCCGTCGAGTTCGGTGAGCGCGGCCTCGACCTGCTTTTCGGACTGGGCCAGTTCGCCCTTGGACAAATCGACCTCGGCCTGGAGCGCCTTGACCTCGGTCTGCGCGGCCTCGACCTTGGACATCAGGCGCAGGATGTCGTCCTCGATCAGGCCGACCTCGGCGCGGGCAGCGGCGATTTCCGACCTGAGGATGGTGTACTCCTTGTTGGTCTTGATCGTATTGAGCTGCCCCTCCATCTTCAGGATCTTCCCCTCCGCCTCCTTGAGATCAACCTCGCGGCGATCGGCGTCCATTTTGGCGCGCTTGGTCTCTTCCTGCTTCGCGCTCAGGGTCGCTTTCTTCTGCTCCAGGACCGCCTTCTTCTCCGCAAGCGCGCGCGGCAGGGAGACGCGCTGCGCGGTCAGTTCGTGCACGCCGAGGTCGATTTTCTGCAGTTCGAGCAGGATGGGATAGATGTCCCGCATGAGTGAGGTCCTCCGGGTTCAGGGCCGGGAACGGGGCGGTCGCACCGCCCGCGCCTCCGCGACCCCGGGAAAACGGTTCGAAAAAAAGAGGCCCCGCCTTTGGGGCGGGGCCTCGCGGGTCACTTGCCCAGGCCACCGAGGAAACCTTCCAGCTTCCTCGAGCGGATCGGGTGTTGCAGTTTCTTGACCGCCTTCGCCTCGATCTGCCGGACGCGTTCGCGGGTCACGCGGAAGATGCGTCCGACCTCTTCGAGGGTGTAGGTATAGCCGGTCCCGATCCCGTACCGCAACTTGATGATTTCCCGTTCCCGGAACGAGAGCGTCTGGAGAACGCTTTCGATCTTCTCCTTCAGCATTTCATACGTGGCCGCCTGCACGGGCGATTCGGCGTTCTGGTCCTCGATGAAGTCGCCGAAGTAGCTGTCGTCGCCGGTGCCGATCGGCCGGTCGAGGCTGATCGGGTGCTTGGCGATCTTCAGCACCCGCTTGGTCTCGTCCACGCTGATGTTCGTCTCGTCCGCGATCTCCTCGACCGTGGGTTCGCGCCCCTTCTTCTGGATGAGCTTCTTCGTCACGTTGCGGAGCTTGCTCATCGTTTCGATCATGTGCACGGGAATGCGGATCGTGCGCGCCTGGTCGGCGATCGAGCGGGTGATCGCCTGGCGGATCCACCACGTCGCGTAGGTCGAGAACTTGTAGCCGCGGCGGTACTCGTACT
>CAZWCX010000196.1:0-10380 GCA_964632945.1 uncultured Planctomycetia bacterium | reverse complement strand
CTCGCGGTGGGCGTTGCACGGGGCCGAGGAGGAACTCGTCTGGGCGGCCCGGGCCGCCGGCGTACGGCTGACGGTCTTCCACGGCCGCGGGGGCACCGCGAGCCGCGGCGGCTCGAAGCCCCGCCACGCGATCCTCGCCGAACCGGCCGGCGCGATCGACGGGCGCCTGCGCGTGACCGAGCAGGGGGAGATCATCCGCGCCAAGTACGGCCTGCGCGGGATCGCCCAGCGCACGCTGGAGCTGATGACCGGCGCGGTGCTCGAGGCGTCGGCGAACCCGCCCGCTCCGGACCGGGACCGGGACGCGCGCCGCGCGGCAGCGGCGGGGATGCTCGCGGCGGAGAGTCGCCGCGTCTACCGCGCGCTTCTGCACGACGACCCGGACTTCCTCCCCTACTTCCGCGCCGCGACCCCGATCGACGTGATCGAGCGCCTGCGCATCGGGTCGCGCCCGCCCTCCCGGCGGCCGGAGGGGGGATTCGAGCACCTGCGCGCCATCCCGTGGGTGTTCGCCTGGACGCAGAGCCGCCACATCCTCCCGGGCTGGTACGGCGTCGGCGCCGGGCTCGAGCGGACGGCGGCGGGGGTCGGCCTGACGATCCTGCAGGACCTCGCGCGCTCCTGGCCGTTTTTCCGTGCGCTGTTGTCGGACGTGGAGATGGTGCTGGCGAAGGCGGATCTGGACATCGCGCGCCGCTACGCCGCGCTCGCGGCGGGAGCGGGCGAGCGGATCTTCCCGCGCATCCACGAAGAGTTCGAGCGCGCGCGCCACTGGGTGTGCCGCGTGCTCGACATCCGCGAGCTGCTGGAGCACGACCTGACGCTGCGCCGGGCCATCCGCCTGCGCAATCCGTACGTCGATCCGATGAGCCTCCTGCAGGTGGACCTGCTCGGCCGCTGGCGCGCGGGCGACCGCCGGGATGAGGACCTCCTGCGCGCGCTCTTCACCACCGTGCGCGGGATCGCGCGGGGCATGCAGAATACGGGATGACGGCGTACGGGGAATGAGGTGGACCATGAGCTGGATCGCGAACCGGCCGATCGACGACGACGAGCGTCCGGGCCGGGAGATCGCCGACGGGGTGCGCGTGGAGCGGCGCGAAGTGTTGCGGATGTCGCTCGGCGCGCTCGCCGCCTTCAGCCTCGGCTGGCCGCAGGCCGCGCTCGCGAAGGAACCGGGCATGGAGAAACTGGAGGCGAACGCGGGCGACCTGGCCTGGGACGCCCTGCTCCAGCTGGCCGTCCCGCTGGCGGAGAAGATCGTGAAATCCCGGAAGCCGAACGAGACCGCCTATCTCCAGCAACTGGGGGCGCTGATCGCGCGGCTCAAGAACGTACCCGCGGCGACGTTTCCCGAGGCGGACGGCGTGCGCTCGCACGACCACCACCGCAAGCACCCGTTCGTGGTGGTGCAGTTTCGGATGGCGCCGGGCGCGTCGATCCCGTTCCATGACCACCGCGATTACATCGGCGTGCTGACGGCCATCCGCGGCGAGGCGCGCGTGCGCAGCTTCGACGTCGTCGGCGACGACCCGCGCCCGCCGGTCGGAAAGTCGTTCGACATTCGCGAGACCGGCGACCGCCGCCTGACGCCGGGCCGGTTGTCGCCCCTGACGCGCTCGGTGGACAACATCCACGACGTGCGCGCGGGGAAGGAGGGGGCGCGCCTGCTCGACTTTTTCACCTTCTTCGACGCGGGCGGAACCTCCGTCTACCTCGACGTGGCGGAGACGCCGCGCGATGCCGAGGCGCGCGTGTACGAGGCGTCGTGGAAGTAGCCGCGCCGCCGGCCCCGGCGGGGAGGCGACGGATCAGCGGACCGGATCGCGCGCCGGGACCGTCGATGGTCGGGATTCGTCCGCCGGCGGGCGCCGCCGCCGCCAGGTGACGAACCGGTAGGCGTACGCATGCTTCGGGTCGGCGGGACGCGACTCCTCGGCGATCCGCTCCCACGTTGCCGGATCGATCTCCGGAAAGCGCGCGTCGCCGCGCCCGACCCTGGTCTCCACCTCGGTGACGTGGATCTCGTCGGCGCGCTCGAGCGCCTGCGCGTAGATCTCGCCCCCCCCGATCACCCACACCTCGTCGCCGCCGGGGCGCGTGCGCGCCGACGCGAACGCGGAATCGAGGTCGTGCACCACCACGCACCCCTCGGCACGATACCCCGGGGCGCGGGTTACGACGATGTTGTCGCGACCGGGGAGCGGTCCGGGTAGCGATTCGAACGTCTTCCGGCCGACGATCACGGGATGGCCGAGCGTGAGACGCTTGAAGCGTTTCAGGTCCTCGGGCAATCGCCAGGGGAGCGCGCCGTCCACGCCGATCACTCGGTCCCGGTCCATCGCCACGATCAGGCGGATCACGGCTACACCGCAACCGGGGCTTTGATGTGCGGGTGCGCTTGGTAGTCGCGCAAGGTGAAGTCCGAGAACGTGAACCCGAAGATCGACTTCACCGCGGGATTCAGCTCCATCTTCGGCGGCGGATACGGCTCGCGGGCGATCTGGGTCCGCGCCTGGTCCAGGTGGTTCAGGTAGAGGTGGGCGTCCCCGAGCGTGTGAATGAACTCCCCCGGCTTGAGGTCGCACACCTGCGCGACCATCAAGGTGAGCAACGCGTAGGAGGCGATGTTGAACGGCACGCCCAGGAAGAGATCGGCGCTGCGTTGATACAATTGGCAGGAAAGCCGCCCTGCGCAGACGTAGAACTGGAAGAAGGCGTGACACGGGGGCAACGCCATCTTGTCCACGTCGGCGGGATTCCACGCGGTCACGATCAGGCGACGCGAGTCCGGACGCGTCTTCAGGTCCTCGATCACCCGCGCGATCTGGTCGATCTCTCCGCCGTCCGGGGTCTTCCAATGGCGCCACTGGTGGCCGTAGACCGGCCCCAGGTCGCCCGTTTCGTCGGCCCATTCGTCCCAGATCCGAACGCCGTTTTCCTGCAGGTAGCGGACATTGGTGTCGCCGGCGAGGAACCAGAGCAACTCGTGGACGATCGACTTCAAGTGCAGCTTCTTGGTCGTCACCATCGGAAAGCCCTGCTCGAGATCGAAGCGCATCTGCCAGCCGAACACCGACAGCGTGCCGGTGCCGGTGCGGTCTTCCTTGCGCTTGCCGTGTTCGAGGACGTGCCGGAGCAGGTCGAGGTAGGGCTTCATCGGCGGTGGATCGAGGCTCCTCTGGGGATCCGACGGGACCGGTTGGGGGGCGTAGCGGCTCCCCGGGGATGAGGTTCGCTCCGCGCGGGCGGAATGTCAAGGAACCCGCGCCGGAGCCGGCGGGCGGTGCGGAAATGGGTGACTTCGCCGCCCGTTCGCATACCATAGTCGCGGCCTCTCGTCGGGACGCGACCCCGCGCTCCGGGAGGCCCGGAGGAAGGATGAACGCCGACTCGAACTGCTCGAACTGCGGCACCGCCCTGGGGGCGGGGGGCGCCGACCGCGGGCTGTGCCCCGCCTGCGCCACCGAGTTCGCCCACGCGGCGACGCGGCACGGCCTCGGCCCGATCCGCACCGCCGTCGGCGGGGACGACACGGGGCGCGAACCCCGTCTGGACGGCGACTTCGGCCCGTATCGGATCGAGGGCGTGCTCGGGCGCGGGGGGATGGGGATCGTGTACCGCGCGCTCCAGCCCGCGCTGGGCCGGGGCGTGGCGCTCAAAGTCCTGCCGGAGGCGCTCGCGCGCGATCCGGAATTCGCGGAACGATTCCAGCGGGAGGCGCGCGCGCTGGCCGGCCTTTCCCATTCGGGGATCGTGTCGGTCCACGAGTTCGGCAGCCGGGACGGCCGGCACTTTTTCGCCATGGAACTCGTCGACGGCCCGTCGTTGCGGCGCCTCCTCCGCGCCGGTCCGCTGCCGCCGGAACGCGCGCGCGAGATCACCGCCGCCCTGTGCGATGCCCTCGAGTACGCGCATCAGCACGGCGTGGTGCACCGCGACCTGAAGCCCGAGAACGTCCTCCTGGACGCACAAGGACGGGTCAAGCTCACGGACTTCGGCCTGGCGAAGCTCACGGGTGTACCTCACTCCGGCCCGGGGGGGCTCACGCAGAGCGGCACGGTCCTCGGCACCGCGCACTACATGGCGCCGGAGCAACTGGAACGTCCTCGCGAGGTCGGACCGGCCGCCGACCTCTACGCCCTCGGAGTCGTCTACTACGAGATGCTCACGGGCGAGCTGCCGCTCGGCCGCTTCGACCCGCCGAGCCGGCACGCGAGGGTGGGACCCGAGACCGACGACCTCGTGCATCGGCTGTTGGAGAAGCGGCCGGAGCGCCGGCCGTCCAGCGCGGCGGCAGTGCGGGCGGAATTGGAGACGATCGCGCGCGGAAGCGCGCGCCGTCGTCGCCTCGTTCGACGCTGGGCGCCGGCCCTGGCGGCCGGTGTCCTCGCCCTGGGCGCGACGCTCGCATGGCGAGCGGCCGCGCTCCGCGGACCCGATCCGCTCCCCACCGCGCACGTCCCGCCGGCCAATGCCCGCGGGGCGACCGACGCCGACCCCGCGCAGGTGTCCCCGCCGGACGATCGGGCCGTGATCCGCGTGAATTCCGTCGCCGGATTCCTGGATGCCATCGGCTCCGACCGAGCCATCGAACTGGCCCCGGGCGAATACCGATTGAGCGAATTCCAGAACCGGGCCGGGCCGTCGATCCGCTGGCTGCCCAATCACGACGGGAGCACCCTGTCGATTCACGGCGTGCGCCGGCTGCGCATCGCGGGCCGCCCCGGAAAGGAAACGCGCCTCATCGTCGAACCGCGCTACGTGTTCGTCCTCCACTTCGAGGCGTGCCAGGACATCGAACTGACGAACCTCGTGCTCGGGCACGCCCCCGAGGAGGGGTACTGCGACAGCGGCGTCGTCGGCGCCGTCGACTGCGAGCGACTTTCGCTGAAAGACTGCGACCTCTTCGGCTGCGGCACGTACGGGCTCGTGCTCGACCGGGTGCGGGACTTCCGGTTCGAGGATTCGATCGTGCGTGAGTGCTCCTACGGGATTCTGAACCTGTCCGGGTGCGTGGGCGCGACCTTCGTCCGTTCGCGATTCACGAACAACCGGGAGTATTCGGGCTTCGCGATCACGGCAAGCGGAACGGTGACGTTCACGGACTGCGTCGTGGCGGAAAACACACTGGCGGAGGCGCTCTTCTCGATGGACCGCGGATCGAACGTCGTCTTCGCGGGCGGGTCGATCCGCGGCAACGCGGCCGACTCCCTCGCGCATCCGGAGCGCCTCCTGGAGATCCGGGGGGCGCTCCTGGAGAGGAACGAATTCGCGCGGTGAGACGGCGCCGGGCGACGCGCGCGTCGACGGCGGAGGATCCGGTCGCATCCGGGAACGACTACCGCGGAAACCTCCACGTGAATCCGGCGGACACGAACCAATCCCCCGCTTCCTGCGTCAAGCCGACGCCGGCCGACAGATCCACCTGGAGACGATCCGCCGCAAGCCAGGTGAATCCACCGTCCAGCGTATGGCTGGACCCTCCGCCCGCGGTCATCGGCACGTCGCCGAACACCTCCAGGAAGGCCGAGATTTCCTCGCTCAGGGCCGCCCCCAATCCGAAGGTGTACTGGAAGGAGGCGAGCGTGTTGCGGTCGTGCCCGTCGTCATCGAGGGCCGACGCCCACCCGACTCCCCAATTGTAGTTGAGGCTGATGGAGTCGGTCAGCCCGTGGGTGTGGCTGAACCGAAAGAAAGGATCCACCCGATGCGACGAGAGATCGTCCGCCCCGGTGGGAAGGGAGACGCCGGTCAGAAAAGCGGATTCGGGGAGCAACCCCGTCTCCGCGAAGAGGAACACCTTGGCGGCCACCCCGAGGTCGCCCGCGCCTTCGTCGCGCGTCGGATCGTCGGGACCGTCGGGGTCCGTGTGAATCCACTGGTAGCCCGCGAACGCCAGGCGTAGTTCCGCCCGATCGAGGAGCCCGAGTCGCAGGAGGGTTTCCGGGAACGCGTGCGCCGAGGTATTGACGTCCTTCTCATCGTCCTCGGAGTAGGTCCACCCGACCTCGATCTGGGCCGTACCCGCGGGCAGGACGGTGCTGCCGTCCGCCTTGCCGGGCCGGTCGGAGGAAAAGGGCGGAGCCTCCTCCGCGTGGAGGAGCGGAGGCGGAATCAGGACGCCGGAACTCAGGAGTGTCACCAGGAGATATTCCCCGGAGATGGATCGGCAATGCATGGTCATCCTCCTCCCGGATCGAGACCTGCAGGTGCAGTGCTCAGGGAGTGAACGCAGGCTCCCCACGAACGGATGTTAGGGGATCGCCGCAGACGGGTAAAGACCGGGCAGGGTGGCGCGTCCGGAATCTGCGCGAAGGGCGGGTCGGCCCCCTCGACCGATGCGGGCGAATCGTCGGCCTCGGTCCCACGCTCGAAATGTGCCGCGCGTTTCACCGGATTCCTCGAGGACGAGGGCGCGCCCGGGTCTGGAGACCGCGGGAACCGAATCGATGTCGAGGAGACCCGCCATCCGCCTCACGTTTCTCGCCGTGATCCGGTCTCTCGCCGGCGCCCTCTTCGCCTGCGCGTCCGCCGGCGAACGCATGGTTTCGCTCCCTCCGGCGGAGACGCTTGACATCCACGGGGTGCTCGGATTGCCGTGGCGTACGACGCCCGACGTGATCGACTCTACACGGCGGGCATCCCCTCTTCGCACACCGCGGTTACCGATCCGCGCCAGGGCCGGCCCTCCGCGGCCGTGGACATCCAGGTCACGGGCCTCCGCGTCCGCGCGTTGCGGTTCGCCGCGGATCGCGACCGGCTGTTCGACGTCTCGCACCATGACGGACGGATCCGTCGCATCGACCCGGACGGGCAGGTGCTTGCCGCGCGTCACGACCCTTCCCTCTCTCCACGGCAGGAGGTACCCTTTAGGGCGGTCCCCGGACGATTCGGGAGCGCCCTGCCCGGAGAGCCCCATGCGATCCGCCCTCTTCGCCCTGCTGCCCCTGCTCTTGGCCGCCCACACGTCGGCCGACCCCGCGGACCCGAGTTCGACCGCGGCCGCCGGGGTACGCCCGGTCACGGAATCCGTGCGCCTGGAATGCGGGCGGCAGGGAGCGCTCGCGTTCACGCGCCAAGGGCCCACGGAGGCGGCGGAACGGTGGACCACGATCTCCTCCGCTCCGAACGTTCTCGCCGTGGAGTCGGAGCTCGAATTCGCCGCCGGCGTTGACCTCGGATACGTCTTCGTCGAGCCCCGGAACCCCGGCCTCGCCGTGGTGCGGGTCACGACGCCCGCGGGCGCGACCGAGTGTCGGGTGGAGGTGGTGCGCAACCGGGTCCAGCCTTTCGTCACGATCCTCACCCCGTTCCGGGGCGCGGTCCTTTGGGGCCAGGTCGGCGCCTGCGCGCGGGTGTACGATGACCAACCGGTGCGGCTCGAATGGTTCCTCGACGAGGAACCACTCGCCGCCGCGTTCGGGCAGACGGAGTCGTCGTGCACGATCGACGCCCGCGGCAGGCCGGGGGTCCGGCGGTTGCGCGTGCGCGCCGTGGACGCAAGCGGCAACGAAGCGTGGGACGAACGCGTGATCGAGTTCGCGGCGGAGGATGCGGTCGCCGTCGATACGCGCGAAGCGGAAGACGCGCCGGAGCCCGAGTCGTCGGAGACCCTTCGGTTGCTGCGCGCGCCCACGCGCGCGGAGCCGGGGGCGAGCGGCGGAGCCGTCGCCAGCCTGTATGCGTCCATCCAGGTGTTGCCGTTCGACGTCGAAGTTCCCCGCAGCGGCTTCTTCCAACTGGTGGTGACCGCGCGGGGAGACCACTATCTCACGCATCCCAGCCTGAGTGTGCGGGTCGAGGCGCAGGAGATCCCCGTGGGGGCGGGGCCGATCCCGTCGGCGGATCGGTATGGGCGGTTCGCCGTCGGCGGGCCTTTCCGGATGGAAGCGGGGCGGCGCCGGATCACCCTGCAGTACTACAACGACGACAGCGATCCTTCGACGGGCCTGGACCGGAACGTCCATCTCGACCGCCTCGAGTTGCGCCGACTCGACGAGGGTTGGCGGGAGAAGATCGCGCCCACCTCCGCGCTCCTGCGTCCGGACGCCGACCAGGAGGTCGGCGGGCGGCTCGACGTCGCCGCGCTGGCCTTCGACGACGACCGCGTCGATCACCAGCGCCTGATCGTGGACGGGGTGGAGGTGGCGCGCCAGGCCGGCGACCGGCTGGTCCATTCGATCCCCGCCGGGGCGCTGGCGCCGGGAGTCCACACGATCCAGGTCGTCGCCGTGGACGTGTCGGGGAACGAAGGCCGCAGCCACCTTCGCCGCGTAATCCGGCTGCCCTGGAACGGGAAGCCCCCCGCGGCGCACCGGCTCCTGGCGCATCAGGGATCCGGCGCGAACGCGCGACTCGACACCGATGTGACGGCGCCCCACGGGACCTGCTGGATCCTCGGCGTCTCCGGCGCGACGGTTGCATTCGCGGTGGACTCGGACCGCGAGGGAGAGTTTCAGGTCGAGATCCTCGCGCGCGCGGACGGGACCGGCACGGCGACCGTGCGCAGCGACCCGGCGGCGGCGGAGATTCGCGTCCCTGCCGTCGGCGCGGCGTACGACGCGATCGAGGCCGGAGCGATCCCCCTCCGGCGCGGACGGAACCGGATCACCGTGAGCGCGGACGGTCCGCTCCGCCTCGCGGGGCTGACGCTGTGGGAGGCGGGCGCGGATGCGACGCCCCCTTGGGTCGAGATTGCGTGGCCCCCGAACGAAACCCGACTCGGCCCCTCCGACCTGGTGGCGATCCGCAGTAGCGATGACTCCGAAGTGAGCCGGGTGGAACTCCGGGTGGACGGCGAGTTGGCCGACGTCGCCGGCGGCGGCGGACTGACCGCCGCCTGGCTGCACGGGGAGCGGCTCGCCCCCGGAACCCACGAGATTCAGGCCTGGGCGGTGGACCGCTACGGCAACCGGGCCGCTTCCGCCGCGCGGCGGATCACCCTGGAAACCCCCGCCGGGACGGCGCTGGGCGCGACCGAACGAGCCTCCCACCTCCTCCGTCGCGCCGGACTCGGCGCCTCCCCGCGTTCCCTTGCCGCCCTGCTCGTCGAAGGCGAAGACCCGTGGCTGACGCGACAACTCGGGCCGGCGGATCCGGCGGGGGAACCGGTCGACCTCGTCTTCGTCCCGCTGCTGCGGGCGAATCCCTACAACGCCCCCGGCCTGCGCTGGGCGGTCCTCGCCAAGGCGGTGTTCACCGACTTCCCGGTCCGCGAACGCGCCACGGCGTTCCTCGAAAACCACTTCAGCACCTGGATCGCGAAGACCGACGCCTGGCGCGAGTGGGGCGAAAATGCCCTGTTCCGGCGGCTCGCCTTCTCCTCGTTCGACGCGCTGCTGGCGACCAGCGCATCCAGCCCGGCGATGATCACCTACCTCGACAACGAGCGCAACCGCCGGGGCGCGCTCAACGAGAATCTCGCGCGCGAACTCCTCGAACTGCATACGCTGGGAGCGCGCGGCGGATACGTCCAGGCGGACGTGGAGGAACTCGCGCGCATCCTCACCGGCTGGACCGCCGGGATCGGGTATCCCTGGTACCAGTTCGCGTTCTCCCCGGCGCACCATGACGCGGCGCCGAAGACCCTGCTGAGCGTCCGCTTTCCAGGCGGAAACATGATCGCCGAGAGCCGCCGCCTGATCGCCCTCCTGGCCGCGCACCCCTCCACCGCCCGATTCTTCGCGCGCCGGCTCGCGGGCTGGCTGGTCGCGGACGACCCGCCCGAACCTCTCGTCGAACAGGCGGCCGAACGATTTCGCGCCACCGGCGGCGACGTGGGCGAGATGGTACGCGCCATCCTGGCCTCCGCGGCCTTTCATGACCGGCGCGTCTACGGCAACAAGATCAAGGATCCCTACGAGCTGATCGTCGGCCTGCACCGGCTCCCGCTCGCCGTCGTCGACATCGGCGCGCTCGACCTGTGGACCGGGCGCCTCGGCCAGTCCCTGTTCGGCCGGTCCACGCCCGACGGCTACCCGGAGGAAGGCACCGCCTGGATCAGCTCGAACACGCTGCTGCAGCGATGGAACGCAGCCTCGGATGTCGCCGCCCGATTGGCGATCCGGGACCTGATCGGCCCGCCGGGGGAACACCGCACGCTGGCGCGGTTGGTGGACGACCTCGCCATGATCTTCCACGGTCGACCTCTCGAGGCGGAGGAACGAGCGGCCGTGCTTTCCGCGTTCGCGGGCGACCGGTTCTCCGGCGACGATCCCTCGGTCCGCGCCGTCGCCGCGTTGATCCTGCAACTTCCCGGGACGCAGCGGAACTAGGCTCTGTCTGAAAAAGCCAAATTGAGGTACCGCTGGATCATCGCCAGATTGAGCATCGCAAGAAAGTTGATCGCTAGCTTCTCGAACCGGGTGCCGATTCGGC
>CAZWCX010000195.1:0-10530 GCA_964632945.1 uncultured Planctomycetia bacterium | reverse complement strand
GACGGAGCCGGATTGTTCGCGAACAGCGAAGCTGTCCGCGAATAATCCGGGCTAGCCCTGATTGTTCGCGAACCGCGAAGCGGTTCGTCAAGAGACCGGGCTAGCGCAGCCGGAAAACCTGGTAGGCCTCGTCGGCGAACACCCGCTCTGCCGCGGTGTCGTCGAGCAGGTCGGGGTGGCGCTCGATGAACTCCCAGAACGGCAGGGTGTTGATGTCGCGCCGATCCCGCGTCACGGCGAGGTACGAGATGCCGCGTCGCCGCAGCTCGTCCCGCAGCGAACCGGCATCGGGAAAGGCGTCCAGATTCAAGTGGACGTGGTAACTCTCGAGCACCTCGAACGGGGGGCGGACATAGTAGCTGATCGGGTCGACCAGCCCGATCAAGACGCCGGGCGGGACCTCGCGATTGAGGAATTGCCATCCCCGCCATGCCGGCAATTCCCGCGCGAGATAGGCTTCCCGGGTCTCGAACCCGAGGGCGGCCGGGAGTCTCCGCACGGTCGCGCCGGCGAACAGGGCGATCCCCAACAGCAGGTTGGCGCACAAGAACGCGATCGCGGCCGCGCGCAAGCCGCGTCCGGAACGAAGCAGCCCCGTGAAGGCCACGGCGACCGCTACGCAGAGCGGCACCAGGAACGGGGCCTGGAAGCGGCCCAGGTTCCAACGCCAGTAGCTCGGGCACAGGAGGAACAGGACGGGCAGCGCCAGGGCAGCCAGCCCCAACCCCAGGGCGACATGGGCCGGCCGCGGCCGCGCCAGCACCAGGGCCGGAAGGAAGATCGCGAATATCGGACCGACCCTCAGGTCCCGAACGAACAGATTCCAGGTCATGGACGGAAAGTCCGCCAGGCGAAGCCCGCCAGGGTTCGATGCCTGGCGACCGGCGACCGGCGACCCGCCGAAAACTCCGCTCAGGTAGGGATAAAGCGGATTCCCCGTCCACAGGGCGTTGCGCAGGAGCAGCGGAAGGTTGACCAGGATGGGCACCGCAACCAGCAGGGCCAGATCGCGGATCAGCCTGCGGTCGACTCTTCCTTCTCCAGAGCGCAACTCGAGCCAGATCCGCGCGGTCAGCAGGAACGGAATCCCCAGGTACCCGGTGTACTTGAATCCGCCGGCGAGTCCGGCCAAGACCGCGGTCAGGGCGAGCGTGGCAAGAGCGCGATCGCGCATCCACTGCTGGAAGCACAACAGAGCCAGGACCAGGGAATGGGCGAGCGCCAGATCCACTTCCAGGTTCTTGCCGTAGAGCCCGAAGAACGGGGTCGCCAGCAGCGCCAGCGGGGCGACCCAGGCGGTCTCTTTCAGTCCGGAGTGCCGCGCCGCGCCGAGCAGGCCGAGTAGCAGGCCCAGATTGGCCAACGCGACGATCCCGGCACAGGCGGGTTCGCCCGCCGTTCCCAGACCGAGCAGGAACAGCATGTGCAGATGACCACAGGCGTAGGAGAGTACGAGATCGGGTCGTTCAACGATCCCGCCCGCTTCGAGGTGGATTCTCGGGACGGCGAGGTGATACATGAGCGAGTCGTAATTGGCCGGCGGCGCCAGGCACGCGGCGAGATTCAGGAGGAAGACGACTCCCAGCGCCGCCGGACCGATCCGCTCGATCCAGCCGGGCGCGCCTGCGCCGGGGGAAAGCGTGGTGACGGCGAGCGCGGTGGGCGGGAATCGAAGCTTCGCCAGGCAATGGAGCCCCGCGGCACCGGTCAGGACCAGGAATCCCCACAGGAACGGTGGCCTTGCCAGTCCGGCGTGCGCCAGACCGGCGGTGGCGACGGCAAGGCCACCCGAACCGAGCGCGATCTCGAGCGACCAGCGGGCGGAGTCCGGCCACGAGGTCTCGACGCCGAAACGCCGCAGCAGGAAGCGACCGGATCCCAGGACCGCCGGCGCATACAGAAGGAGAAAGAGCAGGCCGGTCCAGGTTGCCACGAGGTTACCTCATCCAGTCCGGCAAGCGATCGACCAGTCGACGAAAGGCCGCGGACGAGGCCGAGATGCGGGGAAGGAAGTCGACCAGGTAAAGGAACTGGACGGAGGCGGCGTAGGCCCAGAAGACGACCGCAAATCCTCTCGGCGCGGGTTCCGGGGTGGACGAGTCCGGATCAGCCATGGAAACACCCTTACAGGCAACCGGACGGGAGAATGCCAGAACCGACCCGCGGATGCAATGGTGATGCGGCCGGGGCCACCCGCGTCGGGTTTCGCTCCCGCCGAAACGTCCGATAATGGATGTTATGTACTGCTTTTCCTGCCCGGCTGGGGTCGGGGCGGTCCTGGGCGGCACAGGCCCCGGAGCGGATCCGGGGGGCGGTCTGGTGGTTCGGGGACCGGGATTCGGGCGTGCGCCCGCTCCCCTGTCCGTGTCCAGGGTCCGGTGCGGTGCTGGTGCTGATTCGAGGGTTTGGGCTCACGTCCGGGTGTCCGGTGACGGCGCCCGTGCCCGCGGCTGCTGCTGCAGAGAGGTCGCACGCAGGCGGTCGAACCCGGGCGGTCGAACGCGGGACTTCACCCCGCCGACGCCGGTCGGGAGATAGGGCACCGGTCCCCGGCGCTGCGGTCAGGAGCGATCCGGCCGTCGCCCGGATCGCACCGAGGCGGCGGCTCTCGCGGCTTCGGCTTTCCGCGCCTCGGGGTCCAGGGAAAGCCAGTGACGGGCATACTCGAGCGGATCGGCACCGCGCGGAATGGCGGCAAAAAAGGCGACGAACCGCCGGAGATTCCGGTCCAGGGCGCAGAAGATCCGTTCGAGTTCGTCGGCCTCCTCATGATAGGTCTGAAAGGCGGCGATCATGGCGTTGTTGAGGCGGGCGGGATCGAAGCCGGAGTATGACCGGCCCTGGAACTTGCGGGAGGTTCGGGTGAAGTCCCGGGTGGCGTCGGCGAGGATCCGGGCTTTTTCCTCGAGTTTTCGTTCCCGGGACTGGTCGCGGCCGTAGGCCTCCTCCAGGCGTTTTGCGGTTCGATCGATGAAGGCCGCGAACAGCCGGGCGTCGGCGCGGTCAGCGACCGCGCCTCGGATCGCCTCGGAGTCGGGCCCGCCGCGACGGGCGAGCCACGCCAGTTCCCCCTGATCGCCCACGAACTGGGCGAAATTCTCGTTGAAGGCGCTGCGTCCGGAGAGATAGACGGTGGCGTGGGTGGTTTCATGGATGATGAGATTGGCCAGCGAGCCCTCGGTTTCGTCGAGCATGGTCGAGAAGATCGGATCCGAGAACCAGCCGAGCGTGCTGTAGGCCGCGACTCGTCCCAGGTAGGTGTCGTACCCGTCCTGCTGGAAGTCGCGCACCGAGGAATCGGCATCCTCCCGGTCGAAGTAGCCCAGGTAGGTGACCGATCCCACGAACGGAAACCACCAGGATTCGGGTTGAAGGGAGTCGGCCGGGCACGCGACGACGCTCCACGCCACGGGCTGTCCGCCGGTGTCGAAGTAGGTCGTGTAATTGTCGGTGCGGGCGAGCCCGAACTCGTCCTCTGCGAACTTCTTGATCTCGGGGATCAGGCGGAGTTTCCGTTTCGCCTCCTCCGGCACGTTGGGATCGGCGAGGACCTCGGGCAGGTCGCGCCGCTGCGTGAGGATGCGGATTTGTCCTCCGGCCTGCTGGAGGACGTAGCCGAACTTGCATCCCGGCACGGCGAAGATCGCTGCGACGAGGGCGAGGGGCAGGAAAAGCGAAGGGGCGCGGGCCGAGCGGGCCCGCGCCCCGGGGTGCGCTCGACTCATGGGGTTAGGGCGCGGGGGGCTCCTTGCGCGACATCGGCGGAAGCGGCGCGGTCTGGTCCCCCTTGCCGCCGTTGGAAGGCGAGTTCTGGACCCGCGTGATCGTGCCGGGACGCCGTGGGCCGGTCTTTTCGTCGATGAAGAGATCCACATACTGGGGATTCGGGATCTCGATCTTTTCCAGTTCGCCGCGTTCGAACAGGTCGAGGAAGTGGGCGGCGATGGTGGGATCGAACTGGGTGCCGCTCCCCTTCTGGAACTCGCTCCGGACGACTTCCATCGGAAGTTGCTTCCGGTAGGAGCGATTGGACGTCATCGCGTCGTAGCTGTCCGCCACGCGGACGATGCGGGCGCCGAGGGGGATGTCCTCGCCCTTCAACTTGGCCGGATACCCGGTTCCGTCCCAGTTCTCATGGTGGTACATGATGTTCGCCACCACGCGGTCCATCTTGCGGATGTTGCGGATCATTTCGGCGCCCAGGCGCGGATGGGCCTTCATGATCTCGAACTCTTCGTCCGAGAGGCGTCCGGGCAGGGTCAGGATGCGCTCGGGAATGCCGATCTTGCCGATGTCGTGCAGCAGGCTGGAAAGTTTGACGACTTCCAGCTCGTGCGGCGCAAGGTTCATCTTGCGGCCCAGCAGGAGCGAGAAGGCGCAGACGCGTTCGGAGTGGCCGGCGGTGTACTTGTCCTTGGCGTCGAGCGCGGACACGATGGTTCGCACCGTGTCCATGAACAGGTTTTCGAGGTCCTGGATGAGGCGCGCGCGCTCGATGGCCACCCCGGCCTGCCGTGCGATGGCGGTGAGAAGTTCGAGGTCGGAACGACCGAAGGCGTTGGGCTTCTCGACGCAGTCCAGGTAGATGGCGCCGAGGATCTTGTCCTTCGCCTCGAGCGGCACGCACAGCACGGAGCGGATATGCTGCACGATGACGCTGTCCCCTTCCTTGAAGCGGACGTCGCGCATCGCATCGGAACTGATCACCGTGTGGCCCTGGACTACCGCTTCTTCGATGACCGTATGGCTCATGTTCTCCGACATGTCGATGTCGCGGCTGGGGGCGCGGCGGGAGACGACCGGGGTGAGCAGGCCGGTGTCCGGGTCCTGCAGCACCAGGAAGCCGCGATCCGCGTCGATCGCCGACATGATGGCATCCATGGTCGTGTTGAAGATCTGGTGCAGGTCCTTTTCCGACTGGATCAGGTTCCCCACCTTGTAGAGGGTCGCGAGGGACCGGTGGGCCTGCTTGAGGAGCATCCGCGTCCCCTTGTCCTCGGGGACGTTCAGGAAGCTCGATTCGTCGAGATTGACGGCCTTGAGCGCCTGGAATCCCGGGGGCGGTCCCCCGTCCGGCCAGGTCATGATGGCGGTCGAGGAGGCCCGCTTGTCCTTGTCCTTCTGGACGATCTGCAGCTCGAAGACCGAGGCGCCGGCGGTGAGGATGTCGCCGGTGGCGAGGGCGCTCTTCTGGATCCGCTGGCCGTTGACGAAGGTGCCGTTGGTGCTGTTGAGGTCGGAGACGATGACGTTTCCGGCGCGGATCTCGACCTGAAAGTGGCGGCGCGACATCCCGGTATCGAAGAGCGGGATGTCGGACTCTTCGCCCCGACCGACCGTGATCACCTTGCCTTCGGAAACGAGAATCTCCTGCCCTTCCCGCTTCCCCTTCTTGACGATCAGTCTTCCGTACATGGTCCCGGCGCTCCCCCCGGCGGGAACGGACGTTGGGAATCGCAGCGGTGCCTGCGCCCCCCGCGCCCCTTCCTACGACTGGATGATCCGAACACCCCGACGAGTCTGACCCACACACTCGAGTTCCCGGCCGATCCGCGGATCCGACCGGAACATCCGAGATTATGGCGGCTGGCCCCCGTCGATGCAAGGGGATTCGTAATTTTCATTCGCTTGCGCCCTCACCGTGGGACCGGGACGTCGCTCAGCAACTGCTCGACGACGTCGTCGGGGGTCAGGCCCTCGATTTCCGCTTCCGGTTTCACCACCAGTCGGTGACGCATGACGGGTTTCGCCATCGGCTTGACGTCGTCCGGGGTGACGAAGTCCCGCCCCCGGAAGCGGGCCATCGCCTTGGCGGCCAGGACCAGGGTCAAGCCGGCCCGCGGGCTGGCGCCCAGGGAGAGGGTCGGCAAGTCGCGGGTCCGTCGGACCAGGTGAAGCACGTAGTCCAGGATCGCGTCGTCCACCCGGGTGGCCCCCACCGATTGCTGGAGTTCGACCAGTTGGGCGATGTTGATGACCCGCATCATGCCGCTTCCGGTCAGGTCCCGCTGCGTCTGGGCCGAGGAGTAGCGCCGCAGCACCTCGCGTTCGGTGGCTTCGTCGGGGTAGCGGATGTCGATTTTCATCATGAAACGGTCGAGCTGGGCCTCGGGCAGCGGATAGGTACCCTCGAATTCGACCGGGTTCTGGGTGGCCATGACGAAGAAGGCCTCGGAGTGCGGATACGACTGTCCGTCCACCGTGGAGCGCCGTTCTTCCATGGCTTCGAGCAGGGCGGACTGCGTCTTCGGCGGTGTGCGGTTGATCTCATCGGCCAGGAGGATGTCGCAGAAAATCGGACCGCGGGTGAAGGTGAAGGTGCGTTCGGCGAGATTGAACACGTTGGTGCCGATGATGTCCGACGGCATCAGGTCGGGAGTGAACTGGATGCGGCAGTAGCGCGCGTCGACGGCATGGGCGAGGGCCCGGGCCAGGAGGGTCTTGGCGACGCCGGGGACGCCCTCGAGCATCACGTGTCCCCCGCTCAGGAGGGCGACGAGGACCTGCTCGAGGACCTCCTCCTGGCCGAGGATGACTTTGGCGAGTTCGCGGCGGATGGTCTGGTAGGCTTCCTGGACGGAGGGTGCGGTCATGAGTCTTTCCGTTCAAACAGGTCATGCAGGCGGCGGGCGACGCGCACGAGCGCGTGGGGATCGACCCGCGGATGCGTCGCCAGGGCGGCGGCGTCGGTGAGAACGCGGCGGACCTCGTCGGGGGCGCGTCCGGTCGCCGCCGCGACTCGTTCGGCGACGGCGTCCTCCCGGTGGTGGACGGGCAGGCCCCACCGGCACCAGAGGTCGTAGCGGATGCCGCGCAGGAGCGCACGGACGATCTCGCCCGAGGGGCCGGCGCGTCGGTACAAGCCGGACATCGAGTCCACGAACTCCATCGTCGAGCGGCGCGCCTGGGTGGGCGGCGGACGCAGGGGGCCGAAGCGGTGGCCGGCGCCGAGGAGGAACAGGACGAGGACCAGCGCCGCCTGCGCCAGGGTCCAGCGAAAGGCGGGGTGCGTGGTGAGCTTGCCCCAGGTGTGGCGGGTGCCGTGCCCGTGGTGGAATTCGTCGAACAGGACCCCGCGCAGGCCGGGCACCCCCTGGACGATGTTCAGGAGCGCCTCGAAGTTGTGGGCCAGCGACAGCGAGCGGTTCGCGATCGGCGCCAGCGAGGAGAAGAAGAACACTTTCCCTCCCGGGAGCGGCAGGATGGTGGCGTGCTGGACGCCCCGATCCGCGTAGAGGGGCAGATGGAGCGGTTGCCGGTGCAGGGCCCCCCCTGCGCCGCCGACGTACAGGCTCGGGCAGCCGAAGGTGTGCGGACCGGGGGTGACGGCCGGCACCGTGGGCAGCGGATCGAGCAGCGCCGGATCGACCGGCATGCCCATGGGCACCAACAGGTCGATTTCGAGTCGCTCCAGCAACCGGCGGTCGGCGGGCTCGGACTCCCCCGCCGCGTCGTCGAGTCGATCCGGTTCGCCGCCGTGGCGTTCGCCGTCCGCCAAGATCAGGGCGGAGTTCCCGGCCGACAGCCATTCCATCAGGGCCTCGACCTCGTCGATCGTGATCGGCTCCCCGGTCGGCGCCGTCACGACCATCAGGAAGGGGCCGCCGCGGGGCAGTTCCGTGAACGGTTCATGAATCCGTTGCACGGGCACTCCCATCTCCTCGAGGGCGACGTAGAATCCCCGGGGTCCGAACGGACCCGAGTTGTAGGTGGACGGAATCGGGCGACGATCCAGGCGGGCGTGATCGTGGGTGGCGACGGCGACGCCGATCGCCACGAAGGCGATGGGGAGCGCGAGGTGCAGGAGCCAGGTCCGGGAAGGGGCGGGCGCCGGGTCCGACACGGGCTACTCCTTCCCGGGCACGGGCCCGGGCGGCGGTCCCGACAGGGATCGATCGATGCGCTCGCGCAGGTCCGGCGGTATGCGGCCCGCGTAGCAGACCTCCTCGTGCAGGTCGACGAGGTCCTCGACGCCGGGAATCCGTTCCTTGGGAAGGTCCGGCGCAGCCCTCCAGGCCGACAACATTTCGCGATGAGTCAGGGACTCGGGGCGAGGTCGGAATCGACCCGGGCGGGAGCGCGGGGAGCCGGTTGCGGGACCGAGTCCATAGGCCCGCGTCATCCGGGCGAACATCCGGCGGCAAGCGAGGCGAACGGATTCCCGGGTCTCCCCGCGGGCGAGGGCATCCCGGATCCGCTGGTCGAGCGCGTCCGGGTCCTCCTGTCCGGGGCCCGCGGGAATCGAGGTTTCCGCGGCGGAATCGGTGCGCGCGCCCGGAGAGATTCGTCGCCGACGAAGGAAACCGAGCAGCACCGCTCCCCCTCCGATCAATACGAGGGCCAGGATGGCTTCCGAGCCGCGACTCGCCCATCCCGGAATGTCGACATCGAAGAGTCGCTCCAGCACCGCGGCGAGTTGTTCCGCCCAGGAGGCGCGGCCATCCGCGTCCCGGCGGCTGCGCGCGAAGTCCGGTCGGTCCAGGATCTCCAGCACCGACCGTCGCGCCCGGGTCAACTGGTCGAGCCGGGCGTTGCGGGTTTCCTCCCCCAGCCGCTCGAGTTGCGCCAACTCGCCCGCGAACACCCGCAGGCACTGCTCGAGGGCGGCCGCCTCCGCCTTGATTTCCGCGGCCGGAAGATCGGGGTGCAGCCCGTAGAGTCGGCTCTCGATCCAGGTGGCGTCGACGCGGAGGTGCAGGCCGTCCACGAGCACGGTCTGGTGCTTGATGCGCGCCAGGTCGCGCGCCAGCTGGCGGATGCGCGCCAGCAGCACCGCCTCGGGCAGCGGGCGTCCGCGGTTCACCGCGCCCTGCGCGTCGCGCGAAAACTCGTGAGCGGTACGAACGGCAGCGGTGATGCGACCGTGCAGGTCGACCGCCGTGAGCGGCTCTTCGTCCGCGCGAACCGCCGCCGCGAGTGCGAGCGCGAACAGAAGTCCGAGCCTGGCGGCTCGATGGGCGAGCGGACGGCCCCCGGGCGGGCGGCGGCAGGGGGACCCGGGCGCGGGGAAGGGAACGGGGCGGAGGCTCAAGACGGTCCGGCGGCTCCGACGGGCAACGGCGTCAGTATGCCAGATCCAGGCTGGGCGTCAAGGCGACGTCGCCGGCCCGGAACGCTTCAACGAGGCGAGCAGTCGTTCCAGGTCGAACCCTTCCGTGCGCATCCGGATGTCGTAGTAGAGCAGCACCAGGGCCGTCATGCCCAGCGGTTCGACGGCCGAAATCCCGAGGTACTCCACCGTCCGCAGGAGGCGCTCGGCCGCCCCCTCGACCATCATCTCCGGCCTCAGGCCGCTCCAGTGATACCAGCCGTACAGCACGAGCCGGGGCGTGCTCGCGAGCCCGTACGCCGCCAGCGAGACCAGGGTGAACATGGTGAGGATCATGGAAATCTTGAAGAAGTTGTGATGGAACAGTCTTCCGGTGGATCGGCGCACCGTGAGCACGAAGGACCGGCGGAGAGCGCTCACCGGCCCCGCCGTTTCCAACACCACGACCAGCGGCGCGAACACGAAAGCCGCCATCAACATCATTCCCGGCAGACAGAACATCGCGCATCCGAACGAATACAGGACGCCGGCGAGCATCCCGGTGACGATGAGCACGTGGAAGCGGCGCAGCACCGCCCGGTAGGAGTCGAGGACGCTGGCGGGTTCGTCGAGAAATCGGCGGGAGACGGCGTGCGTCAAGGCGGCCATGGAGAGTTGGGTCAGAATGAACCGGGCGAGGAAGAAGAACCAGATCACCGCCGCGGGGCCCCCCGCCCCCGGCCCGAAGTCCACGGAAGGGAGGCCGCTGGGGCCGATCGTGAGGTGCGAGGCGAGATCCCGGTTGGCGCCGTCGACGTCCAGGAATCGTTCGAGGCCGAACACGACGGCGTTGATGACCAGCACGACACCGAAGAAGCAGCCGATGTTCTCCCGGTACAAGAGGAAGGACTGGTCGAGCAGATCGGGCAATTCCATCGGCCGCAGGCGCCGGGATGCGGGTTCGAGCCACGCCGCGCCGGGGACGGGCGTCGGACCGCCAGGGTGGAGCCTCGGCTCGGTCACGGTCGGAGCTGGTCCCTGAGCCAGGAAATGGACAACCCTTCCCGCTTGGCGGCGCCGACCACGCGGTCGGGCGGCACCCGGTAGCGGGACGCGAGCTGCCGACAGAGGTCGACGAGGGCCCGGCGCTGAAGTTCGGTCGCCTCCTGCCGGTCGAGTCGTCCGACCAGGCAGATGCGGATGCGGGGGGCGGTCGGATCCAGCGCGGGCTCTCCCCCCGCCGATCGCTGGGTGAGCTGGATTCGTCCGTCGGGGGCTCCCGCGCCGTTGCCGATCACATAGTGGAAGGGGCAGCCGCCGGGATCGTTGCGGACGTTCCGGTAGAATTCGTCGAAGGCCGCGGAATCCCCGTGAAACGTCCCGGAGTCGGCGATCTCGATCCAGACGAGCGGCGCCCGGTTGTCGGGGGTGAGCGCTCCCGGCGATGCCGCATCCCTATCGGGCGTGGGGGCGGCGTTGCGGTCCCCCACCCCCACCAGGGA
>CAZWCX010000194.1:0-10720 GCA_964632945.1 uncultured Planctomycetia bacterium | reverse complement strand
GGAGCCGGATTGTTCGCGAACAGCGAAGCTGCTCGCGAATAATCCGGGCTAGGTTCGGCCGAGGCGATTTTCGCGCCCGGCAAGGCGCGCGGAGGAGGCGATGCCCCAGTGCATCGCCGACGACGAGCAACGAAGCCCGGCGCGAAAAGCGACCGGACCAACCTGGGAAATCAAGGTTGAAGCCCCACTAGCCCTCGAACCAGGCCCAGTTCGGCTTGCGCTTGCCCAGGAAGGCGCCCAGGCCCTCCTGCGCCTCGGCGGAGACGCGCAGGCGCGCGATCGTCTTGACCGTGTGGTCGACGGCGAGGTTGCGCGGCAGCTCGGCGACATGGCGCAGGAGGTCCTTGGCGGCTGCGACGGCGAGCGGGCCCGACTGGAGGATGAACTTGACGATCTCGTCGACGCGATGATCGAGCTGGTCCGCCTTGACGACCTCGTGGAGGAGGCCGAGCCGGTGCGCCTCCAGGGCGGAGAAGCGCTCGCCGGTGACGAAGTAGCGGCGCGCCGCCCGCATGCCGATGGCGGGCAGGACGAAGGTGGAAATCACCGCGGGGACGATGCCCAGGCGCACCTCGCTGAAGCCGAACTGTGCCTCCTCGACGGCGATGGCGACGTCGCAGCAGGCGACGAGGCCGCAGCCGCCGCCGAGGGCGAGGCCCTGGATCCGTCCGACCACCGGCTTGGGGCACTCGTCGACGATGCGGAACATCGCCGCCATGGCGGCGGCGTCGGCCGCGTTCTGCGCTTCGGTGTAGTCCTTCGACTTCTTCATCCACTGGATGTCGGCGCCCGAGCAGAAGACGTCCCCCTCGGCGGCGAGCACGACGACGCGGGTGGCGGCCGGGAGGGACTGGAAGGCCTCGGCGAGCTCGGCCACCATGGTGTCGTCGAAGGCGTTGCGCACGTCGGGGCGGGCGAGGCGGACCGTGGTGACGTTACCGGAGGTTTCGATCTTCAGCGTCTTCATGGCGTCTTCCGCGATTCGAATCCGGGGGCCGCCCGCGGGCGTCGCGGCGCGGCGCGCGCCAGTGTAGCAGCGCGCCCCCGAACGGACAACGTTTGCGCGTCCCGGCGCCGGCGTCACATCCGGAACACGGGGGCGCGCGACTCCTCGACCGGCGCGTTGAGCGCCGCCGAGAGCGCGAGCGCCATTACCTTGCGCGTCTCCGCCGGGTCGATGATCCCGTCGTCCCACAGCAGCGACGAGCCGTAGTAGGGGTCGCCTTCCCGTTCGTACTTTTCAAGCACGGGTTCGGCGATCTTCTGCGCCTCGTCGTGCGAGAGCATCTTCCCCTCCCGCGCGAGCTGATCCTTTTTCACCTGCACGAGGACGCTGGCGGCCTGTTCGGCGCCCATCACCGAGATGCGCGCATTCGGCCAGGTGAAGAGGAAGCGCGGGCGGTAGCCGCGACCGCACATGGCGTAGTTTCCGGCCCCGTGGGAGGCGCCGATGATCACGGTCAGGCGCGGCACGGCGGCGGTCGCCACCGCCTGCACCATCTTGGCGCCGTCGCGGGCGATCCCGCCCTGTTCGTACCGCTTTCCAACCATGAACCCGGTGATGTTCTGCAGGAAGATCAGCGGCGTTCCGCGCTGGGAGCACATCTGGACGAAGTGCGCCCCCTTGAGGGCGCTCTCGCTGAACAGCACGCCGTTGTTGGCGACGATCCCCACCGGGTAGCCGTACCAGCGCGCGAATCCGCACACGAGCGTGGTGCCGTATTCCGACTTGAACTCGTGGAAGCGGCTGCCGTCGACGAGTCGCGCGATCACCTCGCGGACATCGTACGGATGTTTGGTGTCGGTGGGCAGGATGCCGTAGAGCTCTTCGACCGGATAGGCGGGATCCTCGGGGGGCGCGAGGTCGAGGCCGACGCGCTTGACCGTGTTCAGGTTGGCGACGATGTGGCGGCAGATGCGCAGGGCGTGGTCCTCGTTGTCCGCGAGGTGGTCGGTCACGCCGGAGACGCGCGAGTGCATTTCCCCGCCGCCCAATTCCTCCGTGGAAACGTCCTCGCCGGTGGCCGCCTTGACCAGGGGCGGGCCCGCGAGGTAGATCGTCCCCGCCCCGCGCACGATCACGTTCTCGTCGCTCATCGCGGGGACGTACGCGCCCCCCGCGGTGCACATGCCGAGGACGACGGCGACCTGCGGGATGCGCTGGGACGACATCACCGCCTGGTTGTAGAAGATGCGCCCGAAGTGTTCCTTGTCGGGAAAGACCTCCGCCTGGAAGGGCAGGAAGACGCCGCCCGAGTCGACGAGGTAGACCGCGGGGAGCCGGTTCTCGAGCGCGATCTCCTGGGCACGGATGTGCTTCTTGATCGTCTCCGGGAAGTAGGTCCCCCCCTTGACCGTCGAGTCGTTGGCGACGATGACGCATTCGCGGCCGGAGATCCGGCCGATCCCGGTGAGGATCCCGCCCGCGGGGACCTCGCCGTCGTGGCGGCCCCAGGCCGCCAGCGCGGAAAGCTCGAGGAACGGCGTATCCGGGTCGAGCAACTTCTCGACCCGCTCGCGCGGCAGGAGCTTCCCGCGCTTGCGCTGGGTCTGGATGGCGCTCTCCGGACCGCCCTTGCGCACCACCGCGAGGCGTTCGCGCAGGCGGGCGGCGAGCACGCGCTGGTGCTCCGCATTCTTCTTGAACTCGGGGGAGGAGGTCAGCAGACGGGAGCGCAGCGTGTCCATCGGGGGCCCTCGGGAGACGGAGGAAGGACGCCGGACCCGTCGCCGGCGCGGCCGATCCGCAGGGGCGGCGGCGCCCGGGGACCCGGGCGCGCGCCCTTCCGCGGTCGCGCGCGGCCAGTGTAGCGTCGACGCGCCCGCGCGGGCAACGATTAGCGGCGACGGCGGCGCGCGTCGCGGTCGCGGCGAAACGTCTCGAACTGCTCCGCGGTGAGGACCGCGTGCAGGTCGCGCTCGAGTCGGTCGGCAAGATCCCGCCACGCCGGATCCGCCCCCGCGTCGCCGGCGGGGTCGCCCCCCGCCAGGCTGCCGGAAAGCCGGGCAAACCAAGCGTGGAAGTAGGCGCGCAGCGCCCGCTCCGCCGGCGCGCGCTGCTCGGGAGCGAGGTTCAGCGCCCGCGTGAGTTCCTCGAGCGCTTCCTCGGCGGCGAACGGCGCCAGCCAGGCCGCCATGCGGCCGAGCGACCCGGCTTCTCCCGCCGCGGCCGCCACGTCGAGCCGCGCAAGCATCGCCTCGTCGGCGTCCCGCCCGGCATCGGGGGCCCCACCGCGCACGCGACGCGCCGCGGCGATCCGCTCCGACAGTGCGTCCAGGCGGCGGTCGAACGCGGCCGCGAGCGTCTCGAAGCGCTCCGCCTCCGGGTCGGACCCGCCGGCCCGCGACGCAGGTCTTCCGGAGGCGGCGACGGAGGACGACGCGGGCGCGGCTTTCCCCAGGACCTGCGGGTCCCGACCCGCCTCCAGGTCCGCTACGCGAACCGCCAGCCAGGCCGCCCACAGGACGGCCGGCGCCGCAGCCCCGAGCAGCCACCCCTCCCAGCGCACGCCGGAATTCCGCCCGCCCTCGGTCCCCCGCATCATGACCTCCACACTCCCGCCCCGGGACCGGAGCCCCGCCGGCCTTGTCCGACCGGAGGATCGGGAACCCGGCATCCTATCGCCCGACGGGAGCGGGTTCAAGGACGGCGCGCCCGGCCGGACGGTCCCGAACGTCGCGGGGGGACCGCTTTACAGGCCGTCGGGATCCGGGTACGTTGTCGGCATGGTCCATGACCCCTCGCCCACGACGTGCCCGCAATGCGACGGTCCGGTCCCGGACGGCGCGGCCGACTGCCCGGTCTGCGGGATGCCCGCGGCGGAGGGGACCGCCATCGTCGGGATCCCGTCGGAGGCCGGCCCGACTTCGGCTCCCGCGCCCGGATCCGCGGCCGGGTCGGACGCCCTCCTCGAGCCCCTGGCGCCGGGCACCTCGATCGGTCGCTTCCAGCTCCTCTCCCGCCTCGGCTCGGGCGCGATGGGGACCGTGTGGAAGGCGATCGACCCGTCGCTCGGCCGTCCCGTCGCGCTGAAGCTCCTGCATCCGGAGTTGTCCGGCGACCCGAGCCTCTCGGCCCGCTTCGTCCGCGAAGGCCGGGCCGCGGCCCGCCTCCATCACCCCGGCGTGGTGACCGTCCACGATGCCGGCGAGATCCACGGCCGCCTGTTTCTGGCGCTCGAATTCGTCGAGGGCCGCACGTTGGAGTTCGTCCTCGAGGAGACCCGCGCGGCCCGGGCCTCCGCACACGCATCCGGGTTGCGGCGCCTGCGGGAGGACGTCGGGATCCTGGCCGAGATGGCCGAGGCGGTTGCGCACGCCCACGATCACGGCGTCATCCACCGCGACCTCAAGCCCGGCAACGTCCTGGTCGACGCCGGGGAACGCCCGCACATCGCCGACTTCGGCCTCGTCCGCGATCTGGGCGCGGACGTCGTGACGCGGCTGACCGCGACGGGCCATGTGATGGGGACCCCCGCCTATCTCAGCCCCGAGCAGGCAGCGGGCGACCCGTACGGGATCACGCCGGCAACCGATGTCTGGTCGCTGGGGGCGATCCTGTACGAAACGCTCACCGGGAGGACCCCCTTTGCGGGCGCCGCGAACTTCACCCTGCTGCTCGAGGCGATCCGCCATCAGGATCCGCCCCGCCCGCGCGTCCTGTTCCCGGCCCTTCCCGCCGAGCTGGAGGCGATCTGCCTGCGCGCGCTGGAAAAGGACTTCCGGAAACGGTATCCCACGGCGCGCGAGTTCGCGGAGGACCTCCGCCGCTGGCTGGCAGGAATTCCGGTCGCGGCCGCGCCGGCATCGCCCGCGAATCGCGCGATCCGCCGGCTCGCGCGCCACCGCGGCGCGCTCCTCGCCCTCGGCATCTGCCTCTCGCTCGGCGCGGTTGCCGTGGCCATGGCCCACGCCGCGCGCCGACACGCGCGGGAGCAGGCCCGCGCACTCCAGCGGGAGATCGCACGATCGGTGGCCGGATTCGAAGACGCGATCGGTCGCGAAGCGTTGTCGGACGAGGCCCGCGCCTTGCTGGCGCGCCAACCGCTCGCCTTGATCGACGCGGTCCACCGCGGGGAGCCCGGGTTCGGCGCGGCGCGGGCCTGGCGCGGGCTGGTGCTCGCGCGCATGGGGCGCGACGCGGAGGCGGAGGCGGAGTTCGACCACGCCTGCGCGGACGCTCCCGAATCCGCGATCGTCTGGTACCTGCGCGGCGAGTACCGCGCCGACCGATACGCCGCGCGCGGCGCACCGGAGATCATCAGCCGCGCCTCGGACGTGAGGGTCGAGCCGGCGCCGCCCGATTCTCCGGAGGAGCAGACCTGGCGTTCGGGCGCGCTGGCCGACTTCGCGCGCATGGAAGGTTGCGTCGACGTCGACGAGCAGGTGGACCTCCCGAGGCGAAACGTCGCGCGCGCCCGCATCGCGCAGCTCCGCGGTACCGCGGAGGGATTCGAGGAGGCGCTGTCCCGGCTCGAGGGCACCGATACACCGGCGGCGCATGTCGTGCGTGGGCGCGCCTCGATTTTTCTTCACCGCTTCACGGAGGCGGTAGAGGCGTACGACCGCGCGCTCGCGGTCTGGCCGGCCCATCCGGCCGCCCGGCGGGAGCGCACGTTCGCCCGGCTGGGACAAGCCCTGCGTCTTCGGCATGCCGGCGAGGACGCTCGCCCGCCCCTGCAGGCGGCCCTCGAGGACTGGGAATACCTGCGCCGAGCGGGGCAGTACCGACCGGGTCGGGACACCTACTCCGAAGCGCTGTGCCGGCTGGAACTCGGCGTGACCCTGCGGGGACTCGGAGAGGATGGTCGCGCCGTGATGCAACAGGCGGTGGATCTCCTCGAATCGGAGAGCCCCTCCCCCCGGTGGGAGACGCGTCATCAGGATCTCCTGGGCGGCGCACTGTCCCTTCTGGGTGAAGCGGCCGGCAAGCGGGGAGAGGACCCGCGCCCTTTCTATGCGCGCGCGATCGAGGTGCAGAATCGCATTCTCGCCGCGTCGCCTTCGGTCGTGGCGAATCTCGTGGCTCGCGGTCACGCCTGGTACGAAATCGGAGTGGAAACGAACCGGCGGCGGGGTGATCCCGAGGACTCTTTCCGGAGGGCGCGGAACGATTTCGAGGAGGCCCTCCGGCTCGGGTTCCGGGACGGGTCGATGGACCGTCGCGTGGGTCTGGCCGTCATTCATGAATCGGAGCGGCTCCGGTCCCGCGGCGACGATCCCGCCCCCACCCTGGCGCACGCGCTCGAACTGTTCACCCGGTCCCTGGCCGCGAACCCGGGTTCGAGCCAGGACGCGCATTGGCGCGGTTTTGCCTGGATGCGCCTCGCCGAAGACGCCGCGGCGCGCGGAGAAGATCCCCGCGAACCCTACCGGCGCGCGATGGCCGACCACGATCGCTGTCTGCAGGGAAATCCCGCGTGCGTCGAGAGCCGCACCCATCTGGGGCTGATCCTCCACCGCATGGCGGATCTCGAGACGGCGCTCGGGGCGGATCCGCGGCCGTCCCTGGAGCGCAGCGTACGGGAATTGGATCAGGCGCTTACGCTGGACCCCTCCTCGCTCGAAGCCCGCTCATTTCGGGCCGGGGCCCGGCACGCGCTCGCCGAAGCGCGGTGGGAACGCGGCGGCGAGGTCGACGCCCTGCTGGACGCGGCGATCGACGATTGCGGCCGGATCCTCGCGAGCGCGCCGGGGCATGCCTTCGCCCGGCACCTGCGGGGCGCCTGCCGGGTCGCGCGCGGCATCGCTTTCGCCGCCCGCGGACGCGACCCGTCCGCCGACTGGACCCTGGCCGAGCAGGACCTCCGTCGATCCATCGGCGCGGGCCTTCCGATGGGCTGGCTTCAGCTCGGCCGTCTGTTCGAAAGTCAGGGGCGCGGAAACGACGCGATCGCCGCCTACGCGGAGTTGGGACGGGCGTTTCCCAATTTCGGCTCCTGGGTGAAGACGCGGATCGACCGGATCCGGGCAGGGGAGGACGGGAAGGAACCCAAATGACCGCGGCGTCGCGGGCTCGCCGCAAACGGCCGCGGCTCCCGACGACGGGCAGGAAGGCTTCCATGTTGCTCGACGAGGTGCTGCCGGGATCCCAGTTCTCGGCCGCCTACGGCATCGACATCCACGCCCCACCGGCGCGGGTGTGGGATGCGCTCGACCGGGTCGATCTCCACGCGAGCCCGGCCGCCCGCCTGCTTTTGACGATGCGCCGGCTGCCGGTGAATCCCCCGGGCGGGAACGCGCCCGATCCCGCCGCTCCGCGGTGGACGATCGCGACCGCGCTCCGCTTCGGCTTCGTCGAACTCGCCCGCGACCCGGGACGCGAGCGGGTGCTCGGGCTGGTGGGCCGCTTCTGGACCTGGTCGGGCGACGTCCAAAGGGTCGATGCGGCGGAGTTCCGCGCCTTCGACCGCCCCGGATTCGCGAAGGTCGCGTGGAACTTTCACTGCGAGCCCCGCGTGGGGGGGCTCACGCGGCTCGACACCGAGACGCGCATCCGCTGCCTGGACGGCGAGGCCCTGAAACGGTTCCGTCGCTACTGGTTCCTGGTGAAACCGTTCAGCGGGTGGCTGCGGAAGATCTTCCTTCAGCAAGCCAGGGCGATCGCCGAGCGCGGGATCGCCGGCTGACATCCGGCGGAGTCCCCGGTTGCTTGCCTTCGCCGCGCGCATGGGTACCATGAGCGGCGCCACTGCGGAAGAGAGAGAACCGGGACGTCCCGTCCGGCGCGCGACGCGGCGTCCCCCCCGGAGATCGAAGCGACACGGATGATGGAACCTGCCCTGCCCGACTCGTCCCTGGTGACGCGCGCGGTCGGTCTGGTCCGCGCCGTGATGCCCGAATCGATGTTTCGCCACAGCGTGCGAACGTTCCTGCTCGCGCGCGCGTACGCGCGACGGCGGGGAATCGAACACGACGAGGAGGGGCTCGCGCTCGCGGCGATCTTCCACGACCTGGGGTTGTGTCCGCCGTACCGGGACCGGGCCCGCCCCTTTCCGGAGGCGGGGAGTCGCGCCCTGCGGGGGTTCCTGGCGGAAGCCGGCGGCGCGCCGGAACGGGCGTCCCCGCTGGCGGACGCGATCGATTTCCATTTCCAGCTGCGTCCGCCCTGGTCGCAGGGCGCGGTGGCCGGCCTGCTCCAGGTGGGGGCGTGGATGGACTGCACCGGGCTGCGCCGGTGGGCGGTCTGGCGCGAGTCGCGCGCGATCGCGCGCGCGTGGCCCCGCGGCGGGTGGGACCTGCTCCTCCCCGTCCGGCTGCTGGGATCGTGCGGAAGTTGGGCGAGCTGCGCGGGACTCTTCTTTCCCGCTCGCTTCCGGCCCCCTCCGGACGCCCGACCGCCTGCCGCCGGGCCGCCCGCAGACCACTCAACCGCCGGTTGAGCGGGAACAACCACGCGGTCCTTGATCCGCGCCCGGCGGCGAGGATAATGGACGATCGACGGACAGGAGACGCCCATGCGACTCGCCGACCTGGGCCGGCGCATCCGCGACCGGCGGGAGCGATGCGGACTCAAGCAGTCCGACGTCGCTCACGCGCTGCAGATCAGCGCGCAGGCCGTGTCCAAATGGGAGCGCGGGGAGAATGCGCCCGACCTGGCGATCCTGCCCGACCTGTGCCGCCTGCTCGGCGCGAGCGCCGATTGGCTGCTGGGCCGATGCGCAGCGGACGGCGACACGTTTCCCGCGACGGTGCTGTGCAGCGACTTGACGGGGTTCGCGGCCCGCGCGCGCCGGCTGGCGCCGCGGGACCTGGCGGCGTGGATCAACGGGATCTTCCACTTGATCACCGAGGCGGTCCTCCGGCACGAAGGGGTGCCCGTGAAGTACGTCGGTGACGGTTTTCTGGGCTTTTTCTCGGGGGCGCGCCACGCCGACCGGGCGTTTGCCGCGGCCCGGGAGGCGCGCACGGTGCTGCCGCACGCGCGGGTGGGGATCGCGCTCCACAGCGGTCCGATCTTTCTCGGCGCGATCGGGCATCGCGGGTATGCCCGGCCGGACATCCTCGGCGAGACGGTGAACACGGCGTTTCTCCTGCTGCCCTGGATCGCGCGGCGCGGCCGGACCGGATTGGGGCTGACCGCGGCGACGGCGGATCTGCTGGAGGAGAAGCCCGGCCTCGGCCGCCCCCGGCGCGCCGCACTGGCCGGGGCGCGCGAACCCGTGATTTTGTATGAACCGCAGGCCCGCCGGGCGGGCCGCGCGAATTGAGTTCGACGACCGGCCGGACCCGCTCCGGCCCCAGTGGGAGAGCCGACCATGATTTCGCAGAAGACCGCCCACGACTACGCGGTCAAGGACATCACGCAGGCCGAGTTCGGCCGCCGGGAAATCGACCTGGCGGAGACCGAGATGCCCGGCCTGATGGCGATCCGGGAGGAATTCGGCACGACCCAGCCGCTCAAGGGGGCCCGCATCGCCGGCAGCCTGCACATGACCATCCAGACCGCCGTCCTCATCGAGACCCTCAAGCACCTCGGCGCCGACGTGCGCTGGGCCTCGTGCAACATCTTCAGCACGCAGGACCATGCGGCCGCCGCGATCGCCAAGGCCGGCGTCCCGGTGTTCGCGGTCAAGGGGGAAACGCTCGAACAGTACTGGGACTACACGCACCGGATCCTCGAGTGGTCCGACGGCGGCACGCCCAACATGATTCTCGACGACGGCGGAGACGCCACCCTCCTGGTCCATCTCGGCTGCGACGCCGAGGACGATGCCAAGGTCCTCGACCGCAAGCCCGAAAGCGAGGAGGAGGCGGTCCTCTATGCCAGCATCCGCAAGACGCTCGCCGAGCGTCCCGGCTTCTACCACGAGTGCGCCCGCAACATCCGCGGCGTCACCGAGGAGACGACCACGGGCGTGCACCGGCTCTACCGCATGATGGAGCAGGGGAAACTGCTGTTCCCGGCCTTCAACGTGAACGACAGCGTCACCAAGTCCAAGTTCGACAACCTCTATGGATGCCGGCACAGCCTGCCGGACGGGATCATGCGCGCCACCGACGTCATGCTCGCGGGGAAGGTCGTGGTGATCGCGGGCTACGGCGACGTGGGCAAGGGCTGCGCGCAGGCGATGCGCGGGCAGGGAGCGCGGGTCGTCATCACCGAGATCGACCCGATTTGCGCGCTCCAGGCGGCGATGGAGGGGTACCAGGTCCTGCGCATGGACGACGCGGCCGCGATCGGCGACGTCTTCGTCACCGCCACGGGCTGTTGCGACGTCATCACCGAGCGTCACATGGACGCGATGAAGGATCGGGCGATCGTCTGCAACATCGGCCACTTCGACAGCGAGATCCAGATCGCCTCGATCCGCAAGCATCGCTGGGTCGAGATCAAGCCGCAAGTGCACGAGATCCACTGGAAGAGCGGCAAGCGCCTGATCGTCCTGGCCGAGGGACGGCTGGTCAACCTCGGCTGCGCCACCGGCCATCCGTCGTTCGTCATGTCGAATTCATTCACGAACCAGGTGATGGCCCAGATCGAACTGTGGAGCAAGGCGGGCCAATACGCGAAGAAGGTCTACACGCTCCCCAAGCGGTTGGATGAAAAGGTCGCCCGGCTGCACCTGGGCAAGCTGGGGGTCCAGCTCGAGACGCTCACGCCGAAGCAGTCGGAGTACCTGGGCGTGCCGACGCAGGGTCCCTTCAAGCCGGAGTCCTACCGGTACTAGCCCGGATTATTCATGAAGCCGCGCCAGCGGCTTCGTGAAAAATCCGCCCG
>CAZWCX010000193.1:0-10836 GCA_964632945.1 uncultured Planctomycetia bacterium | reverse complement strand
AAGAAGAACGAGAGCCGCGGCGCGAAGGCGTCGACGTCCATGCCGGCGGCGATCCCCGCCTCCACGTAGGCGAAGCCGTTGCCGAGCGTGAACGCCAGTTCCTGCACCGCCGTCGAGCCCGCCTCGCGGATGTGATAGCCGCTGATCGAGATCGGATGCCAGTAGGGCATCTCCTCGGCGCAGAATCGCATCATGTCGGTGATGATCCGCATCGACGGCTTGGGCGGATAGATGTATTCCTTCTGCGCCTGGTACTCCTTGAGGATGTCGGTCTGGATCGTCCCGCGCAGCTTCGCCCGCGGCACCCCCTGCTTTTCCGCCACCGCGACGTAGAGGGCGAGCATGATCGCCGCCGGGCTGTTGATGGTCATCGACGTCGACACCTTGCCGAGGTCGATGCCGCGGAACAGCGTCTCCATGTCCTGCAGCGAGCAGACCGCCACGCCTTCGCGGCCGACCTCGCCTTCCGCCAGCGCGTGATCGCTGTCGTACCCCATCAGGGTCGGCATGTCGTACGCGACCGAAAGGCCGGTCTGTCCCTTGGAGATCAGGTAGTGGTAGCGCTCGTTGGTGTCCTTCGCCGTGCCGAAGCCGGCGAACTGGCGCATCGTCCAGAGCTGGCCGCGGTACATCGTCTCGTACGGTCCGCGCGTGAACGGGTAGGCGCCGGGAGCGCCGAGATCCCGCTCGGGGTCGAACCCCTCGAGGTCGGAGGGGTCGTAGAGCGCGTGGACCGGGAGGTCGGAAAGGGTGGTGAATCGGGCCTTGCGCTCCTTCTGGGCCGCGGCGCGCGCCTCCCAGCGGGCGCGGGCGGAGTCCTGGGACGTGGCGGAGGTGGGTTCGGTCATGGCGTCCTCTCCGTGTTGCGGGCCCGCGCCTGCGCGCGCGCCGTCACCGCCGGTTCGGCGGGGTCAGGCTCGGATCGGCGGCGCCGTCGGCCCGCGGCCCCGGCGCCAGCGATCCCAGCAGGTCTTCCACGGCCTCGTACGGTCCTTCCCGGCCGGCGGCGACGGCGTCCAGGTGCGACTCCAACGCGGCCTGGGCGGTCGGATTTTCGAACAGCGCCTGCTCGAGGCGCGCGCGCGCCATCGAACGCAGCTTTTGCTTCAGGTTCTCGCGTCGGCGGCGCGCCAGTTCGTCGCTGGCCCGCATCGTCGCGTGCAGGTCCTTCACCGCGGCGAGCAGTTCCGCCACTCCCTCGCCCGTCTGCGCCATCGTGCGCAGGATGCGCGGCGCGGGCCGCCCCGCGGGACGCGCGGCCAAATCGAGGACGGCGGTCAGCTCCGCTTCGAAGCGGTCCGCGCCGGGGCGATCGGCCTTGTTGATCACCAGCAGGTCGGCGATCTCCATCAGGCCGGCCTTCATCGCCTGCACCGAGTCGCCCGACTCCGGCGAAAGCACGACCAGCGTGGTGTCCACGTGGCGCACGATCTCGACCTCGCTCTGGCCGACGCCCACCGTCTCGACCAGGACGAAGGTCTTGCCCGCGGCGTCCAGGATGTCGCTCGTCTCGAACGTGACGCGCGAGATCCCGCCGAGTTGTCCCCGCGTCGCCATGCTGCGGATGAACACGCCGGGATCGAGCCCGATCTCGCTCATGCGCACGCGGTCGCCGAGCAGGGCTCCGCCGGTGAAGGGGGAACTCGGGTCGACCGCCACGATCCCGACCGTCTCGCCGGCGCGGCGGATCTCCGCGGCCAGCGCGCGCACGAGCGTGCTCTTGCCCACCCCCGGCGGGCCCGTGATGCCGAGCCGCTGCGCCCGGCCGACGTGCGCGTAGACCCGGTTCATCAATTCCTGGCCCCGCGCCGAGCCGCGTTCGACGAGGGAAATCGCCCGCGCCAGGATGCGCCGGTCGCCGCGCAGGATGCCGTCGAGCCAGTCCATGAACCCGCTCCGGAGGGCCTATGCGCTTGAGGGGAAAGCAGTTGGGCCAGCCGCAGCGTAACACGGGTCCCGTGCGGGCGTCAAAGGCATTCCTCGGCCGGGGGGAAGCGCCGCCGCCCGCCGGGTCGGTGGCGGGGAGGGCCGGTGCGCACCTTCGCCGCCGGCCCCCTGCGACCGGCCCCGCTTCCTCAGTCCTTGACCCCCGCGGCCGGCGCTGCGTACGATGCCGCTCGTCCCCACCAGGAGCCCCGCCCATGCGCGCCTTCCCCGGCCTGGTCGCCCTCTTCCTCGTTGCGACCGCGGCGTTCGCCGCCGAACGGCTCTCCCTGCGCCTCGCCCCCGGCCAGGCCCTCCGCTACCGCGTCACCAACACCACCGAACTCGGACTCCGCCGCGGCGAAGTCGCACACCGCAACCGCCTGATGCTGGTGCAGGAGAACCTGCGCACCGTCGAGGACGTCGACGCCGCCGGGGCGTGCCTTCTCGCCCATCGCATCGAAAGGGTCGTCTGCACGCTGGAGACCGGCGGCAACAAAGTCGAGTACGATTCCGCACGGCCGGAAGACGAGGCCAAACTGGTCGACCCCAACCTCCTGCGCTACGCCGGAGTCGCCGGGAAACGCTACCAGTCGCGCGTCGCGCCGACCGGGCGCGTGCTCGAGGTTCGGGGGTTCGACGCCATCGGCGCCGAGCTCGTCGGCCGGCTCGATCCGAAGCATCCCTTCTTCGAGCAGCTCCGGCGATCCCTGGAGGATCTATACGCCGACGCCGTGATCCTGCGCCGGCAACAGGCGACTTCCGAGTTCCTCCCCGACCGCGAGATGTCGCCCGGGGACACCTGGAAGACCCGCACGTCGCTGCCGAATCCGGCGGTGGGGGAGTTCACCCTCGAGCACGTCTTCACGTTCGTCGGCGTCGAGATCGTGGACGGCGCCTCCTGCGCCCACATCGTCGGGAAGGCGGCGGTGCGACCACCGGAGGAGCCGCTCCCCGGGTCGCGCTACGCGGGCGGCTCGGCGCGGCTCGAACGCGGGGACTACGCGTTGGAGGCCTGGCTCGACCTCCGGCTCGGATTGGTGCGGCGGGCGGTGGAGAAGATCCACCTCGAGCTGACCGGCGAGATGCCCGGGTCCGCGGCCCAGACGGAAACCTCGGTGATGGAGACGGAGCAGGTGTATCTCGGAGATCGGTAGGGGGTGGGTTGCCCGCCCCGCTTCCAACCCCTTCAACTTCCGTCTCTTGCGTCCCTCGGCCTTGACTCGCCCGGGGGGCGTCTGTTATAAACTCCGGGTTCCCCGCCGCCTTGGGCCTGCCCGGGTCGGTGTTCTTTCCCTCGGAGTTCACGATGGCTCGATCCGATGACTCCGCCTCCTGGCGCGGCTATGTCGCCCTGGCCATCCTCGGCTCCCTGGTGGGCATCCATTTGTGGGTGCGCAGCCTGAACGCGCCGGTCGACCCCAAGGCGGTCGAGGCGGCGAAGAACGCCCCCGCGCCGGTGGCGATCGACGACATCGATCCGTCGCTTCCCCCCGAGCAACGCGACCGCCTCGCGCGGGAGAAGGCCCTGCGGCGGTTGCTCGACCAGCAGACGCAGGACCTGCGTCGACAGGCCGCGGTGGCGCTGGAACAGGGACAATACGAGGCCGCCGCGGCGCTCTACCGGCGGGTCCTCAAGATGGACCCGGAGAATCCGGAGGCCAAGGACGGGCTCTTCCGCGCCACCGACGAGCGCGCGTTCACGGAGCACTTCGGGCGCGGGCAGGAGGCGCTGGCGCTGGGGGACCACCCGGCGGCGCTGTTCGAGTTCGAGCGCGCGTTGACCCTGAAGCCGGGGGATCCCCAGGCGACGGCGCTGTTGACCGAGGCTCGCTTCCGCATGCTGCTGCGCGACGGCCAGCGCGCCGAGACGCAGGAACGTTGGGAAGAGGCGGCGCGGATGTACGAGCAGGCGCTGGCGGTGCGCGAGGACGAGGCGTTGCGCCAACGCGTGCGCAATCTCAACGACACGGTGGTGGTGGAGTCGAAGAAGGCGCGCCGCAAGGCGTTCTTCAAGTCCGGCACCGACGCGGAAGAACTCGAGCGCGCCGGCCGGCTCGACGAAGCGCTGGCGCTGTACGACCGGCTCATCGAGGAAGCGGCCGAGATCGGCGAGGACCCGGAACGGGTGCGTCGCAAGCGCGCCGGCTGCGCGGAGAAGTACAAGGGATACGAGGAACTCCACGGACACATGATCAAGAAGGCGCAGGAGGCGCTGGCCGCGGAGAACTTCACCGACGCCCTCCAGGCAGCCGAGCGGGCGCTGCAGTACACGGTCAAGCAGGAGGAGACGCGCGCACTCGTGCGCGAGATCGAGAACCGCGCCATCCAGAGGGACATGGTCGAAATTCCCGCGGGGCCGTGCATCGTCGGCGGCGGAACCGGCCCAGGCGCGCTCCCGCAGCGACGCGTCGACCTCAAGCGGTTCTACATCGACCGCCACGAGGTGACCCATCGCCAGTACCAGGCCTTCCTTGTCGCCGCCAACTACACCCCCCCGACGTACTGGAACGGCAAGAATCATCCCAAGGGAATGGAAGACGTCCCGGTCATGGCGATCGCATACGAGGACGCCCTCGCCTACGCGAAGTGGGCGAAGAAGCGGCTGCCGACCGAGGAAGAATGGGAGAAGGCCGCACGCGGTTCGGATGGCCGTCTTTACCCGTGGGGGAACGAGTGGCAGCCTGCGCTGGCGAATACGCGCGAACTCGGCAAGGTCGATGCGCGCGCCGCCGCCGCTCTGCCGGTGCCGCGCGGCAGTTTCGCGCGCGGGGCGAGTCCGTACGGGTGCTTCGACATGGCCGGGAATGCCATGGAGTGGACCTCCACCGAGGCCCGCGCGGCCTCCGGGGATCGCGTCACCCTCTTCCGCGTTCTCAAGGGCGGCTCGTTCCTGTTCGATGGCCGCATGTGCCAGACGTCCGCCCGGTTGCCGGAAAACCCGACCCTCCGGCTCATGGGCGTGGGGTTCCGCTGCGCGAAGGATGCGGAATAACCGGCCCCGCTTCGGGTAGAATGTCGGGGACCCTCCGGGGGGCAAACGCCCCCCGCCGGGATTGCGTATCGGATCGGCCGGTTCGGTCGTGAACCCGGAAGACGGATCTTCGCTCATAGAAGCAACCCGGACGGAGCGGCCGTCCGGCGCAGGCAGGCCGGCGCGCCCGCCCGCGGCGCCGAACCGGCAAGATCCCCGGTCGTGCCGGACCGGCGTTCGGGACTCGTGACCCTCGGGCGGGCGGGACCGCGATGGCGGAGGCCCGCCGGCGCCTCCTCCGCGAACAACCCCGGGAAGAGGTCGCACGCGTGGAAGCGACGCACGTGCTCGAATCGGACGAACGGGGCCTGATCGCCCGCTGCAAATTGCGGGACGCGGATGCGTTCAACGAGGTCGTGCTCCGCTACCAGGAGCGCATCCTCAACGTCCTCTGCCGCATGACCGGCGACTACCAGATCGCCCTGGATCTCTGCCAGGAGACCTTCCTCAAGGCCTACCGCGCGATCGGGTCCTTCGAGGAACGCTCGGCCCTCTCCACCTGGCTGTACCGGATCGCCGCCAACCTCTGCCTCAGCCACCGCCGCTCCCGCCGCCGCCGCCCCGAAACCAGTCTCGAGGGAGGGGTTTCCCCGGACGGGGAAGATATGCCCCGACACGAGGTCCCGGACGGGTCCGGCGAGCCCAGCGCCACCCTGGAAGTTCGGGAACGCCGCGAAAAAGTACGCGGGATGATCGAGGAACTGGATCCGGAGTTCCGCAGCGTGGTCGTGCTACGCGACATGGAAGGTCTTTCGTACGAAGAGATTGCGGAAATCCTGGGGTGCCCGGTCGGGACCGTGCGGTCGCGGTTGCACCGGGCCCGGCTCGAGCTCAAGGAAAAACTCCGGCACGTGCTGTAAAGCGGGAACTTTCGCGGGGGGGGGACGTCCAATCTCCCGATCCTGCACTTTGATTCGCCTCCCAATGGGGTGTGGCCATGGATGACAAGAAGACCCAGGAAACGAAGGTCGGCGAGGGGCCGGTCAAGGCGACCCTCAAGCTCGACCCGACGACCAAGCTCGTTCTCGGCCGCGAGATCGGCGGCTATCTGATCCAGGGCGAGCTGGGGCGCGGCGGCATGGCCATGGTCTATCGGGCGCTCGACAAGCAGCTCGACCGGGCGGTGGCGATCAAGGTGCTCCCGCTGCACATGGCGACGGACGAGGAGTTCGCCTCCCGCTTCGAGCGCGAGGCGCGGTCGGCGGCCAAGCTCGACCACCCCAACGTGGTGCAGATCTTCGCCGCGGGTCGGTCCGAGGAGATCCTCTACATCGCGATGCAATTCGTCGAGGGGAGCAGCCTCTCCGACGTCCTGCACTCCCGGCGGGTGGGCATGCGCGAGGCGATCGACATCGTTCGCCAGACCGCGCTCGCCCTGGACGCCGCGCACACGATGGGGATCGTCCACCGCGACATCAAGCCCTCGAACATCATGATCCAGGCGGACGGCAAGGTGAAGGTGATGGACTTCGGTCTGGCCAAGGCCGGCCGCTCCGGGTCCGCGATCACCCAGACCGGGACCTACCTGGGCACGCCCGAATACAGCTCGCCGGAGCAGTGCGAGACGCGGGACGTCGATGGGCGCTCCGACGTCTATTCGCTCGGCGTGGTCCTGTACGAGATGCTCGCCGGGACGCTGCCGCACGTGGCGGAGACGCCGCTCGGGCTGTTCAAGAAGATCGTGGAAGAGCGCCCGATTCCGATCGAGGAACTGAATCGTCAGGTGCCCCGCTCGGTGCGCCAGCTGCTGGAGCGGATGCTCGAGAAGAACCCCGCGAAGCGCATGGCCGCGGCGGCGGACGTGGCGGCGGCTGCCGAACGGATCCTGCGCAGCGAGAAGCTTCCCGAGGCCAGCAAGGACGGGGTCGCGGCGAAGGACTTGCCGGTGATCTCCGGGCGCATTCCGGTCGGGCGCAAGCGCCAGTCGCGCCGGATCGCCGGCGTCGCGGGCGTCGCGCTCGCGGCCGCGGGCATCCTGCTGGCCGGAATGGTGATGTTCCCGCCGACGGTCCCGACGGGGAACGGCGACGGCATCGTCCCGCCCGACGGCCCCGGCACGCCCGTCTCCTCGGTCACGACCGAACAGGGACAGGTGATCGTCTTCGACTTCAAGAACGGCAATCCCAAGGCCGCGGACGCCCCCGAGCACGAGTGGCTCGAGGTCGGCATCACGGAGATGCTGATCGCGAACCTGAGCCAGCACCCGGGGCTGAAGGTGATGCTGCGGGACGATTTCGTTCATGAGATGCACGACCTCCTGCACAAGAAGGTCTCCTTGGCCGACGGCGGAGATGCGGCGGGCGCGGGGTCGCGCGTGACGTTGAACGAGGACACCCGCAAGCTGGTGATCCGGCTCAATGCGCGCTGGATCCTGAGCGGGAGTTTCTTCGTCCAGGAGAAGACCAAGCTGCGCATCCTGGCGCAGTTGTACCGGATCGGCGACGGCGAGCGGTTGCAGGCCCGCGGGTCGTTCACGGTGAGCGGGGAGACTGCGGGCGCGTTCGAGCTCGTCGACGAACACTCGCGCCCCATTATGGCGAAGCTCTCGCCGGCGCCGGAGACGACCAACCCGGATGCCCGCATCGCCGGTCGGCCGGGACGTGTGCATCAGGAGGGTACCGCCGCGGATCCGGCCGCGTCGGCCGCCCCCGGCGGGCCTGCGCCCAAACCGAATGCGGTGCCGGCCGATTCGGACGGCGGTCTGGCGTATCTGGCGGAAAGCGCGGAGGTCGAGTTGGCGGGCTGCGAGAACGTCATCCTCAATGCGTTCCAGTCCAAGAACCGCGAAGTGTACGGCTTCGTGAGCGAGTCGCGCCGGAAGCAGGAACCGTTGGCGCACGGCGACGGCGGCCGCGAGTGGGCGCGGCAGCAAGAGGCCCCCCACAAGGAAGCGCACGGCCAGGTGCAGGGGGAAGGGCCGGCGGATGAACCCCCCGCCGCCGTGGCCGGGAGACTCAGGTCCGAGAAGTCGGAAGGTCAGAAGCAGGGCGTGGCCGTCGCCGCGGATGCGCAAGCGGGCGGAGCGGGGGCGGGGGACGACTCCGCGCAGGACGTCCGGAAGTCGGAGGAGAAGAACAAGCCGGATGCGATTGCCGGAGCCTCCGGCAGCAGCGGCGCGCCCGGCAGTGACCTTGCCGAGGACAAGAAGTCCGAGCCGGAGGAGGCCGATCGCGCCGGCGACAAGGGCGCATCGGGCTTCAAGGGCGGTCAGAGATTCGGCGGCAAGGGCGGCTCCGCCGCGGCGTCCGACCCCGCGACCACGGGTGGCCCGGCGGACGGCAATCCCTCGGAAGGCGGCGCCTCCCAGATTGCCGCCGGCGGCGAGACGAATGCCGGGGATCGACCGGTCGAGGAGCTCGAGAAGATGAAGTCGCAGTACCGCGAATTCCTCGAGCAGCGGTCGGACCAGGATGTCCGGCTCGGCAAGCGCGTCGAGCGGCTTCGGCGCGGTCGGGGAGCCGCCGCCGACGCCTTGGTCGTTGCGCTTCAGCAGATGACCGCGCAGCGTGGCGCCGAAATCCCCAAGCAGGTGCTGGATCGCGTCAGCGACCTGCGCGGCCAGATGACCGCCCAGATCCTGGTCGACGATCGGGATGCGCCGGTCTGCGACGCCAAGGAGAGCTTCCGAATCTACTGCACCGTGCGGAAACACCTCGAGGATCTCACGCCGGCCGACACCAAGACCACGAGTGAAAACGTCAATCGGTTGCGGGCGATCCTGGCGAGAGAACTGCCGGTGGATGAGATGATGTTCCAGATCGAGACGATGTTCCTGGAAGCGGCCACGGACGCCAAGCCGGAGTCCGCGACCGAACCGGCGGAGGGGTCGGCGACCCCCCCGGGCCAGGGCAAGTAGGAATGGGTTTCCCGATGAACTGCACGGACATCCTCGACCAGCTCAGCGCCTACCTCGATCGTGAGCTGCCGCTCGACCGGCAGTGGCAGGTCGAGCAGCACCTCCGCGAGTGCGCCGCATGCGCCCGCGAGCTGGAGGACCTGCGCGAGGTGGTTGCGGCCGTGACCGATCTTCCGCGGGTCAAGGTGCCCGCGGGGTTCGCGGCCGGCGTGCGCGAGAAGCTCACCACCGTCGAACCCGAGCGTCCCCGCACCCACTGGCTGGCCCGGTTCAAGGGACCCGTGCAGGGTTTGGCCGCGGTGGCCGCGCTTCTGCTCATCTATTCCCTCAACCGGGGCGCCTGGGAACAGTCGCGCGAGACGCACCAGGCCCGGATGGAACGGCCGCCCGACTTCCCGGTGAAGCAGACGACCGTGCCGACCGAGGAGCTCGCACGAGAGGACCACGGAGGCGTTTCCGCGCCCGCGGGCGCCCGACCCGCAGCCGCCCCGACGGAGGAGATGCGCAAGCTCCTCGAAGCAGAGTCCGCCGTACAGGAAGCGCAACTCCAAGGCGCCGAATTGCGCAGCGGGAAGAAGCGGGCGGACGATGCGGGCCCGGCCGGGGATTCCGCGGCGGATCAGAAGCTCGGTCGCAACTCGGAGGAGCTCGCCGCCGACCTCGAGACCAAGACCAAGAATCTCTCCCGCCGCGAGAAGGCCGGCGCGACCTCGAATGAGGCGGGCGCGGCGGGCAAACCCAACGGCTACCTCGCCGACCATTCGAACCACGAGGAGGCGAAAGACCTCGACCTCCTCAAAAAGGAAGTCGAGGAAACCCCGGCGGCCTCCGAGTCGTGGGGATCGGAAGGCTCTCGCGAAGGCGAAAAGGCACAGGACGGGCGAATCGCAGGCCGCGGCGAAAATCGGAGGTCCGAGTCGGCGCTCAAGGGGCGCGAAGCGGAGGCCGACAAGTCCGCCACGGAGACCCTGAGGGAAGAGCGCGCCGACGGGATCGCGGTCGCCCCGGCCCGGAAGCCCTCGCCGGAAGCGGAGCAGGATCGGGTCGCCCAGCGCGGCGGCTACGACGCCGGACGCGCCTTCGGCGGGGTCGCCAGGGTCGACAAGTACGTCGTCTACACACCCCAGTCGGTGCTTCCGCGCACGGCGCGTGAAATCGAGACCCGCGTCCGCGCCTTGAGCGCGGAGGTCGTGGTGGAAACTCCCGAAGCCGGGCGCCGCAACCTGCGCGTGACCGTCTCCGCGGCCGATGCGGAGCGGGTCCGGCACCTGGCGCAGCAATACCAGTCCGAGGGGCTGGCGCGACGTCAGGCGCGGGAACGTCAACGCCAGGCGGAGGCCGTCGCCGGCGCGAGCGCCACGGGCGACACCGACAGCGGCCGGGTGCAAGCCGACGCTACCGGCGCGGGCGGGGGAGCGGCGAAACAGCCGGGCGAAGAAGCCGAGCGCGAACTCGCGAAGACCGAAATCGCAGCCGGCCAGGGAGGGTTGGCCTCGGGAGCCGATCAGTCGGACGACGAAATGGCGGCGAAGCGCAAGGAGCCGCGCGCGGGCGAAACCTCGGGTGCCAGACCCGCGGACGACCCGGCGACGACCGTGTCCGGGAGCCCCGAGGTCGGAACGGCGGCGGATCCCGGCGCGATCGCGGCGGCTCAGTCCCCGGCCGCGCCGGGCGGCACCGCGGCCCCCCCGGAAAGCGAAAAGAAGGAGCAGACGTCGGACCCGAAACTTCGGGACGCAGGGGGGGGCCTCGTGGAAACTCCCCGCGATGGCGTGGCCGCCACTCCGGAGCCGACCGACCAGAGGGAGGAGGGCGTCGCCCGCTTCGGCGGCAAGTCCGACGACCCCGCTCCCGACCGTGCCGCCGCCCCTCGCGAGAATCTCGCCGGCAAGGACGCCGCCTCGAAGGGGTTCAAGCAGTCGGCTCCGGAACCCGATCGGATCGAAATCCTGATCGTCCTCGTCGGCGACTAGCCCGGATTATTCGCGAACAGCTTCGCTGTTCGCGAACAACCCGGCTCCGT
>CAZWCX010000192.1:0-10876 GCA_964632945.1 uncultured Planctomycetia bacterium | reverse complement strand
GGGGGTGAGCCTGACGGCGCAGCAGCCGGAAAACAACATCGTCCGCGCCGCCTTCGAGGCGCTCTCCGCGGTGCTCGGCGGCACGCAGTCGTTGCACACCAATTCGTTCGACGAGGCGCTCGCGCTGCCGACGGAGAAGGCGGTCAAGATCGCGTTGCGGACGCAGCAGATCCTCGCGCACGAGACCGGCGCGACCGACACGGTCGATCCGCTCGCGGGCTCCTATTTCGTCGAGGCCCTGACCAACCGGATGGAGGAGGAGGCGGAGACGTACTTCAAGCGGATCGACGAGCTCGGCGGCGTGATCCCGGCGATCGAATGCGGCTTCTTCCAGCGCGAGATCGCCCGTTCCGCGTACCAGTTCCAGAAGGAAGTGGAGCGCAAGGAGCGGATCATCGTGGGGGTGAACGACTTCGTGGAGCCGACCGAGGAGAAGGTCGAGATCCTGAAAATCGATCCGCGGGTCGAGGAAGAGCAGGTCCGCGATCTGAAGGGCTTCCGCGAGCGCCGCGATGCGGGCAAGGTCGCGGAGGCGCTGGAGGCGGTCCGGCGCGCCTCGCGCGACGGGTCGAATCTGATGCCGCGCATCGTGGACGCGGTGAAGGCCCACGCCACCCTCGGCGAGATTTGCGACGTCTGGCGGGAAGAGTTCGGCACCTGGCGCGAGCCGCCGATCTACTGGTGACGGGCCGCGTCCTGCCCGGTGCGACCCCGATTTCCCGTTCAGGAGCGCGCCCATGCGCCGGTTCGTCCCCGCCCTTCCCGCCCCCCGGGGCGCGTCCTCGACCGAACTGATCCTGCTCGTCCTGGGCGTCGCGATCGCCGTCGGCCTGGCCGTCACGCTGCTGGGCCGCGAGACCGTCTCTCTCCAGAAGGACGCCGTGCGTTCCCTCGACGGCGAGACGCGGGATCCGCGCGAAGCGGGGGACCCCGCCGCGGGGGCGGTCGAAATCGCCGACACCGACCCGGGGGCGATTGCGCCCGCGGGGGACGGACCTGCGCAGGCGACCCCCACGGGGGCAAAATCGCCCGGGAAAAGCCCGGCCGATCCCGCTCCCGGCCCCACGCCCCCCGAGTCGGGCCTGCTCGGCGCGGTGATCGACCGCAGCGGCGCGACCGACGCCGTCGACCCGCGCGCGGCCGCCGGAAGCGGAGAGCCGCAACCCGCGGACGGCTCCCCCTTCGGCCCCACCCGGGTGCGCGGCCCCTTGTCCGGGCTGCCGACGGAACGCCCGGCCGGCGTGGTCGACCCCGCGGACCTCCCCCTCGACGACCTCGTCGCGGCCGTGACCGCCGCCCGGCGGGAGCACCACGAGGACGAAGGGCGGCTCGACGTCCTGCGACGGGCGAACCGCGACCTGCAACGCACCCTGGAAGAGGTGGAAGCCGAGGATCCGTCGTCCCGAAACTACGTGTTCACGCGCGCGAACCTCGACCGCCAGCTCGAACGCGTCCGGCACGACATCACCGCCGCTCCCGAAGACCAGCTCCCCGGGCTGCTCGCCAGGCGCGAGAACCTGACCCGTCTGCTCGCCGCCATTCCGGGCAACGCCCCGGGGGTCACGCAGGAGGACCTCCGCCTGCTCCTGCACGGCGATGAGCGCGAGATCGCCCGGCAGACCCGCGCGCAGGAGGCCCGCCGCGCGACCCTGGAGGAATTCGAGCGCGTGCGGGCGGAGCGGACCCGCCTGCTCAACGACCCCACGACCCCCGAACTGCGCGAGGCCCTCGCGCGCATCGACCGCGAGCGGGAGACCCGCCGCGGAGATCCCGAGGCGCAGACGCGGCTGGCCGCGCGACGCGCGGAGATCTCCCGCGAGTTGCAGTATCGCGAACGCGCGGCGGACCCGGCCGCCCTGCGGGCCGAAGGGCAACGCGCCTTCGCCGCCGTCGCGAACGCCCCGCGCACCAGCCCGGCCCGCATCGCCCAGGCGCAGGCTCTCGAGCGCCTGCTCGCGGAAGTCGACCTGCCGTACAAGACGAACGTCCCCGCCGACCTCGCGGCCGCCATCCGCTCGCTCCGCGCGGACCTGGACCGGGTGCGCACCACCGCACCCTCGCGCGGCTGGGCCGCCACCCCCCTCCGCGACGCGATCGAGGAACTGGAAAGCCTCGGCGTCCACACGCAATGGTTCCGCACCCGCCTCGACAACGGCGAGATCCAGGTCGAGATCCTCGAGGGCACCGGCAATGCAGCCGCGCTGTTCGTGCACGGGGTACTCAAGGACCCGACCATCCAGCTGGGCCGGTCCAGCCTCATCAACGGACAAGCCCTCACCAGCGATGCCGGCACGATCCTGCACGAACTGTTTCACGCCTACCTGCACCAGAACGACACGAACCGGATCAACAACCGGGACCTCGGCCGCGCCTACGTCGCCCAGATCGAGGACCTGCGCCGGACGGAGGCCTCCTTCGACAAGGGCGAAAGCGCCGCCTCCCTCGCCGACGAGATCGGCGCGCACTACATCAGCGAGGTCCTGATCCCGCGCCTGCGCGAAATCCGGGAGGCCGCCGTGGACGTGCAGGACGCCCTCGCCCGGTATGCCGACGCCTTCTCGGCGGACAACCTCTCGATCATCCTCGGCTCCGAATACACGAATGCTCCGGGCCCCCGGGCCGTGCGCCTGGACTTCGCCCTGGCGATCGCCCAGGTGATCGGGATCCCGAAGCCGAGCGCGGGCGGGGAATTCCTCGAGGATCGCCCCACGGTCGGCGCGCTGACCCATCTCCTGCGCGACCGCCCCCCCGCGGAGCGCGCGACCTTGGCGGAGGAGCGCGAGTACGCGCAGCGGCTGGACGCGGAATTCCGCCGCGCAAGCGCGGATCCCGCCAACGCCGAGGCGATCCTGCGCGAGGTTCTTTCCGGTCCGGGACGGAATCTGGCGTCCGGCCGTCGCTTTCCGGCCCGGCTCCTCGTGGCGTTCGCCAACCGGGCGTCCCGATCGCTCTCCGCCGGAGCCCACCCCGCCTTCCAGCGGGTGTTGATGGAAGCGAACCGGGCGGAGTCGCGGCGCTAGCCCGGATTATTCATGAAGCCGCGCCAGCGGCTTCGTGTAAAATCCGCCCGCGGGCTCCTGGCTGCGTCAGCAGCCAGGACCGCGGGGCGACCGGCGTGCGACACACTGTGTCGCACGCTGGGCGAGGCAGTCCTGCTCCGGCCGGCCTTCCAAGCCGGACGGAGCCGGATTGTTCGCGAACAGCGAAGCTGTCCGCGAATAATCCGGGCTAACGCGGATTCTTCACGAAGCCGGTGACGCGGCGTCATGAGAGATCCGGGCTCGGCAAGGCGGACGTTCCAACCCGCCCGGTCATGCGCGCGGACGCCGGAGTCGCTCCCGTGGCCGAGCCCACGAGTCGCGCGACCTCCGCGCCGGTCGCTCCCCGGCCCCGGATACGCCGCGCCGATCCGACCGCGTGTCCTCGGGACCCGTTCGCCGAATCCCGCACCCCCGCGATCCGCTTCCGCCCCCCGCCGGCTCTTCCGTTGACCGCCCCGTCCCCGGCCCGCTACGATGCGCGGGTCCCGCTGGAGGTCCGACTCCTCGATGAACGGCCCCACCCCTTCGCCCGGCCGCGGGGCGGCTCGGTCCGACGGCGCGCCCGTGAACGCGGACGACCCGACCGCCCGGCGCGCGACCGCGAATTCCGCCGCCCCGCCGACCTCGCCCGAATCCGGGGCGGCGGCCCGCCCGACCCTGCCCGACCGCTATTGCGTGATCGCGCCGCTCGGCCGCGGCGGCATGGCCGTCGTCCACCGCGCCCACGATCGCACGCTCGACCGCATGGTCGCCGTCAAGCTGCTTCCGGAAGATGCCGAGACCGACACGGAGGGGCGGGCGCGGTTCCGGCGCGAGGCGCAGACGGTCGCGCAGATCACCCATCCCAACGTCGTTCGCGTCTACGACGCCGGGCCCGGCTTTCTGGTGATGGAGCTGGTTCCCGGCGGCCCCCTGAAACGGGCGACTCCGGAACTCCTCGAGAAGGTGGCGCGGGGCGTCCAGGCGGCGCACGAGCGCGGCATCGTCCATCGCGACCTCAAGCCCTCCAACGTCCTCCTCGACGCCGCCGGCGAGCCGAAGGTCTCCGACTTCGGCCTCGCCCACCTCGCCGGCGAGCACACGCGTCTGACCCGGGACGGCGCGGTCTTCGGCACGCCGCGATACATGGCGCCGGAACAGGTCGAGGGCCGCGTCCGTCAGGTCACGCCCCGCACCGACGTCTGGGCGCTCGGCGCGATGCTGTACGAGGCGCTCGCCGGCGCGCCGCCGTTTCCGGGAAATCTGGCGATGGAGGTGTTCGGAAAGATCACCCACGCGGACCCGGTCCCGCCCTCGCGACTCGCGCCGGGCGTGTCCGCGGACCTCGAGACCATCGCCCTCAAGGCCCTGGAGAAGGATCCGTTGCGCCGCTATCCCGACGCGGGGGCCTTCGCCGAAGACCTACGCCGGCAACGGGAGGGCGAGCCGATCTCGGCGCGTCCGCCCTCCGGCTGGGAGCGGCTGCGACGGCGGCTGGTCCGGCGCCGCACCGCGCTCGCGGCCGCCGCCGCCGGGCTTGCCGCCCTCGTCCTCACCCTCTCCTTCCTCCTGCCCACCCTGGCCGGCGCGCGCCGCGCGCTCCATCTCTGGCGCGATGTCTCCGTCATCCTCGCCGACGCCGACCTCTATGCCCGCAGCGGCGAGCTCGACCGCGCGCGCGCCCGGATCGAGGAGGGACTTGCCCTCTGTCGGGAGCACGACTCCGCCGAGTCGGGCTACTTCCAGGGGCGACTGCTGCGCGCGCGCGGCGATGAGGCCGAGGCGCTGCGCCGACTCGACGACGCCCTCGAACGCAATCCGCGCCTGGGGGAGGCCCGTCTCGAGCGCGGGCTCCTGTACGCGGAGCGATACGACCGCGCCCTTGCGCGCGGCCTGTGGCGCTTCGCCGGCCGCACCCCCGACGACGAACCGCTCGCGCCCGAAGAGTGCGAGCAGGCGGCGGGCGCGGGCGGCCTGCGGGAACAGGCGATCGCGGATCTCTCCGCCCCCTTTGGGGAAAGCGCCTACTTCCGGCCGGTCGACGCCCTCTTCGGCAGGGCCGAGCTGGCGCGCATCCGCTGGCAATGGGCGGAAGCCGAAGCCGGGCTCCAGGAGGTGATCGCCCGCGACCCGCTGCATGCGCGCGCGTGGCTTTCCCGGGCGACCATCGCCTACCTGCGCGGGGACTTCGCGGCGGCCGAGAACGCCTGCGCGCAGGCCTTGGCCAAACACCGCGGCCTGGGCGCCGCCTGGCGGACGCGCAGCCAGGCGCTCTTCTGGATGGCCCAGCGCGATCCGCGCGACCCCCGGCTCCCGGAACGCCTCACCCGCAGCCGGGCGGACGCAGAGGAGGCGATCCGCCTCGGGGAACCCGCGTTCGCGGCGCGCGGGAACGCCCGCCTGCGGCTCGGGGATACGGCCGGAGCGCGAGAGGACTACGACCGCGCGCTCGACCTCGAGCCGCGGGACGCGCTCACCTGGAACCACCGCGGACTGCTGCGGCTGCAGGGCGGGGAAGCGGCGCGGGCGGTCGAGGACTTCAGCCGGGCCGTCGCGATCGCGCCGGCCTTCGGGCGCGCGTGGGCGAACCGCGCCCTGGCGCACGCCGCGCTCGCCCAGCCCGCGCTCGCCGCCGCGGATGCGCGTCGCGCGCTCGAGGTCGCCTCTCCCCATGCGGCGTGGCGGGACGAGATGGACGCCCTCTTGTCCGTGTACGGGGAGAAAAAGTAGGGCACCCGCCTCCCGCGCCGCGGCCGCTACTCCCGCTCCAGGATCGCCTCCCGCACCGGAGCCCCGCCCGGTTCCCCTTCTTCGCGAAGGTGCAGGCGGCCCTTCTCATCGATCCGATAGACGGTCCGCCCCTCCGGGGCGCCCGCCAACCAGTCGCTGCCCCGTTCGAGCGCCAGCGCCCCATCCTCGCACGTCGCCTTCCCGACCCGGATCGCGCCGTCCGCTCCGAAGACGAAAACGGCCAGCGCCTGCTTTTCCGGATCCCAACCGATCCACTCGAGGGACTCCCGACCGCGCCCTTCCGGATCCTTCCTCGTCTCCCTCCGCCGCAGGAATTGTCCGTGGAACACCCACTCGAAGGCGGTTTCCTCGCGTTCGCTGCGCCAAGCCCCCTCGAACGGAGCCAGAGACCGCAGGGCCGCGGCCGGCGGAGTCTGCGGCGCGGGCGCGGGACCCGGTGCCTCCACCCCCGGCGTCTCCGCGGACTTGCGACGGTAGACTTGTGGAGGAAGCGCCGTCCAGCTCTCCCCCTGCTTCTGCTCCATCACCACCTCGAGTACGTCCGGTTCTTTTCGACGCATGCGCACGCGGAAATCCTTGGGCGAATCCGTCCCGACGACCCTGCCTTCCATCCGGAACGATTCCGGCGATTCCTCCTCGATCGTGCGCCCCCAGCCGATCGACCCCTCCATGCCGAAATTGAATCCGACCATGCAGCCCCGCGCGGAGTCCCAGCCGACCATGCCCAGATCGGTCCAAACCACCCGATCCCCGGCGACCATCACGTAGGTCGTCTTCATGAATCGCCGGTCCATCGTCCACTCGTAGAGATAGGAGACGGTGTACTTCCCCACGCCCGGATATTCGCCGCCTCCGATCCACTCGCCGATCAACCACTCGTAGGGCGCAAGCGGAGAATCCCCGGCGCGGAGCGGCGATGCGCCGAGGCCGAGCAGGGCCACGATCCCGAAGACGAAAGTCAGCAGGCGCGTCCGCACCTCGGACGCGCGTGTCCGGTCGATCTGGGAAATGGCGTATCCTCCTACGAGAGTGTGACCAGAGACGGCCGGGGGCCGCCTGCGGGCCCCTCGGACCTGCGCGCGACCGGATACCCCGGGAACCCAATCTTCGGTTCCCGGCCCGCCGCGTGCCACCCCAACCCCGCGCTATCGAAGCGTCAACTGAGACGGCTGTTCGAGCACGATCTGGGGCCGCTCCTGGTAGATCGCCACCGTCCCGCGCACCTGCACGATCCGGCCGACGAGCGCCTTCCCCAGGTCGCCATGTTCTTTCTCGAACGCCTCGAGCGCGCGCGCGAAGATCACCGCCTGGAAGGAGCCTTTCTCCTTTCCGAAGGAGATCCAGAAGATCTTCCCGCTCTTCGCCGCCTCCGCCCGGAGCACCTTCCCCTCCACCGTACGGTCCTTCCCCTCGGCGGCCAGGATTCCCGCCGTGTCGTCGGCCGCCAGCACCTCGTCCCCGCGCGCCGGCGGGTCCGGCTCCGGCTCGGGGGTCCGCTCGGGCTCCGGCGCGCGCTCCGGTTCCCGCGGGAGTTCGGGCTCGCGCCCGCTCCCCGCAGGGTCCGGCGAGGGCTGTTCGGGCCCCGCCGCAATCTCCTCCGCCCCCGCGAGGGCAGCGAACAGCCCCTCCAACGCCCGGACCTGCGACTCGTCGAACAGGTCGCGGGCATCGGTCAGGACGCGATCCAGGTAGGCCCGCGCGCCCGCGCGCCCCTCGCGCCGGTCGATCGCGGCGAGTTGGGACTCGATCCACGGCCGCTCCGCGTCGAACCACGCGCGCCGGGCGGCGCCGAGCAGCTCGCCCCGACTCTGCTCCGCCGCCGCATCGCCGGCGGCGTCGAAGGCGAGAATCGCGCGCACCCCCTCGCGCATGCGCGAACGGTCGAGTGATTTCTGCGCCGCATTCCACACCTTCTCGACCTTCTGCCAGGGGGTCTCCGCCGCCTCGGCCGCGGGCTTGGGCAGGTCCTGCTCCAGACCGTCGTCCGGTCCGGGCGGATGGCGCTTCGGCGGACGCCCGGGCACGGGGCCGGGCGTCTCCGTCGCTCCCGCGGGTTGGCCTCCGGGATCGGGCGCGATCGCACTGCCCGGATCGACCGGAGGGGCCGACCGCGGGGCGCCGGGATTCAGGGCAAAGTACGTCCCGCCGCCGAGGATCGCCAACGCAACCCCCGCGACCGCCGCCCATCGCCCGGCCGGCGCGCCCCCACGACGAGGCGTCCCCGCGGAACGCGCTCGCGCGGCCGGTCGCGGGGCCTTCGCCGCGGGGCGCGAGCCACCGGAGGTTCCCGCCGCGAACCCGGCGCCGGGCGACCCGGACCCCGCCTCGCCCGCCCCGGCCGCCAACGTCCCCGCGTGACGCTGCTCCTGAAAAAGCCGCATCGCCGTCATGCACTCGCCGCAATACAGCCGGCCGTCGGGTCCGAGCCCGTCCTCCGCGCTCTCCCGGTCTCCCGTCACCTGCGTCTCGCAGGCGACGCAATACCCCGTGCTGAACTGCGTCATGACTTCCGCCGCCGCTTCTGGTACGTCTCCACGAGCACCTCCGCCACCTGCGTCGTCAGCACCCCGCGCTGCAACAGGACGTCCACCAAGGTGGGCGCCGTGGGATCCCCCGTCGCCGGCGTGGCCGGCCCTTCGAGGTCCGACTCCGGGATCAACCGCGTCTCGATCAGGATCGCGCGCAGCTCCGCTTCCGGGATCCCCATCAGTCGCAGCCGCATCTCGGCGCGCCGGCGCGTCCCCTCGTCCAGCCGGACGTGGCCCAGGTCGGCCAGCGAGCGTTCGCGCGTCTCCATGTCCTCCAGCGCCGGGGCCCCCACCGCAGGCCGCTCCCGCGTGTCCGCGTCCTCGAGCCGCCCCGCCAGGGCTTCGCCCGCCGCGGCCTCCAGCCGCCGATCCATCTCCAGGAGGTCCTTCCAGCGCAGGTACTTCAATTGCACGAACACGAAGGAGAGCGTCACGGGCACCCCCAGCATCGCGATCGACCGCACGATCGCCTGCCCCGCGGTCGACTGCGTCTCCGATACCTTCCCCGCCGCCTGCGCGCGCGCAAGCACCTCCGCCTCGGGGCGACGAAAGGGCAGATCGGAGGGAAAGACGTGGTCGGCCGGCAACGCCCGCTGGGCAACCTCGCGCCGGAGGTGGCCGCGCATCACCAGGAGATCGAGCAGCGGATAGTGGATCCCGTACTCGGCGATCTGCCGCTGGAGGGCGCGACCCTGGCGCACGTGCGCAAGGTCGTGCGTCCACTCCTCCTTGAGCTGCTGCGAAGTTACCGACATGTCGGGATGCCCTGCAGGCCGCACGCCGGAGTGGATTGTAACCATACGGCGCGAGTCCCGGTCAATCCCTCCGGCGCCGCGGGGGGCAGCGGATGCCCGCGGCACCGAACATCCCGTTCGATCCGGTTGAACAGAATGTGGAATCCGCGCCGGCGCGCCCGGGTGGACCGATCGTCGCAACATCTTGGACGACAATGGATTGACCCTGCCGGCGCCGAGGTCGCCGCCCCGGCATGGCACTTGCGAAACGTCCCGCAGGGGGGTAACATCCCCGCGCGGCGCGCAGACCCGTGCCCGGGGGCTCTGGCCGATTTTGGAGGTGCGCCATGGACGTCTTGACGCAGTTGGGCGCGGCGATGGGGTTGTCCTTCGCCAGCGGCATCAATACCTACGCCACGGTCTTCATCGCGGGCCTGGCCATTCGCATGGGGTGGGTGACCGAACCCCCGCCGGGCCTCGAGTCCCTGGCTTCGGACCCGATCCTGGTGATCTCCGGCATCCTCTACGTCTGCGAATTCATCGCCGACAAGGTGCCGGCGTTCGACAGCCTGTGGGACGCCGTCCACACGTTCATCCGGCCGGTGGCGGGGGCCGGGCTGGCGTTTGCGGCGATGGGGAACGCGCAACCGGAGTTCGTGCTCGCGATGACCCTGCTCGGCGGAGGCATCGCCGCCACGACCCACGCGACCAAGGCGGGCACGCGGCTCGTGATCAACACCAGCCCCGAACCGTTCTCGAACGTGGCGGTTTCGACGGCGGAAGACGTCGGGGCGTTCTCGCTGGCCTACCTGGCGATCGCCCACCCGCTGCTCGCGGGCGCGGCCACCCTGGCGCTCCTCGCGGCGATCTTCCTGTTCGGCCCGATCCTGCTGCGCATGACCCGGTTCGTGCTCGGCGCCTGGGGATCCCGGATTGCGGCGCTCTTCGGCATGGAGGCGGGTCCGGATGCGCTCCCGGGCGACCACCTCGCCGCGCTGGGCGGGGAAGAACCGGTGGCCTCGCTCGCCTGCACCGCGCGCCGCTGCGGGAAGGCCGGCGCCTGGCGCCGCGGTTACCTCTCGCGCGTGGGCGGCCGCTGGGTCTTCACCTATCGATCGTGGTTCCGGATCTGGATGGAGCCGGTCCGGGTGGAGGGGGATGCCGTGTTGACGGTCCAGCAGGGGTGGCTGACCACCACCCTGGACGTCGGGGACGGCGGCGGGATGAAGGCCCGCTTCCTGCTCGGACGGACCCGGGCCAGCGCGGCCTCCCGGCTCGCGCGGATGACCGGCCGGCCGGCGGAAGAGGAGCGGGCCGCGTAGGCCGCCCCCTCCCCCGCAGAAGGATTGACTCCCGGTCGCGCTTCTGGTTTGCTCGCGGTCATGGATCCCCGGGGACGGGTGTGGCGGCGTGACCGGTCGAGCGAAGGTGCCCTGGAGCCATGAGCGAGAAGATCCGCGTCCTGGTGGCAAAGGTCGGGTTGGACGGCCATGATCGCGGCGCAAAGGTGATCGCCTGCGCCCTGCGCGACGCCGGCATGGAGGTCATCTACACCGGCCTCCACCAGACGCCCGAGGCGGTGGTCGAAGCCGCGATGCAGGAGGACGTGGACGTCATCGGCCTGTCCATCCTGTCGGGCGCCCACATGACCCTCTTCCCGCGCGTGCTGAAGCTCATGCAGGAGCGCGGCATGAACGACGTCGTCCTCACCGGCGGCGGGATCATCCCGGAAGACGACCTGGCGGCATTGGTCAAGCTGGGGGTTGGACAACTCTTCGGGCCGGGGACCAAGACCGACGACATCGCCGGCTACATCCGCGACGAGGTCGGCCGCCGCCGCGCC
>CAZWCX010000191.1:0-10909 GCA_964632945.1 uncultured Planctomycetia bacterium | reverse complement strand
CGGCCACCGGAAAGACCGCGCCGTCGTGCCGCTCGTCCAGCAGGGAATTGCCGAACGCCGGAACGATGACCTGCTCCAGCAAGTCGTGCATGCGGGAACCGCCTCCGCCGTGGGCCAGCATGATCGTCCGGCCCGGAGGCGCGGGTCGCGCTCCGTCACGGGACTCGCGTGGGCGTTCCATGCGGTCTCCTCCCGTCGCGTCAGCGATCTCGTCGATACCGGTAATAGGCCGCGCAGGCCCCTTCCGCCGAGACCATCGTCGCCCCCAGCGGACGATCGGGCGTGCAGCGGGTCCCGAAGACCGGACACTCGGTCGGCTTCTTCAGCCCCTGGAGGACCAGGCCGCTGATGCATTCCCCGGGTTCGGAGGCGGGAATCGCGGCGAGGCCGAACCGGACGCAGGCGTCGTATTCCGCATACGATTCGCGCAGCCCCAGTCCGCTGGCGGGAATCTCGCCCAGGCCGCGCCAGGTTCGCGGCACGACGCGAAATACCTCCGCCACCCGCCCGCGGGCGGCCGGATTGCCTTCCGCGCGTACCGACCGAGCGTACTGGTTCTCGACCTCCGTCCGTCCCTCCTCGAGCTGGCGCACGCACATCGTGATCCCCTGGAGGAGATCGATCGGCTCGAAGCCGGTGACGACGATCGGCACCCGGTAGCGCTCCGCCAGGGGACGGTACTCCTCCACGCCCATGATCGTGCAGACGTGGCCCGCGGCGAGGAAGCCCTGGACCCGGCAATCCGGCGCGGACAGGATCGCCTCCATCGCGGGGGGAACGAGCACGTGCGAGACCAGGAGGGAGAAGTTGCGGATCCCCGAGCGGTGGGCGAGGTACACCGCCGCGGCGTTGGCCGGGGCGGTGGTCTCGAATCCGACGGCGAAGAACACGACCTCGCGCTCCGGGTTGCGGCGCGCCAGTTCCACGGCATCGAGCGGCGAGTAGACGATGCGGATATCCCCGCCGGCCGCCTTGACGTCGAATAGGCAGGACTCCGATCCGGGCACGCGCAGCATGTCCCCGAACGAGGTGAAGATCACCCCCGGTCGCGAGGCGATGGCGATCGCCTGGTCCAGGATCTCCAGCGGCGTGACGCAGACCGGGCATCCGGGCCCGTGGACGAGGGTGATCTCCGGGGGGATCAGCCGGTCGATGCCGAAACGCACGATGGCGTGCGTCTGCCCCCCGCAGACTTCCATGATCGTCCACGGCCGGCGCACGAGGCTGCGCAGCGCGGCGGCATATCGGTGCGCCGCATCCGCGTCGCGGTATTCATCGAGGTACTTCATGGTTCGCCTCTCCGGGGCCCACCGCGGACTCCCCGAGCTCCGTCAGGTCCTCGATGTCCTTCAGGTACTCGAACGTCCGGCGCGCCTCCGCCGCGTCCACGCGCGCGATCGCGAAGCCGACGTGGACGATCACGTAGTCGCCGACCCCGGCCTCCGGGACGTACGCCAGGTTGACTTCCTTGAGGATGCCGCCGAAGTTCACGCGTCCGGACCGGGTGACCGGGTCGTGGCGAGTGATGGTCTCGATTCGTCCGGGGATCGCCAGGCACATGGTTCGGACCCTCCGTCAATCCGCGGTTTCCAGGGCGGCCGCGACGGCGGCCTGGCCGAGAGCGATCCCGCCGTCGTTGGGCGGCACGCGGCGGTGCCAGAAGGCTTGCAGCCCCTCCTCCCCGAGTCGACGCACCGCCCGCTCCAGGAGGACCCGGTTCTGGAAGCAGCCCCCCGTGAGGACCACGCGTTCGAGGCCTGCGCGGCGCGCGACCGCGGGGATGGTCTCGACGAGCCCGTGGTGGAACCGCATCGCGATGACGGAATTCGGCGTGCCGCGCGCGAGGTCCGCCAGCAAGGCGGTCAGGGCGGGGCCCCAATCCACCGCGGGATCGCCGTCCCGGAGCGGGAACGGATAGGCGTCTTCGCCCGTCCGCTCGTCGCAGCGGAACTCGAGCGCCATCCCGGCTTCCCCCTCGAATCGGTTCACCTGCACGAGCCCCATCAGCGCGGCGACGGCGTCGAACAGGCGGCCCGCGCTCGACGTCGTGGGGCAATGCGCGCCGCGCGAAATCAGCGTCCGCAGGACGGCAAGCTCGGCCGGGGTGAAGTCCCGCACGGGAGGGAGGTCGGTTCGCGCGAAGGCGGCGTCGCCGAGCAAGGCGTACAGCACGCCAAGCGCCGCCCGCCGGGGTTCCCGCACCGCGCGTTCGCCCCCCGGGAGTCCGAACGTGCGAAGGTGCGCGACCCGCCGATAACGTCCGATCGAAGCGGCGAGGAACTCACCGCCCCAGACGGTGCCGTCCGGACCGTAGCCCGTCCCGTCCCACGCCACCCCCAGCACTTCGCCGTCGAGCCCGTTCTCCACCATGCACGACGCGACATGCGCGTGGTGGTGCTGCACCGCGATCGGCGCCGCGGAGCGTTCGCGGGCGTAGGCCGTCGAGCGATAATCCGGGTGCAGGTCGCACGCCACGCGGTCCGGGGCGGTGGCGTAAATCCCCTCCAGGGCGTGCACGGCGGCCCGGAAGGCCCGTTCCGCGGGGACCGTGTCGAGGTCCCCGATGTGCTGGCTGACGTAGGCCTCGCCCTGCACGCACACGGCAACGGTGTTCTTCTGGTGCGCGCCGACGGCCAGGATCGTGGCCGTTCCGCGTCCCAGCGAGACCGGCCACGGGGCGTAGCCGCGCGCGCGCCGCAGGACCAGTTCGCGTCCCGCCGCCTCCCGGACGACGGAATCGTCCAGCGGCCGGGCGATCGGGCGGTCGTGGACGAGAAAGTCGTCGGCGATCCCGCCGAGCCGCTCGCGGGCCTCGTGTTCGTCCGTGCAGATCGGCTCTTCGGCGCGGTTGCCGCTGGTTGCGACCACCGGCATCCCCGTCGCATCGACGATCAGGGCGTGCAGCGGAGTGTACGGCAGCATGACACCCAGGTAGGGGTTGCCCGGGGCGACCTCGGCCGCGACTGCGTCCAGGCCGTCCCGCCGCCGCAGCAGCACGATCGGGGCCTCGGGAGACGTCAGCAGCCCCTGCTCGACCGGCGAGACGAAGCACAGCCGGCGGGCCTCCGCGAGGTCGCGGACGAGGAGGGCGAACGGCTTGGCTTCGCGGTGCTTGCGCTCCCGCAACCGCAGGACCGCGCGCCGGTCGCCGGCGGCGGCCAGGAGCAGGAACCCGCCCAGCCCCTTGACGGCGACGATGCGGCCGGCGCAGATCGAGGCGGCGGCCGCCCGCAGGGCTTCGTCGTCCCGCCGGGGGAGTCCGCCGCTCCCGTCCCACCACTCGAGCCGCGGACCGCAGGCGGGACAGGCGTTCGGCTGGGCGTGGAACCGCCGGTCGTTCGGGTCTTCATACTCGCGGCGGCACTCGGCGCACAGGTGGAACCGGCGCATCGTCGTGTTCGCCCGGTCGTACGGGAGGCGTTCGAGAATGCTGTAGCGGGGGCCGCAATTCGTGCAGTTGGTGAACGGGTACCGGTACCGCCGATTCCCGGGCGTGTTCACCTCGTCCCGGCAGTCGTCGCAGACGGCGAGATCGGGCAAGATGGGAGCGCGCCTCGGGCCGGCGTCCGGGCTGTCCCGGATCGCGAACTGCGCTTCACCCGCGGGCGGGATTTCCGCGGACGAAAGCCCCCGGATCGACGCGCGCGGGGGCAACTCGGTCTCGAGGCGCGACCGGAACGCGGCCAATTGCTCCGGCGCCCCTTCGACCTCGATCGCGACGCCGGCCGGGTTGTTCTCGACCCAGCCGCCGAGACCCGTCTCCCGGGCCAGGCGATGGACGAACGGGCGGAAGCCGACTCCCTGGACCGCACCCGTCACGTCCAGGCGGAGGCGGCGGGTCGCCGCCTTCGTGCGGTCGGCGGGGGGTGGGTTCGGGCGCATCGGTCAGGACTCCAGTTCGACCTGGTCGAGGATGACGTCGAGGGCGCGCGGATCGTCTTCCGCGAGCGTCGTGACGTGGAGGACCATCCCGTCCGCGCAGGTCCCGCGGGCGGCCTGCTCGAAATGCTCCCGCAGGTGCGCCGGAGAAAGGTGGCACCAGGCTCCGAGACGGACGGTGGCCGAGACTGCGCGGGATCCGCCCGCGTCGCGCACGACGGATTCGATCTTCCGCACCAGGCTGTTCACCAGGGCCATTTCATGCATGGGGGACTCCTTCCGCGGCCGGCCAACGCGAGAGCGCCTCCCTGCGGATCTCCGCGGCGAGCGCGGCGACGCCGGCCTCGACCTCTGCGCCCATGCCCGTTCCCGCGTCGAAACGGCCGGCCTCCACTCCGTAGACGATGACGACCGGCGGCAGGCGGCCGAGGGCGCGGGCGATCTCGATCGCCTCCGGCAGCCCCATCGCGTGCGACGACGCGCGAAACCGGGCGGCCGGAATCGGCCCGGCGGAGGCGTCGATCCGGTGGACGGTTCCGAGCGCGGCGCCGGAAACGACGGCGTCGGCCACGAGGGCGACGTCCGCGCCCGACCAGGCGTCGATCAGGTCCGCGCAGTCCCGCGCCGCTTCGACGACCCTCACCCCGGGCGGCAGCCCGGCGGCGGCGCGACGTACGGCCTCGAGCCCCGCGGCATCGTCGCCGCGCAGTCGGTTTCCGAAACCGATCAGGCAGAGCCCCGTCATGGCGACCGCTCCACGTGGAGTTTCAGGAAGTGGGTGGAACAGGAGATGCACGGGTCGTAGTTCCGCACCGCCTGCTCGCAGGTCCAGCGCAGTTTCTCGTCGGACAGGTGCAGGTGGCGGGGCGCCAGTTCCGCCAGGTCCTGCTCGATGGTGAGCTGGTTCTGCGAGGTCGGCGGGATGATCCGGGCCGAGCGGATGGTGCCGGCGGCGTCCAGTGCGTAGTGATGGTAAAGGATGCCGCGTGGGGCCTCGGTGCAGGCGCATCCGGAGGATTCGCGCGGGGGGACGGCGACGGCCGGGGCCGACGGGGGAGCGTAGCGCGCGATGATCCGCAGCGCCTCCTCGCAGGCGTAGAGGATCTCGACCGCGCGCACGACGATGCTGCGGAAGGGATTCCGCACCGCGACGCCGAGGCCGATCTGCGCGGCCGCGTCGCGCGCGCGGGGGGTCAGTCGCGCGTGGTTGAGCGCGTACCGGGCCAGCGGACCGACGAAGTACGCCCCGCCGCCGCGGCGCACGGAGTGCAGGGCGGTCGAGTGCGCGACCTGCCGCTCCTCGAAGGCGTCTTCGTACCCGGAGACGGGAAGGTCGAGGCCCCGGGAGGAGGCGATCCGTCCCTCGTTCATCGGATACTCCGTGGCGTGCTGCAGTGCGACGAACTCGTAGTCGCGCTCGAAGTCCGGAAAGGGCAGGCCGGCGGTCCAGCGGACGGTCGCCTCGGCGGCGTCGGCGGCCCGTTGCAGGGGCTCGACCAGGTCGCGGAGTTCGGCCGGGTCCGGCGCGCGGTAGAACCCGCCCACGCGCACGTTGATCGGGTGGATCTCGCGGCCGCCGACGACGCGGACGATCTGATTGCCGGCCTTCTTCAACTGGAGGCCGCGTTCCACCTCGCGGGGATGGTCCTTGGCCATGCGGATGGCGTCCTCGTAGCCGAGGAAATCGGGCGCGTGCAGGAGGTAGACGTGCAGGGCGTGGCTCTCGATCCACTCGCCGCAATAGAGGAGACGCCGCAAATCGCGCAGGGGACCGTCGACGCGGGCGCCGCACGCGTCTTCCATCGCGTGGACGGCGCTCATTTGATACGCAATGGGGCAGATGCCGCAGATCCGGGCGGTGATGTCGGGGGCCTCGGTGAAGGCGCGGCCGCGCAGGAACGCCTCGAAGAATCGGGGCGGCTCGAAGATGCGCAGGCGCACTTCCTCGACCTTGTCCCCCTTCACCTTCAGATGGAGGGCGCCCTCGCCCTCGACGCGGGCGAGCAGGTCGACCTTGATCGTCCTAGTCTTCATGATGGGCCTCCGCGGCCTCGCGGAACGGCGCCGACCCGGCCTGGAAGGTCCGGAACACCCGCGCCAGGTCGGTGCGCGCCATGCCGAGATCGGCCGCGCGTAGGCTCCAGGCCTGGGCGTTGGGCGTCTCCATGGGACCGAAGCAGCCATAGCAGCCGCGCCGGTAGGCCGGGCAGAGGGCGCCGCAGCCGGCGTGGGTCAGGGGGCCGAGACACGGCGTGCCGTGGGCGACCATGACGCATACGGCTCCGCGTGCCTTGCACTCCATGCAGACGCTGTGGGCCGGGGTGTTGGGCCGGCGCTGGTGCAGGAAAGCGCTCAAGACTTCGAGCAACTGGCCTTTGTCGATCGGGCACCCCTGCAGTTCGAAGTCGACGCGCACATGGTCCGAGATCGGTGTCGAGCGAGCGAGCGTGGAAATGTACTCGGGTCGCGCATAGACGAGGGCGGTGAATTCCTTCACGTCCTGAAAGTTCCGCAACGCCTGGATGCCGCCCGCGGTTGCGCATGCTCCGATCGTGACGAGGGTGCGGGAGAGCCGGCGGACCTCGCGGATCCGCTCCGCGTCGTGCGGCGTGGTGATCGAGCCCTCGACCAGGGAAAGGTCGTACGGGCCGCGCGCCACGGCGCGGGAGGCCTCCGGGAAATTCGCAATCTCGATCGCCCCGGCGACGGCGAGGAGCTCGTCCTCGCAATCGAGCAGGCTCAACTGGCAGCCGTCGCAGGAGGCGAACTTCCAGACCGCCAGACGCGGTTTGCGTCGTCGTGCCATGTCAGATCTCCCGGACGGCGAGGCGCGATTCGATCTGATCGAATCGGAACACCGGGCCGTCCTTGCAGACGAAATCGGCGCCGTACTGGCAGTGCCCGCAAAGGCCGATGGCGCACTTCATGTTGCGCTCGAGGGAGACATGGATCCGGTCTGCGGGGACGCCGCGCGCGCGCAGGTCGTGGGCGGCGAACCGCATCATGATCTCGGGACCGCAGATCATCGCGATCGCGCCGGCGGGGTCGAAGCGGGCGCGTTCGAGCAGCGTCGTCACCACGCCGACGCGTCCGCTCCAGTCGCCGCGCGCGGAGTCCACCGTGACCCGGACATCGAGGTCGGTGCGCGCGCCCCAGGTGCGGAGTTCGCGCGTGTAGAGCAGGTCGTCGGGGGTGCGCGCGCCGTAGAGAAGGGTGATTCCGCGCACCGCCTTCCGGTCGGCCAGGAGGCGGTAGAGCAGGGGACGGAGCGGCGCGAGGCCGATTCCGCCGGCCAGGATGACGACGTCGCGGCCGCGCGTGTCCTCCAGGGGCCAGCCGCGCCCGTACGGCCCGCGCAAGCCGACGCTGCCCCCCCGCTTCACCCGGTCGAGGGCTCGGGTCACCGTTCCGACCGCGCGCACCGTGTGCGTGAGCCGGCCCCCGTCGCCCGGATCCCCGCTGATCGAAATCGGGACCTCGCCGGCGCCGAAGACGTACACCATGTTGAACTGCCCGGGCGCGAACGACGGCGCCGCCGCCGCGCCCTTGTCGATGGCGAGGTCCAGCGTGAACGTGTCGGCCGTGTCCCGGCGCTTCCGAAGGACGCGGTACGCCTGCGGCAGCATCGGGCGCGTGGGATCGCCGTAGCGCATCGCCTCCTCCTATCTCGGCCCGTAGACATCGAGAATCTGCATCGAGGACGCGACCAGCCGGCGGGCGATCACGTCGCACATGCGCCGCATGAGAAGGTAGCCGAAGGCGGGATCGGCGTCCGCCTTCCTCCGGAGACACGCGCCGTCGAGAGAGATCGCCCGGCCGGGCTCGACCACCCGGGCGTCGAAGTGCCAGCGGTAGGGCGGAAGCAGCCACGACCACCCCAGGACGTCCCCCGCGTCGAGGGTTTCGATGACGATCGCCTCGCCGCCCGGCCGGGCGAGCTCGACCGCGATCCGCCCCTCGCGGACCAGGTAGACCTCCGTGGCCTCCTCCCCCTCGCGGAAGACGTAGGAGCCGGGCTCCCACTTCAGGTTGCGCGCGCACCCCACGAAGGGGAGGACGTGCTCCCGATCGATGCCGGCGAAGAACGGATGTTTCGTGAGGAACCGCTCAAGGCTTTCCATGACCCTGCCTCCCGGCGCGCGCGTCGGTCTCCCGGAGCGCGCGCGCTTCCTCGGTGATGTCGATGCCGACCGGACACCAGGTGATGCAGCGCCCGCAGCCGACGCAGCCCGAGGAGTCGAACTGGTCGTGCCAGGTCGCCAGCTTGTGGGTCATCCACTGGCGGTACCGGCCGGTCGCGGACGGCCGGACCGATCCGCCGTGCAAGTACGAGAAGTCCATCGTGAAACAGGAGTCCCACTTGCGCCACCGCTCCGCGTGATCGCCGGTCAGGTCGGTCACGTCTTCGACGGTGGTGCAGAAGCAGGTCGGACAGACGATCGTGCAGTTCGCGCAGGTCAGACAGCGACCGGCGACCTCCTTCCAGCGCGGATGCTCCGGGTTGGACACCAGGAGCTCGCGCAGTCCCTGCGTTTCGAGCGACCGACCCATCCGCCTCGCCGCCCGATCGGTGACCGCCTGCGCGGCGTCCCGCTGAGGGGTGGTTGCCTCCGGGCCGACGAGTCGTGCCGCGATCTCCTCCCCACGGTCGCTGCCGGACTCGAGCAGGAACCAGTGGCCGTCCTCGTCCAATACCTCGGTCAAGGCGAGGTCGAAGGGCCGGTTGGCGCGGGGTCCGGTACCCATCGACGTGCAAAAGCAGGTGCCGGCGGGATCGCCGCAATTCACCGCTACGAGAAAGGCCGACTCGCGACGCGAGCGGTAGTCCGGATCCGGATGCGCGCCGCCTTGAAAGACCTTGTCCTGCACGGCCATCGCAGCCAGCTCGCAGGGTCGGACCCCCAGGAAGGCCCAGCGACCGGGGGTCGGCGGTTCAGGAAGGAACTCGATCCGGGAACCCGTTCGAGAGGCCGACCACAGGCGGAGCGCGGGCGGGAAGAGGAACTTCTTCCAGGAGTGTGGTCCCACGGCATACCCGAACAAGGCCGTGTCCCTCCGCCGTTTCAGCCGGTACTTGCCGCCGTCCTGTTCGTCGGTCCACCCCGCGGGCAGGTCGGCCGCCGATTCGATCTCGGCATAGACGATCGCGTCCTCGCGGCGCGTGGGCCCCGCGGTGCGATACCCGCACTCGCGAAGCACAACGATCAGGCGGTCGAGCTGATCGACTTGCAGGACCCGGGGTTCGGACCGGTCGATGCGGGTCATGGACGGATCCCTCTCCAAGTACGGCGGGACCCCAATGCGTTCAGCAATTCGGATGCCCCGGCCGTTGCGTGGGGGCGAATTGCGACGGGTGGGAAGAGTCGTGAGGACGGGGACTACGGTATGGGGATTCGCGAAGGCGGAGACCGGCTCAGGATCGTCGAGGTTCGGTTCTCCACCGACCCCTTCGGCGGGTGTTTTCCCGCAGGATGGGGCGAGCAACGCGGAATTTTTCCCATCCTGGGTGGTTCGTGCCCCGTGGACTTCCGCGTTGCGCGTGGATGGCCGCTGGGGGAGTACGAGAGCGGCGGCATGAGCGCATTCGTAGGGGGTGCCGGGTCGTGGTGAAACTCCCGTCCCGCCCGGGGGAGAAGCCTCGAAAAGCGTCACCTCCATGAGAATCCTCCCCCGGCGTCCGCGGAGGAGGAGGTCGGCACGGATCTTGCGAAGTCGCCCCTTCGACGCAACCGGGTCGACCAGGTCGAACGGCAGAGGAGCATGGCCGATGGAAGCGATGACGCAGGCGCCGCCGCCGCGCGCGGAGTGGTGGAAGCCGGAATCACCGGCAGTCCTCGAGCAACTGGTCACGGGTCCGCTCGGCCTGTCCGAGGGTGAGGCCGCGGCGCGGATGGCCCGGCACGGTCCGAATCGGCTGCCGCAGCGACCCGCGCCCTCGCTGATCGAGATCCTGCTCCGCCAATTCCGCAGCCCCTTGATCTATATTCTCGGCCTGGCGGCGCTGCTGGCGCTGGCTCTGGGGGAGGTTACGGACGCCGGCTTCATCGCCGCGGTCCTGGTGATCAATGCGATCATCGGCGGTTCCCAGGAGTGGAAGGCGGAGCAGAGCACACGCGCGCTGCAGCGCCTCCTGCGCACGCATGCGACCGCGATCCGTGACGGGGAAGCCCGGGATCTGGATGCCGAAGAACTGGTGCCGGGCGACGTGGTCCTGCTCGAGTCCGGGGGGCGGGTTCCGGCGGATCTTCGCTTGCTCACCACACAAGGGCTGGAGATCGACGAGTCGCTGTTGACGGGGGAGTCGATTCCGGTCTCGAAGAGTGCGGAATGGCGGGGGGCCGGGGAGTCGATCGGCGACCGCAAGAACCTCGCCTATGCCGGGGCGATCGTGGTACGCGGGCGCGCGCGGGCGGTGGTGGTCGAGACCGGGATCGGTACGGAGATCGGTCGGCTGGCGATTCACCTGGGCGAGGAGGGCGGAAAGCCGCCGCTTCTGCAGCGGATGGAACGATTCACCCGAGTGGTGGCGATTTCGGTGCTGGTCGCCGCGCTGGGGGTGGCGCTGGTGGGGATTCTGGTGCAGGGGCGCGAAATGGGTCAAATGCTCCTGTTTGCGGTCGCCCTGGCGGTGTCGGCCATCCCGGAGGGACTCCCGATCGCCATTACGGTGGCGCTGGCGATCGCGACCTCCCGGATGGCGAAGCGCGGCGTCATCGTTCGCCGTCTCACGGCGGTCGAGGGCTTGGGGAGTTGCACCCTGATTGCGACCGACAAGACCGGGACCCTGACCTGCAACGCCCTGACGGTGCGGGAAGCGCGGACCGCGGACGGGGGCATCTTCGAGGTTACCGGAGAGGGATTTGAGCCGGTGGGGGGCGTGACGCGGGGAGGCACGGCGGTCGTGCCCGGAGAGCACGTCGACCTCGAGTCGCTGGGACGGGTCTCGGTCCTGTGCAATGAGGCCGACTTGCACCGTCGGGGCGAGGGCTGGATCTGGCACGGCGATCCGACCGACGTCGCACTCCTTTCG
>CAZWCX010000190.1:0-10956 GCA_964632945.1 uncultured Planctomycetia bacterium | reverse complement strand
CCCGAAGCACAACCCGGAATTCTCCATGATGGAGGTCTACCAGGCGTACGCGGACTATGCGGACATGATGCAGCTCACGGAAGACCTGTTCGTGGAGCTCGCGCGCCGGATCCATCCGGACCTGAAGGTCCCCTTCGGTGACGTGGTGCTGGACTTCGCGCCGCCGTGGCGGCGCGCGCCGTACCACGAACTGTACCGCGAGCACGTGAAGATCGATTTCCATGATGCGGCTGCCGTGAAGGAAAAGGCGAAGTCGCTGGGACTCACCACCGAGGGGCGATCGCCGGAAGGGCTGGCCAACGACCTCTTCGAGGCGCTGGTGGAGCCTCATCTGAACGGTCCGGTCTTCGTCATCGACTACCCGACCGCGATCTGTCCGCTGACGAAGGCGAAGCGCAGCGATCCCCGGGTGGCGGAGCGGTTCGAGCTGTTCTTCTGCGGCATGGAGCTGGCCAACGCGTTCACCGAGCTCAACGATCCGCTCGATCAGCGGACCCGCTTCGAAAAGCAGCTCGCCAACCGGGATGAGGGGATGGCCCGGCTCGACGAGGACTTCCTGCGCGCCCTGGAACACGGCATGCCGCCGGCCGGCGGGCTGGGCATCGGGATTGACCGGCTCGTGATGCTGCTGACCAACAGCCGTTCGATCCGCGACGTCATCCTGTTTCCGCTCATGCGCGATGTTGCCGAGGCCGGCACGGAAGAGGAGCCGGAGGAGACCAAGGACCCCGACCGGAACGGGCCGGAGATTTCCCGGCGGTGACGGAACGCTGCGGACGACCGGCCCGTCCGTCGAGAAACGGCCCGCCCGGGCGGATCGTCGCCCGGGACCGGTGCCGGCCTCGCGGCCCCCGGCGGGGCGGATCCGGATCCCGGGAAAATTGTTCCGCCCGGCCGCGCCCGGACTTGAACCGTAGGCCTCCCAGGAACGTCGTACTCGCATGTACATCCCGTTCATCGGTCTTCGCTACCTGCGATCGCGCCTGATTTCCATCTTGGGCGTTCTCGGCGTGGCGGCGGGCGTGGGGCTCATCCTCATCGTCACGTCGGTGATGAGCGGCTTCGCCAAGGAGATGCGCGCCCGCATCCGCGGCACCACGTCCCACATCTCGGTTACGGCCCGGTTCGGGGAATTCATCCAGACCTGGGAACCCGCGTTCCGCGCCCTCCTCGAGATGGAAGAGGTGGTCGGCGCGGCCCCGCGCCTGGAATGGATGGTCCTGCGCGAGGATGGGCAAGGGTCCGGCTGGATCGTCGGGATCGACCCCGAGTTCGAGAAGAACGCGAGCGAGCTGCAGCAGTACATCCACACCATCGGCTCCGATCGGGTCGATTTCCGCCTCCGTGGGCAGGAGGGGGAACACCCGGGCGCCTACACCGGACTCGACCGGCCGATCGAGCCGGGGATGATCCTTCCCACGGGCGGGACGTTCACCCTCACGAGCGTGCGCCGCAAGGAGAGGGGATTCATGCCCGTGCAGATGACCTTCCAGGAGGTGGGCTACTATTTCAGCGGCCTCGCCGAGTACGACGTCAGCCATGTGATCGTCGAGCTGGAGGCGGCACAGGACTTCCTCCAGATGCCCGGCGCCATTACCCGCTTCTGCGTTGCGGTGAAAAACTGGGACGACACCGAGACGCTCGAGAGGACGCGCGCCAAGGTGTTCGAGAAGCTCTATCCGTTCGGGACCTTCCAGGTGCTGACCTGGGAAGACGAGCGGCGCACCTTTCTGCGCGCGGTGGAGACGGAGCGGAAGCTGAACGCGATTCTCATGTTCTTCATCGTCGGAGTCGCCGCCCTGGTCATCGCCTGCTTCCTGGCGATGATGGTCACCGAGAAGCGGAAGGACATCGGCGTCCTGTCCTCCCTCGGGGCGACCGTTCGCGGGGTGATGATGCTGTTCCTGTTCCAGGGATTTTTCATTTCGGTGCTGGGGAGCGCGCTCGGCGTGGCGTGGGGCGCGGCCGTGGCGCTGAACCTCAACCCGATCGCCGACCGGATCCACCACTGGACCGGGTATCATCCGTTCCCGCCCGACGTCTACCTGCTGGCCCGGATCCCCAGCAACGTCAGCGCCGAGACGGTGTCGACGATCGTGTTCATGACCGTCCTGTGCGGCTCCTTCTTCAGCCTGTTCCCCGCCTGGAAGGCCGGGAGGCTGGACCCCGTGGAGGCGCTGCGCTATGAGTGAGGTCCTGCTGGCCGCCGAGGGGTTGCGGCGCGACTACCGCATGGGACCCTCGGTGCTCACGGTCCTGGCCGATGCCTCGATGAGCCTCGCGGAGGGGGAGGTGCTGGGCGTGCTGGGACACTCCGGCGCGGGGAAGAGCACCCTGGTCCACATTCTCGGTCTCCTCGATCGGCCGACGGCGGGGCGCGTGATTTACCGCGGCCGGGACATGAGCGGGTTGAGCGCGGCAAACCGTTCCGCCATCCGCAACGAGGCGTTCGGGTTCGTCTTCCAATTCTATCACCTGCTCGCGGAGCTCACCGCGGTCGAGAACGTCTTCCTTCCCGCCATGATCGGCGTGGGGTTCTGGCGCTGGCCCGGTCGGCGGCGCGAGGCCAGGCGCCGAGCCGAGGAACTGCTGGAGCGCGTCGGATTGTCCGAGCGGTTGCGTCACCGCCCCGGGCAGCTCTCGGGCGGCGAGCGCCAGCGCGTCGCCATCGCCCGCGCGCTCATGAATCACCCGCGCATCCTGTTCTGCGACGAACCCACCGGCAACCTCGACAGCAAGTCCGCGGCCAGCGTCGAGTCCCTGCTCTGGGATCTGCGCGCGGCCACGGGAATGAGCATGATCGTGGTCACCCACGACGAGGACCTCGCCCGACGTGCCGATCGGGTTCTCCGGCTTGCCGACGGGCGGATCGTCGATCCGGCCGGACCGCCCGTCCAAACGGTTGACACCCTCTCTCCGGGCGGGGTATAGAGGACGACGCTTCCGCTGGCCAGATCGGGAGAGCCTGACATGCGCACCGTCACCGTCCTTTCCGGAACCCTGAAGGGCAAGAAGATCCCCGTCGGCGATGCGGTGATCAGCCTGGGGAGGGATACCGACGCCACGCTCCAGATCCTGGACGACGGCGTATCGCGTCACCACGCCGAGATTTACGTGGTCGGGGACATGGTGTTCGTGAAGGATCTCGGCAGCACCAACGGGTCGTTCGTGAACGACCAGAAGGTGGCGGAGACGGTGTTGCGCAACGGCGACCGGGTGCGCATCGGCACGACGGTGATGGAGTTCGAGGACACCGGCGCGGACCTGAAGGACCTGGAAAACCAGGTCGACCTCGAGGTGCCGGACGAAGAGGCCGCGAAGGGCAAGACGATCGAGTTGAAGCTCCACGACGCGGGGTCCGCGAAGGCCGCGACCCGGGAGGGAGACGAGACGCACGAGTCGCGGAACCTGGAACTGGTGTACCAGGTCGCGAAACTCGTCGGCAGCCAGACGAGCACCGGCAAGCTCCTGAACGAGGTGCTCGGGCTGGCGGTGAAGGCGACGCATGCGGACTCCGGTTTCATCTTCCTGCTCGATCCGAAGTCGGGGAAGCTGGACCCCAAGGCCTCGGTCGACAAGGAAGGGGGCGCGCCGGGTTCGAAGATCAGCAAGTCGATTGTGAAGCGCGTCCTGGACTCCTCGAACGCGATCCTGTCCTCCGACGCGGGTGCGGACTCGCGCTTCTCGGGCAGCGACAGCGTCGTGCTGCGGAAGATCAAGTCGGTGATCTGCGCGCCGCTGATGTTCCAGGAGAAGGTCAACGGGGTGCTCTATCTGCACTCCTCGCAGATGCTGACGAGTTTCGACAAGCCGGAGCTCGAGGCGGCGGCGGCCATTGCGATCCAGCTGGGGAGCGCAATCGGCGGATTCCTGGCCGCGGCGCGGTCGCGGAAGCTGATGAGCGGGGCGATCAAGGCGCTGGTCGGCGCGATGGAGAGCCGCGATCCCAAGATGGGCGGGCACTCGGAGCGGGTCGCCGCCTACTCCGCGCACATTGCGCGCGAGTTGAAGATGCCCGCGGATGCGGTGAAGCGCGTCTATCTCGCCGGTCTCCTCCATGACGTGGGGAAGATCGCGCTTCCGCCGGCGGCCAAGCTGGCGGGCGGGTACAAGGCGCGCAACGAGCATCCCGTGCTCGGAGAGAAGATCCTGGGGAACCTGGACGGCTTCCAGGACATCATTCCGGCCGTGAAGTACCATCACGAGCTGTACAACGGTTCCGGGTATCCGGAGGGTCTGGCGGGGGACAAGATCCCGGCGATCGCGCGGATCGTCTGCGTGGCCAACGCCTTCGACAACCTGTCGTCCTACGGCGGCGCTGCGGGAGAGCCGGCCTCCGTCAAGCAGGTTCTGCTCGACATGGGGCAGAATGCCAACAAGGAGTACGACGACAAGGTCCTGAAGGGATTGCTGGTCGCCGAGTCGAAGGGGACGCTGTTCCAGCCGCTGAACCTGATGGACGAGTTGTAGGTTCGGCGCGCTCGCATGCCAAGATCGGTCGGCGTCCCCCGCCATCTCATCCGCTTCAACTCGCGGACGTTGCCCGCGATTTCGACCGACGTGGCGGTAATCGGCAGCGGCATTGCCGGGTTGCGCGCCGCCCTGGAGGCGGCCCGCTTCGGCCGGGTCACGGTGGTGACCAAGGCGGGCGTGACCGACTGCAATACCCAGTACGCCCAGGGCGGCATCGCCGCCGCCATGCGCCGGGGCGACAGCCCGCGCCTGCACGTCCAGGATACCGTGGCCGCCGGCCAAGGGCTGTGCGCGGCCGACATCGTCCGCCTGGTGGTGCGCGAAGGGATCACCCGGGTGAAGGAGATCCGCGCCTGGGGAGCCCGCTTCGACAGCAAGGGGGGCGAGCCCGACTTCACCCGCGAAGGCGGCCATTCGCGCGCGCGCATCCTGCACGCCGGCGGCGATGCGACCGGGCGGGAACTCGAACGCGTGCTCGTGGAGCATGCGGCGGCCAACCCGAACATTCAGGTCCTCGACCACACGTTCACGGTCGATCTCCTGACCCATCGGGGGGCGTGCGTCGGCGCCATCGTCTTCGACGCGCGAAACGGCGTCCGGATCCTCTACGCCCACAAGATCATCCTCGCCACCGGGGGCCTGGGTCAGTTGTTCCGGGAGACCACCAACCCTCCGGTGGCGACCGGCGACGGATTCGCCCTCGCGCACCGGGCCGGCGCCGTCCTGCGGGACATGGAGTTCGTCCAGTTCCATCCGACCACGCTCTACGTGGCCGGCGCCACGCGCTCCCTGATCTCGGAGGCGGTGCGCGGGGAGGGCGGTCTGCTGGTGGATCGCAACGGCCTTCGTTTCATGCCTGCCTACCATCCGGCCGCGGAGCTCGCCCCGCGCGACGTCGTCAGCCGGAGCATCATCCGCCAGATGAAGCTCACCGAGGACACGAATGCGTACCTCGACCTCACGCATCTGGCCCCGGCCCTGGTCAAGTCGCGATTCCCCACCCTCTGGGAACAGTGCCGGGAGTTCCACCTCGAACCGACGAAGGATCCGATCCCGGTGCGGCCTGCGGCCCACTACATGGTCGGAGGCATCCGCGTCGACGCCGCCGGACGGACGAGCGTGACCAATCTGTACGCGTGCGGGGAGGCTGCGTCGACCGGCCTGCACGGGGCCAACCGCCTGGGCAGCAACTCCCTGCTGGAGGGGCTGGTGTTCGGGTACCGCGCGGGGCTCGACGCCGGGCGCTCGGTCGGACGTCGGGAGGCCCCACAACCGCACCTCCGCTACGAGCGGCGCATGGACCGGTCGCGCTTCATCGACGTGGAGGACGCGCGCAATTCGCTGACCTCGCTCATGTGGCGGCAGGTCGGAGTCGAGCGGGACGCGCGCGGACTGGAGGACGCGCTGCACCGCATCGATTTCTGGACTTCGTACGTGCTCACCACCGAATTCTTCAGCATGAGCGGCTGGGAGCTTCAGAACATGCTGGTGACCGCCCGCGCGATTGCCGTGTGCGCGTTGCGCCGCCGGGAGACCCGCGGGGTTCATTTTCGCGTCGACTACCCCGACCGGAACGATCGGTCCTGGAAAAAGTCGAGCGCCTATTGACCGCGCGCGTACCGCTTTCCCGGCAAGGACCGCGCCAGGCGTTTCATTTCCAGGTCGAGCAGACCGGCCAGCACCGCGGCCGGGGGAAGCTGGGTGGCCTCGATCAGGCCTTCGATGCCGATCGGCTCGTTCCCCAGGGCGTCCCAAAGCGTCCGTTCGCGCGCCGACAGGCCCGGCGGCGCCTCCCCTGCGGCGGCCGGTGTCGGTGCGGTCGCGGGCGCAGGCGCCGGGCGGAGGCGGTGGCGGTGGGCTTCCAGCTCATCGATCACGTCCTCGACCGACTCGACCAGCTTTGCGCCCTGCTTGATCAGGGCATGGCACCCCTGACTGGCGGGCGAATCGACCCGCCCGGGAACGGCGAATACTTCCTTGCCCTGCTCCAGCGCCCACTCCACGGTGATCATCGCCCCGCTCCAGACCGGGGCCTCGACCACCAGGACGCCGAGGCTCAAGCCGCTGACGAGCCGGTTGCGGCGGGGGAAGTTCTGCGGATCGGGCGCCCCGTTGAGCGGCACTTCGGTCAGCACGGCCCCGGAGCGGGCGATGTCCATCGCCAGCTTGCGATTCTCGGGTGGATAGAGGCGATTCAGGCCGCTGCCCAGGACGGCGATGGTCCGGCCGGCCTGCAGCGCGCCGCGATGGGCCCCGGTGTCGATGCCGCGGGCGAGGCCGCTGATCACGGTCACCCCCCGCTCGGCGAGCCGGCGGGAGAGCGTCTCCGCCTGTTTCGACCCGTAGGTGGTCGAACGCCGGGATCCGACCACCGCGATGGCCAGCGTGTCCTCCGGCCGAAGTTCGCCCATCTGGTAGAGGACGATGGGGTGATCGGCCAGCGCGCGCAGGTCCGCGGGGTACGCCGCATCGTCGTGCGCGAGGATGCGTACGCCCATGCGCGCGGCCAGTTCGAGCTCCGCTTGCACCCGCCGCGCCTGGGCGCCTTCGAGGATGTTGCGCGACAGCACGGGGCCGATCCCGCGGACCTTGCGAAGGGTGGCTTCGCTCTTGCCCAGGGCGGCGTGCACGCTGCCGAACGCCTCGACCAGACGCCGGTAGAGCGTCATGCCGACGCCGCGCGCGAGATTGAGCGCGACGAGGTCCTCCAGGGTGTCCTTGCGGGCGGTCATCGCGCGATCCTACCAGGAGGATTCCTGCCGTTCGACCTCGACCCAGCCGCCGCCGGTTCGCCGGCGGTGCACGGCGGTCAGGCGGATTGCTGCCCGGCGGGCGCCGTCGAGGGACTCCGTGGTGGAAACGAGCGTGAGCCGGTCGCCGTCGAGCGTCGCGGTGACCCGGGAGATTCGATCCGCCACCGTGAACTCGCGCGTTCCCGACCAGGGGCCTTCGCGTGTCGCGATCTCGCGTCCGAGATCCAGGCCCCCCTCGGCGGCGGCGAGGGATTGCGCGGACAAGGTTGCGTGGGCGAGGGCCTCTCGATGGGCGAGATCGATCGACACGAAGGTGGTCAGGAACAGCCCGAGCACCGCGAAGATCACGAGCGAGACGACGATCGCCGCCCCCCGTCGGGCGCGGGAGCGGAACCCCCCGCCCTGCCGGGCGGTCCGGCGCGGGTGGGCCCGCGCAGACGCGGGAACCCGTTCCGGGCCAGGGGCGCACGCGGGCGATCCGGCGGGAGTTCGGCTCATCGCGCTCCCCCCCGAAACGCCGCCAGGCCGTCGAACACGGGATCGATACGACCTTGCTCGTTCCGGCGTTCGAGCCGGAGGGCAAAGCGGACCAGGGAGGGGCGGTCCAGCCGGAGCGGGGCCTGGAAGGAGACCGATTCGACCCGCCGGACCAGAATCGTCGATTCGACCGTCTCGCCATCCCGCCGCACTTCGCGAACGGCCCGGCCGCCGTCCAGGCGATGAAGAATCACCGCGCCGTCCGGACGGCGCAGCGCCAGAGCGGTCCCATCGGTGGAGTGGCCGGAAGGAAGCGGAGCCGTTCCTCGGGAGGTGCGGACGTCCCGCCGTACGGTCTCGAGCCAGACCTGCGCCTCGCGCGTGCCGAGCTGGTAGTGAGTGCAGGCCGCGTGAAGCCGGGAGGCTTCGAGGTAGACGTCGTAGGCCATGCCCAGGAACACGGAGTAGAGTGCGGTGCAGACGATCAGCTCGAACAACGTGTAGCCGCGGCGCGCCCGGGCGAAGGGTCTCATCGTTCTTCCTCCTCCGGGGTCCAGACGGCCGACAGGGTGATGCTGCGCACGCCGCCGCCGGCTTCGCTCCATTCGAGCGTCACGCGGACATCCAGCGCGTCGGTCGCGTCCGCTCGTGCCTGCGCCGTCACGACGCCCCGGGAGGAAGGGAGATTACGGACCGACTCGAGGGGCATGACCTCCGCTTTCCCGTGGAGCGCCAGGACCCCCTCGCGGGAAAGGCCGCGGACGGCCTCGATCTGGGAGCGCGCCCACTCGAGCGCCACCGTCCGGTCGTACAATCGCCGGGTTTCCCGTACCTGCACATGGAACGAGAACAGGAGGGTGAAAAATGCCCCGCTGACTGCGGTCAGCGCGACCATCAATTCGGCCAGGGTCCATCCCGCCCGACCAGGGAAGGAGGGAAGTCGTCGAAACCTCACCACATGTACTCCCGCAACAGATCGGTCAGGGCTTGGAACATCGCCGCACCGATGCACCCGACGGCGAATCCGACGGTGAGCACCAGGGCCGGGAGCATCGTACGCTGGACGAGGGCGAGGGTGGACAGGAGGCGGGCCTCGAGGGCGGTTGCCGCGGAGCGGAGCGCCTCCGGCACGAGGCCTCCGCCTTCCGCCGCCGCGGCGAGCCAGGGGAGGGGCTCGGGAAGTCCACCCCGGCGGAACGACTCCCCCAAGGTCGCGCCCTGGCGCACCGATTCGGCGACGCGCGTGTACCGGCGCCGCAGCCCGCCATGAGACTCCGCCCGGGCGGCCCGATCCAGGGCTTCCCCCGTCGGCAGGCCGGCCTCGAGCAGTACCGCGAGGACGCGCGCGTGCCGCGCGGCGCTGGAGCGGCGCACGAGCCGGCCCAGGCCGGGGGTCCACGTCATCACGAGGTCGCCCAGGAAGCCGAACGGCAGGAACCGGCCGAGGTGCGGATGAACGAGTTCGACGTAGACGAGGACGATCCCCACCGCGGTCAATCCCGCCCACAGGGCCTGGGCGATCCACAGTCCGAGTTCGAGTCCCGGGGGAAACGCGCCGGCCGTGCCGAGCGACATGCCGAGGCTCGGCCAGACGTAGACGTGGACGGTGTTCGCGGTCAGGGAGAGATACCAGAGCAGGAAGGTGGCGTAGGCCAGGTAGCCGAAGAGGTGGACGCGGAACTCGGACTCCGCCTTGATCGTCGCTGCGGCCGGGACGATCAGCCCCGCCAGCGCGCCGGTTTCCTCCCCGGCGCGGGTGACGGCGGTGAAGGGGGCGGGGAACCAACCGCGCTCCGCGTCCAGCGCCATCCAGAAGGATTTTCCCGTTCGCAGGGCCTTGGCAATCCGGCGGAAGCGACGGGCCAAGCCCAGGCTGGCGTCGCCGGCCAGGGCCTCCAGACCCCCGACGAGCGGAAGATTGCGTTGGAGCAGGGCCGACAGGTGTCGGGCGAGGAAATCCAGATGATGCATGCGCTGACGCAGACGGAACGAGCATGCGGCGAGGAGCAGCGGCACGAGCAGGGTCGGATAAAGGAGAATTTCCGGCACGCGCGAACTCCCGGGATCAAAGCAGGCCCTGCATGAGATGGATCAGCGGGAGGACCACGACCGCCCCCATGGTCGCCAGGACGAACACCCCGGTGAGGACGACGAGGACCGGGCCGAAGACGTTTTCGAGCAGGGCGATCTGGTGGCGGAACGTGGTCTCATACATCCCTGCCGCCTCGCGCAGCGTCTCGGAGAGTTCGCCGCGGGATTCGCCCACCTGCACCATCCAGACCAGGGTCGCGGGCAGGAAGCGGCTTCCCCGCGCGCCGTCCGCGGCGGAGCCTCCTTCTTCCATGGTCCGGGCGATGTCCTGGATCGAGCGGGCGGCGATGGCATTGCCCATGGCGTCGGCGGCGAGACGCATCCCGAGGGGCGCCGGCACTCCGGCCCGCAGCATGAGGTGCGCCAGGTGGCAAAAGCGCGCCGTGAGCGCGGACCGCAACAGATGGCCGTAGACCGGCATGCGCAGCGCGGTACGCTCCACGAAATCGCGCACGCGGTCGACTCCCCGCAGCAGCCGCCACAGGAAGAACGCAAGGAGGGGGACTCCGAAGATGGTCAGGAGGATCGGCTGGGCATTCTCCGCGATCCGGAGCACCTGACGGGAGGCGAGCGGCAGGTTCATGCCCATGCCTTCGTACGAGCTCATCAGCTCGGCGGCGATTCCATGGTAAAGGGCGAAAATCAAGGCGAGCGCCAGAAGGAGGATGACCGGGTAGGCGATGATTTCCGTCAGCCGGCGGCGGATTTCCATGGCGAACCGCAGGTGGTCGGCCAGCAGGAGCAGGACGGGCGAGAGGGTGCCCGCGCGCTCTCCCGCCTCGAGCGCGCGCACGTAGAATGCGGGGAAGGAGTCCCGTTCGTCCTGGAGGGCGGTGGAAAGGGCCGTTCCGGACTCGACCTGCCGGCCGATCCGGTCGATCCCGGCGCGGAATGCGGGGCGGGATGCCTCTGCGGCGAGGCTGCGCAGAGCGCCGGGCAGCGGGAGGCCGAGGCGCGCGGCCCCCGACAGGTGAGTGGAGAAGAACACGAGTTCCGTGGCGGACAGGCGGCCGCGGCGGACCGGCCCTCCCGGGGCGGGGTCGCGAGGGGGCGCGGCGGGCGTCGTCGCGGGGGCAGCCGGCGTGCGGAAGACCGGGGGCGGGGAAGGGGGAGGAGACGCGGGGGGTGCGGGGGGCGTCGGAGCGGCCGGGGTCGCGGCCGC
>CAZWCX010000189.1:0-10973 GCA_964632945.1 uncultured Planctomycetia bacterium | reverse complement strand
TGATCTCTTCGTACTTCTTCTCTTCTTCCTCCAGGACCGGCATCTCGTCGTCGTCGTCCGCGGGGACCGGGGCCGGCTTTGCCTTGGCGGGAAGGATCGGCTTCGGGGGAGTCGTGGGTTTCGCGGCGGGCGCAACCGGGATTTCCGGGGGCGGCGGAGCCGACTCGAAATCCAGGATCTCCTCGACATCGGCGGTCGGCGCCGCGGCGAGGTCGTCATCCGACGGGAGCACGAGTTCCGGCTCCGGCTCGGGGGCCGCTTCTTCCGTCGGGGGCGCGCCCTTGATCGTGACCTTGACGAAATCGGTCTCTTCGGTGGTGGTGAAGGGGTTTTCTTCTTCGGCCGGCGCCGCCGGCGCGGCCTCTTCCGCCGGCGCCACGTCTTTCACGTGCTCCTGCAGCACGGTCATGGCCGGTTCGATGCCGCCGAGCTTATCGACCATCTTCTTCAACGTGGTGCGATCGTTCGGATCTTCGAGCACCGTGTCGTTGAGGAGGAGGAAGAGCGAGCCGTTGTCGATGGGACAGGCGTAGTACACGTCCTCGTAGCTGGTCTGCGCCAGCTCGATTCGGTGCTCGCCGTCCGTGATGAGATACTTGCCTTCGGGAAGGGCCTCGACCTTCATCGTGGCTCCGGTGGATGCCTTGGGAGTGCCGGATACCGCCAGGGCTTTTCGGTCCGGCGCGCGCGGCGGGGAATCCCCCCCCGGCCCGCGCCGCACGTGCGGAAATGCCTACACTGTCGGACTATAAACGTGCCTCGCGGAGTTTGTCAATAGAATCGGGCCGGGCGGCGCGGCCCGCCACCCGGGCCGCGGGGCGAACGCCGCGCGCGCATCGCGTGCGCCGCGACCCGCCCGCAGTCACGGCCCCGGCCGAGACGGCTGCGCCGGACGACGCGGCCGCGCCCGCGGCGGAGGGGCCGAAAAGAGCCGGGGCCCGGTGCGCCGTTGCCGGCGTCCCGGGCCCCGCGGAACGGTTGCTCGTCGGAGGATCGGACCGCGATCAGCGCACCGAATCCCAGATGCGATACATGACCCGCGGCTTGTCCCAGTAGGTGACGGTGAAGTCGTTCAGGATCGCCGACTGCATCGCCGGGAGATCGTTGCGCTTCTCGAAGTAGGCGACGTAGTACACCTGCTGACCCGCTTTCACGGTCAACCCGCCGAGCGGCAGACCCGCACAGCTGTCGTACGCGTAGCGGACCTGGCCGTCGACGATGATGGACGGCGACAGGTGGCCCTTGCCCTCGACGTGCATGTCGGAGTGCAGGTGCCACGCGTGCATGTGCGTGCAAGAGAGCGTGCCCAGCGTGATTTCGCCGCGAAGCGCGGCCTGCTGCTCGATCTCCACCAGCCGGCGCAGGTAGATCCCGACCGTCTGCGGCCCGGCGTTGCCGGGGATGTTCTGGATGTATTCGGCGATCGAGGAGTCGAGGTAGCGCGACTTCGGAATGAACGAATTCGAGTGCAGGCGCCACTTGTGGAGCTGCAGGTTGTCGATGGTGCCGAGGAAGTCGACACAACCCATGGAGGTCTGGTCCGGCCAGTTGTAGGAGCGGCCGCCGACGATCAGCCACGGGTCATCCGCGCCGTAGCGGACCCCGGTCGGCTGGACATTGCCGTTGGTGCCGTTGCGGCGGATGTCCTTGGGGAGGTCCATCTTGCCCGGACTGCTTGCGTTGCCGTCGACGAAGAACATGAAGTTGGCCATCGCGCCGCCCGCGCCCGGAGCGCCGCCCGGATCCTGGCCGGCGCCGCCGCCGGCCGGCGCCGCGCCGGCGACCCACGAAACCTCGACGTGGTGCCAGGTGTTGCGCGCCCACGGCGTGTCGTGCCACAGGACGTAGTCGTTGTTGTCGTCCAACCGCCAATGCGCGAACATCCGGCCCTTGGTGGCAAAGATGCGCAACTCGTTGTACGCGGCCAGCGGCGTGAACCCGGAGCTCCCGACGCTGCCCCAGTCGAACAGGTGCATGCGCCCGTCCCACTGGATCGGTCCCGGCTGCCAACCGACATAGTTGACGACGTCGGACTTGCTCCGGCCCCACCAGCCCAGATCGACTTCCGGTTTCACGAGGAATTCGACGGTCCCGTCCGGAACCGGGAACTCGTCTCCGTAGTAGGACCGGCAACGATTGCGCGTCTGCGCGTTCAGGTAGAGGCCGAACGAATGCAGGTCGCTGCCGCGGTTGCCCGAGCTGTAGCTGTTCATCGGCAGGACCGTGTCGAAGTGGCAAATGCCCCAGGTGTCGCCTTCGCCCGCGCCGAGGCCATGGTCCGCGGCGATCAGGCTGTTCTGGATCTTCGTCCGTTCAGAGGCGTAGGTCGGCTCGCCGGTCGCGCCATACGTCGTCTGATCGGCCTCGATCGTCCGTCGGGCGTAGCCGGCGAGGAACGATTTCTTTCCCGTGTTGACGCCGACGGTGGCGCGAACCATGCCCGAGAGGACGAGTCCGCCGTCATAGTTGGCGCAGTACGGGTCGGTGGCCGGGTTGGCGCCGCCCGCGGACCAGCGATAGCCGCCGCCCTGGCGCAGATTGTACTCGGGCACGGAGACGACCGCGGGATAGTTGTCGGTGGAGATCAGCGACCCGAAGGAGGGATGCGAGTAGACCCGGTTCGTCTCGAAGTCCTTCTGGGTGGTGACACGGAAGACGTCGTAGAGCTTGACCACGGTGGCGATCTTCTCTTCCGAGATGATGCGTCCATCCCGATAGACGCGGCCGATCGACTCGACCTCGTAGAATCCCATCGAGCTCCAGCACCACTCGGTCGTTCCGGTCCAGCCGCCCGGCGTGGCCAGGTCGCTCTTGTCGATCCCGGTCATTTCCGTTCGCCCGGTATCCGGCCCGGGGTCCATCTGGATGAGGTCCGGGTTGTACTTGCGGAGATCCGTGTTCGGGTTGGCGTTGGCATGGATCACGTCGGCCTCGGCCTTGGAGAAGCCGGGGATCTTGTCGAGGGTCTGGAAGCGGAAGTGCATCCAGTCGTTGTAGGTGTACGTGGGCGCCGCTTGCACGACGTTGTCGAACGCCACGCCGCTGAAGTTGTTCCGCTCCGTGATGATGTAATCGGCCGCCGTCTCCGCCTTGCTCTGGCTGAGCGCCGGCACCGTCATCGGCGTGAGGAGGGCGTTCGGATGATTGTGGAACAGGTAGTTGGCGGAGAGCCCCGCCATGCAGGCGACCAGCACCTCCTTGGGGGCGGTGTTGACGTTGATCGGCGCGCGCGGCTTCTTGTCCCAGCGGGCCGTCCCCGTCTTCGTGAACGACACGGTGCTCGGGTCGATCCAGGAATTGCACGTGATGAAGTCGCGGACCTTGTTGAACCGCGTGGTGTCGCCGGCGAAGACGGTGCCGAGGAGCTCCAGCTTGTTCGAGAACTCGCCGGTGCCGCCGGCCTGGCGCCGCTGGATCACCGAATTCATGAGATCGGTGCCGACATTGCCCGCCCCCAACAGGCTGCCGAGGGTGTTGAGCATGCGCACGAGATTCTGGTTCCCGGGATGCGCCGGGCGACCGAACTCGGCGGGACGGTCGAAGTTGTTGACGTTGATCATGCTCGCCGAGTCGAGGACCTTGACCGCGAAGACGTCTCCGACCGGCTCATACGTCCCGCCCAGGGCATCGGTGTACCCGCGGGTATCCGCCTTGACCTTGGTCGCATCGCCCCAAGACGGCAGGCTGGAGTCCTCGAGCGGCTTCGGCGCCGTCTTGTAGGCGCGTGGTCCGGTGGGAGATTCCAGCGTGGTCAACATGTCGCCGTAGACCCACCCGTCCCGGAGATCGGACCATGCCTTGGTGGATTCGAGGCCGCGCAGCCTGCCCATCGCGGCCTCCAGGCCGGCTTCGGCGAGCATGCGCGCGCGAACGCGATCCACGAAACTGGCGCTGACATCCGACTCGATCTGCGCGATGCGCGCAAACGCGGTCGCCAGAATTCCCAGCACGCCGACGATTCCGATCGTCACGAGGAGCGCATACGCCCTCCGCCCCCGCAGCCAGTGCGCTCGGGGGAATGCCTGCCGTGCGTGTTTCATCCGATCTCTCCCGACTGGTGGTCTCTCGTCCGGAGGGCGGCCGAGCCGCCCTCGCCTACCTCACCCCCACGCAAGACCCCGCCCCGCGGGGCTTTCGTCGAAACCCTGGATCCCGCCTGCGGCGGGTCTATTTGCCTCCGGAGCCCGGCTCCCCTTCGCTCTCGATCGCCCCCTCGTCCTCGGCGGGCTTGAGGTCTTCCGCCAAGGCGTTGAGGTTCTTGACGACCTCGTTCGCGACCGATTCCGGCGTGCCGCTGAGGAACTCGTTGGTGAGTTGATAGAGGATCTGGCCGTACGCGCCGATCAGCCCCTGCATGTGCATGACGGAGTTGACCGCGGAGGTATAGGCCTTCTGGTGGCGCACCGTGATCTTGGACTGGTGCCAGCGCACGACCGCGGTATCCGCCTCGCCCAGTCGCGCCATCCACTCGTCGGCCTTCAGCTTCCAGGCGTCGGCGTTCACTTCGGCCCCCTTGTCCGGGGAGTTGTGCTGCTTGTAGACGTTCTGAATGTCCTGAAAGATGGCGGCGAGCCCCTCGTGGACCTGTGCCAGGAAGGTCCGGGCTTCTTCTTCCTCGACGATGAACCGGCCGGGCGTCCCGACCTGAACGACCGTCGCGCCGAAGACCTGCTTCGTCTTGCACAGTTTCCGTTCCTTGACGACCTCGGGGTCGCAGTTGTCGATGCCGCGCTCGAGTCCTTCTTCCGCCTTCTTGATGGCGGCCTGGATCGCGCTCTGCTGGCGGTCCCAGATGAACCAGCCCTCAATGATGTACTGGCCGCTGGCGAACTCCTTGTTCCACGGCCCCATTTCGACGATGAAGGCCTGGTTCTTGACGACGCCGTTGTACCAGGCGATGTATTGCTGCTGGTCTTCCAGGCGGATCCCCACGGCGATGCGGGTGCCGTTCGGGTAGTGGGCGTGCCCGTTCACGAACACCATCCGCTTGATCTTGTTGCCCCGCTTGATCTCCTGGTACTTCGCCTCCAGGATGATCGGATACCCCTCATGCGCCGCGACGCGGGGGGCCCAACCGGCCACCAGGGAAGCCACAACCACGACGACCCAAAGCACACACGTCCGACCGAGTTTCATGAGAAGGCTCCTCCGTACGAGTCAGGCGGGTGAGTACCCTGCGCAACCAGGGTCGGGCGAGCGCCCGATTCGGAATGGGCCGCGCGGAAGGGACGGGTCCGAACCCAACTGACAAGGGGGCCATCGTAGCCGTTCCCCCGCCGCGAATCAATCCCGAACCAGCCCTCTCCCCCAACCACACCCGCCGCCCCGCTTCTCGCGCAGGCGGCACGCGACCCAATACCGAAAAACAAGTCCGTCCGGCACTGGGCGCCTCTAGGGCGAGCCGCAACACTCGTGCCACCCTTCGAATCGCGGATTGCGAACGGATTCTCTTTTTGATGCATTGTTTCCGGCGAGCAACCCGAGGAGGCCCCATCCCGGGCGTTACGAATTCGCCCCAAGATTACCGAATTGTAGCATCCGTCCCTGGGGAACCTCGCCGGAACTCCGGTCATTGTAATTCTTTCCGCCGCCGGTGGGTCGCCCCGGGCGCTCTCCCGCGCCGCTTGGCCCGGCGGTCCGCCGCCGCCCTTGCGTCCACGCACGCCCCCCCCCGCGCTCGCACCGTCGCGATCCTCCTGCCCCGGGCCGATCGCTGGCACGCCCCGTTCCCCCGGATGGCATGGGTGGTCTGGCGGCGACCGCCTCGGCGTGGAATATTCTCTCGTCTGCGCCCAAACTACTCCCCTCTGTTCCTCCGCCCGCAATCGATTGCCTTGATTCGAGTTGCGCACCCCTCTCGGCGGACCCCGCGGCAAACTTGAGCGAATTCTCCCAAGACTCTTCCTGCCATGGCGTTGGGGCACCCTCTCGATTCTCGAAAATCGTTGACCCCCCTCCCGCCGCCGCTATAATCGCTCTTTCCACACTTGCCTCTCGGAGCATCGACACACACGTGGTGGCACCGCGCGAGCGTGCCGCTCGTGCTCCGTCGGTCGTCCGGAGCATTTTTGGCTTTGGTTTTCGGTGTCGGTGCCCGCCTTCCGGGTGCAGTTGCGCCAGTTCTTTCTCCCTCCCAATCTTGTCGCGCGCCTGGAGTTGCTATGACTGACGGGATGTCACCTCTTCGCCGCTCCATCCTCGAGGAAATTCGCCGCAAGGTCGCCAACGAGGGCGAGTTCAATACCTGGTTCGGGAACCTGGCGTTCGCGCTGGATCCCGAAGGGCGGGTGGCCGTCCAGCTCCCGAACATCTACTGGACGGACTACTACGAACGCCGATACCGTGCGCTCATCGAGGTCGCGGTCGCGCAAGCGACCGGGGAGCCGCGATCCGTTTGCTTCGTCCACGAGGACTCGGCGGCGGGCCCGGCGATGGATCTTCCCCCGGCTTCCCCCTCGCCGCCGTCGGCGCCCGCGGCGGGGCCAGCCGGCGCAACCATGCGCCTCGACGGCGACGGGGAGGCTCGCGCCCAAGCCGCCGCGTCGCCCCGCGGGTCCGCGGAAGTTCCGCGCCCTCCGCTCAACCCCCGCTACGTCTTCGAGAATTTCGTGGTTGGACCGAGCAACCGCCTTGCTCATGCCGCGGCGCTCGCCACCGTCGAGAACCCCGCGCGCTCCTACAACCCGCTGTTCCTGCACGGATCCGTCGGCCTGGGCAAGACCCACCTCCTGCAGGCGATCTGCCACGCCTTCCTCGACCGCTCCCCGGGGGCGCGGATCCAGTACCTGTCCTGCGAGGAGTTCGTAAACAACTACATCTCTGCGGTCAAGCGGGGTGGTCTGGAGAGTTTCCGCCAGGGCGTCCGAACGCTCGACGTCCTGCTCATCGATGACATCCACTTCCTGGCCGACCGCGAGGGCAGCCAGGAGGAATTCTTCCACACCTTCAACACCCTCCATAACGCGCAGAAGCAGATCATCCTGTCCAGCGACTCCCCGCCGAAGAGCATCCCCACGCTTGCGGATCGGCTGGTGTCCCGGTTCCGCTGGGGAATGGTTGCGCGGATCGACACGCCGACGTTCGAGATGCGGGTCGCCATCCTCCGGCGCAAGGCCGAGCTCCACGATTTCGCGGTGGGCGAAGACATCCTCAACTACATCGCCCACAATATCGACAGCAACATTCGCGAGATCGAGGGGGCGATTCTGAAGCTGATGGCCCACCACCGGCTCAACCCCGGCCCCATCACGCTCGAGGTAGCCCGGGACGTCCTGCGCGACGCGATCGACGTCCCGACCAGCCGGGTGACGGTGTCGGAAATCCAGGACGTCGTCACCCGCTACTTCTCGATCAAGCTGGCCGACCTGCAGAGCAAGCGCCGCAGCAAGGCGATTTCGCTGCCGCGACAGGTCGCCATCTATCTGTGCCGCAAGCTGACCGGACACTCGCTCGAGGAGATCGGCGCCTTCTTCGGCGGCAAGGACCACACCACGATCCTCTACGCGGTCGACAAGATCCAGGAGAAGATGGACGCGGACGAGCAGTTTCGCGCGATGGTCACCCTCCTGCTCAATGATGCGCGCCAGCGCCGCGTTTCCTGACCTGTGGAAAACCCCTGGGTGAGTTTCCGGAGAACGCAGGGAGCGGCCGTGGGATCCGGTGCAGGTCCCGACGGCCGGGCCCAGAAGAATGAACATCGCCGGGGAGAACCGGGCTCCGGCAACGCGGCCGCTACACAAGTTATCCCCAGACCCGCACAGCGGTTGATTTTTCCAAGGCTTGGCAGTAGAATGGATTAGATTCGGCTCGCCCCGATTCTCCACATTCGGGATCCCCGGGAAGAAGAGGGAAGAGGGATTCAATATCTCTATCCCACCCATTCTCTCTCCCCGGACCAACGGGGTCTAGCGCTCTCCGCTCCAACGAACGGATCGACTCGCGGTGTGGGCGCCGGGTTGCCGACGCGGGTCGGCATCCAGCAGGAGGTCAGTCATGAAGATCCGCGCGGATCGAAGGAACCTGTTGCACGCCTTTCAGGCGGTCGGAGCGGCCCTGCCGGGTGGTCGGAGCGGCATTCCGGTCCTGCAGAACGTGAAGGTCCACGCCGAGGGAAAGTCGCTCGCCCTTCTCGCCACCGACCTCGAGGTCGGCGTGCGCCTGTTGGTCGAGGGGACGGAGGTCCTGGAACCGGGCAGCCTGGTGGTGCCGGCCGACACGATCTCGTCGATCCTGCGGGAGAGCCGGGACGACCGCGTGCTCGTGGAGTCCGACCGGACGCTGGCGAGCATTACGCTCTCGGACGGCTACTACAAGGTTGTGGGCGTGGATCCCGCCGACTTTCCGGAGTTTCCGGACTTCAACGCCAAAGCGGCGCAGTCGATCAGCGGGGCGGACCTGAAGGAGATGATCCGGAAGACCGCGTTCGCCGTGGCCGTCGAGGTCACCCGCTATGCGCTGACGGGGATCCAGCTGGAGGTCCGCCCCGATGAGGTGCGGATGGTGGCGACGGACGGCAAACGCCTCGCGCTCGCGCGCCGCAAGGGGACGGGTTCGGGGAAGTCCGAGCTCAAGGTGATCGTGCCGCCCAAGGCGCTCCATCTCCTGGAGAAGGTCACCGGCGACGAGGACACGGACGTGCAGATCAACGTCACCGAGAGCCAGATCAAGATGAAAACGCGCCATGCGGTGATCTTCTCCCGCCTGGTCGAGGGCACCTTCCCGGACTATGACCAGGTGCTCCCCAAGGGATGCGACAAGAAGGCGACGGTCGAACGGGAGTTGCTCGAATCGGCCATGCGGCGCGCGGCGCTGATGACCACGACGGAAGCGCGGGCGACGAAGCTGACCCTCCGCGAGGACCGACTGGTTCTGATCTCGCGGGTCCAGGAAGTCGGTGAAAGCAAAGTCGAGATCCCGGTCAAGTACAGCGGGGACGAGTTTGAAGTGGTGTTCAATCCCGTCCTCTTCGTCGATGCCCTCAAGGCGATGAAAGAGGAGAAGATCCAACTCGAGCTGAAGGATCGGTCGTCTCCCTGCGTCGTCAAGGAAGGGAAGGACTACGTGTACCTCGTGATGCCGCTGGCGATCCAGGTGTGAAGCCGAAGTTCATTCAATCGTTGGGCGACGCGATTCAGCAGTATCTCCGCAAGGAGGGTCTGCTTGCGCGCCGTTCCGGCGGGGAGGATCTCGAGTCGGCCTGGCGGGAGGCCGCAGGGGAAACGACGGCGGCGCGGACCCGTCTGTGTACGCTGAAGCGCGGCGTGCTCCGGGTGGAAGTCGAGGGCGCGCCGCTCCTGCACGAACTCGAATCCTTCCGGAAAGCCGCCTTGACCGACGCCATGCGCCGGTTGTGCCCCAAGTCGGGCATCCGCGAAATCCGTTTCCTGGTGCGATCGAAGTAGAGGGTCAGACCCACGATGAATCGCGAAACCGAATTGCCCGAGACGGTCGCGTCTGCGCCGACCGAGTACCGATATGACGCCTCCAACATCAAGGTTCTCGAGGGCATGGAGGCCGTGCGCACGCGGCCCGGCATGTTCATCGGGGACACCGGAATCAAGGGGTTGCACCACCTCGTCTTCGAGGTGATCGACAACGCGGTCGACGAGGCCCAGGCCGGCTACTGCAAGACGGTGGTGGTCAAGATTCACCGGGAGGGCAGCCTCTCGGTGGTGGATGACGGGCGCGGTATCCCCGTCGACCTGCATCCGGAGCAGGGGAAGTCCGCGCTCGAAGTCGTCATGACCACGCTGCATGCCGGCGGAAAGTTCGACCACAACTCCTACAAGGTCTCGGCCGGGCTGCACGGGGTCGGCGTCTCCGCGGTGAACGCGCTTTCCGAGTGGCTGGAAGTCGAGGTCTGGCGCGAAGGCAAGGAGTGGTTCCAGCGCTACGCGCGCGGCGTCCCGACCACTCCGGTGGAAAACCGCGGCATCAGCAAGCGGCGCGGAACCAAAGTCCAGTTCAAGCCGGATCCCACCATCTTTCCCGAGACCGAATTCTCCGCCGAGACGCTGGCGAAGCGCCTGCGCGAACTCGCGTTCCTCAACAAAGGATTGTCGATCACCCTCCTCGATGAGCGCACCGACAGCAGCGAGGTCTTTCACTACGAGGGCGGGGTGCTGGCGTACGTCGAACACCTCAATCAAAACAAGGCCAAACTGCATCCGGAGATCATCACCTTCCAACGGGAGGACTCCGCCAGCGGCATTTCGGTCGAAGTCGCGATGCAGTACAACGACGGCTACAACGAGGTGGTCTCCTCGTTCGCCAACAGCATCAACACCAAGGACGGCGGCACGCACCTGTCCGGCTTTCGCAACGCCCTGACGCGCACGTTCAACCAGTATTCCCGCAAGCATGAACTGATCAAAGGCAACGAGAAGTTCCCGGAAGGCGAAGACTACCGGGAAGGCCTCGCCGCGATCATCAACGTCAAGGTCCCCAATCCGCAGTTCGAAAGCCAAACGAAGGTCAAGCTGACGAATCCCGAGGTCGAGGGACTGGTCACGTCCGTGACGGTCGAGGAACTCGAGAACTACCTCGAGGAACACCCGACGACCGGGAAGACGATCGTGCTCAAGGCAATCGGTGCGGCCCGCGCGCGCGAGGCGGCCCGACACGCGCGCGATCTGGCGCGGCGCAAAGGCGCCCTGTCCAGCGGCGATCTCCCCGGCAAGCTCTCCGACTGCTCCTCACGGGTCGTCGAGGAAACCGAACTCTTCATCGTGGAAGGGGCGTCGGCCGGCGGATCGGCCAAGGAAGGCCGGGACCGGCGCTTCCAGGCGATCCTCCCCCTCAAGGGCAAGATCCTCAACGTGGAGAAGGCGCGCATCGACAAGATGCTGTCGCACGAGGAAATCCGCACCCTCATCACCGCGATCGGCGCCGGCATCAAGGAGGAGTTCGATCTCTGCAATCTCCGCTACGGCAAGATCATCATCATTACGGACGCCGACGTCGACGGCTCGCAC
>CAZWCX010000188.1:0-11106 GCA_964632945.1 uncultured Planctomycetia bacterium | reverse complement strand
ACGGAGCCGGATTGTTCGCGAACAGCGAAGCTGCTCGCGAATAATCCGGGCTAGGTTGCGCACTCTCCCTTTCCGGAGGTGAGAACGAACGACAGCTCTTCGCCCAGATCGACCAGGTCTTCCGGGCGAAGCTGCGCCTCGCTCAATTCCGCAAGGTCGGCCAGCGCCCGTTGCACCGACTCGATGCTCACGCGCGCGAAGTAGGCATCGGGAGCTTCCCCGGGGAGATGATCCGAGGCGTAGAGGCGGATGAGTCGCTCGACTGCGGCGGTCGCGCGGCGCGCGGGGATCTTGGCCGCGAGACGTCCGAAGGTGGCGCCGTCGGCGCGGACGCCGCCGCCGAGAAACAGGTGGTACTGGGGCACGGCCCGACCAGCGACCTTGCGGACGCCGCCCTGGAACCCGAGCCCGGCGATGTGGTGCTGACCGCACCCGTTGGGGCAGCCGGACGCCTTGATGGTAAGCCCGCGCGCCTGTTCCGCCGTCGCGGGGTTTCTCTCCAGCAACTCCGTGACGGCGCCGGCGACCCCCCGGGAGGCGGTGACGGCGAGTTTGCAACTCATCGAACCGGGGCAGGAAGTCACGTCGAGGATGGTGCCGACCCCCGCCCGCGCCAGATCGATTCGCGCGAGCGCGAGAAACAGTTCGGGCGCGCGCGATTCGGGAACGAACCGAAGTACGAGGTTCTGGTCGTGGGTCAACCGCAGTCCGCCCTCCGAGTAGGTCTCGGTCAGGTCCGCGAGGGCGAGGAACTGCGCTGCGGTGAGGTCGCCCAGCGGGACGCGGACGGAGACCGACACGAACCCCGGCTGTTTTTGCGGGCGGATGTTGTCCCGCGAAAAACCGGCGAATCCCGGCGGAGCGTCGAAACGGATGCGCGGGGGCGGCGGCGCATCGGGTGTGGGCGGGGCGGGCGGAAGCGCGAGCGGACGTCCGCCTTCGGTCCTGATCTTCTCGCGCTCGCCCCGGTACTCCACGAGGAACCCGTCGACCCCCAGGCGCTCGACCACGTATTTCAGGCGCGCCTTGTGCTTGTTGTTGCGGTCCCCGATGCGGTGGAAGACGCGGACCACGGCCTCTGCCGCTTCCAGGATCTCCCCCGCCGGCAGAAAGTCGTGCGCGAGGAATCCCGAGCGGGTCAGGGCCGCGGTGCCGCCGCCGATGGTCAGCCGGAATCCGGGACGATCCCCCTCGCGCCGGGCGAGGAACCCGAGGTCGTTGATGCCGGCCTTGACGCAGTCGCCGGCGCAGCAACCGCCGAAGGCGATCTTGAATTTCCGGGGCAGCGTGGACGACCAGGGCCCACGCAGCAGGTGTCGCGTGAGGGCCTCCGCGTAGGGTGTCGGATCGAACGGCTCGACCGCCGACGTTCCGGCGTGCGGGCAGGTCGTCACGTTGCGGACGGAATTTCCGCACGCCTCGCGCGTGGTCAAACCGGCCTCGGCGAGCTGCCGAAGCATGTCGCCGGCGGTGTCGAGCCGGACGAAGTGGAACTGGATGTTCTGGCGCGTCGTGATGTGTCCCTTTCCATTCGACCAGCGTTCGGCCGCCCCGGCCAGGACACGCAGTTGGGCGGCGGTGAGGATTCCCTGCGGGATCTTCACCCGCACCATGCTCTCGCCGTCCTGGCGCTGTCCGTAGACGCCGTGGACCAGGCGGAAGGCTCGCCAGGCGTCCGAATCGATTTCGCCGCGCTCGAAGCGGGCGAGCGTGTCCACGAACAGGTCCACGTCGCGTTCTTCGGCGAAGCCGAGGCGTGTGGAGCCGAGGACCTTGGGATCGTCGAGTGCGGACATGACCGCGCACCTCCGTCGGGGGATGAGAGTCGGATTCAGGATGCCGCGCGCCAGGACTCCGGCACACACGCACCCAGCGATGCGGCCAGCGAAACCACGTCGCCGATGACCAGCAGGCCGGGCACATCGTCTCCATCCGGCGCCGGCAGAGGGACACGGGCGAGTTCGGTCAGGGTGCCTGTCCACGCGCGGGCCCCGGGGGTGGCGGCGCCCTGCACGATCGCCGCGGGGGTGGTCGGGGGCCAATTCCGGTCGAGCAGAAACGAGGCGATCGAGCCCCGGGCCGCCAGACCCATCAGGACGACCACGGTGTGGCCCCGAACCGGCAGCGCGGAGAGGACGGACCGGTAGGCGCCGTCCGGACGGCCGGCGACGACGGTGAAGCCCGAGGATACGCCGCGATGGGTGACCGGGATGCCGGCGAGGGACGGCCCGGCGATTGCGCTGCTCACGCCGGGGACGACCTCGCAGGGGATCCCCGCGGCGGTGAGGGCGAGGGCCTCCTCCCCGCCCCGTCCGAACACGAAGGGATCTCCTCCCTTGAGACGCACGATGCGTTCGCCCCGCCGGGCGGCGCGGATCATCAACGCGTGGATGGTCTCCTGCTTCATCGACCGGCGACCCGCGCGCTTCCCGACGAAGAACCGGCGCGCGCGCGGGGCGAGGTCCAGCGTTTCCGTGGAGACCAGCGCGTCGTAGAGGACGAGATCGGCTTCCGCGAGGCGACGGGCCGCCCGTCGCGTCAGAAGTTCCGGGTCACCGGGACCCGCGCCGACCAGCGAGACGAAACCGTTCATGCCTGCCTCCCCGCGCCGCTCGGGATCCCACGGCGGTCGTAGAGCCGGTTGATCGCCTGCAGCAGGAGCGGGCGGCGCTCATCGAGCGGAATCCCGTCCGCGCGCCATCCGTCCCGCAGGGCGCGGGCTCGTTCGAGCCAGGCCTGGAAGTCCTCCTGCGGAACGAGGGAGTCGATCCCCTCGCGCACGAGTCCGGCGAGGGCCGGGGCGAGGCCTTCGGTCGAGACGGCGACGGTCAGACCGTCGCGCCGGAGGATGCTGCCGGCGTAGGCGGTGGCGACGTCGGGATCGTCGACGGCATTGACGAAGATCCCCCGCGCCTCGGCGGCCGCGCGCACCTGCCGATTGACCTCCGGCACGGCGGCGGCGACGGCGAACCAGGCGCCGTCGAGATCGACGGCCGCGAATTCCCTCCGCAGCACGACGACGCCGGGACGTTCAAGAGCGCGCTGGACGGAGGGCGCGACCACCGTGACGCGGGCGCCCGCCTCGAGCAGGGCCGGGAGCTTCGTCGCCGCGACCGCTCCGCCGCCGACGAGCACGACCCTGCGCCCGGCGAGCTTGAGGAAGGTCGGGAAAAGGCGCGCGTCCGCGCGCGGGACCGGATCCGCGGCGGGCGCCGGCGAAGAAACGCTTGCGGGCGGCGACGATTCGCGCAGACCGAGGCGGTCGAGGGCGGCCAGGATCCGCGCCAGGCTTTCCTCCACCGTCTCGCGATCGGTGTAGACCGTCACCTCCGGAGCGGCGGGCGGCTCGTACGGATCCGACACGCCGGTGAAATGCGCGATTTCCCCCGCCAGGGCCTTTCGATAGAGGCCCTTGACGTCCCGGGCCACGAGCGCCTCGAGTCCGGCGGAGGCGAACACCTCGATGAACGGGATGCCGTCCCGTGCCGCGAGCGCGCGCACCTCCGCGCGCACGTCGGCGTACGGGGAGATCGCGGCCGTGATCGCGGCCACGCCGTTCCGCGCCAGCACGCGGGCCACGTATCCGATGCGCCGGATGTTGGTGTCGCGGTCTTCCTTGCTGAAGCCCAGCCCCTTCGACAGGTAGGTGCGCACTTCGTCGCCGTCGAGGATCTCCACCGGACGGTCGCCGGCCAGGACCTGGCGCAGGGCCTGCGAGAGGGTGCTCTTCCCCGCGCCGGAGAGGCCGGTGAACCAGAGGACATAGCCCCGGCCCGGCACGGGCGCGGCCGGCGCGGGAGTTGCGGCCGCGGTCGAGGCGATCCCGGCCGCCGGAGAGTCTCCGGTCGGCGCTCCCGGCCCCGGCCCGGGTTGCGTCGGCCCCGCGGCGGCACCCTCGGCCGCGCGGTAATGGCTGCGCAGGATCTCCGCCACCTCCGGTCGCGTGAACTCCGTCGGCAGGGTCCCTCCCGTACGCAGGATCTCCCTCACCTTGGTTCCCGAGAGCTCGAGACGAGCGGAGGCGTCATGCGGGCAGGTCCGGAGCGACGCGAGATTGCCGCACGACGTGCAGAAGAACGTCGGGTCGAACCGGAGCGGGGAGACCCCGATCTCCGCCGGTCCGAAGCGATCGAAGATTTCCTGGGCTTCCAGCGGGCCGTAGTACTTGCCGACCCCCGCATGATCGCGCCCCACGACCAGGTGGGTGATGCCGTAGTTCTTGCGCACGAGGGCATGGAAGAGCGCCTCGCGCGGGCCCGCGTAGCGCATCGCCGCCGGGAAGGCCGCGAGCAGGATCCGGTCCTTCGGGTAGTAGGCCCGGATCAGGGCCTCGTACGTGCGGAACCGGACCGCCGCGGGAACGTCGTCGTTCTTGGTCTCCCCCACCAACGGGTGAATGACGAGTCCGTCGGCGGCCTCCAGGGCGAGCTTGGTCAAATGTTCATGGGCCCGATGGATCGGATTGCGGGTCTGGAACCCGGCGATGCGGATCCAGCCGCGGCGCGCGATTTCCGCGCGCAGCTCGGCCGGGGTCAAGCGGTGCTCGAAGAACGGCAGATCCGTGGCCAGGGGCAGCACGGTCACCTCACCCGCGACGAGGTGGACGGGACGCGCGAGCAGGTAAGCGACGCCGGGATGCGCCTCATCCTCCGTGCGATAGACGGCGGCCGCCTCCGCGAGGGGGTCGCGCCGATGGATTTCGGAGACGCGGATCAGGCCCCAGAGCCGGCCGCGGCCGTCGAAGAGGGCGGCGTCGGCGCCCGGGGTCAGGGTCGCCGCGACGGATTCGTCCACGGCGAGGGTGAACGGGAGGGGCCAGACGGTCCCGTCCGCGAGTCGGGAGCGCTCGAGAACGCTGAAATAGTCCCGGGACCCCAGAAACCCGGTCAACGGACTGGCGGCGCCGACCGCGATCAACTCGAGATCGGCCAGTTCCCGGCCATCCAGAATGATCCGCGGGGCGCGCGCGGCGCGCGCCTCCACCTCCGCGACCTCCCCGGGGGCGACAAGACGATGGACGAGCCGGCCGCCGTGCGGCGGGACGAGATTCGACATGGAGATGCTCCTTCGGCCTCTCGGCCGTTTCGATTCGACTTTCGGAAGGGTCGACCCCGACCCCGCGGGCCGGTGGTCCCTTCATGCGGACGCGGGTGTCGACTCCACGCCCGCGGGGCGCGCGGTGTGGAGTCCGCACTCTTTTCTGCCCTGCCCGCGCCATCGCCCCGCGCGGGGGTCCTCGCCCGGGAGGACCGGCGAAGTACACGGCTCGCAGCCGATACTCGGGTAGCCGCGATCGTGCAGCTCGTTGTAGGGCACGTCGTTCTCCTTCACGTAGCGCCGGACGTCCTCGCCGGTCCACGCGACCAGCGGGTTCACCTTGACCAGGCCGAACTTCGCGTCGCGCTCCAGGACCGCCGCCCCGGCGCGGTCGCGCGTCTGGTCCCGCCGGATGGCGCTGATCCACGCGTCGAAATCGCTCAAGGTCCGCCGGAGCGGGTCGATCTTGCGGAGCCGGCAGCACCGGTCCGGGTCGCGCGTCCACAGCTCCGTGCCCTCTTCGGCGGCCTGTTCCCCGACGGTTCGGAGCGGGCGCACGGGCCGGATCGTCACCCCGTAGACCCGCTCCAGGCGCAACCAGAGGGCGTACGTCTCCGGGAAGAAGAGTCCCGTATCGAGCGTGAACAGGTCGATGGGCAACCGGTGGCGCGCCACCAGGTCGATGAGCACGCACCCCTCGACGCCGAATCCGGTCGCGAAGGTCACGCGCGGACCGAAGCGCTCCGCGGCCCAGGTCAGAATCTGCAGCGCGCTTCGACCCTCCAGGGCGGCCGCTGCCTGCCGAAGTTCCGCGTCCTGCATCACTGCCCCCCGTGCGACAGGCTGAAGAGGGACAGATACCCGCCGATGCCGACCAGCACCCCGGCCAACCCCAGGCGCAGTGCCCGTTCCGGGACGACGAAGGCGAGGCGGGCGCCCAGGATCACGCCGGGAATCGCCCCCGCCAGAACCCCGGCCGCGAGGGTGAAATCGACCCGCCCGGAAATCAGGTGCCCCAGCGTCGCCGCCGACGAAAGCAGGAACGCATGGGCGAGATCCGTGCCCACCATGGTCTGGGAACGCAGCGGGTAAAAGAGCGCGAGGACGACCATGAGGAGGGACCCGCTGCCCACGCTGGTGGTGGCGACGAGGAGACCGGTCGCAAATCCCAGGGCCACCGTGCGGCGAGGCGTCGGCATCGATTCGACCGCCGGACGCGCCTTCCCGAGGATTCGCAGCACGGTCGCGGCCCCGGCCAGCAGCAGGACGAACCCGAGCCCGCGGCCGAGGTATTCGTCCAGCCGTCCCGGCGGGATGCGATTGAGCAGTGCGACGCCGAGGAAGGCCCCCGGGATCGACCCGGCCGCCAGGAGGCCCACGACACCCCAGTGGACCTCCCGGCGGATCGCGTAGGCGCCGCCGCCGAACAGCTTCATGGCCGATGCGATCAGCACGTCCGAACCAATCGCCAGCGACGGGGGAATCCCCGCAACCAGCACCAGCGCGGGAGTGAGCAGCGCGCCACCGCCCATCGAGGTCAGGCCGACCACCACTCCCACGGCCAGCCCCACAAGGGGCGTTCCCGTTTCCATCTCCGCTCCCCCACCGTGAGTTCCGTTCCGGGTCCGCTTCCTTCGCCCGCGCGGCCGGTCCGGACCCGAAATGACCGACGGCCGCCATCCTGCGTGAAGGACAGCGGCCGCCGAGCCGGGGGAATTCGCCGGGATCCCGGTCACGCCCCTCCGGACGATCGCGGGACGGCCGCCCCCGGAGGACCGCTGCCCTCCGGACACGGACAACAGACGCCGGTCGCAACGTCATGCGCGCGCGGACGATCGTCGGGGCGGGTCAGCGGAGCGGCGAGCATGACGGGGCCTCGGAAAGTGCGGGTTCGGAACATCACGGTCGGCGCGCAAAACAAAAAAACCCCCGGGTTCCTGACGGACGCGGGGGCCGGATGATTCTCGCGGTCGATTGCGCGCAGGGCCGGTCGCGGCGTCAGGGAAGGCGGACCTTCACCGACAGCGGCAACAGCGGATCGGAGCGAACGCCGGCGCGGTCGCCGGGGCGGCGGATGCAGCGTTCGTTCTCATGGAGGTTTCCTCTGCAAGACTGAACGGGAGTTATACGGATTGTGCGGCGAAAGTCAAGGGTAAATCCGAGCCATTTCTGAAAATTCTTTGTGCGCGATCTGGTGTGGAAGGATCGGTTCGGATAGGATGCGCAAGCGGCGGGCGCGCCAGGTCCGGGACCGGACGGGACGACCGCTCCGCGGAGGGAACTCGGGGATGGATGACGCGACGATGATGGCCCTGCTCTGGGCCGGCGGGTCGGTGACCTTCGTGGCCGCCTTGTGGTCGGCGGTTTCGAAGTCGATCGAGTATCGCCGCAATCTTCGCAAGGCGGCGGAGACTTTTGGCGGCCAAGTGCTGAGCGAGGAATGGGGCGACCGTCCGCGCCTGGAGTTCAGCGTAAACGGCGTGCGCGGGGAGTTTCAATACTCCCCGGGCCCCTGGTCGCGGGTGCGCTTCGAGTGGGCGCCGCCGGGCCACTTGCGACTGGGTCCGCCGGGAATCGGCGCCTCGCTCCGGCGCATGCTGACGGCGGCCGAAGTCCCGGCGAACCCAACCGAATTCGATCGTCGGTTCGAGGTCCTCGGGGCCCCGGCGACCTGGGTCGGAGACCTGCTGGATGAGGAGATGCGCACCCGCATCCTCGCCCTCACCGAGCTGCGCGACCCCGGGGATCCCCCCGCCCCGGTACGGCTCGAAATCGGTCCGCCGGGACTGACGCTCTTCTACAAGGGGAACCTGGCGGCCCACCCCGAACGGCTGATCGGGTTCCTGGACCATGCCGTGGCGGTGCTCACGCGCGTGCGCGGTCTGGCGACCGCCGGGATGAAGCTGATGACGGCCGTCGAGGCGGCCGCCGCCGGCCAGTGCCCGGTCTGCGGCGCCGCCATGGACGGCTTCCTGCGCCGCTGCGGCCGCTGCCGCACCCTGCACCACGAGGACTGCTGGCACTACTTCGGAGGGTGCGCCATGTACGCATGCTCGTGCCGGCACGGCCAACGCGTCCGCCCCAGCGATCCGGGAGGGACGGCATGAAGCCGGGATCGGAACTTCTCTCGACGTTGATGTCCGGGCTGACCCTCCTTCTCATTTTCGGATTGCTCGCCTGGAATCATCAGCACACCCGCCGGACGCATCGCAACACGATGCAGGCGATCGCGAGGCGCTTCAAGGGAACCGTCCACGGTGGGACCTTTTTGATCCAGCCGTGGATGGACTTCGAGGTCCGCGGCGTCAAGGCCTGCCTCACGTATCAGCCGGCGGGGAAACACACCCCTCCGATCCTGCGGGTGGCCTTCGACTGGCCGATGCGGGGTCGCCTCCGCGTCGCCCACGAAGGGCTGCTGGCCGGGGTGCGAAAGGTGTTCGGCGCCCAGGACATCCAGATCGACGACGACGAACTCGATGACCGATTCATGATTCAGGGGACGCCCGCCGGCTGGGCGCGCGGGCTGTTTTCCCTCCGCGTGAAACACCGGATTCGCCGCCTGCTCCAACTCTGCAGCGGGTCGCGGCCCGAACACCACTTCACCATCGAGGGGGGACCGAACGGTCTGGTGGTCCACCTGCCTGCGCGGGTCCTGAAAGACGCGGGCCGCCTGCAGAATCTCCTCGGCGAAACCGCGCGTCTTTTCAACCTCCTGCGCGAGCAGGACTCGTCGATGCACGGAACGCCTGCGCCGGAGTCGGAACCCCCGGTCGGGAGCCCCCGAGACCCGGAGGCCGCGGCGCCCCCCGACGACGAGAACGACGCCTGGATCGACGAGGTCACCGGCGGCGACTTCCCGGTCGAGCGTGCCCGTCCGGACGGGCTCACCATCCTCTCCGTCTCCCAACAGTCCGGCGAGGAGGCTTCCTGCCCGATTTGCGGTGAACGGCTGGGTGAGGCGGTCCGCCGTTGCGATCGCTGCGATACGATGCACCACGAAGACTGCTGGACCTACTTTGGGGGATGTGCGGTGTTCGCGTGCCACCCCGGGAGGGGAAAGCGGCAGCGGCGAAGTCACCGGGCTCGGTGAGCGAAGCGGTGCAGGCTGGCGAACGACTGCGGCGGGAGATAGGATGTCGCGCATGGCCAGAGAGTCTCTCCCCCGATTCCCGCAGGTGGCGGTGATCGGCGCCGGGGACGCCACGCCGGAACAGGTCGCGGAGGCTCGTCGGATCGGGGCCGGCCTGGCGCGCGCGGGCGCCACGGTGATTACCGGCGGCCTCGGCGGAGTCATGGAGGCCGCGATGCGCGGCGCCCGTGACGCCGGCGGCGCCGCGGTCGCCATCCTGCCGGGAGAACGGCTCGACGACGCCCACCCGGGCGCCGGCATCGCACTGGCCACGGGATTCGGAGACGCCCGCAACGTGATTGTGGCGGGGTCGGCGCGCGTCGTGATTGCGGTGGGCGGCCGACTGGGCACGCTGACGGAAATCGCCTTCGCGCGCAAGCGGGGAATCCCCGTGATCGGCCTCGGATCCTGGGAGATCGACCCGGCGCGCGCTGGCGTCCCGGGGGTGATTCCGGCCCGTGATCCCGATCACGCCGTCGCGCTGGCCCTGGAACGTTTGCGGGGAGGCGCCCCGTGATCGACCCGCCGCCCCCCTCCTTCGACGAAGTCCTCTCCGTCCCGTGGCGTTGTCCGCGCTGCCGCGAGGATCTCGCCCCGCGAACCCCGATCTGCCCCGCCTGCCGGGCCCCTTTCCGCCTTCCGCAGGAGGCCTGGTTTCACGATCGGACGACGGTGCTGTCCATGCTCTTTCTCGTGGCCGGACCGTTGGCCGTTCCCTGGCTCCTGAAGAGCCCGAAGTTTCATCGCGTGGAAAAGGCGTGGTGGACCTTCGCGGTCTTCGGCTACACCGCCCTGCTCGCATCCGGGGTGTGGTGGCTGCTGGTCCATGCCTACCGGCAAATCACGTCGGTCATCAAGTGATCCCCCCGCCTCCCCGACCCGCGGGAGCAATCCGGTCACGCGCAGAGTCCATCGGAGCCCGCCCCGGTTCGCCCTCGGAACACGCAGAATCCCGATTTCGTCTCGAACCATCTTGACCCGATTGCCGAAAACGAACATGATGGGGTCACGGAAGCGCGTGAGTGGCGCGCCTGGTGGGACGTGGGGGAAGTACGCATGTCCGCGTATGACGGACCGCTCGATCTCGACCGCCTCAAGTCCTTCCTGAGCACGATGAAGGCAAATCGTGAGAGCGGTTCGATCGATCTCGTCGGCCGCGACTTCCGACGCATCTTTTACCTCGATGTCGACAACGTCCGGGTCCTCAGCCTGGGCGCCCGCGCCTTTCCCAACCTCGGCCAGTTGCTCGTCGTCCACGGCAAGATCACGGCCGATCAGCTCAAGATGTGCCAGGACTCGATCAAGCGCCTGCGCATCCGATTCGACGAGGTGCTCTCCGTCCTCGACATCCTCCCGGTGGAGGAGGTCCGCGAGGAGGTGATGACGCACATCGAGGAGGAGCTCTGCGAGACCTTCACGCTCGGCGGGATCCAGGTCCGCCTGGTTCAAAACCCGACCGCGGCCGAGACCACGCACACGGGACATGTCGCGACGAACTACAACGTGGACGCGTTGGAACTCGCCGGGGAACTCATCCGCCGGATCGACGAGTGGCAGATTCTGGTGCGGTCGATTCCGGATTTCTCCGCGCCCCCCAAAGTCACCGCGGAGGGGAAGAAGTTCGGCGCCGCGGCAAGTCGCAAGGACGTCCTCGTGGATCTCCTCCGCGCGGTGGACGGCAAAAGGTCGATCGACGCGATGGTCGAGGCTTCGCCCCTGCCGCGGTTCGAGACCTTCCGGGCGATCTACCTGCTCTTCTCCCAGGGCTATCTGGAGATCCCCGGAGCGCGGAAGATCGACCCTTCCAAAGTCGCGGCCGCAGCCCCCGCGGGACGGCCCCCCCAGCCGGTCGCAGCCCCCCCCGACGCTCCCACCCCCCCTCCCCAGTCTCAGGAAGCACCGGCCATTACGGGGATCTTCAAGGCGGACGAGCAGGGTCG
>CAZWCX010000187.1:0-11151 GCA_964632945.1 uncultured Planctomycetia bacterium | reverse complement strand
CTTCTCCCTCGCAAGATCGGGGCCGCGCCCACGCGCCGATGCGGATTGTCCCTAATGGTGTCTTTTTTTTTCCAACGAGTTGCGGCGATCGAGTCCACGACCCCAGGTCACGGCCGGCCCCCGCGTGTTTCGAATCGAAACGAAACCCGTGTCCGCTTCCCGAACACTCCTCCGGAATCGACACACGCCACGACCCACCCACCCCACCCCTCGCAACCGGATCGTCGGGAGTCGGGTCGTGCCGGTCCCGATTGGATAGGGACATCCATTCCATGTCCTGCACCGATGATGCACCGAAGCATCGAAGCGACGGATCGGGGAAAAACGGAGCGCCGGGAACGGCGGGGGGATGCGCTCGGGGCGAAGACGCGCCTGCGACGGCGGCGCGTTGGTCCCGACAACGTCAGGAGGCTCCTCACGCCCCCGACGGTTGCGTTCGGGCAACGTCCATCCACCCCCGCGACCAGGCGATGCGCGCCGGAGACGAGCGCGAGCGAGAACTCGCCCGTTCGCGATGAAAATCGCCAGAGCCCGTCGGCGCGCCACGGCCCCACCGCGACCCAGAACGGGCCGTGCACGGGACTCCCGTCCGCGTCCACAACGCGTTCCGACACCGTCACCCGCGCGGACCGCTCCTGCCCGCCGATTCGGAGGTGTGCACTCTTTCCGGCGGTCGCGTCAGGGCTGCCGGCGGCGCGAGCGAGGGGAAGGCGTGAGTACCCTCGGGTTTCGCGGGCCCCAGACCGGGTTTCACGACGGCCATGGCGGTGCGCCGGGGGTCTACCCGACCGCGGCAATTCCGCCCCGGACCGGGCGGGTTCGCGGTCACCGACCCTCGCCCGCCAGCAGCAGATGCTCGGCGAGAACCAAGGCATCCACCGGCCAGAACGCGGGCGGGCGCGGTTGACGGACTCCCGGGAGCCCGGAAATCGGTCGGCACGTGAGCAGGCGATCGCGCCAGGCGAACGGGATCGCCTCCCGCCCGTGAACGGCGCCCAGCAATGCACCGGCGATGGCGGCGTGGGTGTCGGTATCGCCCCCGCAGTGGATCGTCTCGACCACGCCGGTCTCGAGATCCGGGGCGTGCAACAGGCGGTGGAAGGCGTTTTGAAACGAGACGGCCACCCACCCGGAGTGCGTGAGGTAGTCGGCGGGCGGGGCCTTCTCGGCCGCGTCGAGCCACCCGAGCACGACCGGTTCGACGCCCGCGGCTTTGGCCCAATCCCGTGTTTCGTCGTACACGTCCCGCGGCGATGCGCCGGAGGAGATCGCGTGCGCGAGCGCCACGGTGAAGACGGCATTGGCGTCGCGACCGGCCGGGTGGGGATGGGTGAGCGTGGCGTCCGCGCGGGCCCATTCGGCGAGGCGATCGGGCGGTGCGGCCTGGCCGAAGATCCCGAGCGGCGAGATCCGCATGAGGGCCCCATTGGCCTGACTGTCCCGAGCGGACGCGGCCCGCGCCGCCGGCGCGACCGGAGTCCCGTCGGCGCGCGCGGCGTTCGAGGCCGAGGCCAGCGCGCGCCGTGTGGTGTGACCGCAATCGAACGGGTGCGAATCGTACCACCACGCATACGCGCGGGCGATCTCCTCCTCGTCGAAGCCGCCGCGCGCCACGAGCGTTCGCGCGAGCAGGAGGGCGAGCTCCGAATCGTCGGTCGGCTGGCCCGCGAGGGTGTCGAACGTCCCTCCGTCCACCATCGTCCGGACGCCGTGCGCGTAGCGAGCCCGGATGCGTCCCGGATCCTGAAACTCGACCAGGCTGCCGAGCGCGTCGCCCGCGAGTTGTCCGAGCAGGCAACCCTGTGCGCGCGCGAGCCGCCCGGGATCCGGAAAGGCATGGCCCTTTCTCGACCAGCAAAGCCCGTACGGCGCGGTCCCGGCGGGAGGTCGGGCCCGCACCGGCGACCAATCGCGTTGGACGAGCGCGGGGAGGAGGGCCGGGCTCCCGCCGAAGCAGTCGATGCGCGGCGACCGCCCGTCTTCGGCATACCGGATGGGACAACCGTCCGCACCGAGCAAGTCCCCGCCCACGGCCCGGAGCAGGGCGTGGGCCCCGGCGAAATCCCAGTCACCCGGACCATACAACGACACCCCCGCCTCCCCTTCCCCCGCCGCCACCAGCGCAAGGCGGTACGCCACGCTGGGGACGGCCCGGAAGCGGGCCGGGGCAACCGCTTCGGCGTTCGCGCGCGAGACCCGGTCCGCCCCGCGAGCGACCAGGATCGTCACGGCCGGCGTCAGCTCGGCGGCCCAGGCGCGGGTGGCGGGGAGTTCCCGGCCGTTGCGGCGGATCGGTCCGCACCCTTCCGCCCACGCCAGCAGGTCGCCCGCCGAGTCCGGCGCAACGAAGGCGTAGACCACGCCCAGCACCGGCACGCCGCGCCGCAGGAGCGCGATCGAGACTGCGCTGCCGCGCACTCCCTTCAGATACCCTGCCGTCCCGTCGTTCGGATCCAGCAGCCAGACATGCGCGTCCCCGTCCCGCGCGGGACGGTCGCGCTCCCGGAGCTCCTCCCCGCGGATCCCGTGGTCCGGGAAGGCCTGCTCCAGGCGATCCCGGATCCCGGCCTCCGCCTCGGCGTCCGCCTCGGCGTGCGCCCCGTGACCGCGCGGCCCGCCGGGACGGTGGAAATCGGCCCGGAGAAGCGCGCCTGCGGCCTGCGCGGCGGCGAGGGCGACATCCAAGGCGCGAGAGTAGTCGAATGGGGCAGGCATGCGCAAAGCATACCATCGTCCGGCGGCCGGGCCACCATTGTCGACGGACGACGGGGATTTCCGTCGGTCGGGAATGCCCTCCGATGGCTCATCGTACGATCCGCATTTCAACTGGGCGCCCTTCGCCGGCCGCCCCCTTCGCCGACGGAAGGGCCGATCGGACGGGAGGGCGGTTTCGTCCGGCCGCCTCGATTGCCCGCGGATCGTCCCCCCGCAGACGACCGCGCCATTTGTTTTTTTCCCCACCCGCGGAACCGTATACTCACCTGCATGCGCCACGAGACCGACGATCTCTACCTCCGGCTCGCCGTCTCGCTCGGATACCTTACGCCCGATCGTGCCGCGGACGCCCGCGCCCGCGTGCCGGCCGGCGATGCCCCTCCCACCCTCGAGGGAATCCTGATCGGCGAGCGCTGGATTCTCCCCGAACAGGCCCGGCGGGTGCGGTCTTGTCTGGACATCGCCCTCGCCCCGGATGCCTCCGCGCCGATGGCGGAAACCCTGCCGGGATCACGGCAAGACGGCGAATCGCACACCACGCGCTCCGGGTCCGCGCTGTCCGCTCCCGCGCCGCCCCCCGCGGCCGACACCGACCGCTACGAGATCATGGAGGAACTGGGACGCGGGGGGATGGGCGTGGTGTACCGTGCCCGGCAACGCGGGCTGGACCGGATCGTGGCGCTCAAGCTGCTCTCCGGGGAGAACGTCTCAGCGGACGAATTGGAGCGCTTCCGGCGCGAGGCCCGGGCCGCGGCGCGCCTCCACCATCCCGGCATCATCGAGGTCTTCGACGTGGGCGAGATCGACGGCCGGCCCTACCTCGCCATGGCCCACGTCGACGGGCTTCCCCTCGACCGCCACCTTGCGGAACACCCGGAGCTGGACCTGAGAACGCGAGTCGACTTGATCCGCCGGGTGGCGGAAGCGGTCGAACATGCGCACGCGAACGGGATCGTCCACCGGGACCTGAAACCCGCCAACATCCTGATCGACGCCGGTGGGGCGCCGAGGGTCGCGGACTTCGGCCTCGCCAAGGAGGTCACCACCGGCCCCGGCGCCGCGTCGATCACCCACTCCGGGATGCTGCTCGGTACGCCGCAGTTCATGTCGCCGGAACAGGCGGATGGGGATGCCCGGCACATCGACAGTCGCAGCGACATCTACTCCCTCGGGGCCGTGCTGTACGTCGCCTTGACCGGCCGGCCGCCCTTCCTGGGGGACACGGTTCTGCAGGTGGTTTTCCAGATCCTGAATGAGTGGCCGGAACCGCCGAGCCGGCACCGCCGCGACCTCCCCGAGGACCTGGACGCCATTTGTCTCCGCGCGCTCGAGAAGGATCGGGCGCGACGGTATGCCACTGCTGCGGCGCTGTCCGCGGACCTGGGTCGCTTCCTCGCGGGGGAACCGGTCGTCGCGCGACCGATTTCGCTGTCGCGGCGGCTCGGCCGCCGACTCGCCCGTCACCGCGCGGCCTTCTCCGTGCTCGCCATCGCCCTGGTCCTGCTGGTCGCCCTGGCCGCTTCCACCTGGATCACGGACCGCGCGCGTCGCCGCGCCGAAAGCGGGGAGGCGGCCGCCCTCGAGACCCTGCGGAAGGCCGGACTCGTGGCCCGCGTGGCCGCGCGCTGGAACGCGCTCGAGGAGGTCTTGCACGGCTTCGAGGCGTCCCACTACGACTCCGCGCTCACGAACGACGAACACCGGGCCGCGACCTCCCCGCGCTGGTCCGAAATCGCTTCCTTCCTGGCCGACACCCCGCCCGATCCCACGTCCCAGTCCGCGGCGCGCGCGCTGGCCGGGTGGGCGCGACTCCTCGCGGGCCATCCCACCGAGGGGATCGATTGGATGCGCGACGCGTCCCGTATCGATCCCGACCTCGCCCATGGTCCGCTCCTGGAGGCGCTCGCGTGTTTTTCCGAATACACCAGCGAACTCGACCTCCCCATCGTCCGACAACTTCCGAACGGCTCGGAATTCGAGACCCCCCGCCCCGAAACCGACGGGCAGAAATCCCTGCGCGCGCGCATCGAGGGCCTGGTCGCGCGCCTGGGACAGGCAAAGGTATGGGGCCGGGAAGGGGCCGAGGACTTCCGCGATGCGCTCGACGCGCTGCATGCCTGGCAGGAGGGGGACCTCGCCCGGGCCGACCGCGTGCTCTCGCGCGCCCTCGCCTCTCCCGACCTGCGGTTCGTGGCGGGGGACCTGCGACTCGCGCGCGCGAAGGCCCGGTACCTGCTCAAACGTTTCGACGATGGGATCGAGGACCTCACCGCACTCCTCGCCAGGCGCCCGTCTTCGACCTCGCTGCTCCACCTGCTCGGCAGTTTCGAGGACGCGCGCGCAACCCAGGCGGCCACCGTGGGCACCGACGCGCGCGTCATTCGCCGCCAGGCGATCGACCGCCTGACCGAGGCGTTGCGCAGGACGGCCGACGCCGCCACGTACAACTCGCGCGGGGGGTCCTGGTTCCGGCTCGGCGAAGAGCAGGCGATGCGGGGCGAGGACCCGACCGCGAGTTACGAGCGATCCATCGCCGACCACACCGAGGCGATCCGGCTCTCCCCCAAACTGGGTGCGGCCTATCTCAACCGGGCAAACGCGCTGGTCGCCCTGGCGGAGGCGGAGGGAAACCGGGGTTCCGACGAGCGGCATCGGTACCGTCAGGCGATCGAAGACCTGGGCGTCACCCAGCAGTTGGATCCCGGGAACGCGGATGTCTACTCCAACCGCGCCACGGCGAGGATCGGACTGGGGAAGTCCGAAGCGATTCGAGGCGGCGATCCGCGGGACACGTACCTGGAGGCCCTGGCGGACTGCGATGAAGCGATCCGGCGGCGACCGGCCTCGTGGGTCCATTGGGGTACGCGGGCGAATGTCGGGATCAGCCTGGCGAAGGCGGAGTCGGACCGCGGGCGGGACGCGCGTCCGATCCTGGAGCGCGCGGCGGCGGACGCCGGCGAGGCGATTCGGCTCGCCCCGGGCGTCTCGGAAACCTGGGGAACGCGGGGAAGCGCGTACATGATTCTCGGCCAGGCGAAGATCCAGGCGTCCGAGGACCCCCGTCCCTCGCTGCGCAGGTCGGTCGCCGATCAGGACCAGGCGCTGGCGCTCGACCCCCGGCATGGCCTGATGTTGAACAATCGCGGCCTGACCCACATGATGCTCGGACAGGCGGAGGCTGCTCGGGGGGGAGACCCGCGGCCAAGCTGGAAAGCCGCCCGGGCGGATTACGAGGCGGCGCTGAAGATCCTGCCGGACCTGTGGGCGATCCACGCCAGCAAGGGAATGCTGATGGAGGCGATGGGCGACCTGGGAGGGGCGGTGGCGGCGTTCGAGGAAGTCGTCCGATTGAATCCGGCGCACCGGAAGATGCGGGCCGCCTTGGACCGCTATCGCGCCTTGTGGAAGGCCCAACAGGAGACCGGGTGGAAGGACGATCTGAAGCGCGCCGCGGACCTGGCCGGACGCGGGGACGCGATCGGGGCACAGGAGGCCTGCGAGCGGGGATTGGCGGCGTTTGCAGCCGGCCTCGCGTCCGGGTCCACCGGGGATCGAGATCCCCGCCTTGCCGATCCCGGATCCCGTTCCCTGCTGACCGGCGGCTACGTCCGCCTGGCGGGGCTGCTGGCTCTGCGCGCCGGCGGAGGCTTCCCCGGGGAGCCCGCGCCGGCCGATGCCGCCACGGCGGCAGACCTGCGCGGGCTCGCCCTCTCACATCTCGAGCGGGCAGTGGATTTCGGGTGGACCGACGTCGATTCGCTGGCCACGGGCGCGGAATTCTTTGCCCTGTCCGGCGATCCGCGCTGGGCGGCGTTGCTGGAGCGGCTGCGAAGATAGGGTGGCGCCGCGTGGGCCGCGGCCTGGCCGGCCGCAGCGTCGCGATCCCCGATCACTCAAACCGCAACGACCCCGCCGCGCGGATGCACCCCACCGCCCGTCCCCGCGTGTTGCGCGACTCCGGTTGCGCATACGCGGGCAGCACGGCGGATGGGGCCGGGTCCAGCCCGAGTTCGCCCAGGACGTGCAGCAGGGCGACGACCGCCGCCCACGCGTGACCGTCCTCGACCTTGAGCGCGACCCCCAGTCCGCGATCGAGCAGCGACGCGCCGTAGACGCCCTCCGCGCCGACCTTGCAAAGGACCCGCCCCGGGTAGGCGCGCATGAGCGCCGTGCACGGCCGGCCCTTGCCGGCGACCATTTCCGGATTCCCGGCCATCGCCGCGACGACGCGTCGCGCCGCCTCCGCGGTGGAAGCCCCCAGGCGCGCGAATGCCCGGGCCATCGCGTCGACCGGCACCGCAAACGTCACCACGCCGCAACCGTCGGTCCCTTCCGCCATCTCCGACGCGGCGACTCCGGTCCACGCCGCCACGGTCTCGCGACAGCGGACCTGGACGGGATGGTCCGGGCGCTCGTACCCCGTCGTCGGCCAGCCGCGATGGCGGGCCAGCGCGAGCATGGCGGCGTGCTTACCGGAGCAGTTGCTGGCGATCGGAGTCGGCGCGGCGATCTCGTCGGCGCCGGGGCCCGTCCCCGGGGGGGTCAGGTCCCCGGGGATGGCCGGGTGTGGCCCGCACGCCAGGTCGGCCTCGGCGCACCCGATCCGATCCAGAATGCCGCGCGCCAGCGCCACGTGCCGGAGTTCGGAACTGTGCGAGGCGCAGGCCAGCGCCAGTTCCGCGGGAGTGAAGGACCAGCGGTCGGCGGCCCCGTCCTCGATCACCGCCAGCGCCTGAAACGGTTTGGCTGCGGAACGGAAGAAAACCGCGGCGCCCGACCGGTCGGATCCGGCGACCCGCCGGCCTCCGGCGTCGACCACGGCCACCTCGACCCGGTGACGCGCCTCGACGACCCCGGCCCGCAACCGCTCGACCCGGAGTTCGGTCACCGACGTTCCCCCGCTTCGGCCGTCACGGCCCGACCGCCCGTTCCACCGCGGTGCGAATGTCCGCGGCGCGGGCGCCGACCACCTGCGCGACCACGCCCCCATCGCGGAAGATGAGGTAGGTCGGAATCGACGACACGCGATTGTTCAGCCCCGCGGTGGGGTTCTCGTCGGTGTTGACGCGGCAGACCTTGATCTTGCCCGCATACTCGCGCGCCAGCCCCTCCACCTCGGGAGCGATGGTCTTGCACGGCGCGCACCAGGGCGCCCAGAACTCGACCAGCACGGGAAGCTTCGCCCCGAGCACCTCGGTGTGGAACGTGGCCTCGGTGACTTCGAGGGGGCGGTGCGGCATGGCGACGACCTCCTGCGCGGGACGAGTCCACTGTAGTCCCACGGTCGCCGAACGGTCAAGGCATTCGGCCGCCCGTACACGCGGTGCAACCTACCGCCGCGCGCGGCCCGCGATCCAATGGTCGAGAGAGAAGCGTCCGGCGCCGAGGAACAGCAACGCGACGTAGACCGTCAGGTAGGTCAGCGCCGGCTCGCGCTTCGGGAAGGGATCGTCGCCGTGGATGACGAAGAACGCGACCCCCATGGCGACCAGCAGCGGGATCACCGCCACGCGCGTCGCCAGTCCCACCACGAGCAGGAGCGAGCAGAAGAACTCCGCGCCGATCGTCATCGCCAGGCTGACCGGGCTCGACACCCCGAGCGGGTCGGGGAACTTCCCCGAATAGTCGGCCCAGCCCTGCAGCTTCCCGAGCCCGTGGCTGAACGCCATCATCAACCCGAACCCCACACGAAGGGCCAGCGTCCCGAGATCGGCCAGCCATGCGCGCCTGTGCGGATCGACGACCGCGTCCCACTTCGCAACGATCCTGGACAACATGGAGCCCTCCCTGCAGGGATGAGCGGCCTCTCACCGCACGTCCCAGCGCTCGTACCGCGACGGATCCAGTTCCTGAATGAACTCGCTGGGCTGCAACATCATTCCCATGTACCCGCCCTCGCGGCCGAGAAGCGGGTGGCAAAGGTACAGATGGTCCTGCGCGCGCGTCACGGCGACATAGAAGAGGCGACGCTCCTCGTCGAGCGCCTTGTCGTCGTCGAAGGCCCGCTGGTCCGGAAATCGCCCCTGGGCAAGCCAGAGGAGGAAGACCGCCTTCCATTCGAGTCCCTTGGCCTGGTGGATCGTGGTGAGAACGACGCACCCTTCCCCCTCGAGCCCGGGGGGGGTGACGTCGCCGGTGTTTCCCTGCAGCGCCAACTGCCCGAGCAGCTCCTCGGTCGAGGCGTACCCGCGGGCGAACTCGGCCAGGCGCATCAGGTCTTCGCCGCGGTCCATCGCGTTGGCGTAGGTGTCGAGCAGGTGCCGGTCGTAGCCGCCCGTGACCACGCGCTCCATCATTGCCGCCGGATCCTCGAGCATGCCGGGCGCGGCCAGGTCGCGAAGCGTCGCGACGGTGGCGGACCATCCGGGACGCTTGGACTTCGGGATGATGCGCGCGGCCTCGTCGCCGGCGACCCAGTCGAGCGGAGAAGCCGCGCGCGCGATCCCGTCCACGAGCTTCGCCGCGGTCACCTTGCCCACGCCGGGGACCAGTTGCAACAGCCGCCGCCACGCCGTTTCGTCCCGCGGGTTGGCGATCACGCGCAGCCAAGCGACGATGTCCTTCACGTGCGCCTGCTCGAAGAAGCGCAGCCCGGAACGCACCGTGAACGGGATCTCCGCGCGCGTCAGGTGCAGTTGCAGCTCCATGGCGTGGTGGTGCGCCCGGTAGAGGACGGCCATCTCCTGCCAGGGCATCCCTTCCTCGTGGTGGTCGCGCAGCCGCTGCGCGACGAAGCGCGCCTGGTCGTCGGCCTCGGCGAGGGCGACGAGGGCGGGGAGCCCGCCGGCCGGCCGCACGGGACGCAGCGTCTTCTCGAATTGCGAGCGGTTGTGCGAGATGCTGTCGTTGGCGAGGGCGAGGATCTGCGGCGTCGATCGGTAATTGGACTCCAGCCGGAACACCTGCGCGTCGGGATACCGTTCGGGAAAGCCGAGGATGTTCTTGTAGTGCGCGCCGCGGAACGCGTAGATGCTCTGTGCATCGTCGCCGACGACCGTGATGTTGCGCCGTTCCCCCGCCATCCAGTCGATCAATTCCCCCTGCAGGCGGTTGGTGTCCTGGTACTCATCGACGAGGATGTACCGGAAGCGATCCTGATACTGCCGGCGTACGTCCTGGTGTTCGGCCATCAGCCGTCGCCACAGGGTGAGCAGGTCGTCGAAATCGACGAGTCCGGCGGTCCGCTTGCGCTCGCCGTAGGCCCCTGCGACGCGGGCGATCTCCTCGATCCGCCCCAGGTGGGTCCAGCTGCGTTTTTCCACCACCCCCGCGAGCGGCTGCCCGGTGTTGGCGGCGAAGCTGATCCAGTCGCCGAGCACGTCCGCCTTCGGGAAGCCCGGTCCCTTGTCGACCTTGGCGGCGTCGATGCACTCGTTGAGCAGCGAACGGGAATCCTCGCGATCCATGATCGTGAAGCGCTCCGGATACCCGAGCCGGGACGCGTGGCTGCGCAGGATCCGGTGTCCGACATGGTGGAAGGTGCCGCCGACCACGCGGCGCGCGAGGTCGCCGATCAACCGCTCCGCGCGCTCGAGCATCTCGCGCGCGGCCTTGTTGGTGAAGGTAACGAGCAGGATCGCGCCCGGGTCGACGCCGCTTTCGATCAGCCGCGAGACGCGATAGGTGATGGTGCGCGTCTTGCCGCTGCCGGCGCCGGCGAGAACCAGGAGGGGACCTTCGCCGGCCATGACCACGGCGAGCTGTTCGGGATTGAGCTCGCCGGCATAGTCGACGCGGAAGGAGCGCGGGCCGGGGGCGGATTCGAGGGAGTACGATCGCACCATGATGCCTTCCCCGGCCGCAGGAGGTCCACCCCGACCCGGGACAGGGGACCGCGCGCCCGTACCGGCGGGGGTCCCCGGGCGGGTGGGCAGGATCAGTCCGCAGCCTTCTTGTTCTTGAAGGCGAGCTTCTTGCCGCTCAGCGTGTTGAACTTGCGCTGGGCCCGCTTGAGCTTCTTCTTCACGCTCCGGACCAACGGATCGTACTTCTTGTCTTTGGCGGCCGAGGCGGCCTTGGTCAGTCGGGCCTTGATGTCGGTCACCACCTTCTTCATGTCGTCGGCGGTCTTCTTCGCCATCGATCGCTCCTCGCGTTTCGCTTCATTCCACCCACACCCGGAACGATCCCGGGGACAAGGGCGGGATACCCTAGCACCACCCCTCCCCCCTGTCAAGGGACGCGTGTCACCCCGGACGCCGCGGGGGCCCGGCCGCCTCGGGCAGGGCAATCGCGGGACACCAGGGACCGCGCCGCGTCCGCTCCCACCAGCGACCCTCGCCGCGTCGAGCCGCCGCGCCGGAGAAGGTGTAGTGGTAGAGGACGCCGCGCACGAACCGCGGCGGGGCGTCCGGGAACGGGTTCTTCTCGAGCAGGGCCAGGACCTCGGGGGAACCCTCGAGCAGCCGGATTGCAAACCGCTCGAACCACGGGGAT
>CAZWCX010000186.1:262-11266 GCA_964632945.1 uncultured Planctomycetia bacterium | reverse complement strand
TCCATCCGGTCGCCACCGGACACCCGTGTTCGGCGTCCCCCCGACCAGGTCCGGGCCGAAGTCCGCCGCTCGTGCCGAACGGGATCCTCGCGTGGCCCATGCCGGCACGTGCTCGTGCGGATCGGCGCGCGGGGAGCCCGCGGAGGGTTCAGGCGGACGCGGTTCCGCCGGCGCGGGATCGATCCGCCCGGGAGAGATGCGTGACGGATCGCCAGAGCCACTCGAGCGGGCCGAGCCGGAACCAGCCGAGCCAGATCGCGCTGAGATGCCACTGGGCGACGCCCACCGCGGCCGCCACGATCCACAACTGCAGGCGGTCCAGCATGCCGAAAAAACCCGCGCCGTACGAGTAAAAGAAGAGCGTGAGGACCACCGACTGCATCAGGTAGTTCGAAAAGGCGGTGCGGCCGATCGCCCCGAGCGGACCGAATGCGCGCGGCCGGCGCTCGCGGGCGCACGCGAGTCCGACCGCGGCGGCATAGGCGGCCGCGAGCCCGAGGCTGCCGGTGTAGTGGGCCAGCTCCGCTGCCGCCGTTCCGGCATGTCCCCCGACCTCGAGCTGGACGAGCCCGCAGGAAAGGACCGTCAGCGGCAGCCCGATCCACAGCCCCGTCCGGCCGAGTTGCCGGAACGACTCCCGGCGTTCCGCGGGCGCAAGGAACCACCCGTCTTTCGCCCAGGCCATGCCGATCAGAAACAGCCCCGCCACCCGCCATCCGTAGTAGGCGAAGCCGGGGACCAAGCCGAGGAACCAGGTGAGCGAACGCAGCACGGTGATGCGGAGAAACGATCCTTCCCGATAGAGCGCGGTTTCGAACGCCGGGTCGTCGAACCGGAACGCCGCCCAGAACTCGCTCCAGGATCCGTCGACGGCGGGGAGCACACGCCCTGCCGTCGACAGGCCCGGCGCAACCGGGCCGTCGCCGCCCCCCAGGAGGTGCGCCAGCGCGAGCAGCGGGATCAGCATTCCGAGCACGACCACCGGCACCAGCAGCAGGGAGACCCCCACACGCTCCAGGGTTCGCGGCTTCCATCCCGAGGCGGCGAACACCACCATCCCGAGCAGGGCGTAGTAGGTGAGCACGTCTCCCCACCAGATCAGGATCCCGTGCAGCGCGCCGACCAGCAGCAGGAAGCCGAGCCGTCGGAGCATGACCGGGGCGAAGCGCAACTCCCGCCGCTCGCAGCTGCGTCGCATCAACAGGATGCCGACCCCGAAGAGCAGCGAAAACAGCGACAGGAACTTGTAGTCGACCAGGAAGTGGGTGATCATCCAGACCCACCGGTCCGCAGCGGAGGCCGGGTCCGGGGGACGGAAGGCGACCGAGTCGGCGGTGGGGAGCGCGAAGTGCGGGATGTTCGCCGGGAGGAGCCCCAGAATCGCCACGCCGCGAAGGACGTCGAGGTAGACGATCCGCCTCTCTCCCGCCGGGCGGACGATGCGTTCCCCATCGGTTTCCAAGGCAGGCTCCAAGTAGCGATTTTCTGCGTGCCGCGGATCCGTGCCGGACGATATACTCCAGGGGCTCGATCATCTGCAGATCGATACGACTTTACAAGCAATCGAGCGGCGTCCCGATGATTCCGATCCATGAATTGCTTCGCCTTCTCGAATCGCGACGGATCCTTCGTCCCGAACAGCGGGCGGAGTTTGCGCAGGAGATGGAGGCGGCGGGGATCCTGGACGCCGATTCCGGCGCTCGTCGGCTCGTCGAGCGGGGGTGGATCGCCGGCGACCTGCTGGACGGACTCCTTGCGGTGTTCGAGAACCCGGCCTGGAGATTCGGCGAACCAAAGGACCTTGAACTGCGACTCCTGCGCCTCGGCCTGGCGACCCCGAAAGACCTGGCGAGGGTCCGTGGGGTCCGGGATCACGTTCGCGGCATCAGTCCGGACGACGTGCCGTCGATCGCGCAGACGCTGTTTCGCCTCGGCATCCTGCGGCGGGAAGCCCTGGAGGAGGCGATGGCGGCCGACGCGGCCGGGAGGACGATCGTCCCCGACCCGGAGGAAGCGCTCCCGATCCGTCCCAACGTCTTGCGCCCGGCGACGCGGCGCCTGTACAAGGCGCGTCCGCTGCCGCCCCGGCGACCGGTCGTGGCGCGCCAGGGAGACAAGGAAGTGCCCGTCGCGCCCGTGTTCATCCCGTCCATGGGGGGATCCGCGCCTTCCGTACCCTCCTCCCCGGTCGTGAACGCGGTTCCGGTCCCGAACCGGAATTCCACCTCCTCCGGGTCCGGCGAGCCGGACGAGGATCCGTCGGCGCCGGCGGAAGCTCCTGCCACCAGCCGCGATTTTCGCTTGATGTTCGACTTCGAGATGAAGCCGGATCCGACGGGCCCGGTCGAGGGTCCCGCCTGATCGGATCCGGCGCCATGGCGTCCGCCCCGCTGCGGGCTTGCGCCCGCTCCCGGCCCGGTCGGATCGCAGGGTCGATCACCCCCGCGCCGCAGGTCCCGGTTCCATTCCCGGCCGAAACTCCCTGGACGCGCTCGCGGGCAGAGCCCGGAGCCATGAATCCTGGAAGCCGGCGGGGGAGGCGGGTATACTCTCCCCTGGATGAAGTCGGATCCTGCTCGGGACCCGCGCATGCCTACACCCGCCGACATCCTGCTGATCCAAACCCTCCAGAACCGTGGAGCGCTGTCGCCCGACCAGGCGGCGGCCATCCTCGCGGCTTCCGGAGATGCGACGGGGACCGCCGATCCCGCCTGCATCGACCGGCTGCTCGAGCGCGGGTGCGTCAATCGCGACTTCGCCGAGGGCTGGCGCGCCGCCCAGGAGCATTCGACGCTTCCCGCAGCGGAACCCCGGGACCTGGAGGGCCGGTTGCTCCTCGACGCCGCCCTGTCTCCCCGGGACTTGGCCCGGGTCAAGCGGGTCCGGTCGGAAGTGAAGAAGCTCGCGCCCGATCACGTTCCTTCGGTCGGTCAGGTCATCTTGTCTGCCGGCCTGATGCGCCGGGAGTCGCTGGAAAAGTATCTCGAGGGCCCGACGTCACCCTCCGGGGGCGGCGATCCTTCCGGCGCCGGCGACGCGCAACCGGCCTCTGCAGGGGAACCGGTTGCGGAGAACTCTCCGGCCGCGGGGAACCCCGGTGCCACGTCCCCCGGGTCTCCGGCGACGATCCCGCCGCCGACCGAGGCTCCCGCCGTCGCACCCGAAGCGGCCGTCGTCGTGCCCTCCGAGTCCGTGCCCCTGCCCGTCGATACCACCCGGATCGAATCGGCAAGCCCGGTGTCGATCCCGGTCGTGCCGGTCGGAGCGCCGATTCCGGTGGATACCGCTCCGGTGGATCCGGCCTTCGCGCCCGCCGTCCCGATCGAACCGGCGCTCAACTTGGCGCCACTCCCGCCCGCGCCGACCGTCGCGTCCGAACCGCCCCTGGAGTTGGCTCCGTCTTCGCCCGCGCCGGCCCTCCCATCCGAACCGCCGCTGGAGTTGGCTCCCTCCGCGCCGCGCGTCGTGCCGGAGCCCCCCTTGGAACTCGTCCCCCTCGCGCCCGTGCCGCCGACGGCCGGGATCGAAAAGCCCGACTATGAGTCGCTCCTGGCCCGGCTGGAGTCGCCGCAGGATCCGCCGACCAAGTCCGCGCCGCCGAAGGCCGCACCGGATTCGACGCCGACTCCCGGTCCCGCCGGGCGCAAGACCCAGCGTCCGATTGCCCCCGGCGCGCGTCCCGCGGGCGTCGCGGCGCCGCCTGCGGGGAAGATCGTCCGCCCTTCCGCCGCCCCGACGGCTGCCGATGCGCCGCGCGTGGCGGTCCCGGAATCGCCGGCGGATCCGCCGCTGCCGCGCCAACCGCGCAAGCCGACGCCCATCCGCCCGAGGGCGTCCGCCCGACTCACGCCGGTGGCGACCCCCGGCGGGGCGAGCGGTCCCGTGGAACCGCTTCAGCTCGTCGTCGACCCCGACCTTCCCACGCCGGCCCCGCCCTTCGTCGACGGGTTGCCGATGGCCCCGACCGAGGAGTATGGGGACTGCGGCATCTGCCGCTCCCGGATCGCCCCCGGCGCGATCACGAAGTCGTGCGAAACCTGCGGGTCCGTCTACCACAAGGAGTGTTGGACGCCCCTCACCGGCTGCCCGCAGGCGACCTGCAAGCGGCTCCGCTCCTCGATCGACGAACGCGTCATCCTGACCGGTCCCAGCGCCGCCGTGGCCTGGATGAAGCATTACCTCTGGATCGTCCTCTCCACCCTGGCCGGAGTCGGACTGGCCGGGTACTCCATCACGTTCTTCTTCCACGATGCCGCCTGGTACTACCGGAAGTCCGTCGAGGCCCGTGCCGGCGCGATCGTCGAGCAAAAGGTTGCGCGGGCCCTCGACCCCACTCGCGGCATCGCCGTGGACGAACGGCCCGACGGCAAGCCGGTGGACAATGACGTGCGCGAGCGGGTGAAGCGGCAAGTCGGCTACCTGCGCGACGCCCTCAAGCTCGATCCCGAGATGGTTGCCGCGTGGCTCGACCTGGGCGGCGCGGGAGTCGAGTTGGCGGATGACGCGCTTGCGCGCGAAGGGTTCGAGACGGTCGCGCGACTCGACCCCACCAACGGTCTCGTGCGGATGGCCCTCGGCGTGCTCGAGGAACGGCGCGGCGATTTCGACGCGGCCGAGCGATGGTACCGCGAGGCGGTGACGCTCGCTCCCGAGGAGGTCGACGGCTGGCGCCGCTTCGCGCGGCATCTCGACCTGCGTCGCCCGGAAAAACTCGCGGAGGCGGTCGCCGCTTACGCGAAAGCGGTCACCCTCGTCCCCGACGATCGGGAAACACGAGTGCGCAAGGCCCTGGCCGAACTTCGGCTGCAGGGACCGGAAGCTTCCATCCCGGCGCTCGAAGCCGTGCGAGCGGAGTCCCCGGAGCGGACCGACGTCCCGCTGGCGCTCGCGCAGGCCTACTTCGCGGTCGGTCGCGTGCGCGACGCCGTTCAACTGGCCGGCGATTTGACGACCGGCAATCCGGACAACCTCGACGCACGGCTGGTTTGGGCGGCGGCGCTCTCCGCGGATGGTCGACCGCTCGAAACGATCGAGGCGCTGCAACCCGCGATCGTCCCCGACCAGAGCCGCGGGGAGGTGTTCCGGCGCATCGCCGAGGCGCAGGCCGCACTGTGGCAGTTGGACCCGGCGCTCGAAAACGCGCGCCGGGCGGTCGACCTCGAACGCAGCCCGGTCGCCCGCCTCGCCCATGCGCGGATTCTCGCCTTGGCCGGACGCTGGTCCGAGTCGCTCGGTCATCTCGACGCCCTCGAAAAGGAAGCGCCGGGTTCGCCCGGAGTCGAATTGTTGCGCGCGGAAGTCCTGCTGGTCCTGCGCGAGACCGAACGAGCGGAGGCATCCATTGCCCGCCTTCCGGACGGGTCCGACAAGGACCGGTTGATGCTCCGGTTGCTGCGCACCCAGGGGCGCGCGCTCGAGGCGGAATCCCGGGCGGTCGCCCTGCTGACCGGCGGGAAGGCGGCGGGGGCGCTGTGGACCGAGGCGGGCCATGTCGCCCTGGAGGCGGGCCATCCGGCCCGCGCGCTGGATCGGTTCCGTGCCGGGGAACGGGAACGGGACCCCCACGCCGTCTTCGGAACCGCCCTCGCCTGGCGCCGCATCGGGGAGCCCCTGCGCGCGGCCTGCGCCTATTCGGCCTACGTCGAATCCGTGCCGGCCGGTCCCTGGGCGGAAGAGGCGCGGAAGTACCTGGCGGAGACCTTCCCCCGGCCGTCGGCCGCGCAGTTCCGGCTGTTGCGACGGATCCTGGATGCCCACCACCGGCTCGCGGTCCCGCCCCGGGGTCGCGCCGCGGCCCTGCGTCGGGTGGGGGACCTGCTGCTCGAGCTTCGGCTGGTCAGCCTCGCGTTCGTGAGCGATCTGCCCTTCCCGGAGGAGGACCTTCGTCTGCTGGAACGGCGGGCGGCCTCCGCCGCCCGGGAGGAGGCGGCCCCTGCGGGCGGACGCGGCGGAGAGACGGAGCTTGCGGAAGTGGCGCCCGCGTGGGTGGACGCCTTCCCCCCGTCCCTCGATGCGATCGGTCTGGCGGCTCGACAACGGGACCCGGACTCCGCTCTCGGCCGCGAAGTTCTGCGGATCATGGTGGATCTGGCCTCCCGCCTGGGAACCCAGGAAAAGACGTTCGAAAAGCTGGAAAGTGTTTGGGCCGTCACGCCCGAGATCATCCGCCCCTGGGCGGTTCTGCTGCCGGGGTCCTCGCAGGCGAGCCTGCGTCTCGAGGAAATCGAACGGAAGCGTCTCGAGGAAGACCTCAATCGATTCGACGTGATCGAGGGCGTTGCGGGCCGATCCTGGGCCTTTGCGGAATCCTTGCTCGCGCTGTTGGAAGGCTCGGGAGCCCGCGGGGAGGCCGCCTGCGCCGAGCGATTGCGGCTGCGCGGACGACTGGCGGAGGCGGCCGCGGCCGATGCCGCCGAACAGATTTGCGTCTCGTTGACTCTCGCGTGCGAGGTCCTGCAGATCCTGGGCGGCGTGCCGGACAACGGTTGGTAGGAAGGGACGATGGGAGCCACAGGTCGAGTTTGCCACGGCTGCGGCCGACGAATCGGAACGGCACTGCTCGCTGCCGCCGCTCTCCTCGTCACCGCCGCGATTTCCCGTGCGGACGAACTTCGCCTCCAGGACGGACGGGTCCTCGACGGCCGGATCGTTTCGGAAAACGAACGGGAAGTGAAGATCGAGCTCCTCGGCGGCACCGTCTTGAGTTTGCCGCGCAAGAGCGTCGTGGCCATCACCAAGGGCAAGTCGCTCGCCGAACGGATCGACGAGCGGCTCGCGGCCCTTCACCCGGCGCTCCCTGCAGAGTATGAGGCCTGCGGCCTGCAGTGTCTGGAACAGAAACCGTTGCTGGACGTGGGACGCCGCTGCCTGTTGATCGCGGCTGCGCTGCTGCCCGAACGCTACGCCCAACTCGAGGCGCAGGTGGGAGAGTCCTACCTGGGGACCAAGGACAAGGCGCTCGCCACCCATCACTTCCGCCGCGCCCTGCTTGCCGACCCGACGAACGAGTCGGCCCGGGCGCGGTTGGAAGGCGTGGCCCCCGAAGATCGCGGCGCCGCCGGAAACGACCCGTACTACGCCCCGGGCGCGCGGATGCCGGCAGCGCGGCGACGTCCCCGATCCGGCGACCGCATCCCGGATCCCGACGTCGCGGCCGGCCAGGTCGTCTGGCATGACGGCCGGTGGATGTCGATTCCCGAGAAGCGGAGGGCTCTCGGGGAGAAGGCGCCGCCGGACCCCGACCCTCCCGGCTGGGATCAGGTGGCGGCAGCCACCCTGTTGGTACCCGCCGACGCGCCTGCGGACGCCCTGGCGCGTATGCTCGCGGCCTGGTCGGCCGGTACGCCTCCTGCGGGCGCGTCGCCGGACGCCGTGCGCCTCGTCCGGTTCTCGCGGGCTCCGTCCGGCGGAGCGGGGGAGGACCCGGCCGCCTGGCCGGCCGGCAACGGACCGCTCTGGCGCGCCTCCCCGCGCGGCCTGGAATTGATCCTCTACGCGGAAACCGGGGAATCGACCCGCGCGTTCGGCTCGATGTCGGGCCCGGACTCGCTGTTTTTCCCGGCCCCGCTGGGATTCGACCTTTCCGCGGCGCCCGCGCAATCGGAAGTGACCGCGTTCGTGCGCGTGAGGGACGTCCAGGTCTGGTACGAACGGTTGCGCGGACACGACATCGTACGGAACGTCCTCGTGGTCGAGCCCATCGGATTCGAACTGAAATCCGCACCGGGCGGGCCCGTGCTCCTGCGCTGGCGGTGACCTCGCCCGTCAGCGCCGAACCGCGCTGAACAGCCCGCCGACGGTGATCCTGGAGGTCGCCACCGGCGTGGTGCCCAGGAATCGCGCCTCCGAGAATCCCGCCTCTCCCAGGAGCGACAAGAGGTCTCCGACGGAGGCCGGGGCGCCGATTCAGGAGGACCACGCGGCCAACCGCGCCACGATCGCCGCCGGCGCGTCGGGAGACAGTACGATGTCGGCGAACTGGATTCGACCGCCCGGACGCAGGGTGCGCCGGGCTTCGCCGAGGCATCGTTCCTTCCGGACGGACCAATGAAACACGCCGTTGGCCAGGACGAGGTCGAAACTCCGGTCTGCGCAGGGAAGTCGCTCCGCGCACCCGACCGCGATTCGCGTGCGGGCGCAGCCGGCGCGGCCCAGGTTCCGTTGCGCCGCCGCGGCCAGTTCCGGCGTGAGCTCGACGCCGAATCCCCGTCCTCCCGCGCCGGTCAGGCGTTCCGCGATGGCGAGGTCGGACCCGCCGCCGCACCCGATGTCGAGGACCGCGGCCCCCGGGCGCGGCCCGCCGCAGGCGAAGGGGTCCCCCACGCCGCAGTAGGACGCGGCGAGTTCATCCGTCGTCCATTCCGCGCGCTCGGGCGGATACCCGACGTGGTGCATGCCCGCGCGCCCGATCGGATACTTGAGGCCGCACCTCGAGGCGTCCGCGCCGAGGCGGTACTTGTCGCGAACGGACGCATGGACGTCGTTCCCGTCAGGCATCGCGCCCTCCCCCGGACGACGACGGCTCTTCCCGTCCCGAGCGGGCGACGTAGACCCCGAAGGCCGATATCGTGACGAGGCCGGTCAGGATCTTGAGGGGTGCCGGCAGCCGGCCCGCGGACACGAATCCTTCGATGAACCCGGCCAGGAAAAGGAGCGGAACGGCGCCCACCACCAGCGCCATCGCGGCGCGCCCGTGCACCCGCAGCGCGTCCCCCCGGCGCAGATTGCCCGGCACCGCAAGCGCCTGCGCCACCGCGAGGCCCGCGCCCGCCGCGAGGAAGATGCTGACCAGCTCCAGCGGCCCGTGCGCGGCAATGAACGTCCACAGCCGCGCCAACAGGTCGTATCGCCAGCACAGGGCCGAGATCACCCCGAGCATCATCCCGTTCAGGAACAAAAGGGCCACCGTCCCCAATCCGAAGGTGATTCCCATCGCGAAGGCGAGCAGCGCGACGGTCACGTTGTTGGTGAGGATCCGCGCGGACGCGATCGACGACGGCATGACCGCGATGAGGTCGTCCGTCCAGAGCTCGCCGTGGCGCACGTGCTCTTCGATCGCTTCCCGACTCAGGAACAGGGTCGCGACATCCTCGTTGGCGGCCGTGGACAGGAAGCCGAAGGCGGCCGCGGCGACGAAGATCCCCGTGGCCACGGCCACATTGCCGGCATACGCACGGAACGCCCGGGGAAAGGTCGTCGTGACGAACGACAGGATCGAGGCCGTGGTGATGGCTTTCCTTCGATAGACCGCGTTGTGCCCGCGCGCGACCAGTTGATTCAAGTAAAGCAGCGCGTCCGTCCGGGGGAACCGGAGACGCGCGTAGGCATAATCCGCCGTGACCTTCCGGTAGTGCGTGCCGAGTTCGCGCAGATCGGCATGCCGGAGTGCGCTCCAGGGCGCCCCCTGCGCCTTGTCCAGCAGCGCGGACAGACGGTGCCAGGAATCCTGCTTCCGCCGCACGAAGTCGTGCAGGTGTCGGGACCCGCCGGACTCGCCCCGCGGATTCTGGAGCGCCGAAACGCGCGCCTTCAGCCAGGCCTCAAAGTCGTCCAGCGTCAATGCCTCGATCTCCTCCTCGGGCATCCCCGACTCGCGCAGGTGCGGCGCCGTCAGGGCGCGGGCCAGTCGGAGCCGAACGTCGGAGGGAAACGCCTTGCGCCGGTCCAGGTAGGTGGACAGGATTTCATAGTCCTCAGGAGAGAGCCGCGTCGACTCCGCCCATCGATCCATGCGGCCGCGCGCCCGGCGCATCACCGTCTCATCGCGCGGTCCGACATGGTGAAGCACCCACCGCTTCTCTTTTACGACCATCGTGCCCGCCACGAAGTCGCCCAAGCGCTTCGAGCGACGATTGAAGAACATGACCAACAGGCCGACACCGAAAAACACCGGCAGGAAATCGGCGACCCGCAGTACGTTGCGCACCGCTGCCTCCAGGAACCCGATCCCCATTCCGGAGTCCTGGACGACGCGCAGGCCGAGCCAGCGCTTCCCGGGCGTCTGACCGTGCCAGCGCGTCTCGAAGTAGACGAAATAGCCCCACACCACGCCATAGATCGCGATCACCAGAATGGCGATCGCCCATGCCCGTGACGAGGCACCCAGCGTCCCGCGCAGGAGCATCAGGAAGGCGCCGCTGAGAAAGGTGAGCAGGAAGAACAGGATCAGCCCGTCCATGACCGCGGCGAGCCCTCGCGAGCCGATGCCCGCGATTTCGAACGAGAAAACCACGTGCTCCGGAGTTTTTACCTCGACCCCGGCATGCACGGACGGTGGAACCCCGCCGGAGTCCCGGCCGTGAGCGACCGCCGTCGGTTGGCGCTCATCCGTTCCCGTGAGGGGATGTGGGGAAGGCATGCCCGGTTTTCCCTATGACGATTTCGACGGGAACTTGATGGATCCCCCGTGCGCGTACTCGGTGTAGACCCGGCGGCTAGAAGCCACGGTCAACCCGGGACGCCCCCTGACGCCCACCTCGGTGAAGGCTTCCCGTGCGGGGCGAGCCCCCGACCAAGGCGGTCGGACCCAACGCTTCCGCCTCCCGGAGATCGGGTCTCTCGCCGGGAAATCCCGCAACGCGGACCCCCCGCCCGGGTAAGAGTCGCTCGTTCATGGTAGCCGATCGCATTCACGGGGTCTATCTCAACTCACGGTCTTGCCGGCGCGACCGACAGCAGAGCGTCGCACACGGAGAATGTTGAAAAGCTCGGTAGTGGCTTGGGCGCGAAGCGACCGTACCCGGCCCGCGGAGGAAGGCCGACGATTCTGCGCGCGCTCGCAGCCACGGACTCCCGGTCGGTTGAAGTCCCCTTTGCCATGGATCGGTTCGCTGGGGGGAGTGGCGCAGGGAAACCGGCTCTGGATCTGAAGACCACGACTTTGGGACGCAGGGGGAGAGCGATTGCAAAATGGGGGCAGGTTGCGTTGGGGGCGGACGTCTGGGAGGGCAGGCTGGGAGTACCGATAATCGATCGGCCCGGGGGGGGGAGGGGAGAAACAAAAAA
>CAZWCX010000186.1:0-252 GCA_964632945.1 uncultured Planctomycetia bacterium | reverse complement strand
GCCGCCCCCCCCCCCCCCCCCCCGCCCCGCCCCCGGCGCGCGCCCCCCGCTGGGAGGCCCGGCTGGGAGCACCGAGCCTCGCCCGGCCCGGGGGGGGGAGGGGAGAAACAAAAAAACCGCAGCGGGTGGGCTGCGGTTCATTTTTCGTCAACAGAGGTCAATTATACCGAAACGCGGATTCGAGTCAAGCGCGAATACGGATTTTAACGAATCATATTCGTCTCACAAAGACATTAATACAATGGCTTTACG
>CAZWCX010000185.1:0-11343 GCA_964632945.1 uncultured Planctomycetia bacterium | reverse complement strand
CGCGGGGGGGGGCGGGGGGCCGCGGGCGGGGGGGGGGGGGGGGGGGGGGGGTTCCCCCCGGCCGGGGGGGGGGGGGGGGGGGGGTGGGGGGGGCGTGGGGTCCTCGGGGGGCGGTTGCGGGGCGGCGGGGAGCGCGGGGGGGATGTCGGCGGCGGCCGGCAGGGCGCAGTGCTCGTCCCAGTCCAGGTCGCGGGCGACTTCGAACGGGTAGCGGACCGGGACCACGCCCTGGCCGGCGGGGATGTGAAGCAGGTACGAGCCGCGCGGCAGGCGCAGGGCGAGGTCGGCGTGGGGGCGCGCGCCGGGCGCGTCGCGCACCACCGCCAGGTCGATCCGGTTGCGCTCCCGCTGCCGGAGCTCGTGCAGGTCGGTCCAGCGGGCGCGCTCGACCTCGGGGGCGGAGGCGGGCGGGACGCCCGCGGACCCGGGATCGCCGATCCAGGGGAAGCGGGTCGGGCTTTCCGGGCGCAGGTCGGCCTGGACCATGCGGACGCCGAGGTGGGCGCCGCCGGTGGCGGCGACGGTGACGCGTTCGCCGCCGCGCAGGAGCGTCACCTCGTACGGCGCGCCGGCGGGGGCGGCGCGGATCGCGGCGCTCGCCTGTTCGACGGTTTCCAGCGGGGCGGTGGGCTTCCCCGGCTCGCCGATCGCCGCCAGCAGGTCGCCGGGGCGGACGCCGAGTTTCGCGGCCGGCGACTCCGCCACCACTTCGAGGATGCGCACGTGACGCCGCGGCGCAGTGCCGCGCAGGACCGCGAGGAGCGCGGCGAAGCCCGGGTCGTCGCGCAGCGCGGCCAGGTCGGCGTCGGCGGTCGTGTGGTCGGCGTCCGCCCAGCCGCGGCGCACGGCTTCCTCCAGCGCGGCCAGCGCCAGGAGGCGCCAGACCGCCGGGTCCGACCCGGCCACCAGGGCGGCGCCCCAGACCCGGCCGAGTTGCGGATCGGCCGCGGTCCGCTCGCCCAGCGCGCGCACGGCATCGGCGCCAGCGCCGGCGGTCAGCCACGCCCCGGGGTCCTTTTCCCGTGCCCCGACAGCCAGCGCGCAGGCCAGGTTGTAGGCGGGCTCCGCGCTCGCGGGGGCCGCGCGGGCCAGCAGGTCCAGGAGCGGCAGCGCGGCGGCGTAGCGCTGCGCCGCCACGTGCTCGCCCGCCGCGCGCTCCAGCTCGGCGAGCCGCGCCGCCGGGAGCGCCGGCGCGCGGCCGCCGGCGGCCGGCGCCGCCGCGGCGACGGCCAGCGGCACCGGGCGGCCGAAGGCCAGGTCCTTGGCCAGGAGATCGGCCGCGTCGAACGGCTCGCCGGTCGCGCGGTCGCACGGGACCGGGACCAGGATCGGGGGGGCCTGCTTGTTCCGGTAGACGGAGAGGTACGCGGTCAGCGTCTCCACCGCAAAGGCTTGCGGCAGTTCGAAGCGCACGCGCACGTCGCGTTCGCAGCGCACGAGGTCGCGGTACTTCGCGCCCCCCACGACCTGCACGAGCCCGGCGTAGGCCGCCTCGCCGGTGCGGTCGCGCTCGACCTCGGCCTTGCGGAAGCGGTGCCAGTAGAGTTCGGCCAGCGCCTGGCGGGATTCCTCGTCCGCGCGCCAGAAGGTGGTGGCCTCGGTGAAGCGCGAGACCGCCGCGGACCAGCCATTCTCGCGCTCGAGGGCGAGCCCGCGCAACTCGTCGGTGTCGGCCCAGCGGCGCTCCTTGAGGGCGGCGCGGGCGTCGGGGGCGGCCGCCTCCTCTTCCTTGCGCGCCTTCTCGACCGCCGCTTCGAGCGCCGCAGAGCGCGCCTGCCGGTCGCGCCAGGCGGCCAGCGCCGCGAGCCCTTCGGCGCGCTTCTGGCCTGCCTGCGCCCTGCCCAGCAGATCGCGATACCTCACCACGTCCGGGGCCCGATCCACCGCCCGCCGCGCGGCCTGCTCCGCCTTCGGCCAGTCTCCCGCGCGCAATTGCGCGGCGGCCTCCGCGCCCTCGATCCCCGCCTGGGCGAGATCGGCGAGCGCCTTGACCTTCACGTCGTTCGGCGCCAGCGCCACGGCGCGCGCCGCGGCGTCCCGCGCGGCGGCGAATCGGGACGCCGCCCCCGCCGCGTCGTCCGCCTGCTCCGCGACCCGCCCGCCGGCCAGCCGCGCCTCGGTTTCCGCCGCCCACGCCGCCAGCCGCCAGCGCCGGATCCCCTCGGCGCCGCCCCACGCCGCGGCAACCGCCAGCACCAGCGCCAGGCCGGCCACCATCGTCGCGACCCCGCGATTGCGCCGCGCCTTGCGCCACTGCCGCCCCACCCACCCCACCGGCCGCGCCGCGATCGGCTCCCCCGCCAGCCAGCGCGCGCAGTCGTCCGCCAGGTCGCCGGCGCCCGCGTACCGGTCCTTCGGTTCCTTCTGCAGGCACTTCAGGCAGATCGTCTCCGCGTCCAGGTCCAGGTCCGGCACCCGCGCGCGCGGCGGCTCGGGATCCCGGTTCTGCACCCGGGCGATCAGCTCCGGCAGCGTCCCCGCGTCCGCGAACGGGGGCGCCCCGGTGAACAGCTCGTACAACGTCGCCCCCAGCGAGTAGACGTCCGCCCGCCCGTCCACTTCGCCCGCCCGCGTGAACTGCTCCGGGCTCATGTACATCGGCGTCCCCAGCATCTGTCCCGTCTGCGTCAGCGTGCGCAGCGACGCGCCGGCCTTGGACCCGGCGTCCATGCGCACCTCGTCCTCGGCGAACTTGGCGAGGCCGAAGTCGATCACGCGCGCGGTCAGCGCCGCCTCTTCTGTCGCGCCGCTCCCGGACGGCCCACCGGGCCGTCCTCGCGGCTTGCCGCCGTCGCGCTGGACGAACACGTTGCGCGGCTTGATGTCGCGGTGCAGGATCCCGCGCGCGTGGGCGAAGCGCAGCGCCTCGGCCACCTGGCGCACGAGCTCCACCGCCTCGCGCGGCGCCAGCATGCCGTCGCGCACCAGCTCGGTCAGTTCCTTCCCCGTGACCAGCTCCATCGTGTAGTAGGGCTTGTCGCCGACCGCACCGACGTCGTACACCGGGACGATCCCCGGATGCGCCAGCCCGGCCGCGGCGCGCGCCTCGCGCTGGAAGCGGTCCACCGCGTCGTCGTCCGCGCGGTCGCCGAGCAGCAGGACCTTGAGGGCGACCTCGCGCTCGAGACCGGGGTCCCAGGCGCGGTAGACCTTGCCCATCCCGCCGCGGCCGAGTTCGGCACGAAGTTCGTAGCGGCCGAACGTCCGGGGGCCGCCCGCGGCGGTCGGCGCGACCGCCGCTTCCCCGGGGGGGCCGATCACCACGGGGATGTGCGTCTCGTCGCCGCCGCGCCGCGTTGCGCCCCCGCCCGGGCCCGGCTGCGTGCCCTGTCGCCCCGCCAGCCGCCCCTGCGCCGCCAGCGCGGCCCGCAGGCCCTGCTCGTCGATCGCCCGCCCGGCGACCAGGATCTCCCCCAGCCGGCGCGGGTCCCGACCTTCCCGCTGCTCCGCCAGCGCCCGCTCCACCGCGTCGGCCGGCGCCAGGCTGTTGCGCACCAGGATCGCGCCGAGGAGGGCGTCCTCCTCGAGGACCAGCGCGCGCGCCTGCTCGTCGATCAGTTCGGCCACCTGGTCGGGCGTCAAGGCGCCGGCCTCGACCAGCAGCGCGCCGACCGGGCGCGCGGTGACGCCGGCGCAGGCGTCGCGTTCCTGCCGCGCGATCGCCGCCACCAGCGCGGCCTCGTCGATCCAGCCGCGCTCCACGGCGCGACGGCCCAGGAGCAGGTCCCGGCGTTCGGTGGGCATGAGCGGTCCTCCCGGAAAGGGGCGATGGGGCAGGCGATCGGTCCGAAGGAGACGGTAGCACGGCGGCGCGGGGCGAAACAACGGGGGGCGTGGGCCGGAGGGACGGGGCGTCCGGCGGGAAGACCCGAGCGGTCTCCCCGCCGGCGGGTCAGCGGCACCGCGGGCAGAATCCCGGCGTGCCTTGCGAGTACCCGCAGCGGAGGCAGACGTACCGGTGGCTCACGCACACGCTGCATTTGCCGGGGGAAGACGAGGTCGAGCCGCAGTTGGTGCAGCGGTAGATCTTGCACCTCGGGCACTCCCCCGGGGAATGGGAGGTGTACCCGCAGCGCTTGCAGACGTATTCGCGGCAGTTGGGGCAGGAACCGGGAGCGGCGGACGTGTAGCCGCAGCGATGACACTGGTAGATCACCAGCCCGGGCCCGCCGGTCCCCTGCGTCGAGGTGGGCGCGGAGGTGATCACGAAGCGCGCGCGGTAGCGGCCGCGCAGCGTGAACGAGCCTTGGAACGGGATCACGTTCTTGCGGGTGACCGTGACGTACACGGAGTAGGCGCCGCTGGGGATTTCCAGGGTCGTCGAGCCGCCGGCCGGGATCGACCGCTGGAGGGCGTCGGGCCCGTCCAGGAAGACGGTCAGCACGTCGTCCGTGCCGTTCTCGACCTCGTACACGCTCCAGCCGGGACGCGGCTCGCCCCCCGACAGTTCCGGAGGGGGGAGTTTGCCCATCGGGCTCTCCTGGAACGTCTGCACGTGAATCCGGGTGTCCACGCGAGCCAGGACCGCGGCGACGGCGGGGTCGGCCGTTCCTGCCTTGCGGAGGAGGTTCCAGAGGTCGGGGCCGATGCGGGCGGCGAGTTCCTGGAGCGCGGGTTCGGTCTGGGTGCGCAGCCAGGCCACGAGGAGGTCCGGCCGCCGGAACTGCACGGATCGCACGAATTCGCCGTACACCTGTTTCTGGGACAGGACGGTGGCGAGGAGGGCGGCGAGGCGCTCCGGCGGAAGCCAGCGGAGGACCGCCTCGTGGACCGGGCCGAGAACGTTCGGCGGAAGGGCGGACAGATTCGTGCCGCACGTCCCGTAGTACCAGCCGACCGCTTCCTCGCCCTCCGCGAGGATCTCCTGGAGGAGCGGCAGCGTCCAGGAATCGGTCTGGTGGATGAAGGCGTCCAGTTCCGCGGGGGTCACGCGGCGCGCCAGGGGTGGGACGACGCGGGCGAGACACCAGGCCACCGGGTTCCTGGCGCGAGAGGCCTCGACGAACAAGGCCCCCAGTTGGTCGTTCGACAGGTCGTCCAGCACGACCGCCAGGACGCGCGTGCCGGCGGCGGCGCCCAGCTCGCGGATGCGGACGGGGTCGGCCCGGAAGTGGTCCGCCACTTCGGGCCGCTGCCGCTCGAGGGCCAGGAGGACGAACCCGTCCCGCGGCTCCCCGGCGGTCGAGCCGAGGAGGGCCGACCAGTCCGCGGGATCGAGGAGCGGGACGATCTCGTCGAAGGGCGTTGCCGCTTGGGGCCATCCTTCGAGCCGTCCGAGGAGCACGCATTGCAGCATGGCCGTGCCGGGACGCGAGCGGGCCGATCGGGAGATCTCGTCCCGCAGCAGCGCTCCCTCGGCGCCCGCGGCGTCGCGCAGCGCATCGGTGATGGCGACCGGGTCGGCGTTGCCGGCGGCGACGAGCGCGTCGGCGAGGAGGAGGCGGCGTTCGAGGGTCGTGCGCCATGCGGTCCCCCGGCGCCGGTCGGGCTCCGGGAGGCGGGCGAGATCCTCGGGCGGGAACGCCGCGCGGAGTTCCGCCGCCGACCCGCCGCGCAGGCGTTCGAGCACGGAAGGCTCGTCCCAGCCGGCGACGAAGCGGAGGAGATCGACCGGCGGGCGAAGGTGCGACCGGGGGCCCGGGACGAGGTCGAGGACGGCGCGGGCCATTTCCCGGTCGCTGCGGAGCGGCCCGGACAGGATCGCCTCCGCCGCCGTCCGCTGCGCCGCGAATTCGGTCTCCAGGAGCAGCGGCCGCAGGACGCGCTTCAGCTCCTCGCGCGCGACCGGTCGCGTCCAGTCGCCGGCGGCGGCGGCCACGGGGGCGAACAAGCCGCGGGCGATCGAGAGCGGAAGCAGGGCGCGCAGGACCGGCGTCGGACCCTCGCCCGAGGCGTCGAGGGCGGCGGCGGCAACCGCCGGGAGTGCGGCATCGGAGGCGTGCGGCAGCAATTCGACCAGCAGGTCCGGCGCACGGGTCAGCAGGACGGCGGCCGTTGCGTTCGCGCAACTCGCGTCGGCCTCCTCCAGGCAGGCGCGCAGGAAGGCCGCGCAGTTCGCCCGGACGTCCGGCGATGGGTCGCGGGCCAGGAGCGCGGAGGCGTGGGGGAGCGCGGCGGCGTAGTGCACCTGCAACGTGCGAACGTGCGCGGCGTCGATCGGGGGTCCCGCGCGCAGCGCGCGCAGGGCGCGGCGATAGGGGGTCATCGAGAGGGTCGCGACGGCCAGCACCGCCGCGGCCGCGACGGCCGCGGCCCACCGGATCGTGCGCCTGTGATCCGCGAGCCAGGGGCCCAGTCCGGCCGGCCAGGGCGACGACCGGGGGGTCGAAGGGGCGTCGCCCCCGGCCGGGCCCGGCGGCACGGACGCGGCGGGCGCCGGGTTCGGGGCGGGGCCCCGGACGCCCACGTGCTTTCCCGAGGGCGGAACCGGCGCACGCGGCGACGACGCGGCGCCCCGTGCGGCGGAGCGCGGCGGCGGGGCAGCGGGCGGAACCGGGTGCGCCGGCGTCCCGCCGTCTCGTGCGCGTCGGTCCTCGGGCGGGGCCGGGTCGCGCGGGGTCGGGGCGTTTTTCGTGAATCGCGCGAGGATCGTCAGATAGTCCGCGGTCGAGATGCCGAAGGCGCGCCGGGTCCGGTCGATCAACTGGCGTTCCGCCTCGGCGATCTCCCCGTCCGCGGCCACCATGTCGAGCATCATCTCGATCACCACGCGGCGCGCCGACGGGTGCTTCGGCATCGGCAACGCCGGGCGCGGATTCGCCGCCAGCTCGACCCGGATGCGCTCCGCGTCCGGCGGACTCAAGCCGAGGCGGATGCGGGCCGACACGAGGAGGGACCGCTCTTCCTCCGCGATCTCCCCGTCGGCGAGAGCCGAAAGAACCATGTAGCGGTAGGCGGTTTCCGGGGCCAAGGACATCGTGCAGCCCTCACCGGACTTTTTTCAGGACGGCGATACGCTCGCGCGCCTCCTTGGCGGCGTCGGTTTCCGGGTACTTGTCGAGGACTTCCTGGTAGCACTCGAGGGCTTTTTGGGTCATGCGGTTGGTTTCCCAGTTCTTCCCGCGCCCGAAGGCCTCCCGGGCTTCCTTCCTGCGCTGGCGGAGACGGAGATCGGAAGAGGCGCCGGCGGAGGTTCCGCCGAACTCCTTCGCCAGCCTTCGGTAGGTCTCGGCGGCCGGGTTCGGCGAAGCCGTGCGTTCCTGCGCTTCCGCCTGCTGGAACAGCCGGTCGGTCGTCTGCCGCAATTGTGCGCCCGCGGCCGCGGCGGGGTTGGTCCCGTCGAACCCGACGGCCAGTTCGCGGTAGGCCGCGGCCGCGCCCCAGTCGTCGCCGCCCTCGCGGAGCCGGTGCGCCTCGCGCAGGCGTTCGGCGGCGGCCGATTCGATCGCGCGGTGACGCTCGGACGCTTCGCCGGCCGGGGGCGTGTCGCCGAATTCCCGATGGATGCGCTCGTAGCACCGGATCGCTTCGCGGATGCGGGACGCGGCTTCCGCCTTGCGGCCTTCGTCCAGGAGCGACTTCGCCTCGGCCTGCCGGTTCTCGGCGGTCCGGCGGCGCTGGTCCGCGCGGGCTTCCTGATCGCGCTTCCATTTCGCGGCGAGTTCCGCGGCCGCCGCGTGGATTCTCACGTGGTCCCGCTCCAGGTCCCACAGGACCGTCGCATCGGACGGCCCGAGTTTCACCTCCGCCGCGGCGGACCGTGCGACTTGAACTTCCTCGACCCAGCGGAGTCCCTGCCGGGACGGAGCACCGTCGCGCGGGCGATCCTCGCGGGCGGCCGCCGGGCCCGTGCGTGCGGCGAACACGAGGAACCGGCCCGGGACGACGTTGCCCGGGAACGGGGACGCGCCGGATCCCTCCGCCGCCTTGTCCTGGAGTTCGGTCCGTCGGAGGCGGCCGGTCCAGATTCGGTCGTTTCGGTTCGCGTCGTCGAGGAGGATTTCCAGGGCCTGCGCGTACTCGCCGATCGATCGAGCCAGGTCCGGAGCGTGCCGCCAGCGCTGGAGGATCGCCGCGTGTTGATGCCAGGCGGCCAGTTCGTCGGTCGTGAAGTCGCCGGTGGCGGCGGCGCGCAGGGCTTCGGCCGCGGCGAGAAGCGCCGCGGCCAGCCGGTCGAGGGTCTCGGCGCATTCCAGCAGGCCCGGTCCGTGCTCGGGCGCCAGCCCGGCCGCGGGCAAGGGCACGCACGGAGCGCACCCGAGGCGCACGGCGTCCGCGAGGGCGGGCGACCCACCGGCGGGCACGGCCGCGGGCTCGTCCCCCTGCCAGACGGAGCCGACCGCGTTGCGCAGCGTGCCGGCCAGGTCGCGGGCGACCTTGGCGTGGCCGCTCAAGCGCGCGACGGTCGAGAGGAGGTGCGGGCGATCCTGCACGGTGGGCAACTCGACCCGCGCTCCCTCCGGCCAGGGCCCGACGACCAGGACGGAGACGGGCGCGTCCTTGTCCGGGGCCGGCGTCGAGGAATCCGACCGCAGGGTGACGCGGAGGGTGGCGGTGGCGGGAGGGGACTCGTTCGACGCGGACGTGGGCGACTTCGGGCTCGAGCCCGGACGAGGATCCGTCGTCCATGCAGTCCCGGCTGGAGTCGATGGGTGGACGCTCGCTTCCCCTCCGACCGGAACCTGCGGGGCCCTCGGTCGGGCGCGATGAGGCGACCCCACGGCGGTCAGGATCAGAATTGCCAGCGCGATCCCCCCCACCCAAGTGCCCAGGAACGTGAGGGTTCCAATCCAACGCGGCGATCCGGACGTGCGAAGGCCGCGGCCGAGCGGAATCCCGAGGAGACCTAGGCATCCGGCCATCGCCAATACGCCTTCGCAGGAAAAGGCGGCGCTCAAGACGAGGGGAAGAGACCCGTCGGAGAGAAACAGCGTGGACCTCGCTGCTGCATGCCGGCTCATGAGGACGAGATACGCCGTCCAGGCGGTCCCCCCCGAGAGGAAGCAGGCCCAGCGCCAGGATTCGATGCCCTTGGTTCCGCGGCCGTCGGTCGTCCGGACCGTCGCGCGACAGCATCCGCCCCGCAATTCCCAGCAACCCAGATGGCGTACGGCGCCGCAGGTCGGGCAGGAGCGATCGTCGCCTGGGCTGATCGGGCCACCGCAATCCGGGCAGATCGGTGGTTCCGTGGGCGAGTCCTCGGGCTCTTCGTTGTTTCCCGGACTGTCCGCTGCACCTCGTGTACGCACCGGCGCGAAAGCACATACGGGATCCGCACACCCTCCGCGCTCGACCCAACAGACGCCGTGATGCGCTGTCAAGCAAACTCCACAGTCATGGCGAAGATCCTCCGGGCGAAGCGCGATTCCGCACCAAGTGCAGATCGCAGTGCTTGGTGTGGAGGAAATCACTGCCCGGGTGTCCCCAGTCTCCACATCCTCGATCGGGTCGGTCGATGGTGAGATACTGGAGGCTATGTCCGTGCTGCCATGGGCGGCGACGAATTGCTGGACGCGCTCGCGCCCGATCCAGCGCTTCTCCAGGTTGTCGGCAAGTATGCAGAGAAGGGTGTTGTCCCTGTACGACTCCACACGCTCGACGCGCTTCGCATTGGCTCGAACGAATTCTGCCGCGAAGCGATGATTCAGGAAACCGAAGCTCACGGACTCCAATCCGGAGAAGATGCCGGACCCAATGGCGACGATCCCTGCGGATTGGTGCCGACTTGCGTGGTTCGTGGCCAGGGGAGCGGAAGGACGGAGGACCCCGAGTCGCTCCGAGAGAAGGACGGCGGCGAAAGCGACCATGGGGCCAAGCACGAGCCCGAGACATGGACCGAAGTTGGCCGGCCCGTCCTTCCCACTGAACTCGGCTCGTGCGAACAGCCCGAAAACGCCCAGGGCTATCAGCCCCATGACCCCGCACCCCCTTTGGACTCCCATGTCGGCGGCCCGTACGTGGTTTGCACACATCGAGCAATAGGGAAAGTCGAGTTCAAAAATGCGCTTTCCGAAGGACCGCTTGAACGGGAGATGCTCGTTCCACTGCCCAGCACAGCAGCTGCAAATCGCTGGCTGGGCGAGATCCAACCAGAGGTACTGGTTACCCGGATCGAGCAGGCGCTCATCGGCTCTGATCGGCAACATCGCCGCAGAGAAGGTGACGACGATCTTGCTCTCCGAGGGTTCATGGGCGAGTTCCCGCCGATCGGGTGGGAGGGTGCTACCCGAGGACTGGCCTCCCTGCGCCCCCCAACCGCCGCTGCGTGGGACGGGGCCTGCCCCGTGGGCGCCTCCTCCAACCACAGTTCCGGACGATCGACCGGCAACGGGCGGATCCGGGGGCACTACGTCCGTCTCGGGACCCGGCATGGCAGCCGGCAAGCTGCGTGGAGGCCTGTGGGGAGACTGGCGCGGTTGGTCTTGGACGCGGCGATCGCCGACGCTCCTTCGATCCGGGCTGCGAGTCGGCCCCGCCTGCGTTCTCCGTTCCAGCCCGCTCCTACGTTCGGCCCCCGCAGGTCGCGACTCGACCGTTCCGTCCGGGGAACCGAGGAGAAGCACCGCTCCGCAGCGACATCGCGCCTTGGTTCCGGCCATGGCGTCCACGGCATGGCCGGACTTGCCGCAGGCCGGGCAGGTGAACGGGATCGGCATGAATGGTGCCTCGTGGTATGGAATTGGCGGCACCCGGTCGTTTCGTATGCCGCGGACAGGGGATCCTGCGTACGGAACCTTGGAGAACGGCTCTGGAGGAACGCCGGACGCTCCCGCGCGTTTCAGGACCTTCTTCGGGAATTCGATCCCTCGGAGGGCTCCGACCCGACATGGCGCGGACTTGCGACGTGCTTTTCTTCGGGGGGAAAGGAATCGGGCCACGCGGTCCTGCCGCCGTTTCCCGGCTACCCCGCGGCCGCGGGGCGCCACGAACACCCGGATTCGCGCGGGACGCGGAGATTCGGGGCGCTCGAGTGATGAGTCATCCGTGATGTGGATCGCCGGCGAGCCGGTGACGGCGAAGCCGCCGGGGATGCTCGTGCGGGCGCTGCGCTGGACGAGGCGGAACCGGTTCACCGCGCGGATCGCGCTCGGCGCGACCGCGGCGCTCGTGGTGGGTTGCCAGAGTTGCCGGGGAGTTGGACAGTCACACGCACGGCGGACAGGTGTGCCTGCCGGGCTACGGTGCGCGGATCACGAACTCCGCCTTCGACAGGAAGTACGAGGGCGGGCGATAGGCCGTGGACTCCATGGCGGCGTACGTCAGCCGCGGTCTGGGCATGCAAGGGGGTCATTCGCCGCGAGTGCGCTTCGGGTGCCGGCCGGAAATCACGGTGCATGTGTCAAGGGCCACCCCATTTGAGCCACCCAGGGCCAGGTTATCCTGAGCCACCCAAGCGGTCCCCCT
>CAZWCX010000184.1:0-11394 GCA_964632945.1 uncultured Planctomycetia bacterium | reverse complement strand
GTTCGCTCGTCCGCGTCGGCGTCCTCTTCGGCGTCCTCGTCTTCTGTGCCGTGGCGCCCCTCATGATCTGGGCACTGGAAGACTTGTCCGCGCCGCGCGTCGAGGGGGAGGGGGCGCCGCTCGTCACGGCCTCCGTCGGCAACCTCTATCCGTTCAGTCCGCTGACCCTGTTTGGCGTCGCGTGGGTCTCCCGCTACGAGGTGTACGAGCAGTCCGGCCATCCCCGGCCTTGGCCGCCGTCCTTTCCCACCGCCCTCGAGGCCGGGGGCCCCGGGATTCCGCCGTGGAACCTGTTTGTGGGCGCCTACGGCGGCCTGGGGACGCTGCTCACCCTGGCGGCCGTCATCCGCGCACGACGGTCGCGCCGTCGCCGACCCGGATTCGAAGGGAGGATCGCGTGACCCTCCACGAATTCCTCGAGGGGACCATCACCAATCCCATCATCATCAAGGAACTGCGGGCAACGTTCCGGGGAAAACGCTTTTTCGCCACCTTCCTCCTCATCCTCGGCCTGTTCGCGACCATCCTCTTCGGCACCATCGCCGCCTCGATCACCCCCGGAAAGGCCGTGATTTCCAGCCACATCGGCCAGTCGGTGTTTCTCGGATTCGTCACGTTTGTCTTCTTCGTCTCGGTGTTCGTCTTCCCCGCCTTCAGCTGCACGGCGATCGTGTCCGAGCGGGAGAAGAAGACCTACGAGATGCTCCTGGTCACCGGTATCCGTCCCTGGGAGCTGGTGTTGGGCAAGTTTCTTGCCTGCATGACCTACGTCGTGACCTTCATCAGCGCCCTCCTCCCCCTGGTATTCGTCAGCTTCCTCTTCGGGGGGGTGGGGCTCACGGAGCTCTGCGCCGGCATTCTGTTCACGCTGGGGGTTTCGTCGGCCATCGTCATGGTCACCCTCTTCGTCTCCTCCCTGGTTTCGTCGGCGCGCATGGCGGTGATGGTCACGTACGGTCCGCTTCTGTTCGTCGGCACCGTGGGATTCTGCCCGTGCGTCTGCTGGGGCACCCAGGTGGTCGGCTCGACCCTCTCCGCTCTGGCGGGCCCATCCGGCGCCGCCTCCGCGATCCTGACCGCCTTCGGGGTTCTCCTGCCGTCGCTCAGCCCCATCGAGTCCGTATTTTACTTCGGAGTGGCGCCGTTTTCCGTGTGGGCATTGCTGGTCACCTGGTTCTACCTTCTGACGACGAACCGGATGAGGCCGGCGTGGGCGAATCGCGCGACCCCGATGCGGATCTTCTACTTCGCCTTCCTCGCGGCCGGGCTGCTGCAAGGCGCGGCTGGGATCGCCTATGGGGCGGGGCGGCTACCGGTCGCGGACCTGGGGGGGGTCCTGTCGTATTTCTGGTCGGCGGCGGGATTGGGGATGGTCGTGGCCCTTGCCTTCGCCGCGGAGAACCCGATCCTGACCTTCCGGATGCGCGAGGAATTCGAGCAACTGCGCGGCGGATGGTCGGTCCGGCGGTTGCTGTTCCCCGGACCGCGGACGGGGGCCGCCGTCCTGGTCGGAGGGGCGGTGGTCGCCGGAGTCGTGGCGGTGGCGTTGCTTGCCCCCTCGGCCGGAGCGCATGCGATCGGGTCGGCGGCGATGGCGCACCTCCAGGCCTACGCGCTGGCGCCGTTGCTGGGACTGCTCGTGCTCGGGTCCGGTCTGGGCCTGCTGCTCGGCACCTGCGATCTGCGGGAGTCTTCGCGTCTCTGGATCGTGTACGTCATCGCGGGACTGCTCACCGGCATTCCCGCGATCCTCCTGCCCACCTGGGGATGGCTGGGTCCGGCGGGGGTTGGGAGCAGTACGCACGCCTTCGTTTCCGGAATGAGCTTCCTGACCTCGGCGTGGGACCTGCGCCCGCTCGTTCCGCTGGTTGCCGGCGGCGGGGCGGTGGGCGGCGGCCTGAGCCACTTCTTCGGCGCGGTGCTGTACTCGTCCGTCGGCGTCGTCCTCGGAATCTGGGCGGCGGCGCGGCGGGGCATCGTCGAGGGCCGGTTGAAGGAAGTGGCGCGCAAGGAGACCACGATCATCCGGCGCAAGCGTGGACCGGCCGCCCGCCGGGAGATCCCGCCCGCCGGATCGGGACCGTCCGGCGCGGGGCAGGCGTCCACCTAGCCCGGATTCCTCACGAACAGCTCCGCTGCTCGCGATTCATCCGGCTCCCGCCGGCCTGGGAGTCCGGCGGGACCCAGACTGCCTCGCCCAGCGCGCGACACCGCGAATCGCACGTCGGTCGCCCCGGGGGTCCTGGCCGGTGACGCGGCCGGGAGCCCGCGGGCGAATGGTTCCTGAAGCCGCTGCCGCGGCTTCCGGAAGCATCCGGACTCGTCCCGGGTCACTCGGCGGCCAGTCGGTCGAAATCGCTCGCCAGCCACCACAGCAGAAGGCCGGCGGGTCCGGCGCGCGCGACGAATTCCTCCAGCACGACCAGCAGTGCCGGGATCACCCCCAACGCGGCGTGGACCTGGGCGCTCAACATACCTCCCAGCATCCCGAAGACGGACATGAAATAGGACAGAACGCAGAAGCCGATGCTGAGGAGGAGCACCGCGCCGAAGGCGAGGGCGAGTGCCAGGCCGTGGTCGCGAATGGCCGTCGAAAAGAAGATTCCGATCGACGCCCCGAGAAACAGCGACGAGGCGATCGATACGAACGGATAGAGCGTGACCACGTACAGGGTGGCGGTCAGGCCCGCGAAGGTGATCGGCGTACCGCCCATCGCCGGCGCGGCGGCCGCGACATGCGGAGCGATCAGGTACGAGATCGCGGGCGGGAACACGACCAGGCCCGGCACGATTGCGAATACGAGGGGCTTCAGCGGGCGGAGGCGGGCCAGCAATTTCGCCAGCACGATCGCCGGCCGGGGCGCGGGGGACAGGAGGAGCGGTTCGAGGGTCCGGAGGGATCGTTCCCCCGCGACCGAGTCGCCCAGGAGCAGCACGCCGAGGATCCGCGCGCCGATGTCGCTCACCCCCGCCAGCAACCAAGTCATGCCCAGGATCGCCGGCAGGTTGTCCGGTTCCAACGCCGCGGCGATGAGCAGGATCATCGCCAGGTAGAACATGCCGACCTCGATTCCGAGGACGATGCCGATCCCGCGCGTACGACAACCGCGGGCTCCGCTTTCACGGAGATACACGGGGCTCGCGAGAGATTCCTTCAGGAGCGCCCTCATGCGTGCATCCAACGGTCAAGCCGCCGTTCGGCGAGCAGCAGGGCGCCGGCGGAAGCGCCCAGCTTGAAGAGCACACCCAGGCCGCCCCCGAGAATCTGCTGGAGGATGGTATTGGAGGCCGTGTTCCTCCCGGCGGAGAACAGCGTGCTGACCAGGATCATGAGCGGAGAGGTGAACAGACCGAACACGCAGGGGAGTAGGAGGATGAGCATGTAGGCCAGGCCGACGGAGGCGGCCGTGCTGCGCATCTCCACGGAACAATAAACGGTGATCGAAGAAGAGAAGAGCACCTCGAGGAGGAGAAAGAAGACGAGCCAGATCGGAAAGACGGCCAACAGGAACAGGACGGCGGGGTCCCTGCGGAGGGAAACGGGCGGAGAGGGTACCGCAGTGAGGACGGCCGGCTCACTGTCCTTGGCATCGGGAGTCGGCAGCAGGGCGAAGGAGGGTCCGAATTGGGACTCGGCGTATCGGAAGCTCTCCTCGATCTCGCCGAGAAAGAGAAACGGAGTGTAGGTGAACGGGAGCAGGAGCAGGATGCAGAACACCAGCGTGCGCACCCGCGCGGCGATGAATCCGAAGAGGATGTGGCGCCGGGGGAAGGGGGTCAGGACGAGGCCGGGGAGGGTGCCGCGCTCCGCCTCGCCGGCCAGGGTCCCGCCGACGAGCGCCGGCGGGGTCCATTGCGCGAGCAGCATGGCCAGGATCAGGACCACGAACTGGGTGACGACGAAGGCGGCCCCGGTCCACGCCCCGGCCACCAGCGGCAGGATCGGCAGGGACAGGTACGCCATCCCGAGCAGGGCGAAGAACAGGACTTTCACGATCCATCGCGCAACCGTGCTGGTGCGGAGTTCCCGCTGGTAGATGGGGTTGTCGCGCAGGAGTGCGTGGAGCATGTGGGTGTCCTGAGAGGTGCTGGTGGGACTGTTCCCATGATCTCCTAGGTTGGTCCGGTCGCTTTTCGCGTCGGGCCTCGCGGCTCGTCATCGGCGATGCGCGTCATCGCCTCCTCCTCGTGGCTTGCCGGGCGCGAAAGTCGCCTCGGCCGAACCCAGGATCTCAAGATGGAAGACCCACGAGGACCGGTCTACCCCACGTCTCCCTGGGTCAATTGCATGAACAGATCTTCGAGATTGACCTTCTTCTCTTTCACGGACCGGATGCTGAGTCCGGCGCCGTTGAGGGCGGCGATGAGCTTCGCCACTTCCTCCTGGCCGCCTTCCACTCCGGCCTCGATCCGGGTGGGTGACACCGTCATGGCGGTGAATCCCGTGCCCAGACCCGCGACCACCTGGGCGGCGCGTTCGGCTTCGCTTTCGACGTCGATCTCAAAGGACTTCTTGCTGGAGAATTGGGCGAGGATCTTCTCGGTTTCGCCCGCGACGACCAGTCGTCCCCGCTCGATGATGGCGAACCGGTTGCACAAGTCCGCCAGCTCGGTCAGAATGTGCGAGGAGATGAAGATCGTCTTTCCCATGCGCTGCAATTCCTTGAGCGTCTCGCGCAGTTCGATACGGGCGCCGGGGTCCAGTCCCTCGGCCGGTTCGTCGAGGATGAGGACCTTGGGCCGGTGGACCAGGGTCTTGGCCAGGGCCAGAATCTGGCGCTCCCCCTTGGACAGGGTGCCCACGCGCCGGTCCTCGGACTTGGTGAAATTGACGAGCGCCAGGAGGTCGCCGATCAGCGTGGTGCGTTCCTCGCGGGGAATCAGGTAGAGCGCGGCGTAGAACTCCAGGTACTCGAGTACCGTCATCTCGTCGTACATGCCCATGTGATCGGGCATGAATCCCATGATTCGCCGGACGCTCATCCGGTCGTTGACGACGTCGAAGCCGCCCACCATCGCGGTGCCCGACGAGGGCCGCTGGAGCGTGGCCAGGATGCGCATCGTCGTGGTCTTTCCCGCGCCGTTCGGCCCGATGAAGCCGAACAGGTCTCCCTCCTGGACATCCAGGCTGAGGTGATTGACCGCGACGTTCTGCGCGAATGTCTTCGACAGGTCCTGGATCCGGATCATGACCACTCCTTCCCAGGGGGATCCGCGGTGTCTACCGCGGCCGGGATGCCGTTCGTGCCCGCCGTTGCCGGGTACGCGTGCGCCGGATAGACCGGGGCGCGATCGAGAATGACTCCTGCGATGACCAGCCCTGCGATGGAAAGCAGACCGGCCGGAAGGTAGTGTGCGCGCGGCACGCGCGGGTCGGAAATGTAGACGCCGACCGCGGCCGCGACAACGCCGAAGAGGTACAGGAGCAGGGAGGTTTCCCGGACGCTGAATCCGAAGGCGCGCAATCGGTGCGCGGTGTGGTCCCGTCCGCAGTGCAGGATGGCCTCGCGGACCGTCCGGACGATGCCGCGCCGGTAGCGCAAGATCGTGACCATCGTGATGTCGAAGAGCGGCACGGCGAGGATCGAACACTGCACCAGGAAGGAGCGGACCGGGTCGGCCACGCTCCAGCCGCCCACCACAGTCAGGGCTGCCAGGAGGAAGCCGAGGAGAAAACTCCCGTTGTTCCCCAGATAAATGACCGCGGGGGTGAAATTGTAGCGAAGAAATCCGAGGCAGCCTCCCAGTACCGCGGCGGAGAGATAGCTGACGACCTTCTGGGTCTGCTGCCAACCGGGATCGTTGACGAGGGCGTAGTTTCGCCATGCGATCCAGAAGATCGCTGCGGCCGCGATCGCCGACGTTCCGCCCGCCACGCCGTCCGTGTTGTCCAGGCTGTTCATCGCGCTGATCACCCCCGCGATCCACAACACCGTGAGCGCGAGATTCAGGACCCACCACGACGAATGGAAGAGGTTCACCTGCACCCCGAAGGCGAATAGGATTCCGGTCGTCAGCAGGACGAGGAGCAGTTTGACCAGCGCGGAAATCGGACGCAGGTCGTCCAACCCGCCGACCGCGAGGAGCACGAGCGCGCCGAGGACGATGCCGAACAGCGGACGGATCGACAGGAAACTGTCGAAGCGGAGGATCGACGTGATCGCGATCGCGACGGCCAGGAGGATTCCGAGTCCGCCCAGGAAGGGGACCGGGACCTCGTGCGCCTTGTGCGCATGCGGGCGGTCGAGCGCGCCGATCCGGCGGCCGAGCGCGATCACGGCCGGAAAGGCGATGTCGGCGACGAACCAGGCGAGAATCAGGATGCCGATGTGTGGATAGTTGAGTTTCTCGATCATGTCGCCCTTTGCAGTGCCCCGCCGCGCTGCAGGATCTCCAGGCTTCGGGGGCCGTGTTGGAACAACAGGTCGATGACCGAACAGTAGGGGACGAAGGACCCGGGTTGTCCCTGGTCATACTCCGGATGGGCGTATTCCTGGAACCGGAGCTCGATGCCGGCTTCGGCGAAGGCCGGGATGTCGAGGTAGTCCCGTCCATGTTTGCCGGAGATGTAGACGGTCGCCCCGGATTTTCGGCACAAGTCGATGACATACCCGGTGGCCTTCCCCGCAATGCCGAGGGCGGAGGCGCGGAAGACGGGCACTTCGATGCGGAGCGCCCGGAACAGGTAGTCGATGAAGGCGAGATTGAGGTCGACCAGCCGATCCCAGCGTTTCTGGTAGGCGGCCTCGAAGAATTCGGCGTGTTCGGCGAAAAAGGGGGCCTTGCGATACTGGCCCAGGATCGTGCGCCAGTGCTTCCGCCCCCACGGCGCGTGGTTGTCGATCTCCGCCTCCAGGATGGTCTGCTCATAGCGTCCGTGGGTGAGGACGGGGACGGTCAGCCAGGACGAGCCCGCCGGCGTGCGGATCTTGTTCCGGTGGATCCAACCGAAGGGCCCGCGTTTGACGAATTGGGTGTTGTCCACCAGCACGAAACGGTCGCAGCGGCCGGCCTTGTCGAAGAACCCGAGGTACGGCAGATAGTTGGGTTGATGACCGACGACGATCACCGGCAGGCGACCTCGCAAGGGACGGTCCGCGCCGGAGGCTCCCCGGCGACCCCGCCAGTCTAACGGCGGGGTCCGGGGCGTCACAAGGAAAACCCCCGGGCGGGACTCCGCTCCCGGGCCAACGCGGTCGATAATGAGGGAGGAGCCGTTCGTGCGGTCGCGATGAACCCGGGTCCGGTGTCCCGCGCAAGGCTCCGATCCGGTGCGATTCGTGCGGACCCGTACGGGGAGGAGGAACCCGAGTGAAGTGCCCCGGTTGCGCGGAGGACCTGCAGCCCGACCGGCTCGGCCCGGTCGGTCTCGACCGTTGTTCGGCCTGCGGGGGGACGTGGTTCGAGGTCGGTTCTCTGGAGCAGGCGCTTCGGGAGGCGCGGGGCGAAATCCGGCGGCGGTTCGCGCCCGGGCCCGTGCTCGCGCCGGATCCGCCCGCCGGCGATTGCCCCCGTTGCGGCACGGGCGCGCGATGGATTCGCGTGAAGAGTCTGGAGAATCGCGCGGTGACCCTCGCGGGTTGTGCGGTCTGTCATGGCCGCTGGTTGGAAGAGGGCGCGCTGGCCCGCCTGGTTGCGGGAGAAGGAGTCCTGGGGCGGATGATGGCGATCTTCCGCTAGCGAGGCGCCGGGATGTCACCGCCGACCGAAACCGCACGCGGGCGGCCTCTCAAACTGGGAGAACTCCTGATCGCTCAGGCGGTGACGGCGGCCGCCTTCGGAGCGTTCCGCTCCCGGGGCGTGCGCACCACGGAGGCCATGGTCGTGGCCGGCGCGCTGGCGCTGGCGGCAGGCCTCGCCCCCCTCGCGTGGCAGGATGCCGTGGAAGCGGCCCGAACCCCGAGCGATTCCGGCGGTCCGCCGCCGCGGTTTTCGTGGCCGGGGAGGGTCGCGCTCCTCCTGCACGGCGCTCCCGCCCTGCTTCTCGCCATCCTGGCCGCCGTCCCGGGCCTTGCCTGGAAAGACCCGGATTCATGGGTCCTGCCGGCGGGGATCCTGCTCGGAACCCTGACCGGGAGCGCTCCGGTGGCGTGGCTCCTGTCGGTGGCGGGACTCGCCCAAGAAGGACGGCCCCGTTCCTCCTGGGACGGCTTGCCGTTTCTGGTGGCGACGGCGCATCTCGCGGCGACCGTCTGGCTCCTCGCCCGCTGAACGCGGGAGCAGGCACGGCGGGTCGGCGGAGGACCCTTCCCGCCGCGGACCGTCCCGGTGCGCCGGGGGGGACCGGATCGAACCGGTCGGACTGGAGTCCATTCCCCGGCAGGACCGAGTGCCGCGCCGGAGGTCACGGTGGAGGGGAAGCGGGTGGCGAAGCGGGCGCCCCCCCGGGCACGCCGGCCGCCTCCTCGACGATGGCGGCGAGAATGAGCGGGTCCTTCATCAGCCAGCGGTGGATGCTCGGGGCGAGCACCTGACGGTGAATGCGGAACGAGGGTTCGCCGAGGCCGTCGTCCCTTCGTCCGCGCAGGCTGTCCAGGGTCGCATAGGCGTCTCCGGGCAGCTCCAGCGAGACGCTTCCCCGGGTCTGGAACCGCAGGTCGTTGGATGCCGTGACCAGGATTCGCGCCGGCGAGGGATGCGCTCCGCTGGCCAGGATGACGTACTCGTCCGGTCCCGGCGCATCGAGACGGTCCCGGACCAGGCGGGCGCGCGCCAGCGCGCGGACCAGGAAGGATTCCATGACGGCGGCCGAGACCCCGGCCCGCCGGGCGAGCCCCCCGGCCCGCGGGGAGAAGAAACCCAGGCGCAGCCGTCTCCAGGTCTCCACGTCATACACGTCCAGCGGACTCGTGCCCCCGGCGTCGAGGGCGTTGCCGCGCTGATCCACGAAGTGTCCCGTTCCGCTCGGCAGCCCCGTGTAGAGCGAAGGCAGCGTCGCCATGGCATAGGGATTGTAAGTGTGTCCGAAGGTGGTGGTGTGGTAGCCGATGCTGGCGAGATAGAAGGTGTCCACGGTGCCGCGGCACGCGCTGCCCAGCAGGATCGAGCGGTGGAGGTACTCGGCGCCGAGCGGACGCGCGGGAGGGCCGGAGACGGCGAGCGGATCGGCATCCCCATAACGGGTGAACCATCGCACCACCGTCCCGCCGGTCGAGTGACCGATCAGGACGAATCGCAGCTCGGGTCTCCCCCGGGCGCGGCGGATCCGGTCGAGCGCGCCCTTGAGCGCGCGCGCGGAGTAGGATGGATCCTGCCGCCAGTCGTACGAGTAGACGAAGAGGTCGTCTTCCGGTTCGGGCGCGTGGATGTCGCCGAGCCGATACCCGGCCTGACGGACGAGGAATTCCGTCAGGTGGCCGTAGAAGCGCACGCGACCGAGGCCCAGCGGCAAGGGAATGGCGTCGAGCCAGCCGGCCGGGGTCACGGGGAGTTCAAGCGGCGCGGCGGGGTCGCAGGAAAGGGGAACCGCGAGTCTCAGGTCGTCCACCCGACCGAAGACATTCCAGAAGGAGCCCCAGACGATCCGGTTCGTGCGCGTGTCGACCATTCGACTCCCGCCGGTGCCCGGCACGAGAACGATCGCCGGCCGGTCCGGCCGTGGGGCTCGCAGGGAGGCGGAGGGGACAAGGCCGCGCAAGCCTCCCTCCGGTTCGCCTCCGGGGGAGTGGGGTGGGGGGAGCGGGCCATCCATCGTCATCGGCGTTCCCCGATCACCGCGGTCGGAAAGGAACCGATCGGATTTCGAACGAGCCGAACCGGGTTGGTCAAGCTTGCGGTCGCGGGAGTTGCGGATCCGCCTCGATCTCCTCCGGCCCAGGCGCCGAGACCATCCGGCTGCCGAACCGGTGCCCCCGCGATCATGAGCGACTCTCCGCCGGCAGGAACACGTGGGCGTCGATGCGGTGGAGAATCGTGAACTCCTCCGGAACGGTGCGCTCGAGCATTTCCGCGAGTTCCCGGTCAAAGGCCTGGATCGCCGCGGGTGTGAGGGAGGCGCCGATGCCGCGGCACGCTCGCATGCGTCCCCGCCACGACTCGCGCGTGAACGGGATCGGCTCGTCGTACCAGAACATGGCCTCGACGTCCAGGTGATCGCGCGCCCATTCCGGGATCGCCGGAATCCGGCCATTCCAGTCGCCCGCGCTCCATTGAGGATTGTGTTGCAGCACCAGCGCTTCGGTGCGGGCCGCGGTGTCGTCCCGGCGCGGCATCCAGGACAGGTGGCAGGTGACCAGCCGTCCCCCGGGGGCGAGCACGCGCTTCACTTCCGCGATCGCCCGCGGCTTGTCGAAGTAGAGCCAGCACTGGCTGGCGGTGACGAGGTCGAAGGCGGCCGTGGGCAGCCCGGTCTCTTCCGCAGGGCCCACACGAAAGTCGACGGCAAGTCCTTCCTTGCCGGCGAGTTCGCGGGCGGCCTCGATTTGACCGGCGGCCACGTCGATCCCCACCACCTGGCACCCGCGGCGCGCGAGCGAACGTGCGATCACGCCCGTGCCGGTGCCGAGATCCAGGACGCGCAGGCCGGGACGGACGATGCCGAGACTTTCCAGTCGGGTCCAGAAGCTCGCCGGGTATCCCGTCCGATAGCGGGCGTAGTCTTCCGCGGCGTGACTCCAATCCAGGCTGCGTCCGGGGTCGGTGGGGGAGAGGCCATGCATCGGAATGGGCTCCCTGCATCGGGGTTGGGCTCAGCGAGGGCCAGGCGTCAGCCTCTAGGGGGGGGGGTCGTCCGGGTGCCATCGTCGGTGGGTGGCGCGCCCGGTGGGCGGGTGAGTCGGAAGGGGGCCTGGAGTCGCAACAGCGCGGCGGGACGCAGCCCCTCCGGGAAACGCGGTTCGTCGATCAGGGCAATCCGTCGGTTGTCCGCGAAGTCGGCCAACCACCGGCCAGCCTCGCGCCAGCCCCTGAAGTGGGTGGTTTCGCGGGGATCCATTTGGCTGGAGCAGAAGGCATGAAGTTGGGAGGGCACGGTGGGGGGAGCGGACAGGGGGAGGGAATGTGGTGAGATCCCGAAGCGGGAGTGGGAACGCCGGGGCAGGCGCAGCATGGGGGGCTCGGGGAGAAAATAGAGCCGGCCGCGGCTTGTGGACGCGGCCGGTTCGAAGACTTTGAACAATCGAGTATCGCGGGTCTTTGTAATGCTTGAATCGGGTGCCTCATTTGCCTGCCGCGCCGTGGAAGCGCGACGAGGCGGTCACACCTAAGGATTCTCCTTAGAAAGGAGGTGATCCAGCCGCAGATTCCCCTACGGCTACCTTGTTACGACTTAGCCCTCCTCATGCGGTTTATCTTGGGGCCCACCATCCTTGCGGTTAGGTAGGGAACTTAAGATACCCCGCGCTTGGGTGGCTTGACGGGCGGTGTGTACAAGGCTCGGGAACATATTCACCGCGG
>CAZWCX010000183.1:0-11428 GCA_964632945.1 uncultured Planctomycetia bacterium | reverse complement strand
GACGAGATGCGACACCGGCGCCAGGGCTTCGATCGGGCGGCTGGAGGCGATCAGGGCCTGCCGCACCGCCGCACCATCCAGGTCCGGGGCGATCGAGAGCATCAACGCCGCCGCGCCGCTGACGATGGCCGCGGAGGTCGAGGTCCCGCTCACCGGCCGATAGAACCCGGCCGGAAGTGTGCTGATCAGCCGTTCACCGGGCGCGGCCACGTCGATGCGCGGCGAAAGGTTCGTCACTGCGCTGACCGTCCCGTCCGGGGAAAGCGCACCCACGGCGATCACGCCATCGTAGGCGGCGGGATAGTGGACCTGGTTGGTGCTGTCGTTGCCCGCGGCCGCGACCACCACCGCCTTGTGCGCCAGCGCATACTCGACGGCCTTGCGCAACACCTCGGACCCCGTGCGGGAACCGAGGCTGATGTTGAGAACGCGAGCGCCCTGGTCCGTCGCCCAGACGATCCCCGCGGCCAGGTCGGCAAAGCTCGCCTTGCCGCCCCGATCGGCCACCTTCACCGGGAGGATCCGGCATCCCGGCGCGACTCCGGCAATTCCAACCCCCGCCTGATCCTTCGCCGCGATCAGTCCGGCAATCCCGGTCCCGTGCCCGGCGTCATCCGCGGCATCCTCATCGCCGTTGACCAGGTCCACGCCCGGAAGCACCGAGCCGGAAAGGTCTTCGTGTCCCGCATCCACGCCCGAGTCGAGGACCGCCACGACGATCTCGCTCGATCCGCGGGTGATCACGCGCGCCTCGGGCAGGCCGATGAGGGCGAAGATCTTGTCATTGTGCTGCTCCACCGGATCGTCGCCGGTCAGGAACGGGGAATGCTCGCACTGGGTCGCGGTCGCCACATAGTTGGGCTCCGCCCAGGCGATCTCCGCCGCCTCGGCGAGCCGGTGGATCACCGGTTCGATCCGTCCCGCCCCCTGGTGCCGCACCAGGATCGCCCCGAGGGCCGGTACCCGCCGCAGAATCGACAGGTTGTGCAGGGCCAGCAGCTTCTCGATCGCGCGATCGCCGGCTTCCGGCCGAATGCCCAGGACGATCTCGTCCAGAATGAAGAACGATTTCACCGCGCCGCCGCCGAGCGATACCTCCAGGGCGCGGCCTCGGGCCGGCATCACGCGGGCCAGATCCTCTTCGGCATGGTCGTGCGCGTGGAGCGATCCCCCATCATGCTGATGGAAGAGCTTCACCGTCCGGGACTCCTGCGCGGCCTCCCGTACCTGGGCTTCGGTCACGCGCGGCGCCCGTTCGGGACGTCCGTCCGGCAACCCGACCCACAACAGCCCGGCCGAAAGCAGGCCGAACAGGGCCAAGCCGCACCGAATCCAGATCCCGCTTCCATGCTGACGGTTGGTCACTGAGTCCTCCCGAGATCGTCCGTCCTGGGTGGTCGCGCTCCCGACCGGCATTCCGGGGCGCGCCTGGGGTGACTTATTCGGGGGTCCCCCCCCTCTGCGCAACGTCGACCGCACTATCGCAAAGGGCATGCCAACGAATACGATGATATCGAGTTTCAAAACGTTGTGGTATCGTACTTTATTCACGAATCAAGTGGCTCCTCCCGCGGAGGAAGCGGAGGTTTCAAATTGTAACATCCTGATCATCCAATATCCTGAAAGTGTTCGGTTGGCGGACACTGTGGAGAATTGCCCCATCCAGGCCGGAGCGCGGGGTGCGATCGGAGGAAGAACTCCGCCCAAGGACGTGCAGGGCGGACGCGGATGGAAGGGGGTCGGGCGGAAGTGAAGTCCGACCCGTCACGACGGCGGCCGCCCGATCGGGATCGATTCCACGCGGGCGGGAGTGAGGCTTCTCACGATTCGTCGAGGACCCGCCTTGGGCATCGATCGACCTCTTGTGGGCGGGGATGGGCAGGCCGACTTCCGTGCCGGAATACCCCGTAGGAGCGTCCGCATGCGCTGTCGGGAACGGGGCGGGTTTGGAACCGATCCGCGTGGCGGGCGAGCGGTGGCGGCGGGTACCGGGCACCGCGGAATCCGTGGCGGGGCCCACGGGGTCGGCCGGGGCGGGACCGCACGGGGGTCAGGGCATCCCGCGCGAAGGTAGCGAAAACCAGAAGGTGGCGCCGCCGTCGACCTTTCCTTCCGCCCAGGCCGTTCCCCCGTGGCGGCGGACGATTCGCTGGACCAGGGCCAGCCCGATGCCCGCGCCTTCGAATCCTTGATCCGCGTGGAGCCGCCGGAAGACCCCAAACAGGCTTCCGGTGCAGCTCATGTCGAACCCGACGCCGTTGTCCGTCACGCGAAAGTGCAGTTCGTCGCGACGAAGATCTCCGCGCACGTCGATCACCGGATTCGGCTGTGCGCGCGTGAACTTCACCGCGTTGTCGAGCAGGTGCCGGAAGACTTCGCGCAGGAGCCCCGCATCCCCTCGGGCCCGCGGCAAGGGGTGAACGCGTAAATTGACGCGCCGCCCGTCTGCCGCGGGCAGGACGTCCGCAGCCGCTTCCTCCGCCAACACCGTCATGTCGACCTCGGCCACGAGCAGGGGTTGCCGGACCACCTGCGACAAACGCAGGAGATCGTCGATGCGCGCACTCGCCCGGGACGCCCGCGTGCCGATCTCCTGCAGGATGCACGGGTGGGGCTCCACGACGGAGGTCGGAGATTCCTCCGTCGTCGTGACCGCGGCCGCCACGATCTCCCGAACGGGAGCCTGCAACTCTCGCACGAGCGTCTCCCCCAGCACTTCCAGCTCCCGATTCAAGGCCTCGAGATCGGCCGTCCGTTCGGTCACCCTGCGCTCGAGAAACGCGTTTCGTCGGCGGATCTCATCTTCCGCCAATCGTCGCTCGGTAATGTCGTGCGCGATCCCCCAGACTCCGTGGACCTGTCCGCCCTCCATCTGCGGGATGGCGACGAACTCGGCGACGACCCAGCCCCCCTCGCGCGCGCGCAGGCGAATCTCGAACATGGGGGTGGTCACGCCGCCCATGGCCAGGCGCAGGCGGCGCAAGGCGAGGTCGACATCATCGGGATGCACGAGGGGCGTGAACGATCGGCCCAGCCATTCGGCGCGCGACCAGCCGGTCGTGTGTTCGAAGGCCGGATTCACCGACTCCAGGGTGCCGTCCGGACGCAGGTTGAAGATTGCATCGCGAGAATCCTGGACCAGGCACCGCAGCTGCTTTTCCGACTGTGCGAGGGTCTCCAGGTCGCGCCGGCGCTCGTCTGCATCGAGCGCGGTCGCCACGGAATCGGCCAGGGAAAGCGCCAGGTCCCGGTCATCCGGGCTCCAGTCCCGCAGGTCGGGCCCGGTCTCCTCGTGGCTGAGAATCCCGACCACCCGGCCCTGCCGGCAGACGGGGACGTCCATCCTCGAGATCACGCCGCGCGGCACGAGGTAGGACTCGCAAAACTCGCTCGTGCGAGGATCGAGGCGGGCTTCCCGAACCGCAAGTACGCGGCTCTCCCGCAAGGCGCTCACGTACTTCGGGCAGTCGGTGAGTCGAAATCGGTTGCCGCGTTCGCAGGCCGCGGGCCGGCGGGCGACCTGTTCGACGCAGACGAGTTCCGAGCGGTCGGTGGAATAGAGCCACACGGCGATCCGCTCGACCGAGAGGGCGCGCAGTCCCGCCTCCAGGATTCGCCGGAGGGCGGCGTCCAGTCCGGCGGGCTCGATGCGGGTCAACTCGAGCAGCAGCTTGCGGCGGCTGGCGATCTCTCGCGCCCGCCGACCGGTGTCCGGCTCGCTCTGCGCCGCCGCCGGGAGTCCGACGAACGCGGCAACGATGCCCAGGACCTCCCCCACCGGTCCGTTCACCAGGGCGACCGAACCGCTCACCCGAAGGACCGACCCGGACGGGAGAACCCAGCGAAAGACGAAGGTTTCCTGCTGCCGGCCGCGAGCGCAGGCTTCCCAGCGGCGGTCCATGGCCGGTCGATCCTCGGGGTGGAGGACACGGAGCCAGCCCGAGCCCAGCGCGTCCTGGGGCGGGATCCCGGCCAGGGCGCACCATTGCTGATTGACGTAGACGCAGCGGCCCTCGCGATCGGCCAGCAGGAGCCCGACGGGGGCGGAGTCGATCAGGGGGCGGAAGGGCGGCTCGCACTCACGCGGGTCGCGGACGGCAGGTTCCATCCCGAACTCCTCTCCCGAGGGGTCAAGGGGAAGACGTGACCGGGAGTATACCCGGAAAAATTCCGAAAGGGAATTCGGAGTGTGCAAATCCGCGAGCGGTGTCCGCCGGTCCGTTCGCGCTACCACCAGGCCGGGGTCAGATGGTCCTTCCACACGTCCCGATCGGCGGGGTTCGGTCGTCCGTCGGGTGTGGCGGTGAGTCCTTCCGGCCGCCCGGCGACGCGCGTGAGCGCCTGCTCCGCCGCCGAGACGACCCGGGGGTCGCGATCCTGAAGGAAGTGCCAGGCGGCGAGCGTATGACGGCTGTCGTCGACGAGGCGGAGGACCTCGAGCGCGAGCGCGAGGCGATGATCGCCCGTCGACGGGGCGGCGGCATCGAAGCGGTCGATCGCGCCGGCCAGCCCGTCGGGCGTGTCGAGAAATCGCGGGGTTCCCGCGCCGCGGCCGCGCACGGCCCGGCAGGTGGCGTCCGCGGGCACGTACACTTCGCGGCCCTCGTTTTCGAATGCGACCTGGCCCGTGTGGACGACGACCTCGGCGTTGCCGGCGTCGTCGACCGTCAGGGTGTAGCGGCATCCGAGATCGACGCAGGTCGTGGCGGGCGTCGCCACCTGGAAGAAGCGCGGCCGCGCGTCCGCGCTCACCAGCGCCTCCATTTCTCCGCGCGCGAGATAGAGGTTGGTACGTTCCTCGGCCAAGCGCCGGACTTGCAGGCGTGATCCGGGCGACAGCGTCAGTCTGCCGACGTCGCCCAGTTCCAGCTCCCGGTGCTTTTCGGTCGCGATGAACCACTCGCCGGAGGAGAGTCCGATTTCGCGACCGCGAATCCGCAGGGGAATCTGGTCGGGCGAAGGGGCTTCCGGACCCAGGTCGAGCCAAGCCGCGGCGGCGACGAGGGCGGCGGCCGCGGCCGCCAGCCCCCAACGGGATCGGAATCCACCCATTCGACGGGCGGGAGAAGACGCCCGGGCGAGCAACGATGGCGGATCCGTCTCCTCCCCCGTCGACCGCAAATCCGGGTCCCGCGGTGCGGCGGTCCCGGCGGCCTCGCCGTCGCGCCCCGCGCCGGCGCCGGGGTTCATCCCGGGCTCCGCGGTGCGCGCGACCTCGAACCCGCGACCGTCGTGGCGCAGCGGGGAAAGCAGCTCCTCCAGCGCGCGGACGACCGGATCCGGCGGTCCGCTGCGATCCCAGAGGTAGTCGTCGCTCATGGCCAGCCTTCTTCCTCGAGCAGGGGGCGCAGGAGCCCCATCCCGCGCGTCAGGTTCACCCGTACGGAACCGTGGGTCATCCCGGTTCGCGCCGCGATTTCCGGCCCCGACAGGCCTTCCACGAGCCGGAGAACCAGCGTTTCGCGGTAGGCTTCCGGCAGTTCGGCGATCCGCGCAAGCACTCGTTCGCGCAGTTCCCCAGCCCCCGACGGCGCACCGTCGGGCGCGGGGACGTCTTCGAGCGGGGCCTTGGCCGGCATCCGGACCCTCCGGCGCACGTGATCGATCGCCACGTTGCGCGCCACGGTGCAAATCCACGCAGGCAGGGCCCGAACCTCTTGCACCTGCGCCAAGCCGCGATGAACCTGCACGAACGCCTCCTGGGCCAGATCCTCCGCGTCGGCGGGCCCGGCCCGGGCCATCATGATACCATGCACGACGCGCGCGAAGCGACGGTACACCTCGCCGAACGCGCTTCCATCCCCGGCACGCGCCGCGCGGAAGATGGGCTCCAACTCGTCGACTTCGTCCGCCATGGCGGCCGACGCTACCACGGGACCGATCTCATCGCAAGGACTCCAGGAATGCCCGCGCCGCGGCGCGCACACGTTCGTCGGGGCTGCGCGCGAGGGCGCGCCGCACCGCCGCCTCGACGAATCGATCGAAGCGCGCGAGTCGGGCTTCCGCCGCGGCGCGAACCGCCGCCTCCGCCGACGCGCGTCCAAGCAAGGCGGCCTCCACTTCCGCCTCCATCGCCGGCGTCAGCCGCTCGAGCCGCCCGAGCAGCACGCGTTCCACGCGGTCCGGTCGGGGCTCGATGCTCAAGGGCAGGAGGGCGTCGGTCAGATTGCGCGGCACCACCCAGAGTACGCGCGCCCCCTCCGCCGCGAACCAAGAGCGGGACCAGGTGCGTACCATGGCGCGCGCCTCTTCCGCGAACAGCCCGCTGCCGACCAGCGCAGAAGTCACCGCCGCCTGCAGTTCGCCCACCACCTCGGCACGCGAACGCCAGGGCAGATCGTCCAGGCCGGCGTTCGTCGCGGCGCCGGCGGCGAGGCCGCCCAGCGAGCGGAAACGCCCGCCGTCCGCTCCCATCTCCACGGCGAACAGGGCCGCCACGGCATCGGTTCCGTCATTGCGCACGCTCGCCCCCCGACCCTCGTCGATCACCCGCAGCGGGAGCGGAAACGAGCCGAGCCCCCGATAGAACAGGTAGTGCTCCGCTTCCGTGGGCCCAAGCCGGTCCGGGGCCCGGCGCGGGACGGTGCGCACGGTCCCGGCATTCACCTCGCGCGCAAAGGCCCAGGGATCGGTCGGATCGACGGCGGGGATGCCTTCGGGGACCCCCGCGGTTCGCGGCAGGACGTCGATTTCCCACTCGAGGAACGACCGGTCCACGCCCGCGAGGTCGAGGGACCCCGCGCCGATCCCCGGCTCCGGGGGACCGAGCCGGTCGACGACCGGATACCACTGCGTCAACAGCCCTTGGCGGAACTCCACCCGCACCCGCAGGCGACGTTCCCGGTGGGTGTAGAAGTACAGGACGGGCGTTTCCATCTTCTGGGTCACGCCCGTGACCGGGACCTCGAGACCCTTGTACCCGCGATCCCGCAGCGGGCATTCCCGCACCTGCGTGCGCGAATAGACGAACTCCGGCAGCGACTCCTCCTCCCGCTGCAACCCCTCCAGCGCGATGCCGTCCGACCCCTGGAGGGACGTGAAGGTCCCCCACTCGTGAACGACCAGGCCCCCGTGCGACTTCTTCGACGGCAGGGCCGCGCGCAGGACCGAGAGCCGCCACGCGGCGTCGGGCGCGCGCCCCGAGGCCGGCGCCTCGCGATCGAGCAGGTGGGCCTCCAGGTGATCCAGGTCCCAATCGAGCACCCAGCGCATGCGGCGGCGTGCCGCCCCTTCGGGCATCGCCGCCGTCAGGTCCCAGGCGTTCACGAAGGCCCGGGCGTGTTCCTCGAGCGTGCCGGTCCGCATGAGCGGCGTGGCGGCGCGCGCCAGGGCCAACCACGCGGCTGGATCGTCCCCCAGCGCAAGGACCGCCTCCTCGAGGGCGCGCGGCCGGGATTTCCCCATGCCGGTCCCCGTGTACGCCCAGGTCTCCTCGGCAAATGCGCGGTCGAACCGGACGCGGGCCGCACGCGCGGCGCCCGCGTGCCCGGGCTCGGCGGCCAGAGCGGACTGCCCTTGACGTTCGCGCTCGGCCAGCGCATCCAGGATTGCGCGGGTCCGGCCCGGGTCCCCGGTTCGCAGCGCAAGGGCCTGCAGAAGCGCCATCCGCACCAGCGTCTCCGACTCGCCCTCGAGCGTGGCCATCAGCCGCTCGGTCGTAGGGTCCGTGTCCCCGCCCGCTGCGGCGATCCAGGCCGACACGGTCGCGGACGGCCGCTGCGGATCTTCCCATGGATGGCAGACCAGCGGCGGGCCCGCCCAGGCGGAAGCGGACCAGAGAAGCAGGGCCAGGGCCACGCAGGTGCCGGTTCGATGCATGGGGGATCCTCCTTCTTGCGGGCGGGCGCGGGATATCCGGCCCCGCAAAGAAAGACGGCCCCGGCCGGCGGGTGTTAGCCGGGATTATCTACGCGGCCGCATACGCGGCTTTCAGGAATCATCCGGGTTGGCGCGCCGGACGGCGGAGTTTTCGGCCGGCGACGGAGGAACGGGCATCACCGCGAGTCATCGGACAGTTGCGCGCGACAATCCCCGCACTCCTCGTCCTCCTCGGCCGCGATCATCCCGCAGTAGACGCAGGAGCGGCGACCGCACACGATGCAGCGAACCCGGTCCCCATCCGTGGTTGCCTGACAGAACGGGCAGGTCCGCAGGCAGATGAGCGGCCCGTCATCGGGATCCTCGCCCCCGCCTCCGGCCGCCGGCCGGGTCGCGGCGGCGGCCGAAGGGGCCCAGGCGGGCGGCCCCGTTCCCGCCCCGGAGTTCACCCGCGGCGTCGGCCGGGGATCCGCGGGGGCCTCCGGAACGGAAGGCAGCGCGGGTCGGGTCGCGGCGGAAGGCGCCTCGCGCGCGGCTGCATTCCGCGCCTCGGCCGGCGCATCCGCCCCTTTCCCGGCCGCGCCGGGGGTCGAGCGGGTCGCGTGGACGATCACCTCCACGGATCTGACCGCCCCGCCGTCGCCCTTCGAACCCGCCAATCCCTCCGGCATCACCACGGTGGCCTCCGCGGTCTTCAGGCGCAACTGGCGCTCCAGCAGCGCATCCCGCTGCTGTTCGCTGATCATCCCAAGGCGCACCATGATCTCCCCGATCCGCTCCACCCGCCGACTTCCCTTCCAGGCCAGTTTCTGCTGGTCCAAGCACGTCTGCAACTGCGCCTCGGTCAGGAACCCGTTGATCACCGCCAGGCGCCCGAAGGACTTGTCTTCTTCCCGCAGCGTGACGAACTTTTGCAGCGCGAGGATCTGGTTCACCTGGGCTGGGGTGAGCAGACCGAGATCCACCAGAACCTGGCCGAGATGGACACGCTTTCCTTCTTGAGAAAGGCGCGACTGGGTCGTCAGGGCCCGGGAGAGGTCGGCGCCGGAGATCACGCCGTTCTGGAGGGCGATCTGGCCGAAGAGGAGTTCGCCGCCGGGCATCCGAGTTCTCCGATCGTGGGTGGCGGCATTATGCCACGCCCACCCGTTTCCCGCCGCAGAAATTCCCCGCCGCCGGAGAGGCAGCGCGGGCTCCAGGTCGGCCATTCCGGGGCGCGGGCCGATCCGCGCAGGCGCAAGGCCCGGTCGCGCCGTGCACGGACCGTCGGACACCGCGCGGGGACGGGTGGAGAGCGTCCCCTTCGATCCCGGCCCCCCCGCTGCCTACAAGCGCCGCCGATCGCCCGCCCCCGGTCTCCCGCGGGAGGGCTCCGGACGTCAGTGCAGGATCGCCGCGAAGAGCGCCCCGAGGTTTCGCTCGACGGCCGACCGACCGCGCTCCACCTCGAGCGTGACCATGGGAATGCCCCGCTCCTGGCCCGCCCAGGTCCCGAACGAACCGGGAGTGGGATACCCGATATGGCCGCGCACGGGGTAGCCGTTGTGCGCCGCCATGACCCGGGCCAGCTCCGCGCCGCCGGGACCGTCATGGTTGTTCACCCGCAGCGGATCGTGAAGCGAGAGGATCTTGGCGGGCCGCAGGAGTTCGACCAGCTCGATCACGGCCCGGGTCTCGGGCTCGGATCCCGGGGCCGGCCCAGGAGCGTAGCGCCGGTCGCGCGCCTCGGCGCTCCAGTCCCGCGTGGGGAAATTGCGGTTCACGTCCACCCCTTCGGCATTGAGGCGGGTGCCGGCGACGGCGCCGTCGGGATTGACGAACGGGACGACCACGACGCGGCGTCCCGGGAGACGCTGGGTCTCGCGGCCGAGCCACTCGACCAGGGCGAGGACGACCGCCGCGGCCGCACGTTCGTCGCCGTGGAAGCCGCCGAGAATGAGCGTAGTCTCGGGCCCTTCGCCGAATTCGACCGCGTGGATGGGGCGTCCCTCGCGCGACCGTCCCGCCACCCACCATCGCCCGAAGCCCTGGGAAACCTGCGTCAGCGACTGCGCCGGCGCAGGTTCCGGCATCGCCGCGCGAGCGGCCAGGATCGGGGCGGACGGATTCGCAGCCATGCAGGCGGGCACCGCGAGGGTCAGGGGCAGCAGCCAGGCCAGGCGCGCATACCGCATCGGGACTCCCGGGGGAAACGGGCTTGCAGACACCCACCGTTCATCGGCATGCCGGCCGGTCCGGCTGCATCCCCGCGTGGCAGCCCCCACGCGGTGCCCCCGGCTCGCGGCCGCGGAATGCCCGGACGCGAGGCGTCCCCGGGCACGAAGCACGTAGCCCCACGGCCTGGCGAACGGTACCCGCCGGCGCGCCTCGGCCGCAAGCAATACCGGGACGGGAAGCGTTCTGTCGACCCCGAATTGAATCGCGAAGCAATCCGTGGAAAGTGGGCAGGCGGCAGGTTGAGGAGAATCTGCCATGCACGCCGCGGCCACTCCCCGCCAGGTCGCCTTCTGGAATCGCATGGTCCGCGCCCCGCGCTTGTCCGGCATCTCCCGCGCCGACTTCTGCGCCCGCCAGGAAATTTCGCCCACACAGTTCCGCAAGTGGAAGTACCGACGACTCAAGGCCGTGGATCCCGCGTCGAGGGCCGCGCGCGGGCCTTCCCGCACGCGCCGCAGCGTCGGACCCGGCGACCGCCGGCATCGGTTTGGCATCCCGAGCCGCCGCGCGTCGATCCCGGATTCCGGAGTGCAGCCGTCGAAAGGTCCGGATCCGCGACGGGAAGACGGGACGTCATCGAAGCGGCCGCGGATCCGGAACCTACGGTGCGACGGCGACGAAGGACGGAACCGGTCGGGGCGAGCAGGCCCCCGGCGACCGCGCGTCCGGTCAAGACAACGTCCGGAGCCGCGTCGCCTCCCCCCCGACAAGCGCGCCACGCACGGCCCCGCGTCCGTCCCGCGTTTACGCGACGCCGGCGTAGAGGCCCCGCGCCTGGCACGCCCCTCGGGCCAGTCGGATGCCGCCGCGCCGACCGTAGGCGCGGATCCGTTCCTCGCTGCCCGCGCAGGAGAAGAAGTGGTGGCGAAACTCCTGTACCGCGTCCAGCCGGCGGTCCGGATCCAGGCCCAGATGGGTCAGGAGTGCGCGGGAGGCCCCCGGAAGCTCGGGGAAAGCGCGCCGCGCTTCCCCGCCTGCAGCCGTCGGCCGGCCCAGTGAACCAGCGCCTGGTAGCCGGGGAGACTCACCGGCAGGCGATTCGCCGCGTTCCGGGCAGGGGCCCGCGCGGAGTCGGAACCCAAGCGCCGCATCGGGGCGGACGAGTCTTGGCGGAAGCCGGCGAGTCCGTCCTCGGCTCGGTAGGATCTCCTGCCCGCGGCTTCCACGCCCGCCGCGGGACCTCGCCGCACTCGCGTCGCTCTCCGGACCTTCTCGCGCTCCAGGCCCCCCTCGACCTGCCGCAGCCGCTGCTGGATGGACGTGAAGTCGGACCCCTCCAGGCTGTCCGCAAGCCCTGCCCGCACCGATTTGAGATCCACGTAGCTCATGCACGAGACCAGCGCGGCCTCGTCGAGCAGGGCCTGCGATTTGAACCGCCCCTCCCAGAAGCGGC
>CAZWCX010000182.1:0-11443 GCA_964632945.1 uncultured Planctomycetia bacterium | reverse complement strand
CGGAGCCGGGTTGTTCGCGAACAGCGAAGCTGTTCGCGAATAATCCGGGCTAGGGTTCCGCCTGAACGTCCTTGAGCATGAGCTCGACGCTCTCCCGCCCCTGCCACGCGTTCACCTCGGGCGAATAGGCGACCCGCACGCCCGTATTCCGCCCCATCGCGGCGAGCGCGAAGTATTCCGCCATCCCGAAGCCGACCGCCTTGAACGACGTAGTTCCCTGGGTGACCATGAACGAGAGGTGGTCGCCGGATTTCCCCATCAGACGCGGCTCGCCGGCGACGCGCAGTCCGCGCGTCGCGAGCACCGGCTTCGGATTGCCCTGCCCGTGCGGGGCCAGCAGGTCGAGCTGGCGGACCAGGTCGCGGCTCAGGTGCTCGAGCGGCAGTTCCGCATCGATATGGAGCTTGCGCACCAGATCCGGCTCGGGGACGTTTTCGCTGGCGTACCGATTGATCGCCTTGCGCAGGTCGTCGACGCGGCCCGCCTCGATCTCCATGCCGCCCGCCATCGCATGTCCGCCGAAGCCGACCATCGTTTCGCGGCAGGCGCTGAGCGCCTGGTGCAGATTGAAGCCGGGGATCGAGCGACCCGACCCCCTCCCCCGGTCGCCGCGCAGCCCGATCAGGATCGTCGGTCGGTGGTATTCGTCCACGATCTTGCTGGCCACGATGCCGACGACGCCGGGATGCCAATCCTGCTGAGCGAGCACGATGACCCGATCGCGCGCGAGGTCGTATTCGCGCTCGATCAGTTCTTTGGCCTGGTCCACGATGCGTCGTTCCGTTTCCTGACGCTGGCGATTGATCCGTTCCAGGTCCGCGACGATCTCGGCGATCCGGTGGGGATCCCGTTCGGTGAGCAATTCGAGCCCGAGCCGCGCGTTTTGCATCCGGCCGCAGGCATTGAGCCGCGGGCCGACGCGAAACCCGATGTGGGCGGGGGTGACCGGGGATTTGGCGTCGACGCCGACGCTCTGGAGGAGCGCGCGCAGTCCCGGGCTGCGCTCGTGGCGCAGGACTTCGCGGAGGGCGACCAGGCCGAACGTGACGAGGGCGCGATTCTCGTCGACGAGCGGAGCGATGTCGGCGACGGTGCCGAGCGCGACGAGCGCCATGGCATCGATCTGAAAGTCGCGAAACTCGTCCGAGAGGCGCGCGCCCGGGGAGCGGCTACGCAGCAGCGCGATCGCGAATTTGAACGAGATGCCCGCGGCGCAGATGCCGTGGAACGGATACCGCGATCCGGGCCGCTTCGGATTGACGATGGCGAGGGCCGGGGGAAGGACGGCGTCCGGCTCGTGGTGATCGGTGACGACCACGTCGATGCCGAGTTCCCCCGCCCGCTTGATCTCCTCGTGGTCGCAGGTTCCGCAGTCGCAGGTAATGAGCAGCGTGACCCCGTCGCGGGCGAATGCCTCGATGGCGCGGATGCTGAGCCCGTATCCTTCCTCGACCCGGTGAGGGACGTAATACCGGATTTGGGCGTCCTCTCCGACGGGGCGGCCGAGCAGGCGGAAGAGGTTGAGCAGGATGGTGGCGCTCGTGATGCCGTCCACGTCGTAGTCGCCATAGACGACGATCTTCTCCCCGTCGCGCAAGGCGCGGTTGACGCGTTCGACGGCCAACCCGACGTCAGGGAGGCCGTCGGGGTCGAGGATCTCATCGAGTCCGGGGCGCAGGAAGGCGCCGGCGCGGACCGGATCATCGAAGCCCCGGTGGACGAGGACCTCCGCGACCGTCGGGTGAAGCCCCAACTGGGTCGCCATCCGGCGGACGCGTTCCGCATCCGGGGTCGGAAAGACCCAATCCATATCCCGCGGCGAGCGGGCGGGGGGTCGCGCCGGAGGTTCCGGATCGGCGGCGCCGCGTCGGGGTCGTGCCATGGGGGGGGTTATCCTCTCAAGAGCCGGCGAGCCACCAGCAGCGCGTACGCGGCGGCCCGCAGGCGAATGTGGTGGCGCTGGCCGGCGAGGCGGAGTTCTTCGACAAGTTCTTTTCCGGAGTACCGGGCAGCCACGAAGACGAGCCCGACCGGCTTTTCCGGGGTTCCGCCCGCGGGACCCGCGATCCCGGTGATGGCGATCCCGAGGCGCGCACCGCTGGTCCGGCAGATCCCGCGGGCCATCTCCCGGGCGGTTTCGGCGCTCACGGCTCCGTGCCGGCCCAGGGTGGCGGCGCGAACGCCGAGGCGTCGCATCTTCGCGCGGTTGGAGTAGGCGACCACGCCCTCCAAAAGGCAGGCCGAGATGCCCGGCACGCGAGTGAGCATTTCGGTCACGAGACCGCCGGTGCAGGATTCCGCGACCGCAACCGTGGTCCGGCGGGCAAGGAGGTCGCGCGCCACGAGTTCCTCGAGTCCCAAGTCGGCCGTGGGAAGACAGAGGTCTCCGAACTCCCGCCGGACCCGACCCGCGGCCCGCTGCAGGAGAGTCCGGGACACCCCGGCGTCGCGCCGGCGGCTCGACAGGCGCACGATCACGCCGCCGCGACCGAGGGCATAGCCGATTTCGAGGTCGTCGCGTCCGGGCATCCCGCGAAGCCGGGACTCGGTCCGCTCGCCGACCACCGACTCGGCCAGGAGCAGGACGAGCATCTCGCGTGACGTCAGGCGCGCGCGCGCGCCGGCGCGGCGGGCGAGACGAGGAGCGACGGTGTCGTCGAACATCCGCTGGAGTTCCGACGGCACGCCGGGAAGGGAGTAGGCCGACACGCCGCCGATCCGGACTTCGAATCCCGGGGCCGTGCCGACCGGATTCGGGATGATGCGCGCGCCGCGAGGGATGTAGGCCTGCGCGACGTTGCTGGCCGGCATGGTGAGCCCGCGGGCCCGCCAGCGCGCCTCGATGCGGCGCGCCTCGGCCGGAAGGAACCGAAGTTCGGTTCGGGCCGCGCGCGCGGCGGCCGCCCGCGTGAGGTCGTCCGAGGTCGGACCCAGGCCGCCGCTGACGATCACGGCTTCGGACCGTGCGGCCGCCGCCCGGAGCGCGCCCACGAGATCGTCCATGCGGTCCCCCACAGCCGTCTTCCTGCGCACCACCAGCCCCATCCCGGTCAACCGCTTGGCCAGCCACGAGGAATTCGTGTCGACGATGGTGCCGTTGGTCACCTCCGTGCCGGTGATCACGATCTCAACGTCCATGCCCCCTCCCCACCCGGTTCGACGGCGGGATTCGGCGCCGCCCCTCCCGGCCTTGCCGGCCCGCGGCGAAGGCACGGTCCCGCGCCGATGTTCTCGCGGCCTCCCCGGGCCCGCCGCGGCCCGCCCGGATCGGATGCGGTCCTGCCTGCCGTTCGATCAACGGCGGCTTCGCGGCGTCTCAGCCGACATCGGCTTCCCCGGGTCCACCGGATAGAGGGAGTTCGGGGAACGCCGCCCCGCCACGGTCACGGTGCCGCGGTGGAGTTTCATGCGCACGTCTCCCGTCACCGGCCGCTGTACCCGCTCGAAGTAGGCATCGAGACCCTCGCGCAGGGGCGAGAACCAGCCGCCTTCGTAGACGATTTCGCCGTATTCGCGGGCCAACGAGTTGTTCAAGCGCAAGGTCTCCCGGTCGAGCGTGATCTCCTCGAGGGCCTGATGGGCCGCATACAACACGGTCGCTCCCGGGGTCTCGTACGCCTCGCGCGCCTTCGAACCGGTGATGCGGGTCTCGACGACTTCCTTGCGGCCGATGGCATGGCGTCCGGCGGCCTGGTTGAGGGTTTCCATGAGCCGGACCGGATCCGTTCGGCGCCCGTCGAGGGAGACGGGCAGTCCCGCGTCAAAGCCGATTTCCACGAAGCCGGGACGCTCCGGCGCCTCGCCCGGCGGCGCGGTCGCCACGTAGGTGTCGGCCGGCGCTTCGCTCCACAGGTCCTTGATCCCGTCCAGCGAGATGCTCACACCCCACAGATTCTCCTCGATGTTGTAGAGCGTGCTGCGGGGAGTGGGAACCGGAATGCCCATCATCTGGGCGTAGTCGATGTCGTCCTTGGGCGAGCGGAGTCCCAGCGATTGCAGGGGGGCCAGGACCTTCAGGTTGGGCGTGAGGTCGCGGATGGCGCGCTCGAACCTGGCCTGGTCATTGCCGACGCCGCGACAGCCGTGGGCCAGGTATTCGCACCCCTCTTCGAACGCGACCCGCACGAGTTCGGCCACGATCAGGGGACGGGTGAGGGCGGCAGAGAGCAGGTATCCGGAGCCGTAGCGGGCCTGCGCGCGCAAGGCGCGAAAGCAATAGTCGCGCAGGAACGTGTCGCGAAGGTCGGCGACATGCGCGGCCTGGGCGCCCAGTTCGAGCGCCCGTTCCCCCATCGGCTCCATGCTTTCCGACTGCCCCACGTGGGCCGAGAAGGTGACCACGCGGAGGTTTCGGGTATGCCGGAGCCAGTGGGTGCAGATGGCCGTGTCGAGGCCGCCGGACCAGGCCAGGACGACCTTGCTCATCGGGCGTCCTTCGGGAAGGGAGATGCAAGGAAGTCGCCATGGTAGCCGAACCGGCGGCGGTTTTCAACCGCTTGTTCGGATTCGCGCGCGGCTAGACGTTGAACTTGATGTTCACGATGTCGCCGTCCTTCACCTTGTATTGCTTCCCCTCCGTGCGCAGATGGCCCTTGGCCCGGATTTCCTTGAGCTGACCACCGGCCGTCGCCCAGTCGTCGTAGTGATAGATCTCGGCCGCGATGAATCCGCGCGCCAGATCCGAGTGAATGCGTCCGGCGGCCGTCAGGGCGTCATCGCCCTGGTGGATCGTCCAGGCGCGAACTTCGTCCTCGCCGACCGTGAAAAAGTGGATCAGGTCGAGGAAGCGGAACGCCTTCTCCACGATCCGTGGGCCGGCGAGTTCGGTCAGTCCGTAGTCGGCCATGAACGCCGTGCGCTCGTCGTCGGGCAATTGCGCGAGCTCGAGTTCCAGGCGGGCGGAAAGGACCACGACGGGTTCCCGTCCGGCGAGACCGCCGGCGAGGGTCTCGGCGTGGGAGAGCATCGCCTCGGGGACGTTGAGGGCGATCAGCACCGGCTTTTCGGAAATGAGGCGGAACCCTTTCAACAGTTTCTTCTCGTCCTCCGACATGGAGCAATCGGCGACGGGTCGGCCCTCGGACAGGTGGGGCAGCAACCGTTCGAGGAGCGCGAGTTCCTTCTTGTCCTGCGCCTGGTAAGCGGTCGGCTTGGTCACCTGGACGCGGAGTTTTTCGACCCGCTTCTCGACGATGCTGAGGTCGGCGACGAGGAATTCCGAACGCAGCGAATCCAGTTGGCTGCGAGCGGCGCTGAGGAGCGCCTCCGGGGCGGCGGAATCCAGGGAGGCGAGGACGACCAGCAGCCCATCGGCCTCCTTGACGGCGGGCAGCCGCTCGCGATTCTTGGCCTGATCGGGGCCCGACAGAACGACGGGGAGGGTGTCCTGAAAATCGATGGCCGCCGGAGTGTACTTCTTGGGTTTGAAGTGGTCGCGGAGCCGTTCGAGCCGAGCGTCCCGCAACCGTCCGATCCCCTCACGCGGTTTCGCGGACGCCTGGGCGGCGAGGGCCGCCTCGTACGGTTGCTGGGTGAGGGCGCAGAGGACGGTAGTTTTGCCCGTCGACGGCGCTCCGACGATGCCGATGCGCATGGGGGTAGCGTCCTATTGGGATGCGGTGGAGCCGGAATCGCTGCGACCGGCGGCCGCCGCGGCGGCGAGCTCCGCCCGGCGGCAGAGCACGATGCCCACTTCAAAGAGGGCATAAAGGGGCACGGCCAGCAGGGTCTGCGACACCGGGTCAGGGGGGGTGAAGATGGCGCCCACGATGAACGCCAGCAGAACGGCATACGGCCGCGCCTGCCGATACCTCGCGGCGTTCACGACGCCGATTTTTCCGAAGAAGATCATGAACAGGGGGAGTTCGAACGAGATCCCGACGGCAAACGTCAGAAGGAAGAAGAAACTCAGGTATTCCTTGAGGGAAACCTTGGGCGAGACGAAGTCGCCCCCATAGGCGACGAGGAAGCGCAACGCCGTCGGAATCAGGACGAAGTACCCGAACAGCACTCCGAGGACGAAGAGACCCAGGGTCAGCGGGACGTACTGGGTGACATACCGGCGTTCCTGGCGATAGAGGCCCGCCCGGATGAACAACCACAGCTGGTAGAGCAGGAACGGGGCGGACAGGAAGAGGGCGGAGATCATGCTGACGGAGAGGTAGGCCCCGAATCCCTCGGTCGGTCCGACCGTGATGATTTCCACATTGCGGCCGGGAGAGGCCTTCTCGATCGCCTCCATCGTGCGCAACTGCGGCCACACGGCGATGTAGGTGAGCGGGTCCTGGAAGAAGAGGCAGACCACCAGGGCCAAGCCGAAGGCGTAGAGACCCCGGATGACCCGGGTGCGCAACTCCTCGAGGTGTTCCCCCAGGGTGAGGCGCCGGTCGAGTTCTGGCTCGGGCGTAGGGTCAGGCATGGGAAACAGCAAACCCAAAGGGGGGCGCGGTGGCCCGCCCTTTGGGTTGCAGGATTGTTCCTTCCGGGGTCGATCCGTGGATCGTTAGCGGATCCCCATCAACTCGTAGAGATCCTTCTCGCGGATGATGATGATACCCCAATCCTGGGCACGCGCGTAGTTCGGATCGGACTCGTAGTCCTTGCCGACGACGACGTAGGCGGTCTCGAGGGTGGCCTCTTCGACGACCTTGCCGCCGATTTCCTCGATCTTCTTCTTGGCCTCTTCGTTCGAGTAGCGACCGGCGAAGCGGCCGGCGAAGGCGAAGACCTTGGTCTTGTTGCGATCGAAGACCTCGTTGTTGATGTAGTCGCCGCCCTCGATGGGGCGCAGCGTGTTGTGGGTCTTCAGGATGGCGACCTGCGCCTGGTCTTCCCAAACCTTCAGGACTTCGACCTCGCCCTTCGGAACCTTCTTGCCGCCCTTGTCGAGCCCGAACACTTCAAAGCGAGTGCCGACCAGAAGGGTGTGCTTGCTGCCGAGGTCGATCCAGGCGTAGTTCTGGGACGGCAGGGAGTGGGTGACTCGACCGTCGGCTTCGGTGCTCGAGCGGGCGAGTTCCGCGCGCTGCTGGAACTTGTCGATGCGGTCCTTGACGTTGGCGAGGCCCTTGCGGAGGTTGTTGACGTTCTCCTCGCCCTTCTGGCGGACTTCACCGATCTTTTCGAGGATTTCCTGGATGGAGCGGTCGAGGGCGACGACTTCATCCTTTTTCTGGGTGGCCTGCTCCTTGATGCGGGCCATGATCCCCTCGTTTTCCTTCCGCTGATTGCTGATCTTGTCCTTGAGTTCCTTTTCCTTGCGGGCCTGTTCGCCGCGCTCACCGATGAGCTTGTCTTCCTCGGCGCGAGCTTCGTCGCGTTCGCGGATGAGGCGATCGGTCTCCTTGGTGAGGTGTTCTTCCAGGCGCTTGAGGGAGCGGACCAGCTTGTCGGCCGTGAGGAAGTCTCCGAGCGGAACGTTGGCGACTTCCTTCCAGGAGTTCATGGTCTTGAAGTCGATTCGCTCGTTGGCCGCCATGCTGCCGGCCCATTCCGGATATCGTTCTGCCATGTCCTTGAGAAGCTTGAGGTACTGGTCCAGAGTGGAATCGATCGAGCCGACCTTCGAGTTGTCGGCCTCGACCCAGATTTCCTGGCCGTCCTTCCCCACCATGCGGAACTTGCCCCAACCGCTGAGCTTGGTGAGCACCTTGACGGTGGTCTCGTACTCGCGGACCTGCTTGTACTGCTTGTCGAGCTTGGCCTGGGCCTTCTCGATCTGGATCTTGTAGCCGTTGGCCTCATCGGCGTTCTTCTGGTGCGCGGTCCACGCCATGTAGCCGCCCACGAGCAGCATGATCACCGAGAGGGCGATCACCACGATTCCGCTCGTATCCTTACCCATTCGGTCCTCCTATTTCCCACTTTGCGGCGCCGGCGACCCGAGGTCGCGACGCCACCAGACACCCCAGTTTGGTACGCCCCCCAACGGTCCCGAACCTGCTAGTCTCCGAGGTACGGCAGGATGCGGGCCATGGGGACGGTCGGGACGGACAGCAGGGCGGCCTGCTTGTAGTTCGGATCGTCCTCGGCGACTTCCGCGCCGGTGATCACATAGTCGGTATTGATGGAGATCTTGTCCTCGATGACCGCTCCCGCGCGTACGAGGCGCGCCTTGAGGTCTTCGGTCGTGTAGCGGTAGTCGCGCTGATTGAAGGTACCGATCAGCACGACGCGGCGGGCTTCGCCGCGGTTGTAGAGGGGATTCTCGATCAGATCGCCTTCGGTGATCGGATCGAAATCGTTGTTGGTCCGGGTGATGCTCACCTGGGCCTGGTCGTCGAATACGCGCTTGATCTCGACCTCGCCCTTGTCCTCGCGCACGCCGCCCTTGCCGAGGCGGTAGACGAGGAACTTGGTGCCCTCGCGGACGCGGTCGCCCGTGCCGAGATTGACGTAGGCGTAGTGGGCGTTGCGGTCCGCGAAGACGATCTGCCCCGCGGGCCGGGTGATGTCGCGCACCAGGGCCTCGCGCTGCTGGAGCCGCTGCAGTTCCTGCTCGAGGCGGGCGGTTTCGTTCTGCACGCGCATCCCTTCATCCGCGTAGCGGCGCTGGGTGGCGGTCAGCTCGTCGCGCAGCTTCTGCTCCTCCTGGGTGAGGGCGTCGATGCGTTCGGCGAAGGCATTTCCTTCGTCGGCGAGCTGCTTGGACAACTCTTCGAAGCGTCCCTTGAGCCGGTCCATCTCGGCGGTCAAGGCCTTGTCGATCATGTTGAGGCGGAGTCTCGACTCGTCCCGGCTATCCTGGGCCATGCCCAGGTGCGCGCGGGAGAGCTGCAGCCGGGTCTCGGCGGCGTAGATCTTGCCCTCGAGCGGAATGAAGCTGTCCTGGATGTTCGCATCCGAACCGGGCAGCTTGAGATCCGTCTTCAGGGGGGAGAGCAGATCCTCGAGGGGCTTCGAGCTCGGCATGCCCGTCTCGGCCTTGAAGCCGGCGCGGGTGGAGATCTCGCGCGCCTGGTCGATCAGCTCCTCGATGCGCTTTTGCACACCGTCCGAGCGCTTCGTCAGGGCGTTGATGTGATTGCGGTTACGCTCCCCGACCTGATAGAGGTACCAACCGACACAGCAAGTCACCACCGAGAGGGTCACGAAGACCATCACGATGATGTCAGACAGCCCTGCGCGGGACTTACGCATCTCCACCCTCCTCAACGTAGGTTGTCGGCGATTATAGGGGGCCCGCCGTACCTGTCAAGGAAAAAACCGGCAAGCACAATTAGACCTTGACAGGGAGGCCCCAGGCGAGTTTAATGCATGAGACGATTCCCACAGTCGACGCGGTTCAGATTCCGTTCACCCCGACCGGGCCATGAACCCCGCAGTCCCGATCCGGGCGGCGGTGAAGGCGTCGGCCCCCAATTCCTCCCCCGGTTTCCTCCGGATTCCCCCGAGCGATCCCCGAGAGCATAGAGTTTCCCGACCCCCGCCAGGATCGTCCCGTGCCCCGCTCCCCTTCGGTCCATCCGCATGGCCGCCAGGCGTTGGTGATTATCGGCTTGGTTGGCGGAGTAGGTTGCGGGAAAAGCACCGTCGCACGGGAGTTGGAGGCGTTGGGGGCCGAGCGAATCGACGCGGACGCCCTCGCGCACGAGGCCTTGGAGTTGCCGCAGGTGCAGGCGGCCGTGGTCGGGAGGTTCGGGCCCGGCGTCCTGGGTCCGGAGCGGAGAATCGATCGTAAATCCCTGGGACGTATCGCTTTTTCTGCTCCCGAAGGCCTGCGATTTCTGGAGCGGATCATTCATCCCGTCGTCGGTCGGGAGATTCGTAAGCGGTTGGTCGCCCTGCGCCGCTCGGGGCGGTGCGAAGCGGTGGTCTTGGACGTACCGTTATTGGCCGAGGCCGGACTGGACCGGCTCTGTCATGCGGTCGTCTACATTGCCACGCGACGGGAGGATCGGCGCGTGCGGACCATTCGCGACCGGGGGTGGTCGCCCGACGCGGTGGCCGAGCGGGAGCGATTCCAATATTCACTGGCGGAAAAACGACGGCGCGCCGGGTTCCGGGTCGACAACCGGGGCAGCCGCGAAGATCTGACCGTTGCCGTCGGCCGATTGTTCCAGCGCATCCGGTCCGCGCGAGACGCGGGCCGGTTGCGCAAGCCGTCCTCCCGTTGACCCCCGCCCTCTCGATCCCTGTCGAGTGCACCGGTCCCATTCAACGGATCGCGTGAGTCCGGGTCGCCGGCCTCCGCCTCCCCTTTCTCAGGAGTTTCCGGCATGTCTCCGAGATCGTCTCGGGATGAAGACCCCGTCGAGCCCCGCCCCAAACGCCTGCCGAACGAGCACGAGGACGATGCGCCCGAACCGGAGGGAGGAGATCCGAACTATGACCGCTACGAGGCGGTCAAGAAGGAGGATCTCCACATCACGAGCCTCCAGCGCATGACGGTCACGGAGTTGCTGAAGACCGCGCGCAAGGAGGGGCTGAAGGACATCAGCGGGCTGAAGAAGCAGGATCTGATCTTCCAGATCCTGAAGAACCGCGTCAACCGCAACGGGCTGATGTATGGCGAAGGGGTGTTGGAGGTCTTGCCGGACGGTTTCGGGTTCCTGCGCTCGCCCGAGTACAATTATCTCCCCTGCCCGGACGACATCTACATCTCGCCCTCGCAAATCCGCCGCTTCGGCATGCGCACGGGGCACTGGGTGTCCGGGCAGATCCGCCCCCCCAAGGAGGGGGAAAAGTACTTCGCGCTGCTCAAGGTGGAGGCGATCAATCACGAAAATCCCGAGACGGCGATGGAGAAGGTCACGTTCGACGACCTGACCCCGCTGCATCCTCACGAACGCATCTTCCTCGAGACGACCGGGGACGAGATCGCGATGCGGATCATGAACCTGGTCACCCCCATCGGCAAGGGCCAGCGGGGACTGATCGTCGCTTCGCCGCGCACGGGGAAGACGGTGCTCCTGCAGAAGATCGCCAATTCGATCTCGAAGAATCACGAGGAAGTCCACCTGATCATCCTGCTGGTGGACGAGCGTCCGGAAGAAGTGACCGAAATGCAGCGCAGCACGAAGGCCGAAGTGATCAGTTCGTGCTTCGACGAGCCCTCCAGCCGGCACATTCAGGTGGCGGAAATGGTCTGCGAACGGGCGAAGCGGCTGGTGGAGTACGGTCGCGACGTGGTGATCCTGCTGGACTCGATCACGCGCCTGGGGCGCGCCTACAACAGCGAGGCGCCGCACTCGGGCAAGATCCTGACCGGCGGCATCGATGCCAGCGCCCTGCAGGGCCCCAAGCGCTTCTTCGGATCGGCCCGCAAGGTCGAGGAGGGGGGCAGCCTGACGATCATCGCGACCGCGCTGATCGACACCGGAAGCAAGATGGACGAAGTGATTTTCGAGGAGTTCAAGGGCACGGGCAACATGGAACTCCACCTCGACCGCCGGCTGGCCGATCGCCGGGTCTATCCGTCGATCGACATCACCCGCTCCGGAAC
>CAZWCX010000181.1:4862-11878 GCA_964632945.1 uncultured Planctomycetia bacterium | reverse complement strand
AACAGACGGACGTGGATTCCTTCGCCGTGCTCGAGCCGATCGCGGACGGGTTCCGGAACTACCGGAAGGCCCGGTACGCCGTCCCGCCGGAGGAACTGCTGATCGACAAGGCGCAGCTGCTGACCCTGACCGCGCCGGAGATGACGGTGCTCCTGGGCGGGATGCGGGTGCTGGACTCCAACTTCGGGGGGTCGCGACACGGCGTCTTCACCACGCGGCCGGAGGCGCTTTCGAACGATTTCTTCGTCAACCTGCTCGACATGGGCACGAAGTGGCAGGCGACGGCGATGGATCCGGACGTGTTCGAGGGGCGGGACCGGGCCACCGGCGCGCCCCGGTGGACGGCGACGCGCGTGGATCTGGTCTTCGGCGCGAACTCCCAGCTCCGGGCGCTGGCGGAGGTCTATGCCTGTGACGACGCCCAGGAGAAGTTCCTGCACGACTTCGTGGACGTCTGGAACAAGGTGATGACCCTGGACCGGTTCGACCTCGGCCGATCGTAGGGCCGGCGTTCGAATCCGGAGTCGTCGCCGCACCGCGCGCGGCGGGGGCGGCAGTGCGGCGAAGGATTCCCGAGGGCGAGACGCCCGGGCGCGACCGGGCGGGGCGCGTCGCGGCTGCCCCTACCCCCCGCGGCTCTCCCGCACGATCGCCCGCCAGCGCGGGTCGTCGTGCAGCGGGGAGAGGTCTTCGTCCGCCTCCAGGTGTTCCGCGTCCTCCCAACCCAGCCGGACGGCCTCCTCCAGGTGCCGGAACGCGCGCTCGCGCAGTGCGGCGGCGTCGGACGGGGGCGGTCCCGCCGGTCCGGGAGCGGCGTTTCCGGCGCTCCACTGCGCCAGGGCGCAGGCGAGGTCGTAGTGGACGTTGCGCCGCGGTTCCCGCGCGGCCTCCTCGTACCGCGGCCGGGCGTCGGTCGGCAGCTCCGCCAGACGACGGGGGTAGGCCGAGAGCGCGCGCTCGAGCCATTCGACCGCTTCGGCGTGCCGATCCTCGTAGATCGCGCCGAAGCCGCGATCGAGCCAGACCGTCCAGTTCTCGGGGGTCGGGGCGCCGAGTCGGCTGCGGGCGTCGTGGAGGCGGGCGCCGAATTCGATCTCCGCCTCCGGGGTATCGCGGGCGACGGCCTCGTACTCGGCGACGGCCGCCTGCCACTCCCCCAGCGCGTGAAAGAGGTGGCCGCGGCGGATGCGGAGGCCGACCCAGGTGGGGTCCAGCGCAAGGGCGTGCCCGAGGTCGGCAAGCGCGGCCCGGCGATCGACGGCCGGGTCCCCGCCGGCGGCGACGCGGAACTCGGCGCGAAGCTCGCGGACGTGCGCGCGATTGCTCCATCCATCGGGAAAGCGGGGGTGGATTTCGACGACCCGTCCGTAGGCTTCCTCGGCGCGTTGCCAGAGCGGTTCCGGGTCCTCCCGCCGGCGCTCGGCAGCCAACGCCCAGTGGCGATAGACGTCTCCCAGGTGAAGGTGGTCGAACGCGAGGTCGGGGTTGCGGGCGAGCGCGGCCTGGTAGTCGTCGGCGGCCGCGCGATAGAGTTCGGGTCGATACGTGCCCTGGTCGTCGAGAAGGTTGGCGCGTTCGAGGCGCGCGCGCCCCCGCAGGGATCGCGCCCGCGCCGAGGCCGGCAACCGCGCCAGAACGGAGTCCAGGGCCGCCTCCGCCTGCTCGAATCCCGCCCGGGCACGTTCGCGCCGACCGCGGCGGGCGGCGGCGACGGCGCGCTGAAGGCGGATCTCACCGAGGGTCAGGCCGACGATCGGGTCATCGGGGTCGCACTCGCGACCGCGCACGGCGTCCGCTTCGGCGGCGGCGTGGACCGGTTCGCCGTCTCCGCCCTCCTCGTCGAGTTGCTTCGCCCGATGCATGCGCGCGAGGGCACGGTCGAGCCAGCCCCGATGGAACCGGGGGGCGAGCTCGATGGCCCGGGAGAAGTCCTCCTCCGCCCGCAGGAAGAGATCTCCGGGGTCGCGACCCACATTGGTGCGCGCCTGACCGCGGTTGAGCCGGGTCAGCCCGCGACCGAGGAAAGCGCCGACGTCGGGCTGGAGTTCAATGGCGCGGTCGTAGTCCGCCTCGGCGGCGGCGTAGTCGGGATCGCCGTCGCCGCCGCGTTCGTCGCGGACGTTGCCGCGAATCTGGCGGGCGTCGCCGCGGCGCAACCAGCCCTCCGCGGAGAGCGGATTGCGCCGGACGGCGAGGTCGAGGTCGGCGAGCGCGCGGTCGAGCAGGGGCTCCACCTCTCCCCCGGCGTCGAGCCGGGCCCGCGCCCATTCGAAGCGCAGGATGCCGGCGGCGAGCACTCCCTCGGGGGTGTCCGGCAGGCGCGCGGCGGCGAAATCGAGATCACCGGCGGCGGCGGCGAATTCGGCCTCCGCGTCGATCCCCCGCTGGGACTTTTCGATCGCCGCGGTCATGCGGGCCATCCCGCGCGACTGGGTCGGGCGCAGGGGGTCCGGATCGAGGGCGATGGCGCGGCTGTATGCCTCGTCGGCTTCGCGACGTTCCGCGTCGGCGGCGGCGGCTCCGCTCCGCCGTCCCGCGAGCTGGGACAGAACGTCCCCCAGGGCGTGCCATCCCAGCCGGAGTTCGGGGTCGAGGGCGACCGAGCGGCGCAGATCCTCGGCCGCGGCGCTCAGGTGCTCCAGCGCCCGTTCGTACGTCACGTCGGGGCGGCCGGCGAGGGTGAGCCGGGCCATGGCGCGGTTGGCCAGATACGGGATGTACCCTTTGTCCACGGCGAGCCCGGCATCGAAGATCTCGATCGCGCGTTCGGGGCGATCCTCGAGCGTCTCGAGTCGGGCGAGGCTTTCGCACGCCTCCTCGCATTCCGGGTCGTCGCGCACCGCCTGCTCGAGCCAGCGGCGGGCCTCGGGAAGGGCGGCGGTCCCCCCGCCGTAGAGGAGGAGCATGCCGCGGAGGCAGGGCACGGCGGCGGCGGGGAGGTCGCGGCGCAGGGCCTCGGCGGGGGCGCGTTCGAGGAAGGCGAGGTCTTCGCCTCCCTGGGCGGCCCAGGCGCGGCACTGCGCGTCGCCGGCGGCCAGTTCGGCCTCGCCGGGGGCGTGCCCCGGCTCCGGCGGGGGCGCGCCCGACTCGATACGGCCGGCGACGCGGAGGCACTCGGTGCGCCACCAGTCCTCGCGGAGATCCATGACGCGGCGGTTGATCTTGAAGGAAGCCAGGACGGCGCGCTCGTATCGGGCGGGGGCGTAGTTCGGGTCCTTGGCGAGGGCGCGCTCCTGTTCCTCGTAGGCCGGGTCGAAGCGGAGGAGCGCCCGGTACATGCGGCCGAGGTGTCCGTGGGGCTCGGCGAGGGTCGGATCCGCGGCGATCGCCTCGCGGACGGCGGTCTCGAGCGGGGGAAGGAACGACTCGCGGGCCTGCGCGATCGACCCGCCGGCGCGGCGGACGACGAGGGTGGCGTCGAGCCCGGCGCGGGCGGCGGCGCGAAGCCGGTCGAGGACCTGGGCGGCGAGGCGCTGCTTTTCCATTTCCCCGCGGCGGGCGGTCGCCCCGGCTCCGGCGGCGAGAGCGAGGGCAGCCGCGAGGGCGACGACGGCGGCGGAGAGAGCCGGGCGGCGCCGCGCGGCGCGGAGGGCGCGGCGAACGGGCCCCTCCCGACGCGCCAGGATCGGCTCGCCGGCGAGGAAGCGGGCGCAGTCCTGCGCCAGCTCCGCCGCGGTCGCGTACCGGTCGCGCGGGTCGCGGGCCATCGCCTTGAGGCAGATCGTCTCTGCGCCCGGGTCGATCCCCGGCGGCGGCGGATCCTGGCGCACCTTGAGGAAGATCGCCTCCATCCCCGAGACCCCCTCGTAGGCGCAGGTGCCGGTGAGGAGCTCGTAGAGGATCGCGCCCACCTGGTAGACGTCGCTGCGCGGACCAACGTGCTTCCCCCCTTCTTCGGCCTGTTCCGGGCTCATGTATTCGGGCGTGCCGAGGATCTGGCCGGTGCGGGTGTCGCGTTCCCCGCCGGCGTCGACGAGGCGGGCGAGCCCGAAGTCGGTGACCTTGCAGCGGCCCGCGTGATCGCGGAGGACGTTGGCGGGCTTGAGGTCGCGGTGCAGGATGTCGTGTTCGTGGGCGCAGGCGACCGCCTCGGCGATCTGGCGGGCGACGTCCACCGCCGCACGCGCGTCGAGCGCACGACCGCCCGCCCAGGCGGCGAGGGTCTCCCCTTCCACGTACTCCATCGCGAGGCAGGTGCGGGGACCGTCGGTCCAGAGGTCATGGACGCCGACGATGCCCGGATGGCGGAGGCGGGCGAGGGCCTCGGCCTCCTTGTGGAAGCGCCGGACCGCCTCCGCGCCGGCGCCGTCCCCGGGCAGGAGGATCTTGACGGCGGCGAGGGAGCCGAGGCCGAGGTGGCGGGCGAGGTAGACGACGCCCATGCCGCCGCGGCCGAGTTCGCGGAGGACCTCGTACCGTCCGGTGGGCCCGGCGCGGGCGGGCGGCGCGGGGCGTTCGGGATGACTCATGGGGGCCTCGGACGCGGGAAGGCCGGGACATCGACCCGAGGGTAGCAAAGAGGGAACCGCGCGGCAACCGGACGGGGTCCGGGGCTGCTTGACGTCCGCGCGGACCGCGGGGTACTCTGCGCGGACCGACGCCCTGCCGGCGTCCGGACCCCGATGGAGGAAACACGCGTGGTGCGGAAACCGGTGGTGCTCGTGACGGGCGCGAACGGGGAGATGGGGCACGGCCTGATCGGCCGGCTGGCCGACCGGGGGACGTACGACGTCCTCGGCCTCGACATCAAGGAACTCGACCCGGGGCTGCGCCAGCGCTGCGCCTTCCACCTGGTCGGCGACATCCTCGACCGCCACCTGCTCGAGCGCCTGGTGAGCGAATACGAGATTCACGCCATCTTCCACCTCGCCGCGCTGCTGTCGACGCGGTCGGAGTTCACCCCGGAGACCGCGCACGAGGTCAACGTGCAAGGGACGCTCAACCTGCTCAAGCTGGCGGTCGAGCAGTCGCGCTGGCACGGGCAGCAGGTGAAGTACCTGTTTCCCTCCTCCATCGCCGTGTACGGGCTGCCCGACCTGGAGACCAAGCAGAAGGCCGGGCGGGTGGCGGAGCACTCCTGGACGCTGCCGACCACGATGTACGGGTGCAACAAGCTCTACTGCGAGCATCTCGGCCGCTACTACGCCAAGCACTACCGCCAGCTGGCCGCAGCGGAGGACGACCGCAAAGGGGTGGACTTCCGCTGCATCCGCTTCCCCGGGCTGATCTCGGCGGTGACCATCCCGAGCGGCGGGACGAGCGACTACGGGCCGGAAATGATTCATGCGGCGGCGCGCGGGATGCCGTACAAGTGCTTCGTGCGCGAGGACACGCGCATCTCCTTCATGGCGATGCCGGACGCGATCGACGCGCTGCTGCAACTGATGGACGCCGACGCGGCGCGGCTGACCTCGCCGGTGTACAACATCACCGCGTTCAACCCGAGCGCGGAGAATTTCGCGCAGGTCGTGCGGGAGGCGTTCCCCGGGGCGGACATCACTTTCGTGCCCGACCGGCGCCGGCAGGCGATCGTGGACTCGTGGCCGGAGGACGTGGACGACGCGAAGGCGCGACGGGACTGGGGCTTCAAGCCCCAATACGACTGGAACCGTACGTTCCACGAATACCTTCTGCCGACGATCCGGCAACGGTACGCGACCGCGTAGACGGAGGGCTCCCCGATCATGGATGGCGAAACGCAACAGCGGCTGGCGGCGGAGCTGGCCGAGATCGAGGCCAACGGCCTGACCAAGAACGAGCGGGTGCTCGAGACGCCGCAGGGGGCGGAGATCTCGGTGCGCGGGAAGACCGTGCTCAATTTCTGCGCGAACAACTACCTGGGCCTGAGCAGCCACCCGAAGCTGGTGCGGGCGGCGCACGAGGCGCTCGACCGCTGGGGGTTCGGGCTCTCGAGCGTCCGCTTCATCTGCGGCACGCAGACGGTCCACAAGGAGCTCGAGACGGCGATCTCGGCCTTCCTCGGCACCGACGACACGATCCTCTATACCTCGTGCTTCGACGCCAACGGCGGACTGTTCGAGACGCTGCTGGGGGAGCCGGACGCGATCATCTCGGACGCGCTCAACCACGCCTCGATCATCGACGGGATCCGGCTCTGCAAGGCGGACCGCCGCCGCTACGCGAACGGGGACATGAAGGAGTTGGAGCAGCACCTGAAGGAGACCCAGGGGGCGCGCACGCGGATGATCGCGACCGACGGCGTGTTCTCGATGGACGGAGCGATTGCGCGGCTGGCCGACATCTGCGACCTCGCCGACCGCTACCGGGCGCTGGTGATGGTCGACGACAGCCACTCGACGGGATTCGTCGGGCGGACCGGACGCGGGACGCCGGAACTGTGCGGGGTGCAGGGGCGGATCGACGTGATGACGTCGACGCTGGGGAAGGCGCTGGGCGGGGCGAGCGGCGGGTTCACCACCGGGCGCCGGGAGATCATCTCGCTGTTGCGGCAGCGCTCGCGGCCGTATCTCTTCTCGAACACGCTGGCGCCTTCGATCGCGGGGGCCTCGATCGCGTGCCTGGCGCTGCTTTCCGAGACGACGGCCCTGCGCGACAAGCTCGAGTCGAACACGACCTGGTTCCGGGAGGCGATGACGAAGGCGGGGTTCGCGATCAAGCCCGGCGTCCACCCGATCGTGCCGATCATGCTCGGCGACGCGCGTCTGGCGCAGGGGATGGCGGCCGACCTGCTCGAAGAGGGGATCTACGTGATCGGGTTCTCCTACCCGGTGGTCCCGAAGGGGCAGGCGCGCATTCGCGTGCAGATCAGCGCCGCGCACGATCCGCCGCATCTCGAGAAGGCGGTGGCGGCGTTCGTCAAGGTAGGACGCAAGCACGGGGTGCTGAAATAGGTCGGTGCGCGTTCGCGGCGGCGCTCCTCGGGCTCGTCCTGGGGGCGGCCCTGGCCCCGGGCGCGGGCCCCCCCCCCCCCCCGAAGGGCGCCCCGCCCGCCCGGACCCCCGCCCCCCCCCCCCCCGGCCCCCCGCCGCCCCCCC
>CAZWCX010000181.1:0-4852 GCA_964632945.1 uncultured Planctomycetia bacterium | reverse complement strand
GCGGCCGTCGCCGGGGGCGAGGACGCCCCCGCCGACGGAAGGGCGGCCCTGCCGGCCTTTCCCGTCGTCCCGCCCGCCCTGGGCGCCTGGCGGACGGAAGAGACGTTCCCGGGCCTCCGGTTCGCCGAACCGATCCTCCTCACCCATGCGCCCGGCGACCCGCGCCGGTTCGTGCTCGAACGTTCGGGCACGGTGATGGCCGTTCTCGGGACCTCCGGCGCCGCGCGCGCCGCCCTTTTCCTCGACCTGCGCGACCGGGTCACGCGCACGCCCGGCGCCGACGACGGCGCGCTGGGGCTGGTCTTCCATCCGGCCTTCGCGCAAGCCGACTCTCGCCACCGCGGAACGCTTTTCGTTTTCTACACCGCCCGCCTGGGCGCCCACGGGGTGTATCGCCTGTCGCGTTTCCGGACCGTCGCAAACGGCGCGGCGGCCGATCCCGGGTCGGAACAGATCCTGATCGAGCAGATCGACCGGGACCCGCTCCACAACGGCGGCTCGCTCGCCTTCGGGCCGGACGGGTTTCTCTACGTCTCGCTCGGGGACGAGGGGCTGCGCGGCGACGTGCACGGCCGCGGACAGCGGATCGACGGCGGCCTCTTCTCCGGGATCCTGCGCCTCGATCCGGACGAGCGCGGAGTCGGGGTCAGCCACCCGCCGCCGCGGCCGCCGGCCGACGGTCGGACGGCCCACTACTTCGTCCCGGACGACAACCCGTTCGTGGGGGTCGCCGGCGCCCTCGAGGAGTTCTGGTCGATCGGCTTGCGCAGCCCGCACCGGATGTCGTTCGATCGTGCGACCGGCACGCTCTGGGTCGGGGACGTGGGCGAGGGGAACCGGGAGGAGATCAACCACGCCGGTCGCGGGACGAACCATCAGTGGTCGTGGCGCGAGGGAAGCCTGCCGTTCGCCGGCAGCCCGCTGCGGGGACGCCGGCCGGAGCCCCTGCGGGGGTTCGAATCCCCGCCCGTGTTCGACTACCCGCAGTCCGACGGAAACAACGCGGTGATCGGCGGGTTCGTCTATCGAGGCTCGCGCCTGCCCGCGCTGGCAGGCCGGTACATCTACGGCGACAACGGGTCGGGCCGGGTGTGGGCGCTGGAAACGCGCGGGCGGACGGTGGTCGGAAACGAGGAGATCCTCCGCCTGCCGTTCGCCCGGTATGAGGGGTTGACCTCGTTCGGGGAGGATGCGGACGGGGAGCTCCATCTCTGCATCGCCGGTCGCCCGGGGGAACGGGAAGGGCGAATCCTCACGCTGACGCAGGCGGCGCCCGGGGAATGGGACGCGCTCCCCACGCGGCTGTCGGCGACGGGGGCGTTCACGGATCTTTCCGCGCTCACCGCCGCCCCCGGGATGGTGGCGTATCGTCCGAACCTGCCGGTGTGGGCGGACGGGGCCGAGGGCCGCCACTGGCTGGCGCTGCCGACGGGTCGCCGCGCGCGCTTCGCGGCGGAGGGTCCGTGGGAGTTTCCCGTCGGCACGGTGTTCGTCGTGCACCTCGAGCGCGCCCCGGACGCCTCCCGGCCGGAACGCCGCCGGCGGCTGGAGACGCGCTTTCTCGTGCGGGACGCGACGGGCGGGGCGTACGGCCTGACCTACCACTGGAACGAGGCCGAGGACGATGCGGCGCTGGCGCGGAAGGGGGACGAGGTCGTGGTCGCGGGACGCCGGCCCGGCGGCACGGAGGTCGAGGTGAAAATGGGCCGCCTGGGCCCGTCCGATTGTCGGGCGTGTCACGGGCCGGGGGCCGGTTCGGTGCTGGGGGTGAATACGCGGCAGTTGAATCGCGGCGGCGAGGTCGCCGACGGGGCGCACGATCCGGTGCCGACCTGGGCGCGGGAAGGACTGCTGGAGGGCGCGCCGGACCCCGCGACGCTCGCGCGGCTCGCCCGACTGGCGGCCCTGGATGAACCCGGCACCGACCCGGAATGGCGGGTGCGCTCCTACCTGGACGTGAACTGCTCCCCCTGTCACCGGCCCGGCGGGGTCGATCAGGCGCAGTTCGACGCGCGCTTGGAGACGCCCGGGGCCCGGGAGCGACTGGTGCAAGCGCCGCTGGCGCGGAATCTGGGCGTCGCCGGGGCGCGCTGGGTGGCGCCGGGAGAACCCGAACGGTCCATGGTATACTTGCGGCTGTGGAGTTTCCCGGCGCCGTTCCGGATGCCGCCCGCAGGCACGCGGGAACGCGACCTCGGGGCGGCGGCGGAGATCGAGCGCTGGATCCGTTCGCTGGGCGAGGAATCGGGTCGATGAGCACGCGCCGCCGCCTGCACGTGGTCGCCGCGGCCCTGGCCCTGCTGGCGCTCTCCGCGCTCGACCCTGCGCTCCCCTTCGGGCGCGTGCCCCGCTGTCGGCTGCTGCTGTTGGACTTTTCCGCCAGCGCGCGACCATTTGCCGCGGAACGGGCGGCGCGGGCGCGTGCCTGGGCCGCGGGGTTGGAGCCGGGGGACCGGATCGGCTGGATCGGCTTCGGCGAGACCGCGTTCGTCGGCGAGCCGCTGCGTCCGGCGACGGAGGCCCTGCGCCAGGAGCCCCGGCCGGAGGTGGCGTTCGGCGAAGGGGAGTCCCGGCCCGCCGCCGCGGTCGAGCTGGGGCTTTCGCTCGCGCCGGACGGCGGGGTGCTGGAATTGGTCCTGATCACGGACGCGCGCGCGACGGGTCCGGGGACCGAGGCGGCGCTCCGGCGCGCGCGCGCGCGCGGCGCGGTCGTCCAGATGGTCCCGCTGGGAACCGGCGGGTTTCTGGACGTGTCCGTGACGGCCGTGCGCGGACCCGCGCGCGTCCCCCGCGGCGAAGTCGCCGGCTTCGAAGCCGTCGTCGCCGCCGGCGGCCCGTGCGTGGTCGCGGTGGAATGGACGGTCGACGGGCGCGCCGTCCATCGCGAGCGGATCGACTTCGCCGGGGCGGGCGAGCAGGCCGCGCGCCTGACCCTCGAGGGATCCGACGCCGCCGAACGACTGGTGCGCTGTGTCGCGACGTGCCCTGCCGAGCCCCCGGCGGTGCAGTTCAACAACGAGTCCGGCCGCCTGGTGCGGCCGCCGGAGGCCCGTCCGGCGCTCTGGATCACCGCGCGCGAGGCCGGCGCTTCCGCGGCCGCCTGGGCGGCGGCACTGCCCGACCTCGCGTTGACGGTCGCCCCGGCGGCCGGAGATTTCGAGCCGTGCGATGCAGTGGTGCTGGAGGACGTCCCGCTGGCCGCGCTCGGTCCGGCGACGACCGCGCGGCTGGCCGGGCATCTGCGCCGGGGCGCGGGCCTCGTCGTCCTGGGTGGACGGCACAGTTTCGCCGCCGGCGAGTACGCGGGGTCGGCCCTGGAAGACCTGTTGCCGCTGCTCTCCACGCCCCGTCAGACGCTCGCACTCGCGCTCGGACTGGACGTCTCGGGAAGCATGGGGGAGCCGGGCCTGCCGGGACGGACGAAGCTCGAGTCCTCGGTGCAGGCGGCGGCCGCGGCGCTGACGATCCTGGGGGAGGACGACGAGGCGGGCGTGATCGCATTCGCGCGCGTGCCCGAGACGGTACGCGCGCGGGCCCGGTTCGACGGCGTGCAGGCGCTGTCGGCGCGGCTCGCGGCCCTGCGACCCGGGGGTGAAACGCGCCTCCTGACGGCCGTCCGCGCGGCGGCGGCCGCGCTCGAAGGCGCCTCCGGACGCCGCCACATCCTGCTCCTGACCGACGGACAGAGCCCGGAGTCGACGCGGGAGTTCGAGGAGGAGGCCGCCCGGCTCGAGGCCGCCGGCATCACGTTGACCGCGGTGGCGATCGGGCGCGCGGTGGGCGAGGAGGATCTCGCCCGCCTGCGGCTCCTCGCCGGCGCCGCGCAGGCCGCGGACGGGGGCGGCGGACGCGCGTTCCACCTGGCGGACCTGGCCGCGTTGGAGCCGGCGCTCCGCGAGGATCTGACCCGGCAGAAGGGTCTATTCCAGGAGACGGCGGCCGGCGCGGCGGCGACGCCGGGCAGCGCCTGGGCGCCCGACCTGTCGCGGGCCGGACCGGTAGGCGGATGGGTGCGCACGCGCGCGCGCGACGAGGCGCGGGTCGACGTGTCCGCGGCGGGCGAGCCGCTGGCCGCGTCGTGGCAGGTCGGCCGCGGCCGCGTCGTTGCGCTGGCGACCGATCCGGCCGGGGCCTGGGGTCGGGGCTGGCAGGCATCCGGGGACGCCGCCCGGGTGGTCGCCGCCGCGATCCGCTGGGCGCTGCCGTCCGCGCCGACGGGCGGAGTCGCCCTCGAGGCGTTCGAAGAGGCCGGCCATGCGGTACTCACCGTGCGCGTGGACGACGGCGGGGATCCGGGCGCCCTGCTCGATCTTGCGGCGGAATGGACGGCGGCGGGCGAAACCGGGGTCCGTCGCGTCCCGCTGGAACCGGTCACCCCGCGGGTGAGACGGGCGCGCGTGCCTCTGCGCGAGACCGGCCCGTTCCGCTGGACGGTCACGCGCGGTGAGATCTGGGTGGGGACGGAAGCGGCGTACGGCTCACAGACCCCCGAGCGTCTGCGCGTCGGCGCGGACCTCGCCACGGCCGCGGACTGGGCCGCCGCGGGGGGCGGCACGGTCTGCCTGGATGCCCCTCCCCCGGCGCCCGCGACGGCGCGCGGCGGGCATTCGGGCGTGCCCCTGCGCCGGGGACTGCAAGGGCTGGCGTTATTGCTCCTCTTCGTCCCGCCGGCGACCGCGTGGTGGCAACGTCGGCGGGAAGGGGCCGCGGCGCGGGCGGAGACCGGCGCACCCGATGGCGAGCCGGCGTCCTCCTCCGGGTCCGCGGGGAAGAACGCCGGCGCGTGAGAACCGGCGTCTAGCCCGGATTATTCGCGGACAGCTTCGCTGTTCGCGAACAATCCGGCTCCGTC